>DFNJ01000027.1 GCA_002376005.1 Firmicutes bacterium UBA3570
CCGAATGTTGATACGGACGTGGTTATGCGCCAAATTGACGGTCGGTTGCCCCGTGTGCTATACTGATTGCGGTCCGAAACAGTTCATGAAGAGGAAGCCATTCGCTTCTCACCTTACGACGCCCGCGGGGTTGTCCATAAGGTTTGATGGGACCCAGGACCTTGTACCAACCGAAAACGGGTGTGGGGCGGGTGGCAGCCCGTTATTTTTGTTTGCTAGGGGGTGAAAGAGCATCGCCAAGCAGCTCCGGGTCAACGAGGCGGTTCGGGCTAAGGAAGTGCGGTTGGTGGATGCCAACGGGGAACAGTTAGGAATTGTCCCCATCAGCGAGGCACTTCGGATAGCGCAGGAGCGGGGACTCGATTTGGTTGAGGTGGCTCCCAACGCACGGCCCGTGGTCTGCCGCCTGATGGACTACGGCAAGTTCAAATACGAACAATCGAAGAGGGAAAGGTTGGCCCGCAAACGACAGAAGACGGTGAACATCAAGGAGCTCAAAATGCGCCCAAGAATCGAAGATCACGACTTTGAGGTGAAGGTGCGCAACGCACACCGATTCTTGACCGACGGCGACAAAGTTAAAGCCACCATCATGTTTCGTGGCCGGGAAATAGTCCACGCTGATTTGGGCAAGAAGCTCCTCATTAGGCTGGCGGAACGGCTGTCCGACGTGGCAGTCGTAGAACGGCAGCCGAAAGTTGAAGGGCGCAACATGGTGATGATCCTGGCCCCCAAGGGGAACTAGGAGGTGGGGATATGCCGAAAATGAAGACTCATCGGGGAGCAGCAAAGAGATTCAAGAGAACCGGCACGGGGAAGCTGCGGCAGCGACGTGCCATGGGAACCCACAACCTCGCCAAGAAGCGTTCCAAGCGAAAGCGCGCCCTGAGGAGTTGGCAGCCCGTCAGCAAGGCAGAGCAGAAAAAGGTGTCAAGGCTGATCCCGTACGGGATGGATTAGCTGAAGGGCACCAGCGCGGAGGTGGTCTGGTATGCCCCGAGTCAAAAAGGGCAAGACAGCGCGGAAACGGCACAAGAAGATCCTGAAGCTGGCCAAAGGCTACTGGGGACGTCGATCAAAGACGTTTAGGGCTGCCAACGAGGCGGTGTTGAAGGCGCTGTGGTATGCGTATAGGGACCGACGGGCCCGCAAGCGGGAGTTTCGACGGTTGTGGATTGCCAGGATCAACGCTGCCGCGCGCACTCACGGTCTCTCTTACAGTCGGCTGATCGGCGGTTTGAAGAAAGCCGGCGTGGAAGTCAACCGCAAGATGCTGGCCGACCTCGCTGTCCGCGATGACAAGGCCTTCGCGTGCTTGGTGGACAAGGCCAAGGAAAGCCTCCAGCTGCCCTAGCAGCGGTCTGACGCAGGTGCCGAGGGGGCATGCTCCAGTGCCAGGGTGGATGGCCGGGGTAGTCGGTCAGCCTCAAGCTAACTCCAGGATCCGCAGCATGATGCCGGCCCAGGTACTGGTCCTGGGGTTTGCCGTTCTCATATCGGCGGGAACTTTGGTGTTGATGCTGCCAGTGTCTGCAGCCTCAGGCAGAGCTACGCCGTTGCCGGATGCTCTTTTCACCGCTACGTCTGCCGTCTGTGTCACCGGGTTGATCGTGGTGAACACCGCGGAGTACTGGAGCAGGTTCGGGCAGCTGGTGATACTGTTGCTGCTTCAAGCTGGCGGCTTGGGCATCATGACCATGTCCACCCTCTTTGCGCTCTTGATCGGCCGGCGCATCACTTTCAGGGAGCGGTTGTGGATACAGGAGGCGATAGCTGCCCCCACCCTGTCGGGAGTAGTGAGGCTGACCAAAGCCATACTAGCGGTCACCGCCCTGCTGGAAGGGATAGGCGCGGTACTCCTCACCGCCAGGTTCAGCTTCGACTACCCCCTGCCCACTGCGCTGTTGTTCGGACTGTTCCATTCCGTCTCCGCTTTTTGCAATGCCGGATTTGATCTCTTAGGGACCAGCTTCACCGGTTACGTTGAGGATGCTTTCGTGAACATTGTCCTGATGCTCCTCATACTGGTGGGTGGAATCGGCTTCATCGTCATCGTGGATGTATACGAGAACCGGCGTAGCTTACGACGCCTGTCGCTGCACAGCAAACTGGTATTGCTGACCTCCGCGGTCCTGCTGGTCTTGGGAACGATATTCGTCATGGTAGTGGAATGGAACAACCCCCATACTATGGGGGGCCTGTCCCTCCCCGGGAAAATCCTGAGCGCTCTGTTTCACAGCGTCACACCGCGCACCGCCGGGTTCAATACGCTACCGACGGGGATGCTGATGCCAGCCACCCAGCTTTTCACCATAGCCCTCATGTTTATCGGGGGATCTCCTGGGGGCACGGCGGGTGGCATCAAGACCACCACCCTGGCCGCCCTGGTGGCTGCCGTTAAGTCAACGGTGGCTGGAAAGGCGGAGATAGAGATCTTCGAGAGAAGACTGCCGCGCGAGGTGGTGGAGAAGGCCCTGGCCATCACCATGATGGGCCTGGCGATGGTCGTGGGGTCTAGTGTGTTGCTCCTGCTCAGCGAGGGGGTATCGATCCAGGACGCCCTGTTCGAAGCGACTTCTGCTTTCGGGACCGTTGGGCTCAGCACCGGTCTGACAGGTCGGCTGAGTACCTTCGGCAAGCTGGTGGTCACCGTGACCATGTTCACGGGCCGGTTGGGTCCTCTCACTTTAGCCATTGCTTTGGCGCAGCGTCCCCGGTACGTCAGCACTGCCCGTCTTCCGGAGGAGAAGATTGTAGTCGGGTAAGGGGGTGGGGTTTGTTGGTGAAGGATTTCGCGGTGATCGGGCTGGGGCGGTTCGGCTCCAGTGTCGCCACTACCTTGTACAACATGGGCCACAACGTTTTGGGAGTCGACAAGGACGAGTCACGCACCAACGCTCTCATGCGCTCCCTGAGCAAGGTGGTTCAGGCGGACGCTACTGACGAGGAAACGTTGCGTGCCCTGGGCTTTCGCAACTATGACGTGGTGGTGGTGGGAATCGGTCACGACTTGGAGGCCAGTATTTTGATAACCATGATGCTCAAGGAGATGGGGGTGCGTCACGTAACCGCCAAAGCCTCGAACAGGCTGCACGGCAGGCTGCTGGAGAAGGTGGGAGCCGACCGCGTTGTGTTCCCCGAGCGAGACATGGGCGTGCGGGTTGCACACCATCTCGTCGCACCCAACGTGCTGGATTATTTGCAGCTATCACCCGACTACAGCATTCTGGAGCTGACGGTGAGCAAACCTTTCGTGGGGAAAAGCCTGGGCGAGCTCGACCTGAGGAGTAAGTTCGGGGTGACGGTCATGGCCATCCGCAGAAAGGAGGAGATCAACATCTCTCCCGGAGCCGCCGATGTCTTGCGTGCGGGGGATATCATGGTGGTCATCGGCCACAACGATAGTCTGCGCCGTTTGGAGAGTGTCCTGGAGGGCTAGCCGATTTTGCGGATTCTTCGGTTGACCAGTCGGCGAAATCGCAACATTCAGTGCCTGCGTCGTCTCTGCCGACGACAGCACCGGGAGAAATTGGGACGCAACCTGGTAGTGCTGGAGGGACAACACCTGGTGCGGGAGGCTTTGAGGCGGCGCATTCCAGTGCTTTGGGCGGTGGGTGACGAAGCTTACTGGGCTAAAGAAGAAGGCCAAGAGTTGATGCGACAGCTCGCTGGCGAAGCTCCGGTCTATGTGGCTCCTCCCAATCTGCTGCAATGGGCGTGCTCCACTGAGACCTCGCCGGGTATCGCAGCCCTGGCGCGATGCGAGTGCTGTAGCCTGGCGGATCTGAGCGATGCCAGGAAGGTATTGGTGCTAGACGGTGTCGCGGATCCAGGGAACGTTGGCACCCTATGTCGGGTTGCTCACGCCGCCGGCTTGGACGCCGTGGTGTCTTTGCGGGGGACTGCTGACGCGTACAACACCAAGGCCCTGAGGGCAAGCGCTGGTTCCATACTCTGGCTGAAGGTGGCGCAGCGCATCCCGCGCGATGTGTTTTGTCGGTGGGCGCGGTCCAGTGGCTTGAGCATTTGGGCGGCAACGGCGAGGGGAGGTCGACCACCTTGGGCGCTGGAGCTGTTTCGCGGTGGGTGGGCGCTGGTGCTCGGACATGAAACCACGGGCGTCAGCGAGTATGTCCTCCAGCACAGCTGCGGGAAGGTGACAGTGCCAATGCCGGGGGGAGTCGAATCCCTGAACGTGGCGGCGGCGGGGGCCATGATTCTGTACGAATGGATCCGACAACTTCATGGCCAACGTGGCGAGGCATGATGTATCGTGGCTGATTCGCTTGCTGTAGCGGTTTTGCATGTGTTATAATCTGCGCAAGAGATGCCTCCGAAAGGAGGAGGGTTCTCACGAGTCTGGCGGCGCGGTTGGCGTGGCGGGTCTTCATGTTAACGGGACAGGTGAGGTTCTACCTCCTGTACCGAAAGTTGTTGGGTTAGGCGCCGCGGTGTGGCATACTCCAAAAGGCAATGAAGGAGAGGAGTAGTGGCCAAAGCCCGACGACAGAGACGGGGGGTCGGAGGCTGGAAGCCTCCCGGGCAGGGGTGGCCATGAAGTTCGCTCCGGAGCTTCTGGCTGAAGGCAACCGCTGAGTAGGCCAAGACGGTGGCTCTCCGTTAGCAGAGCAGGGCATCAAAGGTGCCCGTCGAGCGGGGTCCCGGCTGGGGATCCAACAGAGGTGGTACCGCGGGAGGTGGCCTCTCGCCCTGTGCGAGAGGCTCTTTGTTATTCGTGAAGCGTAAGGGAGGTGGTCTGCCTGGAGCGCGATATCGAACAGCTGACGGAAGAAGCCCGCCGTCTCATTGAGGAAGCTACCGATCTGGCGCAGCTGGACGCAATACGGATACAGTACTTGGGCCGGCGGGGCAAGCTGACGGTTCTCTTACGTTCCCTGGGCCAACAGCCGCCGGAGGTACGGCCTCGCTTGGGACGGGTGGCGAATGAAGCGAAGCAGCTGCTGCAACGGCTATTGGCCGACAAACGCCAAATGCTGGTGAAGTCGGCTAAAGTCCCCACCGAGGCGTATGACGTCACCCTGCCTGGTATCTCGCCGCTGGTGGGAAGGAGGCATCCGCTCTCCCTGGTCAGACGGCAGATGGAAGAAATCTTCATCGGACTGGGATTCGAGGTGGTGGAAGGGCGGGAAGTGGAGACTGACTTCTACAATTTCGTAGCCTTGAATATTCCCAAGGACCATCCCGCGCGGGATATGCAGTCATCCTTCTACTTGAGCGAAGAGATCTTGTTGCGGACTCAGACTTCCCCTGTCCAGGTGAGGGTCATGCGGGAGCGGGCACCGCAAGTACCGCTGCGGATTGTAGCACCGGGGCGGGTGTACCGGCGGGGGGACGACGATGCCACACATTCGCCGGTGTTTCACCAGATGGAATTGCTGGCAGTGGATGTGGGCTTGAGCATGGCACACATGAAGGGAGTACTGCTGGACTTCGCCAGGAAAATGTTCGGACCCGATAGAAAGATCCGCTTGCGGCCCAGTTATTTTCCCTTCACCGAGCCGAGTGCGGAGGTGGATGTTTCTTGCTTTTGTGACGGCGAAGGATGCAGGTTGTGCGACGGTACCGGCTGGTTGGAGATTTTGGGGGCGGGTATGGTGCACCCGGTGGTGCTTCGGAACGGCGGGTACGACCCCGAGTACGTCAGTGGGTTCGCCGCCGGCCTGGGTATCGAGAGGGTGGCAATGCTGAAGTATGGGGTTGACGACATACGGCACTTTTACCGCAATGATCTCAGCTTCCTCGCCTGTTTTGAGGACATGGGTGGTGGGTGGATGTGAGAGTCCCTTTGAGTTGGCTGAGAGAGCTGGTCGACGTCCCCACCAGTGCCGATGAACTGGCCGAGCGCCTCACCATGGTGGGGATAGAAGTAGCAGCGGTACGAAGGGTGACAGCCGCGGCCCAGGGTCCTGTGGTGGCGGCTACCATCATGTCCGCCGTTCCTCATCCTTCCAATCCCCAGTGGAGGATCTGCCGCGTCTCTGCCGGGAGTCGGGGGGAATTCCAGGTGGTCACCGCCGCCACCAACCTTGCGGTGGGGGATAGGGTGCCTCTGGCGTTACCCGGGACTCGACTCGGTCCTGACTGGACCATCAGGCGGGAGGAGTTCGGGGGGGAACCGTCGGAGGGGATGCTGTGTTCGGCCACTGAGCTGATTTTCGGAATTCCTCACCTGGAAGGAGAGGGCATCCTCCAGTTGCCGCACAAATGTCCACCGGGTACCGACGTGGTCGAGTGGTTCGGATGGAGTGAGGACGTGCTGGAACTGGACTTGACCCCTAATCTGGCTCATTGCTTCAGCCTCCTTGGGGTCGCGAGGGAGGTTGCTGCTCTCTTCGGGGGCAAGGTGCGCCACCCCGCGGTGGCCCGGGTGAGAGATCTCCCCGCAGCTCGGACCGAAGTAATCCTGGAGGACCCGGAGGGGTGCCCAGCATATGTGGCCAGCGAGATGGAGGCAGTCCGCCCGGTGGCCAGCCCCCCATGGCTGATGTGGCGTTTGCGCACTGTCGGGTTACGGTGCCACAACGTGGTGGTGGACATTACCAACTACACCATGTGGGAGCTGGGGGTGCCGCTGCATCCCTTCGACGCGGATCGACTGGGGGACGTGATCCGGGTACGGCGGGCCCGTGCGGGCGAAGAGCTGCTCACCCTGGATGGAGAAGTCAGGAAGCTGAATGAGGAGATCCTGGTTATCGCCGATGGAAGCCGACCCGTTGCTCTCGCCGGGGTCATGGGGGGTAAGGATACCGAGGTCACTTCACAAACTCGGCGGGTGCTGCTGGAATCCGCCTACTTCAACCCCTTCGTGGTGGGACGAGGGGCCCGCAGGTTGGGTTTGTGGACGGAAGCTGCCAGCCGGTTCGCGAAGGGGGTTGATCCATCGGCGCAGTACACCGCCGCTCTGCGGGCCATCGAATTGTTGGAGAGGGAGAAGGCCGCAGTGCTGGTCAGTCGCCCCCGCCTGGTGGGTCGCCTTGCGCAACCCCACAAACGCCTGCTGATCCGCCCCGCGCGCGTAGCGCAGCTGCTGGGTATCGAGCTGGGAAAGGAAGAGGTGGCGGCGGCATTACGCCGCCAGGGTTTTCAGGTGGCTGAGGAGAGTCAAGAGCGCCTGGCGGTCACGGTTCCGAGCCAGCGGGTTGACTTGAACGAAGAAGTCGATCTGGTCGAAGAGGTAGCTCGCGTTCACGGGTATGATCGCATACCAGCGCACCGTCCGGTGGGAGCGTTGGTCGGCGCTTTTCGCCCTGAGGCAACGAGACTCAAAGAGCGCGTGGCTGACTTGCTGGTGGCCGCTGGCCTGCAAGAGGTGGTCACCACATCCTTCATGCCACTGGACGTGCTGGAGGCACTTGGTTTGCCAGAGGGACATGAGTGGTGGCAATACGTCAGGGTGATGAACCCGGGAAATGAAGGGCAAAGGGCGCTTCGGACTAGCTTGATTCCCGTTATGGCGCGGGTGCTCACCCACAATGTAGCGCGACAGCAGCGTGGTGTGCACGTATTCGAGATCGGCACCGTGTTCCGCCCGGCAGCGGAGGATCCAGACGCCCTTCCAGAAGAGAGAGTGTCGGTTGGTCTCCTGAGCTGGGGCCCCATAGGCCCACGCCGGTGGTGCCAGCCCAGGATCAACTCCAATTTCTACTACCTGAAGGGTGTGCTCGAGGAGTTGTTCGGTCGACTCGGTGTTGGCGTACGGGTGACGAGAGTCGATCATCCCCTATATGCCCCAGGACGGGGCGCCCAGTTGCTAGTAGGTGAAATCCCTATTGGACATGTGGGCGAATGGAAGCCGGAGGCAGCACAGCGGCTTGGCCTCAGGGGAACGGTGGCGACTGCGGAGGTCGACTGGGGGGTCATCCTGGCCAAGAGGAGAGTGCTGGAGCGGGTGGCCTCGCCGGCTCGCTTTCCTGCTGTTTTCCGGGACTTGGCACTGCTGGTTCCTCGGGAGGTCTCCGCAGCGGCGGTGGCAGAAGTCTTACAGCGGGCGGGAGGAGAGTACTTGGAGGAGGTGGAGCTGTTCGACCTGTACGAGGGACCCCAGGTAGAGGCGGGCTGGCGAAGCCTAGCCTTTGGCCTTAGGTTCCGGGCGCCTGACCGGACCTTGACCGAGGAGGAAGTATCGGACATAGTGGAGCGCATGTTGGTCTCGGTGCGTGAACGTACGGGAGCCAGGCTAAGGACTTGACTTGGAGTCGGGCAAGACCCCTGGAGCTATCGCGCGAGGTCGTGCACCGCTGGGGAGTTTCGCCCCCAGGCGACTAAATGAAGGGCGCGAAGGTCCGGCGGCACGCATTGTACAAGGGGCGCTTGCAGCAATGACTGGAAGCGAGGAATTCCGGGGCCTGTATGAGTCTCTAATCATGCGGCAGCACGATGCTTCGAAGGGCAAGCAAGCACTGGTGGCGGCAGCACCATGATCCTACGGATGATTTTCACGCTGGATTACTGTCTGGACGAGCTGATGAGAGTCGCCTCTTGAGCCGCCGATCCGAGACCCAGGAAAGACATCGGAGGAGGTATGGCTGATGAGAGCGGCACAAGCAGTAGAGCTAATCCAGCAGGCGCTCCTCGCGCCTGTTGAAACGTGGCCCGGCTATTCCCCCAGGGCTTTTCCGGTGTGCGTTTACGACAAAGACGAGCACTACTTTCTCAACCATCCGGAACCCCCTCAGGGTCGCCCGCCCGAGCTGACAGCGGCCACGGCCTGCGAGATTGGAGGGCTTATGACCGCAGTCATTCCAGCGGACATCTGCTCGGATGAACGCAGTCTTATCCCGCTGCTCTACCATGAATGTTTCCATGCTCATCAGAATAGGGGGGCCTTTCGCTTTGCCGAGAAGTTTGATTTCTTTAGGTGCCTCGCCTACTACCCAGAACTGAATGCTCAGTATCGTGCTTTGTGTGCTGCCGAGGCGGAGGTTCTCGCCAATCGTGAACTTCATCCTCGCCACACAAGGCCACCTACCTGGCTGCTCTGGCGAGGAGGCGGTACGGGGTGCTACAGGAACGAGGTGAGCTGGTTGAGTTTGAGCGAAGCTCCTAGCGACGGGAAGGGACGGCTTCCTATGTGGAGCAAAAGGCAGCCTTAGCCCTCTTCGGGAAGGACCCTGAGCCCGGTTTGCCCCGATACGGTTGGTCCCGGCAATATGCCTATGGAGCCGCCGTTTGCCATCTGCTTGAAGCAACGCTCGATGCGAACTGGCAGGGTCAGGTTGAACAAGGGGCAGCGCCCACCCAGGTTCTTTGCGATGCGTTCGAAGACGAGGAGGCCGACCTTTGCCAGCTGAATTTGGAGGGCAAGTTGACAACGGAGAAACGGAGGGTCGAGGAGCTTCGAGCACAGGTAATGACCCAGCTTAATGATCTACAAACGGCTGGGATAACGCGGATCCAATTGCCTAAAGCTACCACTATCCGTCGCTCCTTCAATCCAACGCGGGTTACTTCTCTTGGGGATGGTCGTCTGGTATACCAGGGCTTCCTAATCTTGCAGCTCCCGTCCGGTACCATATCGGTACGTGATGACCTTGCGGTTGAGGATTATGAAAGCGGGTTCTTAATGCTGCGGAGGTTCCCTGTTCGTGTGTCGGACGGAAGGCTTTCTTATCAGAGTGCTACCCTCTCTGTATCCCTCGTTGAGGTGAGTCAAACGGCTCAGGGAGACATCGTCATCGAGTAGAGAGGCAGCACCGCGGCGGCGGTAGTCGCGGATAAGACAAGATCAAACAGGCAGTCTGAGTTTTGTGTACCTCGTCACGCTCTGCATCCCATCGCATCTGACCATGGAAGGTTCCATCTTGGCTACGAGCTCGCCAGGTGTTCGGTGTCACCCGAGGGAATGGGTGCTTTGCTAGCTAGCTATTGGTTTGCAGGACCGAGACCATGCGGGAACGCTGCTCCTCTAATTCATACTCATGTGCGCGGCTTCGACCATCATAACAACCTGCCGCCTACTCGGATGGATGGCATTTGGTAGGATGGCCCTCACTATAAACGCAGGTGTACTGCATCATCTTCCGGCGAGCACCTATGGGTTACCACTGGGTTTCTGGGTGTCCAAGGCGTTTTAGGTCCTACGTCGTCCGGTGGCTACCATCATCAGGGAGTCGCGGCGCTTTGAATAGCAGGGCATTCGCAGCAAGGTGTGTTCAAACGGCTCTGTCGTGAAGCACCGGAGGGGGTTTCCCTTTCTGAGCAGCGAAAGAGACGCTGTACTGACTATATGTAGCCGTTGATCACTGTACAGGTGATGTCGTATCCGGTCACGCAGCGACTCCACTGCTGGCATCTTGGCCGGCTCCTTTACTGAAGAGTCGTCGGTTCGGTCTTGCTCACAACCTTCGCTTCAGTAGGGAGCGGCCTTCCTTATTCCACACAACGTCGACGCTTCGCTGGCCACAACTGGGGAATTTTGTTGTCCCCTTAGGGGGATTTTGTCGTGGCCGTGTACAGTGGAGCGCGTGAATCGCGGAGCTGAAAGGGCGGCTGCGAGTAGTGGCTCTCCTCCCCGACCGGGATTCGTCTGTCTGCTGGCTGGAGCAGTGTTGCTGGAGATACGCAAGGAATGGATTGCCACTAGGTGTTACTTTAGTCGGGAATCCGTGGAAGCTAGTCACGCCCGAGGCTAACACTCCAGCCAAGGAGGACCTGAGAGCAGCAGCACGGTAGATAACTAATGCCAGCTCAAAGCCACAATCTACACTAAGCGTTGAGACGTAATCCGTTTGAGACGGAGTCGATGGCTGGGTCAAGCGGAACATGCAATGAATCGGCGGCAGAATAGTGCCTGGCCCCGGAATGTCAGTGTGTCACCTGGTTATCCCGGCGACCGGCGTCTCTTCTGCGAGGTGGCAAGGGAGATGGACGACCTCAACGTGCTCAGGGGCAAAGATCGTTCGGCGGTGGAAACCTTCTGCCGGAAAGTCATAGACAAATTCGGTCGGGAGGTCGTTGGCCTTACGCTCTTTGGATCGAAAGTGCGCGGGAGTGACCAGCCTGGGTCCGACATAGACGTGCTCGTAGTCGTTTCTGCTAGAACCCCGGCCCTGGTCGACGGAATCATTGACGTTGCCTTCGAAGTCAACCTTGCTTTTGACGTCTACATTTCCCCCCGAGTCGTCGGCCGGAACGCATTGAGCGATCCCCGTTGGGCCGTGACACCTTTGATCCAGGCTGTCAGGAGAGAAGGTGTCGCAATATGAAGGACGCCGGGAGATGCTTGGCTGAGAACCGGATCCTCCGGGGGCGCGAGGCCTTCGGGGATGCCGAGCTTCTGCTTGAACACGGCTCTCTGGTCGGGGCTGTGAACCGCCTCTATTATGCAGCCTTGTACCCTGGCACTGCCTTACTCGCAACACGTGGATTGCACTCAAATAGACACAGCGGGGTAATCTTCCTCTTCCAGCGGCACTTCGTCAAGACGGGAATGGTTCCACGGGAGGTTCCAAGGGCGTTGCCACGGTCCTTCGAACGGCGACAAGACACGGACTACGGCGACTACATCACCGTGAGCCCGGAGGAAGTCCGCTCTATTTAAGGAAGAAGTGGGGCGTTTCCTCGAGGTGTGCGGGCGCGCCATTGACTCGCTGTGACCGCTTGGGCGTAACGGCGTCCGAGTCAAGACGCCGCCCCCGAGTATCCCTAGGGGTCTACATCTTCAAACGGGATCGCCGAGTGCTTCCCGTGCACCAGGGACGATGTTGAAGCTCTGCTTCCTTCGGCGGAGGAGGTGCGGCCGCGGAGGAGATTCGCCCAGCCCGGAAAATGAGCGACATCTTTCGGACCGGTCTACTGGTAACTGATCGAGGAGCCCGGAACCGGTTGGGGCTGTTGAGCGTCTAAGGAATCGGGTCTTGCCGAACCCAGGATGCCACTGTGGGAGGAGGGGTCCTGTTGGAAAGATGGTTTCGGGTTGCCGTCCTGTTGTTGGCACTTAGTGTCCTGCTCAACATTTGGGCTATATACAGATTGCGGATATTGAGCGAGGAAGTGATTGCGATCCGCCTCCTCCCGATAGGGACTACCGACATCGAGCGGCGGATTGCCGAACTGGAAGCTATGCTACGGCAGATTCGCGAGGAGCAACGTTGGATTACGCCCGTACAGCCAGAGCTCGGCACACGGGTTGGTGACACGCAGAAGGTAAAGCTTACGTGGCAGATTAAGGAGTATCCCCCGGGAGCATCGGTCACCTTCTATTATCGTGAGCGAGGGGCAGATGAGTTCGAGGCGATGCCGGCTACCTCGGCGGGCCTTGGTCGCTTTCAAGTCGAGCTGGAGATTGAGCGTCAAGTAGCTCCCCAGTGGGTGATAAGCCGGGTATACAAAGGAAAGACTGCTGTCCGAACTGATCAGGTTGCTCTTCCCACTCCTTTCAGCCACCTCTATGAGTACTACATTACGGTGGAGGACGGAGAGTGCATACGTAGTAGCGAAGTGGGAACCATCGACCTCCGAAAGGTATCAATGATGACCGTGCCTCCTTTGCAAGTCCAATTGGAGATTGACGAGGAGAAAGACCAAGTCAGGGTGACCTTGTTCGAACGCGCAACTCGAGAGCCCGAGATCAAGCTGGCACGCGCTTTTCTGGAAGTGTATGCAGGAGAGGTGAAGCTGGCCGAGGAGGAGCTCCAAGTGGCTGGAACGGACAGACACGGTGACTGGGACGTGCCTATCTACGAGGTGGTCTGGTGGAATTCCCGCGGTCGATTCTTCGACCGGCTCTACCTCCGAGTGGAGTATGACAACGGAGAGACGGTGCGGCAAGACATCCTTGGCCAGTGACTGTCCCAATCGCAAGTTCGCACCCAAGATTGAGAGAGCAATTCAGGCTGCCCGTGACATGAAGGAATGTCTTTGCGAATCAAGAAATACGCTAATCTAGCGGTAAAATGATACAAGCCCTTTGGGACTCCTTTCCAGTGCCTCTGGGTGAGAGATTCGGCTCTCCTTCCCCGTCCTTTGAGTCAGGGAGATAACCTGGGGTCGTCCACGTCCTGGAGGTGGAAGAGTTGTCGCCTTCGCTGAGGGCCATTCGGCACACGTTGCGACTTCTGCGTCCGTACCGAGCGCTGGCGGCATTGATCTTGCTCCTGCTGGTCATGCAGACCGCTCTGGCGGTGGCCGACCCGCTGATTCTGAGACACCTCATTGATGGGCTGGCGGCTACCACCCGGGCACGGTTTGAGCTCGTAGTCATGGTGGGCGCGGTATTCTTTGCGGTCATCATTTTGCGCTCGGCGCTGGAATTCGCCCTGGGTGTGGGATATGCGCGCTTGGGCACTTGTCTTACCCGCGATCTGCGTTCAGAGCTCATGGCATCGGTGGTGCGCCTGCCGTATCCTACCTTCCAGCGCTACTCCACGGGCGACCTCATGGCGCGCATCAACGACGACGTGGCGGCATTGGAAAGATTCATTACCGAATCGCTGGTGATGGTGGTGCTGGATTCAGTCCTGGTCATCGTCACCCTGGGGGTCTTGCTCCATTTCAATCTGCCTCTGACCTTGCTGCTTTTGGTACTGTTGCCCTTGCATCCGGCACTGTTCCGGCTGGTGCGGGGTCGGGTGCGTCAGGCCGCCCGGGAGCAGCGCAGCCGGAACGCGACTCATGTGGCGTGGGTGAAGGATATCCTAGACGGCATTCAGGTGGTGCTCGCCTTCCGCGCCGGACGGGCGATCAGGGAGCGCTACGAAGAAATCCTGAGGCACCTTGCTGATACGACCTATCGCTGGCAGGTCCTGCGGTCGATTGGTCCGGTACTGGCCGAAGGTGCCTCCGCGTTGCTTCGGACGGTGGTGATCATCGGCTACGGCGGTTGGCTGGTTCTCCAGGGTCAGCTCACGCTGGGTTCACTGGTGGCCTTTTTTCTCTACTCTGAGCGGCTGATTGCTCCCCTAGTACGCCTGTTTCGAGTAAACATCGTGCTGCAATCGTCTCTCGCCTCTTTTGAGCGAATCTGGGAGCTGTTGCCGGAGGGTTCCTGGTACGAGGGGGCTAGCATCCTAGGCCCACGCCAGGAGACTGCCACCGTCAGGCACCTGGGGGGGGATGACGCGGCAGATCTGGCTAGTGATCCACCTGGTGGGCACCAGACCGTAGGGATCCAAGTGGATCGCCTGAGCTTTCAGTATGAAACTGGCGAGGTGGCGGCGGTGGAAGGAGTCTCCCTAGTGGTGCCGGCGGGGGGACAGGTGGCCTTGGTGGGGGCCAGCGGGAGTGGAAAGAGCACCTTGCTCATGTTGCTAGCCGGCTTGTTCGAGTCGGAGGTGGGCAGCATCACTTATCGCTGGCCGGATGGTACGCCAGTCAGCCCGGGTAAGCTGAGATTGGGCTTTGTGCCCCAGGAGACGTTTCTCTTCAACTTGACCCTTCGTGAGAACCTGCTGCTGGTCCGGCCCGAAGCCACCGAAGAGATGCTGCAGAGAGCCATGCGGTTGGCTTGCATTGATGACCTGCCCCTGGACGAATCAGTAGGCAACCGGGGAGAGCGTCTGTCAGGGGGGCAACGCCAGCGAGTGGCGGTTGCCCGCGCACTGCTGTATGAACCGCATGTGCTTCTCCTGGATGAGGCCACCTCGGCCCTGGATCCGGAACTGGAGGCCAGACTCCTGGCCAACCTCCGCCAATTGGGCCTCACCCTCATTTTGGCCACCCACCGGATCCATGCCGTGCAGGACTTTCCTCGACTTTACGTGTTCCGGCACGGCCGCATCGTGGGGGAGGGCACCCACGAGGAACTCCTTGCCGGCTGCGAGGCGTATCGCGAACTGTTGGGCTTGTAGGTGCCGTGACACTTTGCCGCCCCACCCCCACAGAACTCCTTGGGTCCCGGGGAAAAGGTTCCCGCCGCGACAACATCCTAGTTTCGGCTTTGCCGCCTGTGTCCGGCCTGTGGACAATGTTGGCTGTATCGGCGGTGCATGTGGTGCCGGGAATCCACTTTGGGCTACTGGCCAGCGAATCTGCACCACCGCCTGTAGTTTGAAGCACGATACTTTCCGGGAGGTCACCGGGTGAAGTGATTCCCGAGTGAGCCGGGGACCCCAGGCAGGACCGAAAACCCCATGGATAGAACCTCATGTGGCGCAGGGTTGGGCTAATGACAGTAGCATGGTCGGAAAAGAGGTGGCGCGATTGCGAAATCACGAGGTGGCATGGGTCTTCCAGCGGATTGCCGATCTCCTGGAGATCAAAGGAGCACCCAGCTACAAGGTTCGGGCATATCGCCGGGCGGCGCACTCCATCCTGGCCCTTCCGCGACCAGTGGAGGACTACCACGCCGAGGGACGACTGACCGAAATCCCTGGAGTGGGGAAAGCATTGGCCGGCAAGATCGACGAGATCCTGGCCAGCGGGACGTGCCGGCTCCTGAAGGAGCTGGAGGAAGAAGTGCCGCCGGGGCTCCTGGAGATGCTGGAGGTCCCCGGAGTTGGTGCCAAAACGGCCGCACTGGTCTACCGGCAGCTGGGGATCACTGACCTGGACGGGCTGGAGAGGGCGGCTCGCGACCATCGCCTGCGTACGCTCCCGGGAATGGGCGGGAAGAAGGAATCCAATATACTGCACGGCATCGCCCTGGTGCGGCGGCGTCCGGACCGGCTCCCCCTGGGGGTGGCAAGGTCACTGGCGGAAAGCATTCGCGAGGCACTGGTCCGGTCGGGGCTGGCGGAGAGGGTGGAGATCGCCGGAAGCCTGAGGCGATGGCGGGAGACGGTGGGAGATATCGATTTGGTGGCCGCCAGTCCTCACCCCGAGCAGCTCGTTGAGGTATTCACTGCCCTGCCGATTTGCGAGGAAGTCATCGAGAAGGGTCCCACCCGTGCCCGCATCCGCTGCCGGCCAGTGGGGCAGGTGGATCTTCGGGTGGTGAGCGGGGACGAGTTTCCTTGCGCGCTGCTCTATCTCACCGGTTCCAAGGAACACAACCTGCGGTTGCGGTCGCTGGCGCAGCGTAAGGGCCTGAAGCTTAACGAGTACGGGCTCTTCCGAGGGGGGGAACGTCTGGCCATTGCCTGCGAGGCGGACGTGTACGAGGCCCTCGGGCTCCAGTGGATTCCTCCCGAGCTGCGCGAGGACGCGGGGGAGATCGAAGCTGCCCTCCGAGGAGAGCTGCCACGCTTGATCGAGCTGGATGACATCAAGGGTGATCTCCACGTTCACACCACTTGGACCGACGGGACGGCGGACATTCTTGAGATGGCAGGGGCGGCGGCGGAGCTGGGCTACAGCTATCTTGCCATCTGTGACCATTCCAAGTCGCTCACCGTTGCCGTGGGCCTGGACGAGAAAAGGTTGCTGGAACAGAAGGCGGCCGTTGAACGATACAGGAAACGATCCACGGAACCGTACCTTCTCGCGGGCGTCGAAGTGGACATCCTGGCCGATGGTACTCTGGATCTAGAAGAGTCGGTGTTGGCGGGGCTGGATGTGGTGTGCGCTTCCGTGCATCGGGCGTTTCGCCAAAGCAGGGAAGACATGACAGCTCGTCTGCTCAGGGCGCTCCGCTCGCCGGTAGTACGCGTGCTCGGTCATCCTACCGGGCGCCTCCTGGGTACCAGGGAGTCCTGCGATATCGATCTGGAGGCGGTAATGGAGGCGGCCGCTGCTGAGGGCAAGATACTGGAAGTGAACGCGTCGCCGGAAAGACTGGATCTCAACGACGCTGGCATTCGCATGGCCAAGGCCAAGGGGTGTCTGTTGGCCATAAACACCGACGCGCACGGCCCAGCGGGTCTACGGGACATGCGCTACGGGGTGGGGATTGCCCGTCGCGCAGGCGTGACACCGGACATGGTAATAAACACCTGGCCACTGGACAGGTTACTGGCCTACCTGCGGTCCGCGGCGAACACATAGGTACGACCGGCGTCTCCTCATAATATGGCGGGAGGTGTTGGTCGTGTCCGATATGTTGGCAGAGGTGGGAAGTCTGCTTTTGAGGACCTTTGTACTGTACCTGGTGACCCTGGTGATCATGAGGATGATGGGTAAGAGGTCGGTGGGTAACCTGGCGCCCTTTGATCTGGCGGTTATAATCATCATTGGGTCGACGGCCGCGCTGCCCATGGAAGAGGACCGCATTCACCTGATCCGGGGCGTGGTGCCCATCGTGTTTCTGGGGATCCTGCAAGTGGGGTTGTCGTACGCCAACCTCCACAGCCCTCGATTGGAGCGTCTGACCCAGGGCACCTCCACGCTCCTGGTTCGGGACGGTGGTCCCATCGTGGAGAATCTGCGGCGCGAGAGGTTCACCCTGGAGGATCTTTCCATCGTGCTCCGGGAAGGTGGGGTGGCTGACATACAAGAGGTCCAGGAGCTGCGCATCGAGCCTACGGGCCGCATCAGTATCATCAAGAATCCCGCTCACCGGCCCTTGACTCCCAGCGACTTGGGAATGCTGCTCCTCACCGAGATGGAGCGCTTGCAGATTCGCACTGACCGCGACATAATGGAGCAGGTGGGCAGAGTGCTCCGGGAGGCCAGGGGCGGTGTCGAGTGAAAGGCCGCTTTTGGCTGAGATCTTCTCCACTCCGCTGGGATGGGTGGGGCTGGTGGTGGGACCAAGGGGCCTGGAACGCGTGTGGCTTCCTCGCCACCGATCTGCCCTCTTGCGGGAGATGCGAAGTGCCTTCCCGCAGCTGACCTTGCTGGACGAACCCGACGCCACGCGGCCGTGGCGCCAGGGAATTCTGGAGATGATGAAGGGACGGCCCCCTTCTTTTCCTGACCATCTCAACTGGGACAAGCTGAGTACTTTCACCCGGGCCGTACTGGTAGCGGTGCGCTCGATACCGTGGGGTACGGTGATGACCTATGGTCAATTGGCGGTGGCCGTGGGTCGCCCTCGGGCGGCGCGAGCGGTAGGGAGAGCTGTGGCCGCCAACCCCTGGCCGCTGGTGGTACCGTGTCACCGAGTGGTGAGGGCAGACGGGATCGGCGGATTTGGGGGCGGGGTGGAGTTGAAACGAACACTGTTACAGAAAGAGGGGATTTGGCGGTGAGGGAATGCACTGGAATTAGCCGTCAAGCGCAAGCGGCATTTGACGATGGAAGCCCGTTTGCAGAATTCGTCGGCCGCAGCCGCCTGAACGTCCGATTGATGCAACAGAACTATCGGGATACGGTGGTGCCGGAGACCTTCGTTTCCCGCTTGTGCCAAGCGGCGGACAAGGCGGGGGGACTGCGGGTGCTGGTGTGGGCAGAGGACTGGTGTCCGGACACGGCGGAGAACCTTCCGGTGGTGGCGAGGATGTTCTCCGAGGTGCCGGGAGCGGAGGTCAGGGTGCTGCGCAAGGACCAGCATTCGGAGCTGGCGCGGGCCCTCGGCGGCGCAGGCAGTTCCTTTCGGATACCACTGGTGGTGGTATTCGACGGTTCTTTCTGTCGCCACGCGGTTTGGGTGGAAAGGCCTCGTGCCGCCCATGAGGTCATGGCTGCAGAGGGCAAGGAACGCGGGCGGCGCACTCTGAGGAAACTTTATCGCTCGGGCGACATGCGCTTAGAAGTGATGAAGGAAATCACGGCCACGATGGAGGAGCAGGGTTTCTTTTGATGGATTCCAGGAGCTTGTGTGCCCTCGAATTCCCCGAAATCTTGAAGATGCTTTCTGCCCGTGCCATTACCGAGCTGGGCAGGGAGCGGGCGCGGTCTTTGCAGCCGACCACCGATCCGGGGACAGTGCGTAGCTTGCAAAGTGAGACGCAACAGGCACGCGTAGCGCTCGAGCGGAAGGGCCTCCCTCGCCTGCACGGCGTCACCGACATACGGCGCCATCTGGAGGTGGCACGACGCGGCGGAACCCTGGGGGGCGATGCCCTGCTGGCGGTGGCTCGCGTGGCCCGGGCGGCCCGAGGGCTCAAGCAGTATGTGGCTGAGCTGCCACCAGAGTGCGCCGGGTTGAAGGAACGTTGTCGACGCATCTGCAGCGCCAAGGAGCTGGAAGACGAGATTGACCGCTGCTTGAGTCCCGATGGGGAGCTGCGGGACCAGGCCAGTTCAGAGCTGGCCAGGCTGCGGCGTCGGAGGCGCAATCTGGCTGAACGACTGAAGGAAAAGCTGGTGGAGATGACCCGGGATCCCGCTACGGCCAAGTTCCTTCAGGAGCCGTTGGTCACCATTCGCGCCGGACGTTTCGTGCTCCCGGTCAAGGCTGAGGCCAAGTCCCAGTTTCCCGGGGTGGTCCATGACCAGTCATCCAGCGGGATGACTCTCTTCGTCGAGCCCCTGGTGACAGTAGAGATGAACAATGAACTCCGCCGGCTGGACGTGGCGGCACGGGAAGAGGAGGAGAGGATTCTCCGCGAGCTGAGTCAGCTGGTGGGGAGGTATGCGGAGGACCTGGCACGGGCGTTGGAGATACTGGGGTGGTTGGATCTGGTGTTCGCCAAGGCGGCCCTGGCCCGAGCGCAGCGTGCCTGCCCCGTGCGGATCCTCGATGAACCGGTAGTCCAGCTGGTGCAAGTGCGGAACCCGCTGCTGGGCGAACGCGCTGTTCCCATAGACATCGAGGTAGGCGCTCGGTTCGACTGCCTGGTGATAACCGGGCCTAACACGGGGGGCAAGACGGTGGCGCTGAAGACCCTCGGTCTGTCGGTAGCCATGGCACAAGCAGGCCTGCAAGTGCCTGCTGCCGAGGCTGAGATGGGCGTGTTTCAGCAGCTGTTTGCCGACATCGGTGACGAGCAGAGCATACAGCAAAACCTGAGCACCTTTTCCTCGCACATGACGAACATAGTGCGCTTTTTGCGATCAGCCGGCCGGCGCACTCTGGTTCTCCTGGACGAAATTGGGGCTGGTACCGATCCGGTGGAGGGTTCCGCGCTAGCCATGGCCCTACTGGAGTATCTACTTGCTGCCGAGGCCAAGGTGGTGTGCACCACCCATTACAGCGCCCTGAAGATCTTCGCCGCCCAGACCCAGCGCGTGGCCAATGGCGCGGTGCAGTTCGATCCGGTCACCCTGGCACCCACCTACCAGCTGGTGATTGGCGTGCCCGGACGGTCAAATGCTCTGGATATCGGCTCTCGATTGGGGTTGCCCCCCGCTGTGCTGCGCAGGGCCCGCCAGATGCTCGGCTCAGGTCAGCTGGACCTCGAGGCGCTCTTGGACCAGGTGGGGCGATACCGCTCAGAGCTGAGAGAGCTGGTCAGCCGGGGGCGACGCCTGGTGAACGCCCTGGAGGAACTGGTCGGGGCCGCGGAACGCACCTGCTCCCAGGCGCAGCAGGAGGCAAGGCGGCTGCGGGAAGAAGCGCGTGCCTACAGTCGCGATCTGGTCCTCAAGGTCCAGCGGGAGATGAAGGAGCTGATGGCCTCCGCCCGCCGGGCCGCGGCCCGATCCTCGCTCCGGCACATCGATCGCCTGTCCCAGCAGTACAGGGAAGCGGTTCAAGAGCAGCTGGAACAGCTTGCACCGCGGGCGGATCCGGGGATTCCTCGCCAGCCTCCCGCCTCAGTGGCACCAGGGCAGACGGTGTGGGTGGTACCGCTGGGGCAGCGGGGACGGGTTCTGGAACCTCCCGACACGCAGGGCAAGGTCCTGATACAGGTCGGTAACCTGAAGGTCACGGTGCCGCTTCGCGAACTGCGCCATGCGGACGATGCGCAGCAGCAGGGCCCAGGAGGCCGGAGGTCCGACGCCGAGCCTTCGGCCTGGCATTTGGCCCGGGAGAAGGCCAGCGCGGTCAGCACTGAACTGGACCTGCGCGGGTCAACGAGTGATGAGGCCAGGATGCGCCTGGACAAGTACCTCGATGATGCCATATTGGCTGGCCTCAAGCAGGTGAAGATCATCCACGGTAAGGGGGCGGGCATTCTCAGGTCGGTGGTGTCGGATTTCCTGCGGCATTATCCGGGGGTCCTCTCCCATCGACTTGGGCAGCCGGAGGAAGGGGGGGAGGGTGTCACGGTGGTGAGGTTGGAGTAGTCTCCCCTTCGGGCGCCGGCGGTTGATGGAAGGGGCAGGTTTCTTTGGGGACCTCTAGGTTGGCGTCCAGTGGCACTCGCCCGTCCTCGGCGGGCTGGTACGGCTCCCTGCGCCTGATGCATACCCGTTCGATGGTTTCCGGACATCGTTCACCAGCGAGATACTCGGGATGATCTTTGCACACGCGGACCAGCACATGTACGTCGCACTGGCCAGTAGGTTCCTTTCCAGCCACAAACATCTCCTCGCGGATCTCCTCAGCAGGACAGTGAGGCCCCGGGAGCAGTCCTGACTTGGCGCACACCCGCAGGCGGACGATGCCCGGAGGCTGGTGGAAATCCATCACCGGGAGCCCCTCGTGCGCCCGAATCATCACTTCCCTCCAGATCATGGCCGGGTACGAGCCGCCAGTGACACCTTTCCCGGAAGGTCGGACCATCCTCGCCGGCTGCCCGTCTTCCAGTCGCGGCTGGTCATACCCCATCCACACGGTACAAACCAACTGGGGAGTGTAGCCGATGAACCACGCATCGACGTATTCGGAGGTGGTGCCGGTTTTCCCCGCCGCGGGGCGGTCCAGGCGGGCCCGGGTACCGGTCCCCTGTTCGATGACGTCTCGCAGTACGTCGGTCATCAAGTAGGCGGTCTCCTCAGAGATCACTGCCTGTCGGATCGGGCGATTTTCTTCCAACACGTTGCCGTAACGGTCCACCACCCGGATGACGGCATATGGGGTGACCCGAACGCCCCGGTTGGCCAGGACTCCGTAGGCCTGGGTCATCTCCAGCGGCGTGACTCCCTTGGTGAGTCCGCCCAGCGCGATGGCCAGCGCGTGGTCGTTGCGAACCCCGCTCTTCACCAGGCTGGTGATGCCCAGCTTTTCGGCCATCGCCCAGCCGGTCTCGATGCCGATCTGATCCAGTAGCTTGACGGCTGCCACGTTGACGGAGTCAACCAGGGCCTCGCGAAGGGTGATCAGGCCCCGGAACTGGTGGTCATAGTTCTCCGGTGTCCAGAGCTCTCCCGAGATTTGCTCGTAGGCCACTGGTGCATCATCAATGACCGAGGCCGGACCGTAGCCAAGTTCAAACGCGGCAGTGTACACCACGACCGGCTTGAAGGCGGATCCGGGTTGGCGGTACGCCTCCACCGCCCGGTTGAAGGCGAGCCGGGCGGTATGAGTCCTGCCACCCACCATGGCCACGATCTCGCCCGTACGCGCGTCCATCACCACCACGGCTGCCTGGGGGTAGGGCTTGCCCGAGTCCAGCGGATACACCGGATCAAGTACCGACTTCACCGCGGCTTCGGCTGCTTCCTGGATCCTGGGGTCCAGAGTGGTGTAGATCTTCAGCCCTCCCTCGTATACCATGCGCTTGCCATGCCGCTCCAGGAGATGCGCGAGCACGTAATCGACGAAGTAGGGGGCCGGATTGTTCTCCGGCTCGGGGATACCGGCCAGCTTTATGGGTTGCGCCTTGGCCTGTTCTGCTTCCTCGTGGGTGATGTATCCGTACTTGACCATTTGTTGCAAAACCACCGCCTGACGCGTGCGGGCGGCGTCCATGTCCACATAGGGAGAATAATAGGCGGGCGCTCGGGCGATCCCGGCCAGGAGTGCGCACTCCGCCAGGGTCAGGTCTTGCACGTCCTTGCCGAAATAGAACCTGGCCGCTGCCTGGACTCCGTACTGGCCGTGACCAAAGGGTATCTGGTTGAGGTACATTTCCAGGATCTCCTCTTTGGTGTAACAACGCTCCAGCTGCAGTGCAATGATTGCCTCCTGGATCTTGCGACGCAGGGTGCGCTCGGGGCTGAGGAACGCGTTCTTCGCCAGCTGCTGCGTTATGGTGCTACCTCCGTGCAGTTCGTCCGTAGTGACGTTGACGTACAGTGCCCGCAGGATGCCGCGAGGATCTATCCCCCGGTGCTCCCAGAAGAGGTGGTCCTCAACCGCCACGAAGGCGTCGATCAGATCCTGGGGCATGTGAGAGAAGGGCACCGGGATGCGATTTTGCTCTCCGTGCAGGTGGCAAATGGGCGTGCCGTCACGCGCGTACACCGTGGAGGTCAGGCTCGGTTGTGGTTCCAGATAGGTCAGGGGAGGGAGGTCGCGTACCACGTCAGCGAGATACGCCCCAGCCATGCCGCCAGCAGTTGCCGTGCACAGTAGCAACGTGATGAAGATCAGCTTCCACAGGTTCATGCGCTGCTTCTTACGACGTTTCGCCATAAGGCGATCACCTCAGCCGCTTCCGCGGGGGCTACACTGGCCCCTTCAGGCAGTCACTATATTATAACTCGCGACATACCAGCTGACCAACCGGGTGACTCCAGCCTCAGCCGGCGTACTTCTTCATTTCTGCAGCTTCCATATCGAAGTTGGAGTAAACCTGCTGGATATCGTCGTGCTCTTCAAGAGCCTCCAGGAGGCGCAACACCTTCTGGCCCGTGGGGCCGGACACGCTCACCGTGCTCTTGGGCACCATGGTCACCTCGGCGATCTGCGGACGAACATCCCGGCGTTTGAGCGCGGCCTTGATGGACTCCAGTGCGGACGGCTCGCCGGTTATCTCCCAGCCGTCGTCTTCTGCTCGCAAGTCTTCTGCGCCGCCTTCCAGGGCTGCCTCCAGCAGCTCGTCTTCCGCCAACGGACAGCCACTACGTTCCACGAAGACATAGGCCTTTTTCTCGAACATCCAGGCCACACAGCCCGATTCGCCGAGGCTGCCGCCAAAGCGGGAGAAGAGGTGCCTTACCTCTGCCGCGGTTCGGTTACGGTTGTCGGTCACCGCTTCCAGGAGGATGGCCACGCCTCCCGGCCCGTAGCCTTCGTACACGATCTCTTCCAGTGCCTCGCCCTGCAGTTCGCCGGTTCCCCTTCTTATGGCCGCCATTATGGTATCCGCAGGCATGTTGGCCTCCTTGGCTTTCTGAAGGGCCAGGCGAAGCTTCACGTTGGTTTCCGGGTTCCCCCCACCCTCGCGGGCTGCTACGGTGAGGGCCCGACTCAGCTTGGAGAACAGGTTGCCACGGCGCGCATCCTGCTTGCCCTTTCGGTGCCGGATGTTGGCCCATTTGGAATGTCCGGCCATACTCTACAGGTCACCTCCTCCTTGTTCATTGCCCTGCACCGCCAATGGGGCAGATGGGGGGCGGCTGCCGCTTGTGGGCGCTACGCTCCTGCATGAACTCGATGCGCTGGCGCACTGCTGGAGGAACTGGCTCTCCTCGCAGGTAGGCGTCCAGCTGCTCGTAGGTGATGCCCATTTCTTCTTCGTCGGTTTGTCCCGGCCACAACCCCGCGCTGGGTGGCTTTTGAATTATCCGCGCCGGAATGCCCAGATATTGCGCCAGCTGGCGCACCTCGGTCTTGGTGAGCGCCCCCAGCGGTGCCAGGTCAACACCGCCGTCCCCGTACTTGGTGAAGTATCCCACTTCCAGCTCGCTCCGGTTGCTGCTGCCCACCACCAGGTATCCCAGTCGGTTGGCGAAGTAATATAAGGTACACATTCTGAGCCGGGGCTTCAGATTGGCCCTTGCCAACCTCTGGGCTTGTTCATTCTCATCGGGGAGGACGGAACCACCGCTGGTCCGCAATGACTCCAGCAGACGATCATAAACACCATCCAGCTCCACGGTAACATGCCGGATATCCAGGGTGGCGGCCACCAGGAGGGCGTCCTCCGTATCTCGCGGGTCACTGTGGCAGGGAAGGATCAGTCCGAGGTGGTGCTCAGGGAATGCGTGTCGGCAAAGGGCCGCTAGCACCGACGAATCCAGTCCCCCCGACATACCGAAAACCACACCCCGGGTCCCCGCCTCGGCGACCTTGCTCTGCAACCAATCTATCAGGCGTCGCGACAGTGTGCTGGCATCCATCCTGGGTTCCTCCCTGTTCTGGCCACTGCGGGCGCACCTTTTCCCACGCGTCGGCGGCCGGGCGTATCTCAGAGCAAAAGCAGCGGCAGCTCTTCAAACTTCTTACCCTTCAAACGAAAGGCGCGGCATTCCCAGTTTCCGCCCGTAGGGGCGAGCACTACCAGAAGGAGATCCGGATACGCGGTCAGCCGGAGATCCACGGCGGAAGGAAAAGGCGACCCATCGGGATGTGAATGATAGATGGCCAGCAGTTGCAGGCCCCTGACTTCCGCGTCCAGCATGGCTTGCACCTGCTCCTGGGCGTCCATGAGAAACCGGTTTGTTTGGGTGGCCACGTTGCGAACCGGGTACCACCGGGTGACCAGTTCTCCCTGGCCTGCCAGGAACCCGCACGCTTCCCGGGGCAACTGCCTAGCGACGTGACTGGCCATGCACCGGTACAGCTTTCGCGGCAGTTGCAGCTGGCGCAGGCGACGGCATGCGAGAGTCGGCGCTGTCACAGGTGTACCGCTCCCTCACCGCAGACGGGGCAGTCCGGGCGGCGGGCGAACCTGACGGTGGTGAACTCCATGTTCAACCCATCGTATATGAGAAGACGACCCAAGAGGGGCGTGCCGACGCCCAGCAGGATCTTGAGGGTTTCCAGGGCCTGAATGGTCCCGATCAACCCCGGTACCGGCCCGACCACCGGGATGGGCTCGGTGGCCTCGGGAGGGACTCGCGGAAACAGACACTGGTAGCAGGGTCCTTTAGGCGTCCAGAACACGCTGGCCTGGCCCTCGAACCGGTGCACGCTGCCGTGCACCAGCGGGACTCCCAGCTCCGCGCATGCCCGGTTGAGAGTGCACCTTGCGGAAAAGTTGTCAGTAGCATCTACCACCACGTCGTACTGAGAGATTAGTACCTTCGCTGTGCCCACGCTGTCTATGCGTTCGAAATAGGTTACCACCCGCACTTCGGGATTCAGGGCGTTCAGCGTACGCCTCGCCGAAATCGGTTTGGGCACTCCCACATCCCGCGAGCGGTGCAGTACCTGGCGGTTGAGGTTATCCAACCGAACTTCATCCCCGTCAGCAATACCCAGGTTGCCTACCCCAGCGGCGGCCAAATAAAGCAGAACCGCCGACCCCAAGCCTCCAGCTCCCACCACCAGTACTTTGGAGTCGCCAAGTCGCTCTTGTCCGATCGTTCCGATTTCCGGGAGGAGAAGCTGGCGATGATAACGCTCAGTTAGCGATTTCAGTTTCTCATTCACCGACAGGCAGCCTCCCCAGTACATGGTATCCGAACTGCATCAGGTGAGTCAACGCGGACGCCGACTGGACCCTGCTGACAACTACTGGTACGCCGGGTGTGGCCCGGACCCAATTGCTGGCTGCACTGATCCAGCGGGCGGATAGTCTACCGCAGACCTGCCACCTCAGAGTGGTTTGACCAGATACTCACCTATGTGGATTAGCGCGAGGGATCGCGGACCGGCAACTTGGCTCCTGCCGGTTCCTTCGATTACCCCATTCGCTAGCCGGGTGGAGGGTGGAGAATCGAACTGGGCCCTCGAGCCTGGGGGTATGTGCTGGAGTGCAGCGAATTTTCCGAAAAAGTCCTTGCAAAGGGCGGCATTTTGTGGATGTGTGGGCAGCGTATAGGCTCAGGTAGCAGCGGTGACGTCATGGGCCATTTCGATTGTCCACGGGTATTCGGACCAGGGAGGTCTCCTGAGGGGAGGAAGCTGCGATGCTGGGAAAGCGCAATCCCCAGCAGGGGTTATGGGAGGTAAGATGGGAGCAAGAAAGCACCGAAAGGTTGCTCGGGCCATCGAGAAGGCAGGGATGAAGCCGGAGATACCTTTTCGGCACCGACGCAAACAGGCCTTTTCCTGCCGCTACCGTGAGACGGTGGGCAAACCCTTACATCCCGGTGGTGGGTATCTTTATTACTTCTCCCAGGCTGACTGCAGTCGGTGCAAGCGCAAGGAATCCTGTCTGGGTGACAAAGAGACCCGCAAGCGGGTATACTTCAGTGAACGAGCCCGAAATCTACTGTCATGCCGCCCGCAGCTACGGGAGCTTTGCGATATCGCAAGATCGTGGAGCGCAAGTTCGCAGAAGCCAAATGCTGTGGCACGGGCTGGATCGAGCACGCTACTGGGGCAGGTGGCGTGTAATCTGAAGCTGATGGTGAGGGTGCTAGGAACCTAGTGCCTTGGGTGCCGTATGAAGGGGAAGGAAAAGGAGAAAGCAGGGGTATGGGAACCAGGACCAGGTAAGATCAGAAACCCGCGGCTACTTCTCCCGCCCAGAATACCTCATCAGCCAACTCCCAGGTCCTTGGTTCTTCAGAGATCTCGCAGCTGCGCTTTGCCAGTAGAGCCGGGCAATTAGCCCTGGTCGCGCGGTTTCATCGGGAGCCCTTCCTGCCGCCCGAGCAGAGTAACCAGGGTCGCGCATCGGGCTGGTGCTCCGTGGTGCCATCGCTGACGGTCACAAAAGCGTGCTTCATCGTCCGGGGGGATGAAGTTGCCACTAGTTCAGGCGGCTTTTCCCGTCCCGGAAAATGATGACTCGCGCGCTGTTGGTACAGGCGGAACAATGCTGCGGGGCTCGGGTACTCATGGGGGGATTTTTGGTTGACGGGTACTGGAAGGGAGTTCGAAGGGGAGCAAGCAGAGCAGCTTGGGCCATAACCATATAGCCCGCCCCTGCTGGACCAGCGCCTGGGCCTTCTTGCGACTCATGCCCCGTTGTCTCCCCAGCACAGAGACCACTTCCACCGTGCGTCCTCGACGGAGAGAGCCGCATCGGGCGGCTCTCTCCCGGGCTTCCGCCCGAGGGATATCCGGCTTGTGGGTGCCGTAACAGGAGACTATGCCCGCACACTCGTAGCAGCTGCTGACCTGTTTCTTTTTTACCGCCATGCCCAGCCTCACTCCCTCGCAACAGTCCAGCCACCATAAGTGATCGGTCGAAGGACGAGATTGCTTCAGGGTTTTCAGAGATGGCGGCGGGCTGTGAGCGGGCGGAACCCTGTTTGTTCCACTCTTAGGATACGATCTCCTTTATTTCCGGCTTGAAATCGCCCCGTGCTGTGGCTCTACGGTCCAGCAGGCGTAGAACCCACACTCCCTTGCCAAAACCGGCTATCAGCCCCACGGCTAGCCAGACGTCGGGGGGCAGCACACCCATCAGGTGGGCGGCGACCCACCCTCCGAGGCATCCGATCAACGCTCCCAGGAGGGGGACCCCGTACACCAGGATGGCAGCGGTGAGGGCACGGCGCGGATCCATCTCGACCCGGACCCATTGCCCCGGTTGCGCCCCCAGGGGGTTGCGGGCTAGCACCAGGAGCTCCATGGCGGGATCGGTGGCTGCCGGACCGCATTTCCGGCACGATGCGCACATCGAAGTCCGGCGCATGCGCACCAGGGCATCGGGACCGACGAGTTCCCTGACCATTCCCAACTCGCCTGTTTCTGCCATACCATCACCAGCGAAAGACGGTCGTTCCATCTCCATTCTACCAGAGCTGGCCAGGGCACCGGGTCAGATCCTGACAGTGAAGTGCGCGCCTGAAGCTATAGCGAAAGCCGATCACCTTGACTTTGTACTGCCCGGAGTTGATGACTCCTGGTTCGAGATGCTCCAACAGCGTCAGGAACTCTGTGAGCATTCAGTGACCAGCCACACCGCGGGACGCCAGGGCAAGCTGGGGACGACGGTGGCGGGACTAAGACCGGATGGATGTTCGGTGCAACATTCGAGATCTCGTGTCTGAAAGAAAAAATGCACCTCCGCGGTCGCTTCGATCACCTGCTGTGCTGAGGCGGCTTTATGCTCACCCTCGACAGAGGCCAGGTTCACCTATGCAGAGAGGTTCCTGCACCTAGCCTTTGAAAGCGGATCGGTATAGGTGGTATAGTTATGGCAGGGAGGCCGCTAGCGACGAACGCGGGGTGCTCACTTTGCTGCACGAGAAAGTAGACCAAACCCTCTTCCGACTAAAGGAGGCCTGTCTGGCTGTATACGGTTCCAGACTGGTCTCACTGGTCGTTTTTGGTTCTGTGGGCAGAGGAACGCCCCGGTTTGATTCCGATATCGACCTTCTGCTGGTGGCCGACGACCTCCCGAGGGGACGGTTGAAGCGAGTGCACGAGTTTGCTCGGGTGGAAGAGAAACTCTGCCCGTGGTTCGAAGAGCTTTCTGCACTGGGCTTGGATTTTTCGTTGTCCCCCGTTTTCAAGACCCCGGCGGAGGTGGAAGCGGGCTCGTTGCTATTCCTGGACATGATTGATGACCGCCGCATTCTTTATGACAGGAAGGATTTCTTCGCCAGTTACCTGGAGAGACTTGCCCGCAGGTTACGGGAACTCGGTGCCTATAAGGTCCAGGAAGGAAGCCGGTGGCACTGGGTGCTGAAGCCTGATTACCGCCCAGGGGAGGTCTTTGAGATTTGAACAACATCACCCTGGCTCAAAGCTACCTGCAGAAAGCCTCTGTGCGTCTCAAGGTGCTTGATTTGCTGTTGGCCGAAAAGGCGTACTCCGATGTGATCCGCGAGGCTCAGGAAGCGGTGGAACTGGCGCTTAAGGGCATTCTCCGCCAGATTGGGGTAGAACCGCCGAAGCAGCATGACGTCGGACGCCTGGTGGTGGAATACGCCCGAAGCCTACCCCCCGATGTCCGGGAGGATGCGCCGCGACTGGCCGAGATATCCAGGTGGTTGCGCAAGGAGCGCGAGTTTGCCTTTTATGGAGACGTGGATTTTATCCCTACTGAGGAGTACACGCTGCAGGACGCTGAGCAAGCTCGTCGAGATTGTGCCTTCGTGGTTCAGGTAGCAAGGAGGGTGATCGCCGGCGGGCGCTAGCCTTGACCTCGGTGTCGGGGCTGGGCCTTATGCAATCACTCGTAGCGACCTCGGCCTGCCCACGGCACTTTGCCCCTGTTTTGTTCAGGGAGGGCATCTCAGCCGACCCCGCTGGTGGGTGTCGTTGGTTCGCCTGCCCAGCTCCCGTACGCCCTCAGAGCACGGGAGGCATTAACGTCCGATCTCGATGTAGGTTGAGGGCACTTGCCCCAGGATCACTGCCGAGGCCACCGGCGAGGTACTGCTGACGGTGACCTCGCCGCGCACGAAGGGGACTATTACCATTATCTCTACCGTGACCAGAACTGACACCACGTGTCGGGTCTGATTGATGCCGGCTTCCTCGAAATATTCCTTAATGTCGGCGGTGACTGTGCCGGTGGGAATCAGGGTTATCGGCAGTCTGGGCCCCCATGTCGCCAACAGTTTCGACCCGAAGATGGCACCCAGGGGTACTTCTACCCTCCAGGGCTTCATCGCTTCCAGGCGTTGCTTGACCGCTAGGACGGTGGAGTAGGCAATGCGATTGATGGCGGGAGTGTTAGCCTGTATCATGACCACTCGGCCGGTCTCGTCCGTGTGCACCTGGAAGAGCTCGCGGTAGTCCACCGCGCGGGCCACCTGTTCATCCACTACCGCATTGATGATCTCAGTGGCCGCCAGCGCTGCCCGGACTTCGGCCAGTGCCATTACCATGGGCCGGATTTGGAACTCCACCGTCCAGAGGCACAGGGCGGATGTCAGGATGACCACCAACACCACCCACCGCCAGCTCGCCCGTCGCCATCTGCGTCGCCTGCCCACGGGGGTCGCCTCCGCAACAGTATATGTCGGCCGCCGGGCATACGGACGCTGCTTAACTCAGTCGGACGCGGAAGAACCGGCGCTTGCCCACCTGGATCAGTGCCCCGTCCCTAAGGTTGACGGTCTGCAGTTCCTCTTGAACCCTCACCCCATCCAGTCGCACCGCTCCCTGCCTGATTAGACGGCGCGCCTGGCTCCGGGACCTGACCGCCCCCAGGGCTTCCAGCAGATCGATGGCGGTGAGGGCGCGATCAGAGGACCCCAACGATACCTCGGGAATGTGGTCGGGAAGGGCCCCCTCGCGGAAGACCCTCACGAACTCTTCCTGGGCCCGATCCGCCTGTTCGCGGCCGTGGTACAGTGCCGTGATGCGGTGGGCGAGCTTCATCTTGGCGTCGCGGGGGTGTAGCTGGCCGGAACGCAGCATGGTCTCGATCCTGTCGCATTCCGCGGGACCCAGGTCGGTGGTGAGGCGGTAGTACTCCATCATCACCTCGTCCGGCAGCGACATCACCTTGCCGTACATTTCGTCAGGGGGGTCGTTGATGGCCACGTAGTTGCCCAGCGACTTGGACATCTTCTGCCGACCGTCGGTACCGACGAGCAGGGGCATGGTGATTGCCACCTGCGGTTCGAGACCGTATTCGCGCTGGATATCGCGGGTTAGCAGAAAGTTGAATGTCTGGTCGGTGCCGCCCAGCTCCACGTCGATGCGCAGGGCAACCGAGTCGTAGGCTTGAGCCAGCGGGTAGAGCAGCTCGTGCATGCTGACCGGCTGTTCCGCCCGAAGGCGCTTCTGAAAATCGTCCCGCTCCAGCATCCGCGCCACGGTGTACTTGGAGGCCAATTTGATGACGTCCGCGAACCGGAGCGACCCCAGCCAGTCGTTATTGAACACTACTCTGGTCTTGTCCGGATCCAGGATCTTGAAGACCTGCTCCCGGTAGGTCTCCGCATTCCGCTGGACTTCTTCCTCGCTGAGCTGTCTGCGCGTCCGCGACTGTCCGCTGGGATCCCCGATTCTGCCAGTGAAGTCCCCGATGACGAAGTACACCAGGTGCCCGAGATCTTGGAACTGGCGCAGCTTCCTCAGCGGCACTGTATGCCCCAGGTGTATATCGGGCGCACTGGGATCGGCACCCAGCTTCACGCGCAGGGGCCGCCCTTCCATGGTTGCCCTTTCCAGCTTGCGGCGCAACTCCTCGCGGGTGATCACATCCGCGGTCCCATGGCAGAGGAGATCCAGCTGCTCGCTGATCTGCATCTTTTCTTTCCTACCTCCCTCCATATCCGGAGACACCCTACCCCGGTACGCGGGGATCTCCCGAAACCACGGGATTCGCCCCCGCAGGGCTGCGGATGCCCATGCTACGGCGGGCCGACGGAGTTCGGTGCCAATAGAATAGCACACCGGTGGCGTGGCGACAAGGATTGGCCGCCAGCGCGCCAACAGCACCGGACGGGCGAATAGGGACATCGAGGCCGTGGCAGGGTATTACCAGGAGGTAGGGGTGATGGCAGAACCCGCGCACCGCTGGGCTGGCGTGGCGGGCATACCTGCGCTCCTTTTGGTGTTATTGCTCTGGTGGTGGGCGTTCCCGCAAGCCAAGGTCCATACCGAGGTCACGCTGCAGCCGGGGGCCACCATTACCTACCGCACCGAGTACCGCTGGTGCGGCCACCATTCTACCATTTCGGTACCCGCCGGATCGACCCTGGTAGGAGCGGACGCATCCCGGATACGAGAGTTACTGCCGGGCTGGCATCTGAGGTACATGGATGCGTCATCCGTGCTACTGGTGCGCTCGGTGGAGGCTCTGTGCCCGGAGGATGCCCCATACCGCACGGTGGTCCTTCGGGAGGGGCGGGTGGCGGTATATTACGGTCGCCGCCCCCATGAGGAGGCAATCAAGGAAATCACTCACCTGCGGGAGGAGGATCTGTTGGACGCGGACAAGGCCCGCCTGCGCCAGGGCGTGGTGGTACGGGGTGACCAAGAGGTCCGACGTCTTCTGGAGGGTTTGATTGACTGAGCCGGCGAGCGGGGAGGAATGCAGTACCACCTCGTAGAACCTGGCCTCGGTGAGGCCTGGTCCTTTTTCTGGGGGTGTCCCATCTGACAGTCCTGGGCATTGATCCGGGCACGGCGGTGACCGGCTATGGTGTAGTGCGCCAGGACGGTACCAAGCTGACCGCGCTGGATTACGGATGCGTTCGCACCGACAGCAAGGCATCGCTTCCCCATCGCCTGCTGAAACTTTACCGGGAGCTCAGCGCACTGATTGGCCGATTCAGCCCCGATGCAGTGGCGGTGGAACAAATCTTCTTCAATCGCAATGTCAGGTCTGCCCTGGCGGTGGGCCAGGCGCGGGGAGTGGCGCTGCTGGCCGCGGCTCGTGCCGATGTTCCGGTCCTGGAGTACACTCCGCTTGAGGTGAAGCAGGCAGTGGTCGGATACGGCCGGGCGGATAAGTGCCAGGTTCAGCGTATGGTGATGGCCGTACTCAGGTTGCCAGAGACGCCGGCGCCAGACGACGTGGCCGATGCACTGGCGGTGGCGGTGTGCTGCCTGCACAGTCGCGCCACCCGCCGGCGTTGGGAGGGGGAGGGCGCTTGATTGCCCAGCTGGTGGGGGAAGTGGTGGCCAAGGGGGTCGACCGGGTCCTGGTGGCCGTGGGAGGTGTGGTCCTCCAGGTGTGGGTCCCCGCGGGCACGGCACAACGCCTGGGCGCGGTGGGCAGCCAGGTCCGGTTGTGGACTCATGTCCGCATACGCGATGAGATCCCCGAGATATACGGATTCGATACCGAGGAGCAGAAACGGCTGTTCGAGATTTTGCTCACGGTTTCTGGTGTGGGGCCCAAGGCGGCGCTGGGCATCCTGGGAGCCATATCACCGGCCGAGTTCCACCGTTGCGTGGTGCTGGAGGACATGGAGGCCCTGACCGAGCTGCCGGGTATAGGAAAGAAGACCGCCCGTCGGATCTTGGCGGAACTGAAGGACAGGATGGCAGCGGGAGTCCTCAGCGCCAGCCGCTCGGAAGTGCCGTTGACGGCCGGCAGCGAATGGGAGGAGGCGGTCAGCGCCCTGGTGGCTCTTGGGTACGGCCGGATGGAGGCGGCGCGGGCAGTGCAACGGGCGCGGTCGCAGGCAGGAGAGGAGGTGCCCGTGGAGGAGCTGGTTCGGCGCGCATTGAAGCTGCTGGGCCGAGACCGGATGGCCGGGGAAGGGTGATAGCGTGGGTCGGACGAGTCGAAGAGACGAGGACCGCATATTGGCCCGGAGGGCGCGCGATGCCGAAGAGGTTCGGCTGGAGTCCACCTTAAGGCCGCGTACCCTCCAGGAGTTCATTGGGCAGGAGCGGATAAAGGAGCGCCTGGCCATATTCATCCGAGCAGCGCGCGAACGGGATGAAGCGCTGGACCACGTGCTGCTGTACGGCCCTCCTGGTCTCGGTAAGACCACCCTTGCCTACGTGATTGCCAATGAGATGGGCGTGAACCTCAGGGTGACGTCGGGGCCCGCCATCGAGCGACCCGGCGACCTGGCAGCAATACTCACCAACCTGGAAGACAGAGACGTCCTGTTCATAGATGAGATCCACCGATTGCACCGCACGGTGGAGGAGATCCTGTATCCAGCGCTGGAGGAGTACGCATTGGACATCGTGCTGGGGAAGGGTCCCAGCGCACGCACTCTTCGCCTGGACCTGCCCCGCTTCACCCTGATCGGCGCCACCACCAGGGCAGGCCTCATTACCTCGCCCTTGCGAGACCGGTTCGGGGTGATAAGTCGGCTGGACTATTACACCCCCGACGAGCTGCAGGCGATCGTGCTGCGTTCCGCCCGCATCCTGGGGGTGGAGATAGATGAAGAAGGGGCACGGGAGGTGGCCAAGCGGGCTAGAGGCACGCCCAGGGTGGCCAACCGCCTGCTCAGACGCTTACGGGACTATGCCCAGGTGATGGCCGATGGCGTGGTGACGGGAGAGGTCGCCCGGGCGGGACTGAAGATGCTGGAGGTCGATGAGCTGGGATTGGATCGCATTGACCTGAAGCTGCTGCAGGCGATAATCACCAAGTATCGCGGTGGCCCGGTGGGGCTGGAGACCATCGCTGCCGCGGTGAGCGAGGAACCGGAGACCATCGAGGACGTTTACGAGCCCTACCTGATGCAGATCGGTTTCCTGCAGCGCACGCCGCGGGGGCGAGTGGCCACCGAGCTCGCCTACCGACACTTAGGTGTGTCGCCAGGTCATCCGGTACAGGAGAAGCTGTGGAGGGACGAGGGCTGAAGATACTGGTGCACGTGTGTTGTGCTCCCTGTTTTCTGGCGGTGGAGCGTCATCTGGAGGGCACCCGGCTGCGTCCTGTCCTGTACTTCCATAACCCCAACATCCACCCGTATCGGGAATACGAGCGCCGGCTGAGGGCGCTTCGGGAGTACGCCGAGACGCGGGGCCTACCGCTGGAAGTGGGAGGCTATGCGTACGTGGATTTCTTGCGGCGGGCTCTGGTGGACCCCCGGAGACCGGCTCGCTGCCGGGTTTGCTATCAGATGCGGCTGCAAGCTGCCAGTTGTCAGGCCGTATCGGCGGGAGCTGAGTATTTCACCAGTACCCTGCTGGCCAGTCCGTACCAGGATCACGAGATGGTACGGCGGCTGGGCGAAGAAACGGCTCGGCAGAGCGGAACCGCCTGGTATTACGCTGACTTTCGCCAGCACTGGTCGTGGGCGCAGGGTCGGGCTCGCCAGCTGGGAATGTACCGGCAGGGATATTGCGGATGCATTTTCAGCGAGGAGGAGAGGTACGCCCGATGAACGGGGTTGAGTTGGGACGTCTGCTACTGGTGATCGGACTCATCGTGGCCCTGCTGGGGGCGGTTTTGACCTTCGGCGGGGGACGGCTACGACTGGGCCGGCTGCCAGGAGATATCTATATTCGCCGAGACGGGTTCGTCTTCTACTTCCCCCTGGCCACGTGCCTGGTGGCCAGTTTGGTGCTGTCAGCAATCTTGATGCTGGTGTTCCGCCGATGAGAGGGTGGGCATCCTTCGTGCTCCCGAGGGTGCTTTGCGCGGCGGTCATGGCGTGGTCGGTGACTGCCGCAGCAGCTGCCGGTTTGTCCGTCGCTGCTGGTGAGCCGGACATCAGGGTGCTGCTTGACCGGGGAAGGGCACTGCGGGTGAGCGTTGAGGGGCCGCACCAGCTGTATTCCGCGGGAGTCCCGCTGGTGGCGCAGCCAAGGCAGGCCACTTGGGAGATTCATGCCGCGGACGGAGCGGCTCGGTTGTTCCGCAACGGCAGGTATTTCGGGCCAGCACGGTTTCCTCTCGTCTTCCAACCCGCCAGTGCGGGACTCATCCGGGTTGGAGATGGCCGCTATCGCGGCACTCTGGAGGTGGTGGCTGAATCCTCCGACCTGTTGGCGATAAACGTACTCAGCCTGGAGGAGTATCTTTACGGAGTGGTGGGCTGTGAGATGCCCGTCAGTTGGCCTCTGGAGGCCCTCAAGGCGCAGGCGGTGGCCTGTCGGACGTACGCGGTGTCGCATCGCGCCCAAGCTCGGCGCGCCGGGTTCCCCTACGACCTGGGGGCGACGGCGGCATGGCAGGTGTACCGGGGCGTGGAGCGGGAGAGTGCCCGGGTGCGGGCTGCCGTTGACGGCACCCGCGGGCAGATCCTCACCTACGCGGGATCCCCCATAAGGGCTGTTTACCACTCTTCCTCGGGCGGCCACACCGCATCCAGCCAGGAGGTCTGGGGAGTGGACTACCCCTACCTGCAAGCAGTGCCGGATCACGATCAGGATTCGCCTTACGCCTTCTGGAGCGAGGCTGTGCCCATGGAGGTCATCCAGGAAGTGGTGGCAGCGGTAGCAGGGGACGACGTCATGGTGACCGCCGTGGAGCCAGTAGGTCCTCGCAGTGTATCCGGACGATGGCCCAAAATACGGATACGATGGGAGACCGGTGAGTTGGTGATGTCGGCCGGCGACTTCCGGCTTCGGGTGGGGCTGCCCAGTACCGTGTGGGAAGAGGTTACCGTGGTGTTGTCGGAAGATGAGGTCGATGCTGTGGCCAGGCTGGACTTCGTGGACCCGGTCAGTATCCTGGACGCGCGGGGACGCACCGTTCGCAAGGTGGTGGGGGGAAACACGGCGGTGGCGGCGGGTGGTCGGACCAAACTATTGATTCGGCCGTACGTCCTCGTCCGGCGCACGGTAGCCGCTCATGTCTTGTTCCGTGGTCGTGGGTGGGGGCATGGAGTGGGGATGTCGCAGTGGGGAGCTAAAGCGCTTGCCGAACGGGGGTGGACCTACCGGCGGATCCTCCAGTATTATTACCCCGGTACCCGACTCGACACAGCTAGGTGGTCATGGGGGGAGCCATGACGGAACTCCGGTTGTTTGACTATCACCTCCCGGAAGAGCGCATAGCCCAGGAGCCCGCGGAGCCGCGGGATCACTCACGGCTGATGGTTCTGGACCGGGCCGAACGTTCCATCACCCACCACGTATTTCGCGACTTGCCCAAGCTGCTGGGCCCGGCCGATCTGCTGGTCCTCAACGACACACGGGTGATACCCGCCCGACTCCAGGGCACGAAACGGGGTACGGGGGGGAAAGCGGAGATCCTGCTGCTGGAGGAAATGGGAGGCGGATGGTGGAAGGCGATGGTGCGCCCTGGGCGGCGGCTTCCCCCGGGAACGGAAGTAGATGTGGCGGGGGGAGAGGTGGTATGCCTGGTGGGCGAGCGGTTGCCCGAAGGGCTCCGCAAGGTACGCCTGGAGCCACCCCTGGGCGCTGAAGATCTCGGGCGCTTTGCCAGCTACGCCCTCCCCCCTTACATAAAGCGGTACCCCCGCGATCCGGAGCGCTACCAGACGGTGTATGCAAAGGTGCCCGGATCGGTGGCTGCTCCTACTGCCGGATTGCATTTCACCTCTAGGCTACTGGATGAGCTGCAGCGACGCGGCGTGGGACTGGCCTGGGTCACCCTCCACGTGGGACCAGGTACCTTTCGACCCATCAGGACCGAGAACATCAAGGAGCACCGGATGCACTCCGAGAGGTTCCGGGTGGAGGGTGAGGTACTCAGACAGCTTAGCCGTACTCGACGGCAAGGGGGACGGATCGTGGCGGTGGGCACCACGGTGGTCCGGGTGCTGGAGAGCATAGCGGATCAGCTGGACCGGGAAGCGGCGGGCGTCGAGGGGGCTACGGATTTGATGATCGTGCCGGGGCACCGCTTCCGTGCTGTGGATGCTCTCATCACTAACTTTCACCTGCCCCGATCCACGACTCTGGTGCTGGTGGCGGCCTTCGCGGGGAGGGAGCTGCTGCTCGAGGCCTACGAGGTGGCGTTGCGCAGCGGATACCGTTTCCTGAGCTTCGGGGATGCCATGCTCATCGTCTGAGCCGTGGGAAGGTCGGCCTCGTGCGTGGATGGTGACCGGCGCGGGGATCCCATGGCCGAATTGACGCTACTGACCACCCATGGTATAATCCAGTGACTCTATCCGTGGTAGGGGAGAGCCGTGGAGCGTAAAGTCCGATACCGGCACCTGAGGACTGTCGTGCTGTTCATGGAGAATATCCTGGCGGGAGTCATCGTTCTGGCGGTGGTGGCCAGTGCGGCGGACGTGTACGGGCTGTTCCTGAACCTGATTCGTACTCCTGCCCCCCAGGCATACACGGAGCTGGAGGCCTTCCTCGCACACGTGTTGTTGATGGTAGTGGGTCTCGAGCTGGCCTTGATGCTCATCCGCCACACGCCGGGCAGCGTGATCGAGGTCATGCTATATGCGGTGGCCCGCAAGATGTTGCTGTATACCACCCGCGCGTACGAAATAGCGGTGGGCGTGGCGGCTCTGGCGGGTCTGTTCGCCATCAGGAGGTTTCTGTTCGTCTCCCGGATGGAGGAGCTCGAGGGGTACGTTCTCAGCGCCGCGACTCCAGTCAAGGACGTGAATCGGATCGTGGGGGTGCACATCCCTGAGGATTTGGCGAAGACGATAGGGGGCGTGGTGGCGGAACTGGCCGGTGAAGCCCCTATCAACCGCTACGATACGTTCAAGATTGCCGATGCCGAGATTGAAGTGTTGGCCGTTGAGGGTGGCGTGGTGGAGAAAGTGCGCATCGTCGACTTGTCTCACAAGCATCGGCGGGATGTTGGGTGAAATCTAGCCGGCTTCGTTTTCGATTGATTGCCGAGGACGGTTCCGCGCGGTGCGCATGGCTGGAGACCGCCCACGGGAGGGTGCAAACCCCCGCGTTCATGCCGGTGGCCACCATCGGGGTGGTGAAATCGGTTGATCCGGCCGAGCTGCGCTCGGTGGGCGCGGAACTGTTGCTGGGTAACGCCTACCACCTGTGGTTGCGCCCTGGACCCACGGTAGTGGAGAAAGCGGGTGGTCTGGCCCGCTTCACCGGATGGAACGGCCCCATGCTGACGGACAGCGGTGGCTTTCAGGTTTTCTCCCTGGGATCCCTGGTCCGGGTGACTCCCGAGGGTGCACTCTTCAAGTCGCATCTGGACGGTTCGCTGCGTTTCCTGTCTCCGGAGGACTGTATGACCATCCAGCGGCAGCTGGGGGCCGACCTGGTGATGCCGCTGGATGTCTGTCCGCCGGCGGATGCACCGGAGGAGGAGCTGCGTCAGGCGGTGAACCTGAGCGTGGAATGGGCGCGACGGTCGCTGGCCTGCCCTTTGGCTGAGCACCAGCACTTGTTTGCCATCGTACAGGGAGGGGTAGACCGCGACCTTCGTGTCCAGTGCGCGCAGGAATTGATGGCCGAGGACTTCGCGGGGTTTGCGGTGGGGGGGCTGGCGGTAGGGGAGAGCAAGGAGGCCATGTACCGGACGGTGCAGCTTATGGCCGATATCCTGCCTGCCGATCGCCCCCGCTACCTGATGGGTGTGGGGGATCCCTGGGACCTGCTGGTCTGCGTGGGGTTGGGGATGGACCTGTTCGATTCGGTTCTCCCCACCCGGAATGGGCGGCACGGCACGGTGTGGACTGCTGAGGGAAAACTCAACCTCCACGGTGCGGCTCTGGCCGAGGACTACCAACCCCTGGATGGCACCTGCGACTGCCCGGCCTGCACGGGTTACACGCGCGCGTACCTGCGTCATCTGTTCAGGGTGGGTGATAGCCTGGGCTGGAGGTTGGCCAGCCTGCACAATTTGCGTTTTTTGTTCAGGCTGCTCGAAGGAGCCCGACAGGCCATCAAAGAAGGCAGATATGACGAATACGTGGCTGGATGGCGCGATGTGCTCCAACAGCCGGGTGGGGCCCGGGTACCGGGCCGGGGATGAACTTTTATGCCGAAGAAGGGAGCTGGTGAGATGTCTCCTCAGTTTCTGGGAAGTCTGCTCTGGTTGGCGCTGTTGTTCGGGATCATGTATTTTCTCCTCATCAGACCCCAGCAGCAACAGCAAAGGCGACGGCAGCAGATGTTGGATTCGCTGCGGGAAGGAGACCGCATAGTCACTACCGGCGGACTGCACGGCACCATACTGCGCATCCGAGGAGAGGAGCTGACGGTGCGCATAGCCGATCAGGTGGATGTGAAGCTGAGCCGAAGCGGAGTGGCCTACAAGCTGGAGCGTGAATCCTGAAGACCTCGATGAATGGACCGCCCTGGTGGTCCAATTGTGGGGGCCTTGTCCTTTTTCTGTGCCGCTAGCAGGAATTCCAGCCGTCCCGGCGAACAATATGCCCGGAATGGCCTGATGGGTCAGTCCACTGGGCCAAGGAGGCGCGCACATGCGTTTCGCAGTGGACCGGGAAGAGGGATTGCCGCTGTATCTGCAGGTGGTCAGGCAGATCGAGCAGATGATCGCCGCGGGGTTATGGGAAGCGGGGACGCAGCTACCCCCGGAGAGGGAACTGGCACGGGCGCTGGGGGTCAGCAGGAACACCATCAGCATGGCGTACAAGAGGCTGGAGTCCGAAGGCGTGCTGGTTTCCCGCCAGGGGAGAGGCACTTTCGTGGCCGCGCGAGGAGAGGTCAGCCAGCGCCCACGAGGACGTAAGCGACTGGAGCGCTTGCTGGACCTGGCCATTGAAGAGGCTTTGTACTTCGGCTATTCGTTGGAGCAATTCGTGGAGCTGGCCAGGGCCAAGGCAGAGGAGAAGCGGGAGCTTTTGCGCCGGGTGCGGGTGGCCTTCGTGGAGTGCAATCGGGAGCAGCTGGACTATTTCTCCCGGGAGCTGGAGCTGGGTTCGGGGGTGAGCATAATCCCGGTATTGCTGGACGAACTCAGGGCCGGCCACCAGCACGCGCAGCAGGCCCTCCGGGAGGCGGACTTGATAGTGACCACTTTCTTCCACCTCCAGGAAGTGGAACGGCTGATCCCCGATCCCGGTCAGGAGCTGCTGGGCATAGCTTTAGACCCCGACATGGAGACCATCGTCCGCATTGCCCGGTTGCCCCAGGGAACGCGGGTGGGTTTGGTGTGTTTGTCATGGGCGTTTGCCGACCGGGTGCGGCAGTCTATTCGCAATGCGGGTATCACCGGCCTGGAATTGTTAGCCACGGTGGAACGGGATCGGGAGCGCTTGCGGGAGTTCCTGCGGGACGTAGATGCGGTCATTGCATCTCCCGGACGCCGCCGGGAGGTGGAAGAGATGCTCAGCCGCGATGATGTGGAGGTCATCGAGTTCATCTACCGGCCCGATGCAGGTTCTGTGAACTTGCTCAGGAGCGTATTGCTGGAGAGCAGGTCAAAACCGCTGTTTCGAGGAGTGATCACCCTTGGGCGTTCGAAATGAGCGCGGGTTGCGGGCCCGTATTGAGTTCAACCCGCGGTGGTGCAAGGCGTGTGGAATCTGCATCGCATTCTGCCCCGCGTCGGTCTTTGACACAGACCAGGACGGCAGGCCCATCGTGGCGCGACCGGAGGCATGCACGGGGTGTCAGCTCTGCGAGCTGCGCTGCCCGGATTTTGCCATCGCCGTGGAGGTGGAGCGGGAGGGTGAGTGAACGCGGCGAGATCCGTCTCGTGCAGGGCAACGAAGCGTGTGCGGAGGCAGCCCTGGCCGCAGGAGTGAGGTTTTTCGCGGGCTACCCGATAACCCCCTCTTCCGAGATAGCGGAGATAATGGCTGTCAGGCTGCCGCAGCTGGGGGGTAAGTTCATCCAGATGGAGGACGAGATCGCCAGCATGGCGGCAACCATCGGGGCGTCGCTGGCCGGGGTGAAGGCCATGACCGCCACCAGCGGTCCCGGTTTTTCGCTCAAGCAGGAGAACATAGGCTACGCCGCACTGGCCGAGATCCCCTGCGTGGTGGTGAACGTCCAGCGGATTGGACCCAGTACCGGCATGCCCACTTCGCCTTCCCAGGGGGACGTCATGCAGTCCAGGTGGGGGACCCATGGAGACCACCCGGTAGTGGTGTTCTGCCCCTGGTCGGTCCGCGAGGTTTACGACCTTACCGTTCACAGCGTCAACGTTGCGGAGCGATTGCGGATGCCGGTCATCCTGTTGATGGATGAAGTGGTTGCTCACATGAGGGAGAAGATCGAGATCCCCCCTCAGGTGGAGACGGTGGATCGGCCGCGACCCAGTGGTGATCGTCAGGATTACCTTCCCTACGACGACAGCAGCGACGTGCCACCCATGGCTGCCTTCGGTGACGGCTACCGCTTCCACGTCACCGGGCTCTATCACGGCCCCTCGGGTTTTCCCACCACCGATCCCGAAGTGGCAGATCGTCTGATAAGGCGGCTGTGCGGGAAGGTGCAAAGACGCAGACAGCAGCTCGCACTCACCTCGGCCCACCTGGTGGATGACGCTGAGGTCTTGGTGGTGGCGTACGGAGCAGCCGCCCGCTCGGCCCTGCGGGCGGTCCGGGAAGCGAGATCGGAAGGGGTGAGGGCGGGTCTGCTGAAGATCTCCACCATATGGCCCTTCCCCCAGGAGGTATTGCTGTCGCTGGCCGCACGGGTGCGTCGGGTGGTGGTGGTGGAGATGAACCTGGGTCAGCTGGTGCTGGAAGTGGAGCGAGTGCTGAAGGGACGGGCTCCCGTTCAGCACGTGGGCCGGGTGGACGGGGAGTTGGTAACCCCGGAGGAGATCCGGGCCGCGCTGGAGGGGGTGTGAAGAGATGAAGCGCTATCTGCGGCAGCAGTACATGCCCCACATCTGGTGCCCCGGGTGCGGCAATGGGATCGTGCTGGGAGCGCTGCTGCGGGCAATATCACGGCTGGGGTGGGACCAGGACCGCATCGCCGTGGTCTCGGGCATCGGTTGTTCATCGCGAGCCACCGGATATCTGGACTTCGACACGCTTCATACCACTCACGGCCGGGCACTGGCCTTTGCCACCGGTTTGAAGCTGGCCAGGCCAGAGCTGAAGGTGATCGTGGTGGGCGGAGATGGCGATCTGGCCGCCATTGGGGGCAATCACCTCATCCACGCTGCCCGGCGCAATATCGACATCACCACCATTTGCGTCAATAACCGCATTTACGGCATGACCAGCGGGCAGGCCTCGCCGCTGACCCCTAAAGGGAGATTGGCTACCACCGCTCCCTACGGGAATGTGGACCGGCCCTTCGATTTGTGCCAGCTGGTTCAGGCGGCGGGGGCGACGTACGTGGCCAGATCCACCACCTACCATGTCCGGCAGCTATGCAACCTCATTGCCGAGGCCTTAGAAAACAGAGGGTTTTCCTTCGTGGAGGCCGTCGCCCAGTGTCCGGTGTACTACGGTCGCCGGAACCGGCTGGGCACGGCGGTGGATATGCTCAAGTATTACCGGGATCATGCGGTGACGGTGCGGGCCGCCCAGTCGATGCAGCCTGAACAGCTGGCAGACAAGATAATCATCGGGCGCCTGCACCACGTCGTGGAGCCGGATTACGAGAGCGAGTACGCCCGAGTGATGGAAGAAGCCAGGAGGAGAGCGGACAGATGAAGGGCAGGGTGGAGATCCGAATCGCGGGAGAAGGTGGCCAGGGGGTTATCCTGGCGGGCATTATCCTGGCAGAGGCGGCGGCGGTTTGGCAGGGGCTGAACGCCACGCAGAGCCAGTCCTACGGCCCGGAGTCACGCGGTGGGGCCTCTCGGGCCGAGGTCATCATTGATGAGGAAGAAATCGACTATCCCCGGGTCCGGCAGCCTCACGTCCTGCTCGCCCTGAGCCAGGAGGCTCTGGACAAGTACCTGCCTGACGTCCGCGACGGTGGGGTGGTGATCGTGGACCAGGATCGGGTGGTACCGCCCGCGTGCCCGCGCAGGCGGCTGATTGAAGCGCCCATTACCCGCCTGGCCCGGGAGAAGTTGGGCCGCGCCATCGTGGCCAACATGGTGGCCTTGGGTGTGCTGGCGCGGGTGTCGGGGGTGGTGACGCTGGAAGCTCTCAGGAGCGCCGTTGCCCATCGAGCCCCCTCCGGAACCGAGGAGGTCAACCTCAGGGCCCTGGAGCTGGGGTATCACGCGCCAGTCAGGGAGGTAAGCGACTGAACAGTAGGCCCGTGGTTGGAGGTCGGCTGCGTGCAGTACCCGGAGTGATCGGCCAAAAATCTCAAGGGGGGAGCGAGAATGCCCAAGGGAGTCACCGGAGAGGAAACCCTCAACGTCTACGAAATAGTGAAGAAGCAGATTGCGGACGTGTGTAAAGCCCTGAATCTGGAGCCCGCGGTTTACGAGATCCTGAAGCAGCCGCAGCGTTTTCTGGAGGTATCCATTCCCGTCCGCATGGATGACGGGTCGGTCAAGGTGTTCACCGGTTACCGCTCGCAACACAATGATGCCCTCGGGCCCACCAAGGGCGGGTTGAGGTATCACCCCGACGTGTACGCCGACGAGGTCAAGGCCCTCTCCATGTGGATGACCTTCAAGTGCGCCGTGCTTGGTTTGCCCTACGGGGGAGGTAAGGGAGCGATAAAGTGTGATCCCAAGTCGCTGTCCCGCGGCGAGCTGGAGAGACTGTCCCGCGGGTTCATCAGGGCGATAGCCCAGGTGATTGGTACCGAGAAGGACATCCCGGCACCCGACGTGTACACCAACCCGCAGATCATGGCCTGGATGGTGGACGAGTACTCGGCGATCAGGCAACAGAACGACTTCGGGGTGATTACGGGCAAGCCGCTGAGCATCGGTGGGTCCGCTGGCCGCAACGAGGCCACTGCCCGGGGGTGCTGCGTGGTGGCTCGCGAGGCCTGCAAGCGGCTGGGTATTCAGCTGGAAGGTGCCCGGGTAGTGGTGCAGGGGTACGGCAATGCCGGCAGCATCGCCGCCCGGCTGATGGCGGAAATGGGGGCAAAGGTGATAGCGGTCACCGATTCCAGGGGTGGAGCCTACTCGGAGGAGGGCCTGGACCCCAGGGCGGTCCTCGAGCACAAGGAGAAGACCGGTTCCGTCAAGGACTTCCCGGGTTCGAAGGAGATCGACAACGATCAGCTGTACGCGCTGGACTGCGACATAATAATCCCGGCGGCCCTTGAGAACCAAATCACCCTGGAGCGGGCCAGGACCATCAAGGCTAAGATCATCTCGGAAGCGGCCAACGGCCCCACCACGCCGGAGGCCGATGATCTGCTGTTCGAGCGAGGAGTCCTGGTCATCCCGGATATCCTGGCATCCGCGGGAGGAGTCACCGTCTCCTACTTCGAATGGGTGCAGAATCTCACCGGGTATTACTGGACGGAGGAAGAAGTGAACTCGAGACTGGAAGCCAAGATGATCCAGGCGTTCAACGAAGTGTACGAGATGCACCGCAACCAGGGAGTGAAGATGCGCGATGCTGCTTACATGGTAGCAATAAAGCGGGTAGCGGACGCCATGCGCCTGCGGGGATGGCTGGGATGATGCAGAGGGGTGGCGCGGCCAGGCAAGGGCGCGCCACCCCCCAAACCAACCCGGCAATGGAGGGGTGAGAGTGGACCAGTGTCATGAGCGGGAGGAGCTGAGGCGCCAGCGCCGACGGTGGGAACAGGAGGTGGTGGCTAAGGCCACCGCGCGGTTCCCGGAGCGGCAGGCCGAGTTCCGCACCCTGTCCGGGCTTTCGGTGCAGCGGCTATACGGGCCCGACGACCTGGAGGAGTTTTCATACCTGAGGGATCTCGGCTTTCCCGGCCAGTACCCCTTCACCCGTGGAATATACCCCACCATGTACCGGGGCCGATTCTGGACCATGCGACAGTACGCCGGATACGGAAGCGCCCGGGAGACCAACGCCCGGTTTCGATATCTGCTCGAGCAAGGGCAGACCGGCCTGAGCGTGGCTTTCGATCTGCCGACCCAGCTGGGGTACGATTCGGATCACCCTCTGGCGGAAGGAGAGGTGGGGAGGGTGGGGGTGGCCATCGACACCCTGGCGGACATGGAGGAGCTGTTCGCGGATATACCGCTGAACAAGGTGACCACCTCCATGACCATCAATGCCCCGGCGGCGGTGCTGCTGGGCATGTACGTGGCACTGGCCGACCAGCGAGGTATACCGCGCGACCAGCTGGCGGGGACGGTTCAGAACGATATACTTAAAGAATATGCGGCGCGCGGCACTTACATCTTCCCCCCGGCACCCTCCATGCGCCTGGTGACCGACGTGTTTGCTTTCGGATCTTCCGAGCTGCCCCGTTTCAACACCATCAGCATCTCCGGGTATCACATCCGGGAAGCGGGGGCAACCGCGGTGCAGGAGCTGGCCTTCACCTTTGCCAACGCCATTGCCTACGTCCAGGCGGCGGTGGATCGCGGCTTGCGCGTGGATGATTTCGCACCACGGCTTTCCTTCTTCTTCAACGCCCACATGGATTTCTTCGAGGAAATTGCCAAGTTCCGGGCTGCCCGCCGGATTTGGGCCACCATCATGAAGGAGCGGTTCGGGGCGCGGGATCCGCGTTCGCAGTGCCTGCGTTTTCACACCCAGACCGCCGGGTCGTCCCTCACCGCTCAGCAACCGGACTGCAACGTGGTGCGGGTGACCATACAGGCCCTGGCGGCGGTGTTGGGGGGCACGCAGAGCCTGCACACCAATTCCTGGGACGAGGCGCTGGGACTGCCCACCGAGCAAGCGGTGCGGGTTGCCCTGCGGACGCAGCAGATCATTGCGCACGAAAGCGGAGTGACCAATACCGTTGACCCCCTGGGCGGCAGTTACTTCCTCGAACACCTCACCGCCGACATTGAGAGAGCGGTGTGGGAATATCTGGAGCGCATACAGGAGATGGGCGGAGCGGTCCGGGCCATCGAACTGGGATTCATTCAACGGGAAATCGAGGATGCCGCGTACCGCTACCAAAGGGAAGTAGAATCGGGCCTGAGGACGGTGGTGGGAGTCAACGCCTTCGTGGTGCCGGAGGAGACGCGATCCTACCAGGCGCTGGAGGTAGATCCCCAGGTTGCCAGGACCCAGAAGGAAAAACTGGAGAAGATCAGGCGCCAGCGGGATCAACGGGCGGTGGAGCGCGCCCTGGAGCGCCTGCGCGAGGCGGCGGCTGGGGAGGAGAACCTCATGGAGCCCATCATCGAGGCGGTGAAGGCATACGCCACCCTGGGGGAGATCTGCGGAGTACTCAGGGGGGTGTTTGGCGAGTACCGGGAGGCAGGTGCTACGTGAGCTCTCCAGCCGGCGGGTGGAGATGCCCCAGGAGCGAAGATTGACCAGGGAGGGTTTTTCATGATAAAGGGTCTCGATCATGTGGCGGTGGCGGTGCGGGACCTGGATGAGGCGGTTGAGCTTTACTGCCGCGTTCTGGGATTTCGGCTTCGCGGACGGGAGACGGTCAGCTCCCAGCGGGTGGAGGTGGCCTTCCTGGAGGCGGGCGGATTCTGCCTGGAGCTGGTATCCCCGGTAGATGCCGACTCTCCGGTGGCCCGATTCCTGGAGCGCCGGGGAGAGGGGATGCATCATGTGAGTCTGGAGGTGGAGGATGTCGAGGCGGCGCTGGCCCGGGCGCGCGCGGCTGGCTGTCGGTTGGTGGACGAGCGACCGCGCGAGGGGGCGGAGGGCAAGCTGGTGGCCTTTCTGCATCCCAAGAGCCTGAAGGGCGTTCTGGTGGAGCTGTGTACGCGGCGTTGAGGGCAAGGGGGGATGCGCGTGGACATAGCGGAGAGGTTACGGGAGCTGGAAGAACGACGACGGCGGGTTCTGCAGGGGGGCGGGCCCGAACGCATCAAGAAGCAGCGGGAGGCGGGCAAGCGTACCGCCCGTGAGCGCCTCCAGGCACTCTTCGATGAGGGTAGCTTCGTGGAGTTCGACCAGTTCGTGTCGCATCGGTGCACGGAGTTCGGCATGGACCGGGTGGACGCTCCCGGTGAAGGGGTCATCACCGGTTTCGGCACCATCGACGGGAGGCTGGTGTACGCCTTCGCCCAGGACTTCACCGTCATCGGCGGTACCCTGGGAGAGATGCATGCGCAGAAGATCTGCAAGGTGATGGACGCGGCCCTGAAGGCAGGGGTTCCCTTCATCGGCCTTAATGACTCGGGAGGGGCCCGGATCCAGGAGGGTGTGGATGCCCTGCACGGTTACGGTAACATATTCTACCGCAATACCATGGCCTCGGGAGTGATCCCCCAGATCTCGGTGATCATGGGACCGTGCGCCGGAGGGGCGGTATATTCCCCGGCCCTGACCGACTTCGTGTTCATGGTGGACAAGATCTCACAGATGTTCATCACCGGACCTCAGGTCATCAAGGCGGTCACCGGCGAGGAGGTCACTCTGGAGGAGCTGGGCGGTGCGCGGACCCACAACCAGACCAGCGGGGTTGCCCATTTCTGGGCGCAGGATGAGGATCACTGCTTCCAGCTGATTCGCAAGCTGCTTTCCTACCTGCCCGACAACAACCTGGAGGATCCGCCGATGCTGCAGTGCGACGATCCTCCGGACCGTGCCGATGAGCAGCTGATCCACGCGGTACCCACCGATCCGAACCGGCCTTACGAGGTGCGCGCCGTGATTCGGGCGGTGGTGGACCACGGTGATTTCTTCGAGGTCCAGGAACATTACGCCACCAACATGGTGGTGGGCTTCGCCCGGCTGGGTGGCAGGCCGGTGGGCATCCTGGCCAATCAGCCGCGGGTGCTGGCAGGGTGTCTGGATATCAACGCCTCCGACAAGGCGGCGCGGTTCGTCCGGTTCTGCGATGCCTTCAACATCCCCCTGGTCACCTTCGTGGACACCCCCGGTTATCTCCCGGGAACGGGTCAGGAGTACGGGGGCATTATCCGGCATGGTGCCAAGTTGTTGTATGCCTACTCCGAGGCCAGCGTGCCCAAGCTCACCGTCATATTGCGAAAGGCGTACGGAGGAGCGTACATCGCCATGTGCGCGCGTTCCCTGGGCTGTGACTTCGCTCTTGCCTGGCCCACGGCGGAGATAGCGGTGATGGGACCGGAGGGAGCGGCCAACATCATATTCCGGCGGGAGATTCGCGACTCCGACGACCCCATCCGCACTCGCCAGGAGAAAGTCGCCGAGTACCGCGCTCGCTTTTGCAACCCGTACGTGGCGGCCGCCAGGGGATACGTGGACGCGGTGATCGACCCCCGGGAAACGCGGGCCCGTCTCATTCAGGGTCTGGAGGGAATGATCACCAAGAAGGAGTCTCGGCCGGCAAAAAAGCACGGCAATTTTCCGGTGTGAGGGAGCGGGAGAGAGTGTCGTCGTACGTCACGGGCATGCAGGTCACCATTGTGGGTTTGGCTATGGTGTTTCTGGCCCTGGGGTTCATGGCCTTAAGTGTTTGTCTGCTGAGCTGGGCATTCCGCGGAAAGGTGGCGTCAGCTCGTGCCGCCCGGCCGCAGCTGGCGTCGGCGCCACGACAACCCCCGTCGGCGCCCCAGGCGCCGCGTCACCTGCGTCCGGAGGTGGTAGCGGCCATCGTGGCAGCGGTGGCGGCCTACCGAGGGGAGAAGGTGCCCACGTTCCGCCTGCGGGCGGTGACGCCAGTTCGGCCCCGGCAGGTACTGACCCGGGGTCGGGGGTGGGTCATGGCGGGCAGACAGACACTGGTCAACCGTGCCCGCATATTGCAGGAGCGAAGGAGGACTCGGGATTGATGAAGAGGTACCGGGTTGTCGTCAACGGCCAAGTCTTCGAGGTGGAAGTGGAAGAAATCTCCGACCAGCCATCGCCGGTTCGGGAGCGCACCGAGACACCTGCCACCACACCCGCGGAGCCACCGCCCAAGGAGGTAACTCGGGCGGAAACCGCCCGGGAGAAGGGGATTTCCGAGGCCGAAAGGGTGGAAGCAGGGCCCCGCCCTCCGGCGTCCGGTGAGACGGTCACCGCTCCCCTTCCCGGGGTGGTGCTGGATGTCCGGGTGACCAAGGGGCAGTCGGTCCGGGCCGGCGACGTGCTGGTGATCCTGGAAGCCATGAAGATGGAAAACGAGATCGTGGCACCGGTGGCGGGAACGGTGGTGGAAGTCTACGCACAGAAAGGCAGCAGTGTTGATGCGGGGGATCCGCTGGTGGTCATTGCCTAGTTCGGGAGGGCTATGAGGTGTTGGGAGAGCAATTCGTGCGTTCGTTGCAGGAGACGGGACTGGCCGGCTTGACCTGGCAGCATGCGGCCATGATCGGCATTGGCTGCGTACTGATATACCTGGCCATCCGGAAGCGGTACGAGCCTCTTCTGCTCTTGCCCATCGGTTTCGGCATCATCTTGGGCAATCTGCCCCTGGCCGGCTTGATGGATCCCCCGGCCGACGGGATGCCCGGCGGCTTGTTATATTACCTCTTCCGGGGGGTCAAGCTGGTGATCTACCCGCCATTGATATTCCTGGGCATCGGAGCCATGACCGATTTCGGCCCCCTGATTGCCGATCCCAAGGCAATGCTTCTGGGAGCGGCCGCTCAGGCGGGGATCTTCGCCGCCCTATGGGGGGCGCTACTGCTGGGATTCAGCCCCCAGGAGGCGGCGGCCATCGGGATCATCGGGGGAGCGGACGGACCCACCGCCATCTTCGTCACCAGCAAGCTGGCCCCCCACCTGCTCGGGCCCATCGCCATCGCCGCTTACTCCTACATCGCCCTGATTCCCCTCATACAGCCCCCCATCATCATGGCCCTCACCACCAAGGAGGAAAGGGCCATTTCCATGCGTCAGCTGCGCACGGTCTCCCGCACCGAGAAGATCCTGTTTCCCATCGTGGTCACCGTGCTGGCCGGTCTCCTGGTACCTCGGGCCATGGCCCTGATCGGGATGCTGATGCTCGGGAACCTGTTGCGCGAGAGCGGGGTGGTGACCCGTCTGGCGCGCACCGCTGAGACCCATCTCACCAACATAGTGACCATCTTTCTCACCCTGGCGGTGGGAGCCAGCACCCGGGCCGATCTGTTCTTCACGTGGCGAATGATCGGGCTTCTGCTCCTGGGGCTGGCGGCATTTGCCATCAGCACTGCGGCTGGCGTGCTGTTCGGCAAGCTGATGTGCAGACTGACCGGAGGACGGGTGAATCCCCTCATCGGCGCGGCGGGGGTGTCGGCGGTCCCCGCCGCAGCCCGGCTGGCCCAGAAGCTGGGGCAAAAGGCCGATCCGGGCAATTTCCTTCTCATGCACGCCATGGGCCCCAACGTGGCGGGAGTGATAGGATCGGCAGTGGCAGCGGGGATTCTGCTGGCCATGCTCGGCTGAGGGATCTGGGGGGATAATAACGGGTGGGGGAGAGGTGCCCATCTCTCCTGGAGCCTACGGCGGGGAAGGATGAGTTGCTTGCAGAAGCTGCGCGCGGGGCCGCTGGCTTTGTTATTTTGGCTGATCGCGTTTCGCGGCTTGCTGGTATGGTTGCCAGCACCTGCCTGGCCGGGAACCATGGATGCTTTCCCCCTGCTGGCCCATTACGAGAACGGATGGGACGATTCGTTTCCCAGCTCCTGGCCAGCCCTCAAGGCCCGCTGGCGGCACATCGATGTGCTGTCTCCGTTGTGGTATTCGGTGGATGGGGAGGGGCGGGTGAGTGATGTGCGGTTTCGGCCCGAGGTCATGGAGTTCTGTCGGGTGCGCGGCATTCCGGTGATGCCTCTGGTCACCGCCCCGCCCGCCGCGTCGGAGCCACGCAGCTTCCTCAGCAGCACCGAGGCCACGCGGCGCGCCCTGGCGGCATTGGGTGCTCTGGTGCGGCGGCATGGTTACGGCGGACTGGTGGTGGCCTTCGGGAAAGTCTCCCCGCAGGAACGGGAGGAGTTTGCCCGGTTTGTCGTCGATCTGCGGGAGAGGCTCCGGGTCTCGGGCCGGCGGCTATGGGTCTACCTGCCGGACGCCCACTCCATCCAGGAATGGCCCCCGGAGCTCTTTGACCGGCTGGCCACGGCGGCCGAGCGGCTGGTGATTCCCGCGTACGATCGGCACAACCTGCACACGGGACCGGGCCCGGTGGCTCCCGCGCCGTGGGTTAGGGAGCTGGTGCGGGAAATTGCAGCACACGTGCCGACCCGCCAACTGGTGTTGGGATTGGGTGCATTCGGGTACGAATGGCCTGCCCAGGCGGGGGCGGGCAAGGCGGAGTACGTGTCCACCAACGAGGCCAGGGCGCGCGCCGACCAGCAAGGCGTCAGCCCGGAACGGGACCCAGAGAGCGGGGAGATGCACTACCGGTACCGCCGGGACGGACTGCCCCGGGAAGTATGGTACCAGGACGAGGTCAGCTTGCGGTTGCTCATCGGCCTGGCGCGGGAGGAGGGTCTGGGTGGGGTGGCCTATTGGCGGTTGGGATTTGGCGGCGATGCCCTGTGGGAGGAACCTGAGTAGGGAGGAATCGGCCTAAGGGCGGTGGAAATACTTGGGCAAGACAGGGGGGGTTCCCGTGAAGGCGTTGAATTTCTACTCGTCAGTCTATCACGCCAACCTGCTGGTGGGTCGCAAGTACTGCACCATCCGCCTGGGCGACAAGACGTGCAAGTACCGCGAGGGTGACCTGGTGTGGGTGACCCACGGAGACCGGTTCTCGAAGCGCAAGCGCATCTTCACCGCCGTGCTTGATCGGGTGGAGGCCAAACCGCTGCGGGAGCTGAGTCGCCGCGACCTGGAGGGGGAGAACCCCGACATGCGCACGGTGGAGGATGCCCGGGAATTCCTGGAGGAGATTTACCGACGGAAAGTGAGCCTGGACGATACGGTAACCGTGGTGTACTTCAGCGAAGTTGAGGAATGAGGCTTTCCATTACCCTCGCACGAGGATCGACGGAGCGTACCGATTGTCTGATACCCCGTCCACCAAGGAAGCCATACGCCAGCTGGCCTTGAGGAACCGGCGAGCCATGCCGTCCGAGGAGCGCCGGCGGCGCAGCCGGAGGATTGTGGAGCGGCTATTTGCCACCGCCGAATTCCGGTCTGCAGCCAGCGTGGCCTTTTATGCTTCCTGGAAGAGCGAAGTTGCCACCCACGAGGCCATTCGCCGCGCCCTGGCCGAAGGCAAGCGGGTCTGGCTGCCCAAGGTGGCTACCGCTCCCCGGCGGCTGCTGTTGGCCCCCATCAGCGATCCCGACCGGGAGCTGCGTCCCGGGGCCTACGGGATCCTTGAACCCCCACCAGAGCGTGCGGTTGAGGTGGTCCAGGCGCAGGTGGACCTGGTGGTGGTGCCGGGAGTGGCCTTCGGGGAGCATGGGGAGAGGCTGGGATACGGACAAGGGTACTACGACCGCCTCCTGGCCCAGCTGCCTGACCGAGTGGTGACCGTGGGTCTCGCCTTCGAAGTACAGGTCTTTCCCTGCCTGCCGCAGGATCCCCACGACGTGCCGGTCCAGCTGATCATCACCGAAGAGAGGATTCTCCGCTACCGGCCCGGCACGTAAGCCGAGTGACGGGTTGCTCATCTCGATCCTTCCTCAATGACTTCCCCTTTTCTGCCTTTGGAAGACGCCAGATCAGAATCATGTTTACGTTTTTGATTTGGGACTTGACATTGCTACCCCCTCACTTTATAATCTCTCACAGAGGCCTCGATAGATTTGAATTAAGGGAGGCAAAGTAGATGGAGTACATACTGGTGGAGCATGACGGTCACTTGCCGCAGGAACTCCTGCGGCTGATCCGGGAGACCCCGGGGGTTCGGCTCAAGGGACAGCGGCCGCTGGAGCTGTACAACCACGGACCCCAAGAGTTCCTGCCCCTGTTGCTGGGGGCTCTATCCCGGCACGGCATGGGAAGCACGCGAGTATACCTCCGGCGCGGTCCGGTTGCTTCCCTAACGGTCGCGGAGGCGTGAAGCAAAGAGGAGGAGGTGAGGTGGGTGGATGCGAGGCCAGTGCTGGGGAAGTGTCCGGTGTGCGACGAGAAGATGGTGATCAGCAGGCTGACCTGCCCCCATTGTGGGACGGCGGTAGAGGGCCGGTTTCAGAGCTGCAAGTTCTGCGCCCTCACCCCGCAACAGCGGGATATGGTGGAAATCTTCCTCAAGGTGCGGGGCAACATCAAGGAGGTGGAGCGCGAGCTGGGGATCTCCTATCCCACGGTGCGGAACCGCTTGGAGGATATCGTGCGCAGCCTGGGGTATCGGCTGGCGCCCGCTCCCGAGGAAGAACGCCTGGCGGCCAAGCGCAAGGAGGTACTGGACGCCTTGTCGGCGGGAGAGATCACCGCCGAGGAAGCGGCCAAGCGCCTGCGTTCTCTGAGGTGACCTAGTTGAGCCCATTTCAGAAGGAGGGAACCACAATGCAGGAGGAGCGGCGCATGGTTCTGGAGATGCTCCAGCAGGGGAAGATCACTGCCGAGCAAGCGGCAGAACTGCTGCGGGCTCTCGAGGGCAGCGCCTCGCGGCAGAGCGAGGCCGAAGTCAGTGAAACCCGCCAGACCCTGAAGACGGTGATCCAGGGGCTGGATCTATCCGGGCTGTTCTCTTCCCTGGTGGGTTCAGGACATCGGTTCGAGGAGGTCCGGGAGGGCGAGCTGGAGCCGGTGGACGGCGTGGTGCAGGTGCGCGTGCGGACCCGGAACGGCACCGTGCGCATGTCGGGCTGGGACGAACCCGGTTACCGCGCGGTGTTGAAAAAGTCGGTGCGTGCCCCCTCGCGGGAAGAGGCGGAAGACCGGGCGGCCGGGATGGTGAAGCTGGAGACCGCCCCTGGCGAACTCACGGTGGAGACGGAAGAGGATTGGCCGGGGGGCGGGGTTTCCGTATACCTGTATTTGCCCCGGAGCCTTCAGTATCGGGTGGATGCCCGTACGGCCAACGGCAGCGTGCAGCTGGCAGATTTGCGGTGCCAGCAGGTGAACGTCCACACCGCCAACGGCAAGGTGGCGCTGGAGATGTGCGAGGGGAACAGCGCGGAGCTTCATACCTCCAACGGTTCCATCCGGGTGGAGTCAGCATTTGCATCCGTGCTGGCCCGCACTTCCAACGGATCCATCCGGGTGGAGGTGGTGCCTTCCGAGGAAGGGCACTATGATTTGACCACCAGCAACGGGAGCATCAAGGTGCATGCTCAGCAGCACCCGGATCTGGCCTACGAGGTGGACGCTGAGACCACCATGGGGAAGGTGTCGGTGGATCTGCCGGACATGGTCGCCACGGTGCGGGAGCGAACCTGGGGACGCTCCAGCTATCGGGGCAAATCCCGGCAATACGAGACCGCGTCGCGCAAGGTGACCATCAAGGCGCGGACCACCAACGGCAGCATCAGGGTGTTTACCTAAAGACAGGAGAGGAGGAGATCCTGCGTGGACGAGGAGGAGAGACTCAGGATCCTGAAGATGGTTCAGGAGGGCAAGGTGACGGTGGAGGAGGCCGTCAAGCTGCTGGAGGCTCTGGAGGCGCCCGTGCAAGAGTCGGCGGGACGGCAGGCCAAGTGGCTGCGGATAAGGGTCTGGGAGTCCGGTGCGCAGAAGGTGGCCGTGAATCTCCCCCTCGGCCTGGTGGACTGGGCGCTGAGGCTGATTCCCAGGCGACTGCTGCAGATCGAGACGGAGGAGGGAAAGACGCAGATCGACCCTGCCGAGCTGGCCAGGATCATCCGCCAGGGCGTGCCCGGCAAGCTGGTCGAAGTGACTGATGGGGATGATCGGGTGGAGATAGTCATCGAGTGAGCGAAAGGGCCGGGGGATGGAGATCGTTCTCCGGCCCTCCTTTCCCCTTCGGTTACCCCTGGAGGGGGGCGCCGAAGGTGTTTGCCGATTTGCGTCAAAAGCTACCGCCGGGAGGCAGATGACGTGCGCACCGTTCTGGCTATCGACGGAGGGGGGACGCGGACCCGCGCATGGCTTTATGACCGATCCTCCCGCCAGGTTCACGACGGCTATGGGGGGCCGGCCAACGCCCGCCTGGGCCACCCCTGGGCCTTTCGTTCTTCGCTGACCACGGCGGTTCGCGGGTGCCTTGCCAGCTGGGGCGCGCCGTTGCCGGCGAGGGTGGACTGCGTGGTGTGGGCCATGCCCGCCCCCGCCGACCTGGTGAGAAGATGCTTGAGCGCCCTGGTTCAGGCTGACCACTGGCTTTCGGCCACCGAGGTGGATTTCGCGCTCATGGCGGGCCTGGGAGAGCGGGAAGGAGCCGCGGTGGTGGCCGGTACGGGGGTGCTGGCGGGTCGGCGAGATTCGGCGGGCGGGTGGTATCGCAGCGACGGTTGGGGACCGCTGATGGGGGACGAAGGCGGGGGATACTGGATAGGACAGGAGGCGTTGCGGGCAGTGGCAAGGGCTCGCGACGGACGGGGGCCGGCCACCGTCATGCTGCGCCTGTTGCTGGAGCGGGCGCAGGTTGGCGACCTCCGCCAGCTGATCCCCGTGCTTTACGCCGGCCGGCTACCGCAGGCTTTCGTGGCCTCCCTGGCGGTGATGGTCAGTCGGGCGGCAGCTGGGGGAGACGGGGTCGCCGCCCGGATCCTGCGCCGGGCCGGGCGGAGGCTGGCGGCGGCACTGGCATCGGTGGCCAGCGATGCTGGCGGCCGACTGTTGACCGCCCGCGCCACGTACGCAGGAGGGGTGTTCCGCTGCCCGCTGGTGCGCGAGACCTTCGTGAGATGCGTGTCCAGGAGGATCCCCGGGTTGAGTTTGGTATGCCCTAGCCTGCCTCCGGTGGCGGGAGGCATCCTGCTGGCGGTATCGGGATCTCCCGAGGTATGGGAAGATCTGCGCCGGGCCTGGGTCCGCATCCGAAGTTGCCATCCGTAAGCTCCTCACCCCAGCCCAACCCTTCCTCGGGCTGGTGTTTTATCACTCAGCAGTTCCTCAGTTAGAACCTTCATGAAAATTTTTGAGCTTCAGAAGCAGGAATTGACCGCTGCGGGGAGAATATAGTCTGGCACCGGTGGGGAAAAGTGGGGAAAAGTGGGGGACCGGCGACGGCCATGTTGATGGGGGAGTACCGCCACAGCCTGGATGATAAGGGCCGGGTCTTCGTTCCCGCCAAACTTCGGCAGGGACTGGGGGATTCCTTCGTGGTTACCAAGGGCCTGGATCATTGCCTGTTCATGTTCCCCCTGGGCGAGTGGGAGGCGCTGAAGAGGCGGCTGGAGCAGCTCCCGCTGACCAGGTCCGATGCCAGGGCTTTCGTGCGTTTCATCTTCGCCGGTGCCTCCGAGTGCGAGCTGGACAGACAGGGCCGCATCCTTCTGCCAGCGCCCTTGCGGGAATATGCCGGCATCCAGCGCGAGGTGGTGTTCATCGGAGTGGGCAGCCGGGCGGAAATATGGAGCGCCGATCGGTGGCAGGCCTACCAGGGTGAGACCGAGTCCAGCTACGAGGAAAAGGCCGAGAAACTGGCCGACATGGGCATCCTGTGAAGAGGCGACGCCGATGGAACACGTGCCGGTGATGTGCGAGGAAGTCCTCACCTACCTGGATGTGAAGCCGGACGGGACCTACGTGGATTGTACGGTGGGCGATGGCGGTCACGCCCTGGCCATCGGTCAACTCCTGGGGTCGTCGGGGAGGATTCTGGGGATCGACCTGGATCCCCGGGCACTGGAGACAGCCTCGCGACGGTTGGCCGGGCTTCGTTGCAGGGTGGATCTGGTGGAGGGCAATTTCGCCCAGCTGGGCTGCATAATGCAGAAACTGGGAATCGCCGCCGCCTCCGGATTCCTGTTCGACCTGGGAGCCTCCGCCCGCCAATTATATGACCCCGCCCGCGGGTTCAGCTACCAGCACGATGGGCCCCTGGACATGAGGATGGGCCCTGGAGTCCGGAGGACGGCGGCGGACCTGGTGAATGAGGCCAGCGAAGATGAACTGGCCCGCATTCTCAGGGAATACGGCGAGGAACGCCATGCACGGCGCATCGCGCGGTTCATAGTGGCCGCGCGCCAGAGACGGCCTATCACCAGCACTGCGCAGCTGGTGGAGGTGATTAAGTCAGCCATTCCCGCCCGCTGGCGGCGCCGGGGACCGCACCCGGCCCGTCGGACCTTCCAGGCGCTGCGGATTGCGGTGAACCGGGAGCTGGACAATCTGACAAGGGGCCTGAAGAAGGCGCTGGAGAGATCGGAGGAGGGCGGGCGGATCGTGGTGATCGCGTTCCATTCCCTCGAGGACAGGGTGGTCAAGTCCCTGTTTCGCGAGGCAGCGGGGGAAAACCGGGTTGAGATTCTCACCTCCCGGGTGATCAGACCCACGAACGGCGAGGTGGAGCGGAACCCCCGTGCCCGGAGTGCCAGGTTGCGTGCCGTGCGGGTTCTGCGACGTACAGGGGGGGAATACTGATGAACCGGAAATGCAGCGCCCGTCGAACCAGCCGTCCGGCGCGGCGGCGAACACCGCGATCCGACCTGGTTGTGGCCCTTAGAATGGTGGCCCTCTGGAGCCTGGCGGTGTGCGTGGCGTTTGCGGTGGTTAGCAGGCACACGAGGGCTGCAGCACTGGGCTACGAGATCAGGGAGCTGAAACGCGAGCTGAAGCTGCTGCAAAGCGAGAATCAACGCCTGCGGTGCGAGGTTGCCCGGCTGGCCTCCCCCCAGAGGATAAGTGCGATTGCCATGGGGAAATTGGGCATGAAACCTCCGGGAACGATCAGGGTGGCGGAACGGGTGCCGCTGCTCGCCGACGCCGCGGAGCCGGCCGCGGGGACGCTGGTGGGACGTCCTTCATCCCTCCGGGCAGCAATCCGCTGGATAGTGGCCGCACTGTTCGAGCTGCGGCAGGCGCAGGCACGACGGCGCTGAAGAGCTCGTGCCCCATCTGACCCATGGGTACTGCCGGGCCCCGGGGTGCACGAGGCGGTGCCGGGGGAGGTTTGCTCAATGTTCGTCGCACCCGCGCTCCAGGTGAGGAGGAGGGTGCTCGTGATTCTTATTTGCGTCTGCGCGTTCATGGCCGCCCTGGCCGGGAGACTGGCGTGGCTGCAGCTGGTGATGGGCGATGAGCTGGCAGCCAAGGCCATGGAAGTTCGCATGCGAGAGATACCGGTGGAAGCCCGTCGGGGAAACATTTACGACCGCAACGGCAGTGAACTGGCGGTGAGCGTGGACGTCTACTCGGTGTTCGCCATCCCTGCGCAGGTGGAGGATCCCGCGGAGTGCGCGCAAGAACTGGCAGCAGTGCTGGGCATGGAGCCGGGGGAGGTGTTCCAGCGTCTCACCCGTTCGCTGGCCTTCGTGTGGGTTAAGCGAAAGATCGATGATCAGCAGGCGCGGCGTATCCGGGAGCTCAACCTGGCAGGCATAGGCCTCACCCAGGAAAGCAAACGGTACTACCCCAAAGGTACCTTGGCGGCGCACATCATAGGGATCAGCGGCATAGACAACCAAGGTTTGGAAGGGATTGAGCTATACTATGATCGGCAGCTGAGAGGCGTGCCCGGCAGGATAGTGGTGGAGTTCGATGCGCGGGGTCGCGAGATGCCCCATGCCACCCACCATTATGTACCTCCCGAAGAAGGGCACCATTTGCTGTTGACGGTGGACGAGGTAATCCAGTACCTGGCAGAGCGGGAGCTAGAAGCTTGCGTCAAGCAACATGGCGCTAAGGGCGGGGTGATCGTGGCCATGGATCCCCAGACTGGAGAAGTACTGGCCATGGCTTGCTACCCCACCTACGATCCCAATGACTACCAGAGCTACGACGTGGCGTGGCGGCGGAATCGGGCGGTGTGTGACACCTATGCCCCCGGTTCCACCTTCAAACCCATAACCGCGGCGGCAGCGCTGGAGGAGGGGCTGTACACCCTGAACAGCTGGTTTTACTGCGGGGGCAGCATCCGGGTGCCGGGGGCCACCGTGTCCTGCTGGCGGTCGGGGGGGCACGGCAGCCTCAGCTTCCTGGAGATCATCGAGCAGTCGTGCAACGTGGGCTTCGTGCAGGTGGGCCTGAAATTGGGAGCGGAACGGTTCTGTCGATATGTGAGTGCTTTTGAGCTGGATGACAAGACGGGCATCGATTTCCCGGGAGAGGCCCGGGGAATCATGCTGGCCCCTCAGGAGGTTAAGCCGGTGGATCTGGCGGTCATGGCCTTCGGACAGACCCTGACGGTGACGCCGATCGGTTTGGCACGTGCTTTCTGCGCCATCGCCAATGGAGGGAAACTGTTACGCCCCTATCTGGTGAAGGAGATCCGCAACTCCCGGGGTGATCTGGTGTGGTCACAGGGCCCCCAGGTGGTGAGGCAGGTCATCTCCCCCCAGACCGCCCGTGACCTGCAGCGTGCCCTGGAGCAGGTGGTAATATCAGGCACTGGCCGCAAGGCCCAGGTACCTGGATACCGGGTGGCAGGGAAAACCGGTACCGCGCAGAAGGTGGAGGGGGGGAGGATCGCCCCGGGGAAGTACATGGCTTGGTTCGTGGGATATGTGCCCGCCGATGACCCGCGCCTGCTACTGCTGGTGGCCATCGACGAGCCCGCCGGTAGCTTTTACGGAGGGCAGGTGGCGGCGCCTGTTTTCGCCCGCATCGCTCAGGAAGCTCTGAGCTACCTGGAAATTCCGCCCCGGACCGACGTGGAAACTCCAGCACCCGCCCCGCCATCCGAGGTGGAGGTACCCAGCCTGCTCAATCTGTCCCTGGACGACGCGGCGCGAATTTGCAGGGAACGGGGGTTGGAATTGAAGATCTCCGGGCCGGGGGATGTGGTACTGGGGCAGGTCCCGCCTCCTGGGGTGGTGGTGCGGCCCGGGACGCAGGTACTGGTGGAGACGGAGCCCCCTGCCGCCGCCGGGGGCACCGTCACCTTGCCGGACTTGCGGGGAAAGACCATCAGGGAAGTGGCGGAGACTCTGGGGGCCATGGGGCTGTTGTTGGACGCCCGCGGGTCGGGGATCGCCCGGGCCCAGGAGCCAGCCCCGGGCAGCCAGGTGCGGGAGGGGACGGTGGTCACCGTGTATTTTGAGCCCGTCAGGCCCGACGGGTGAAATGGGAGGGTAAAGTGGCATGTCCTCGCGGTCTCCGAAAAGACTCAGCCAGCTGTTGTCTGGGTGCGAGGTTGAATTCAAGACGGGTCCTGACCCCATGGTATGTGGAGTGGAGCACGACTCGCGCCGCATCTGCCCTGGGGACGTGTTCGTGTGCCTCCGCGGCCAGCGTCACGATGGTCACCGCTTCGTTCCCCAGGCGGTGGACAAGGGAGCGGTGGCGGTGGTATCAGAACGCCGGCTGGATCTCCCTTCGGACGTGGCCCTGGTGGTGGTGCCGGATTCACGGCGAGCCCTGGCCTGGCTGGCGGCGGCGGTGCACGATCACCCCAGCAAGGGGATGCGGCTCATTGGGGTGACCGGCACCAACGGCAAGAGCACCACCGTTCACCTGGTGCGGACCATTCTCGAGCGCACCGGCAGACCTTGCGGCCTGGTGGGCACCGTCCACCGCGTGGTGGGGGGCACGGTGCTACCGGCGGATCTCACCACTCCGGAGGCCCCGGAGCTGCAACGACTGCTGGCGGGCATGCTGGAGGCGGGCTGTAGCCACGCGGTGATGGAGGTATCTTCCCAGGCCCTGGCGGTGGGTAGGGTGGCTACCTGCGAATTCGACGTGGCAGTGTTCACCAACCTGACTTACGAGCACATGGAACTCCACGGGACTTTCGATGAGTACCGAAAGGCGAAAGGGCTGCTCTTCCAACATTTGGGCACCACCTACTGGGGGTCATCGAAAGATGGCCCCAAGGCGGCGGTGCTGAATGCCGATGATCCCTCCTTCCCCCATTTCCGGTCCTGGTGCGCGGTCCCGGTGGTCGCCTACGGGCTGGGGGATGGCTGCCAGGTGCGGGGTACCGAGGTGAAAACCGATGACCGGGGGCGGGTTACCTTTCGGGTCAACGCCCATGGCCACTCGGCATTGGTCAGGCTCCGGCTGGCCGGTACCTTCAACGTTTATAACGCGCTGGCTGCCCTGGCCGTGGCGCTGGTGGAGGGCCTGCAGCTGGAGGAGGCGGTGGAAGCGCTGGAGTATGCCGACCCGGTGCCCGGGCGCTTCGAGTACGTGGATGCGGGGCAGCCGTTCGCGGTGATTGTGGACTACGCTCACAGCCCCAACGGCCTGGAGAACGTCCTGCAGGCGGCAAGGGGGCTGGCGCGAGGGAGGGTGCTGGTGGTCTTCGGCTGCGGTGGAGACCGCGACCCGAGCAAGAGACCCATCATGGGCGAGATCGCCGGGGCCCTGGCCGATCTGGTGGTGGTGACCAGCGACAATCCCCGCCACGAGGATCCGCATCAGATAATGGCCGACATCGAAGAAGGTCTCAAGCGGACACCTCCGCGGGAAGGATACCGTCTGGTGGAAGACCGGCGGGAGGCTATCCGCACCGCCATTCGGTTGGCCCGGGAGGGCGACGTGGTACTGATAGCCGGCAAAGGTCATGAAACCACCCAGATTTACGGCGACCGCGCCCTTCCCTTCGATGACCGGCGGGTGGCCCGGGAGGTGCTGGCGGAAGTGGTGAGGGGAAAACGAGAATGAGGCAGCTGTTCACCCTGGGACAGGCGGCGGACATCACGGCTGGCCGCCTGGTGGCGGGATCCGCCAATCTCTCGGTGGGGTCGGTGGCGGTAGACGGGCGGGCGGTTTTGCCCGGAGGGCTGTTCGTGGCGCTCACTGGCCGCCGGGTGGACGGACACCAGTTCCTGGATCAGGCGGCGCGCAACGGGGCGCGGGCAGCGATGATATCCCGACCGGTCCCTGCGGCTCCCGGCTCCCTGGGTCTGTTGATGGTGACTGACCCGGTGGCGGCGCTGGGGAGGCTGGCGAGGTGGTACCGGGCTCGCCTGCCGGTGGAGGTAGTAGCGGTGGGGGGCTCAGTGGGCAAGACCACTACCAAGGACTTCATCGGGCAAGTCTTGGCGACCCGCTGGCGCGTGTACCGGACGCCCGGGAACTGGAACACGGAGATCGGGGTGCCCCTCTGCGTATTCGAGTTGGACCGGAGCCACCGGCTGGCGGTGCTAGAGCTGGCCATGCGCCGGCGGGGTGAGATCAGCTACCTGGCCAGGATGGTGCGCCCACGGGTGGGAGTGGTCACCGACGTCAGCGAGGAGCACATCGAACTGTTGGGCAGCATGGAGGAGGTGGCGCGGGCGGAGGCGGAGCTCATCGAGAACTTACCCGCCGACGGGCTGGCGGTCCTGAACGGGGACAACCCATATGTGAGGGGGATGGCGGCCGAATGTCCCTGTCCGGTGGTGTTCTATGGCACCGCAGCCGACTGTCAGGTCAGGCTGGAGGCTTACCGTCCCCGGCAACTGCAGGGAGGATGGGCCTTGGTGCGGGTGGATGGGGAAACTCTGGAACTGACTCTGCCCGTGCCGGGGCGGCATCTGGCCTTCAACGCGCTGGCGGCGGTGGCGGTGGGACGCCACTACGGCCTGTCAGGGGCCGAGATCGCGGATGCCTTGTCCCGGGCGCAGCTGACCCGCATGCGCATGGAGGTCAAGAGATTCGGGGACCTGGTGGTCATCGACGACGCCTATAACGCCAGTCCCGCGTCCATGATGGCGGCGTTGGAAGTACTCGACCAGGCGCGGGGTCCCCGGCGGATAGCGGTGCTGGGGAACATGCTGGAGCTGGGGGATCACAGTCGCCAGGCCCATCTCCGGGTGGGAGCTGCAGTAGCCGCCCGCGACGTGCAGCTGCTGGTGTGCGTGGGTGAGCTGGCGCGCCTGATAGGGGAGGAAGCCCGGAGGCGGGGAATGCCGCAGGATTCGGTAGTGCTCCTCGGGGACTCTCAGGAAGCGGCGCGGAAAGTACCCCAGCTGGTTCAACCCGGGGATGTGGTTTTGGTGAAAGGGTCCCGCGGCATGCGTATGGAGCTGGTGGTGGACGCCCTGCGGGAGGCCCGGCCCTGATGGAGCGGATGTGGCTGGCCCTGGCGCTGTCCTGGGCATTGGCGGTGCTCATGGGCCCCCCGGTAATCGGAGCCTTGAGGCGTCTGCGCGTGGGCCAGGCGGTACGCAAGGAGGGTCCTGCCCGTCACCTATCCAAGACGGGCACCCCCACCATGGGTGGGGTGCTTTTCCTGGTGCCCATGCTGTTGACCGGGTTGCTCCTGGGAGGCAGGTCGGTGCCACTGTGGACGGTGGCCGGCACCACGGTGGCTTACGCCCTTTTGGGTGCTGCGGACGACTTCCTCAAGGTGGTGCGCCGGCACCCGCAGGGCCTGCGGGCGCGGTACAAGCTCCTCGGGCAGGTGCTGGTAGCGGTGGCCCTGGGTTACGTGGTGATGGTAATCCTGGGGGAGCCACCCTGGGTAAGGGTGCCGTTGGTGGACAGATGGCTGTATTTGGGGGCTTGGTACCTGCCATTTCTGACCGTCGTGCTGGTGGGGACTGCCAATGCCGTTAACCTGACCGATGGACTGGATGGCCTGGCAGCGGGGACGGCAGCGATAGCCTTCCTGTTTTACACCTTTGTCAACTGGCAGGCCGGACGGGTGGATCTGGCGCTGTGGTGTGCGGCGGGGGTGGGAGGGCTCCTGGGATTCCTGCGCTACAACTGGCACCCGGCCCGGGTCATGATGGGTGATACCGGGTCCATGGGCCTGGGAGCAGCCTTGGGCGCGGTGGCGATACTGTCCCGCACCGAACTGCTGTGGTTCATAGCGGGAGGGGTGTTCGTCGTCGAGGCCCTGTCCGTCATGCTGCAGGTCGCCGCATTCCAGACTGTGGGGCGGCGGATCTTCCGAATGAGTCCCCTGCATCATCATTTCGAGTTGGCTGGCCATGGTGAACGGTCAGTGGTGTTGGGCTTCTGGGTGGCGGGGGCATTGCTGGCGGTGGTAGCGTGGCTGGCGTGGAGGGGTGTAGGCTGGTGAGGCACCGGCGGGCACGACGGCGATCGGGGCTGGAGGTACGCTGGCGGGTCCAGGGGCCCATGGATCTCGTACTGTTTGGGATTGTGCTGGCCCTGCTGGGGATCGGGGTGGTGATGATCTACTCCGCCAGCGCGGTTAAAGCCATGATGATTTACGGGGACAGCACCTACTTTCTCAAGCGCCAGCTGCTGTGGTCGGCCATAGGTCTGGGCGGGCTGCTGGTGGCTTCGCGAGTGGACTACCGCGTTTGGGCACGTTACCACCTGGTGGTGCTGGCGATGGGCATCTTGCTGCTGCTACTGGTACTGGTGCCGGGGGTGGGTCGGCAGGCTTACGGGGCCAGGCGCTGGCTGGGGGTCGGGCCCCTGGGGTTTCAGCCTTCGGAGGCCATGAAACCGGCCTTCGTGGTATTCCTCGCCAGCCATCTGGCCGCGCGCCGGGAGGTAATGGGCAGATTCTGGGCGGGGATGGGACCTGCGCTCCTGGTGACAGGCGCATGCGCCGGCCTGATCCTCCTGCAACCCGACCTGGGCACGGCGGTTTCCCTGTGCATCACCTGCGCGGTGCTGCTTTTCGTCGCCGGGGCCAGGGTTTCGCACCTGATGATGGTGGCAGCCGGATCAGCCCCGCTCCTGTACTGGGCGGTAGTCTCCGAACAGTACCGGTTACGTCGGGTCCTGGCGTTCCTCGATCCCTGGGCCGACCCCCAGGGGGCGGGTTTTCACATCATCCAGTCCCTTTACGCCATTGGTTCCGGGGGGCTGTTCGGGGTTGGTCTGGGCGCTAGCCGCCAGAAGTTCTTCTACCTCCCGGCCGAGCATACCGACTTCATCTTCGCCATATTGGGCGAAGAGCTGGGGTTTGTGGGCGGGCTGTTGGTGCTCGGCCTGTTCCTGGTGCTGGCCTGGCGGGGATACCGGGTGGCGATGGCAGCCCCTGACTTGCTGGGCTGCCTGTTGGCGGGAGGCATGACCAGCATGGTTGTCCTGCAAGCACTCATCAACATCGGGGTGGTGACCGGGTCGTTGCCGGTGACGGGCATCCCCCTCCCCCTGGTGAGCTTCGGCGGATCGTCCCTGGTGTTCAGCCTGGGCGGACTGGGGATCTTGCTCAGCGTGTCCCGGTACGGCTGGCAGGGATGAGGCAACGGGTCCCCAGGGTGCTGATCAGTGGCGGAGGGACGGGCGGGCATGTGTATCCCGCCCTGGCGGTGGCCACGGCCCTGCGAGATCGCTTGCGAGCTGAAGTGCTGTATGTGGGCACCCGGCGGGGCCTGGAGGCACGACTGGTACCCGCTGCGGGCATTCCCTTCCGCACGGTCTCGGCCAGGGGCCTGGTGGGCAAGAGTCCCGCCCAGGCCATGGCCGCGGTGCTGGCCGCCGCTCGGGGGGCATTGGAGTCCTGGCGGCTGGTGCGCCAGTTCCGCCCCGACCTCATGGTGGCCACCGGCGGGTATGTTTGCGGGCCCACGGCGCTGGTGGCCCGGCTTATGGGCGTACCCCTGGTGCTGCAGGAGCAAAATGTATTGCCTGGGTTCACGGTCCGTCTCCTCAGCCGCTGGGCGGAGCTGGTGTGCGTTCCCTCGGCGGAGACGGAGAAGTACCTTCCCGGGACCAGCCGGGTGGCGGTGACCGGTAACCCCATCCGCCCCGAGATCACCGCCACCGCCGGTGAGGAGGCGCGCCGGCGGCTGGGGCTGGAAGCGGGAATGCCCTGGGTGCTGGTGTTCAGCGGTAGCCGAGGAGCCCGCACGGTGGTGGAGGCGACGGTGCAGGCGGTGCCTCACTGGATGGCGAAGCTGCGAGCGGGCCTTTTCCTGGTTACCGGTACCCGTTATTACCGGTGGGCGCAGCAACGGCTGCGCCAGCTGGGAATACCTCCCGAGGGGCGCGGCCATATTATGGTTAGGCCTTACCTGGAAGAGATGCATCTGGCGCTGGCGGCCGCCGACCTGGTGGTGGCGCGGGCCGGGGCTATGACGGTGGCAGAGATCACCGCGCGGGGGCTACCCGCCATATTGGTTCCCTCTCCCCACGTCGCCGCCAATCATCAGGAGTACAATGCCCGCTGGATGGAACGCCACGGGGCGGCGGTGGTGATCCCTGATCATGAGTTCACCGGCGAGGCGCTGCTGGCCACCGCCCAGGAGCTGCTGTCCGATCGCCAGCGACTGGCGGACATGGCCCGGGCCTCGCGAGGGCTGGGGCGACCTGAGGCGCTGGATCGGATGGTGCAGCTCATTGCGGGACTCCTGGGGGTGAGCGAGGGGCGGGACAAGCGGGGGTGAGGTGACGGGTGCATAGGACCGGACATATGATGGCATGGGCTTGGACGTGACACGGAAAAGAGCCGCCGGCGAGGGACGGGAGGCGCAGAACATCATGGCATCATATCACTTCATAGGAATCGGCGGCGTGGGAATGAGCGGGATAGCCCAACTGCTGCTTCAGATGGGACACCGGGTATCGGGGTCCGACGTCCGGGAGTCGGAGATAACCCTGCGGCTGGAGCGCATGGGTGCCCGCATCTTCATCGGACACCGCCCGGACAACCTGCCGATGGTGGACGAGGTGGTGGTCTCCAGCGCCATACCCCCGGAGAACGTGGAGCTGCAGGAGGCCAGGCGCCGGGGGATTCCCATCCGCCATCGGGGGGACATGCTAGCCCGCCTGATGCAGGAGCAACAGGGGATCGCCATCGCTGGCTGCCACGGCAAGACCACCACCACCTCGCTGATCGCCCTCATCCTGGAGCACGCGGGAATGGATCCCTCGGTGCTCATCGGGGGGGAGCTGCATGACATTGGCGGTAACGCTAAGATGGGTCAGGGTACGTACCTGGTGGCAGAGACCGACGAGAGCGACGGCTCCTTCCTGAAGCTGAGGCCCCGCTGGGCGGTGATCACCAACATCGACCGAGACCACCTGGATCACTATGGCGGCAACTTCGGTCGGCTGAAAGAGGCCTTCGCTAAGTTTGCCTCACTGGTGCATCCCGATGGCGGGCTGGTGGCCTGTTTTGACGATCCCCACGTGCGGGAGGCCGCGCGAGGTGCTCGCTGCCGGGTGGTCTCCTACGCATTGGATCATCCGGGGGCAAAGTACGGCGCGGACGAGCTGAGACTGGGTGCGGACAGTAGCAGCTTCCTGATGTTGCGCGGTGACCGACCCTTGGGCCGGGTGAATCTGTCGGTGACCGGCCGGCACAACGTGCAGAACGCCCTGGCCTCGGCTGCTCTAGCCTACGAGCTGGGGGTGGACTTGGACAGCATCAGGCGGGCATTGCGCCAGTTCCGCGGGGCTCGCCGTAGGTTCGAGCGGCAGGGCCAAGTTCAGGGGGTCACGGTGATCGACGATTACGCGCATCATCCCACGGAAGTGGTGGCCACCATCCGGGCAGCGCGCCTGCTCAAACCGCGCAAGCTGATATGCCTCTTCCAGCCTCACCGTTACACCCGGACGCAACTGCTGGGCCCTGAACTGGGCCAGGCGCTGGCCGAGGCGGATCTGGCGGTGGTGGTCCCCATATATGCGGCCGGGGAGAGGCCGCTGGAAGGGGTCGATGCGCGGCGGGTGGTGGAAGGAGCACGGGCCCGGGGCGGCCGTGCGCGGTACTGTGCCGGTATTGATGAGGCGGTGAGCCTGGTGGTGGAGGAAGTGGAGCCAGGGGATGTGGTCATCACCATGGGAGCGGGAGACGTCTGGCAGGCCGCCCCACGGATACTGCGCGCCCTGGAGCGCAGGTATCTGGAGGGAGACCGCTGCCGGTTCCGGGCGTCGAGCTGAGATGGGGGGTTTCGCACCGGAGGTCAGGAGGTTGCGTACGATGGTGCGGGGTCGGCTTCTAGAAGGGGAGCCGATGTCCCGGCACACTTCCCTGCGAGTGGGCGGACCGGCCCGGATGATGCTGCTGGCTCGCGACGTCGATGACGTGGTCGCGGCGACGAGCTGGGCGCGGGAAGAGGACTGGCCCTGTCTGGTGATTGGCCTGGGGACCAATCTGCTGGTAAGCGACCAGGGCTTCCCTGGCCTGGTGGTGAAGACCCACCCGGGACTGGGCCAGACAGTGTGGGAGGAGGAGTCAGTTCGGGTGGAAGCGGGCAGTAGCCTGGCCTCCCTGGCCCGGGAGGCCATAGGCCGGGGTCGGGCGGGCCTGGAGTTCGCGGTGGGCATCCCCGGCACCGTGGGCGGTGCCCTCGTCGGCAATGCGGGAGCCCATGGCCACAGTTTGGGGGAACTGGTACTGGAGGCGGAAGTGCTCACCGACCAGGGAGAACGGCGGACGTGGCCTCCGGGGAAACTGGAGTTCGGCTACCGCACCAGCTCCTTGCAAAGACTCGCCGCGGTGGTCCTCAGCGTACGCCTGAGGCTGGGCCATGAGGAACGGGACCGGCTGCGCGCCCGGGCGGAGGAGTTTCTACGCCGGCGCCGACGGAGTCAGCCGCTGGGCCAGCCCAGCGCGGGGTGCGTTTTCCGCAACCCTCCCGGTCGAAGTGCCGGTGAGCTTCTGGATCGTTGCGGATTGAAGGGGATGAAGCGGGGGGGCGCCGAGGTATCGTCCGTGCACGCCAACTTCATCATCAACCGGGGAGGCGCCACGGCAGCCGATGTGCTGGAGCTGATGCGGCGCATGCGGGAGGCAGTCTGCCAGCGTTTCGGCGTCCTGCTTGAGCCTGAAGTTCGAACGGTGGGTTTTGAGGAGCCGGTCTGGTGATGGAAAGTTATATCATTACAGGGGGCTACAGGTTGAGCGGGGTGGTCCGTGCTAGCGGGGCCAAGAACGCGGTATTGCCCATGCTGGCAGGTACCGTACTGACTGCACGCAAGTGCATCATCCGCGGAGCCCCCCGCCTCCGCGACGTCACCGTCATGTCAGACATACTGCGCCTCCTGGGGGCCGAGGTGCACTGGGCGACGGTACCTGGCCAGGAACCGGCCCTGGTGGTGGATCCCTCTCGCCTGGTCAACTATCAGGTGGAGGAGAGCCTCACCCGCGAGATGCGCTCGTCCATCTTTCTCATGGGGCCGCTGCTGGGAAGGATGGGTCGGGTGCGGGTGGCTTACCCCGGGGGGTGTGCCATCGGCCCGCGACCCATCGACCTGCACCTGCGCGGCCTGGCGGCGCTGGGTGCGCGGATTCGGGAAAAGTTCGGCTTCATTTACGCGGAAGCACCCCGCCTGGTGGGGACGGAGATCCACCTGGACTTTCCCAGCGTCGGCGCTACCGAGAACATCATGATGGCCGCGGTGCTCGCGGAAGGCACCACGGTGATCCGCAATGCGGCCAAGGAACCGGAGATCGTCGATTTGCAGAATTTCCTCAATGGCATGGGAGCGCGGATAAAGGGGGCCGGGACCGACGTGATACGGATCGAGGGAACCGACCGCCTCGGGGGCACTGAACATCAGGTGATCCCCGATCGCATTGAGGTGGGCACGTTTTTGGTGGCGGCGGCCATCACCGGGGGAGAACTGGTCATTGAAAACGTGATTCCTGAACACGTGGAGTCGGTGTGCGCCAAACTGCGAGAGACGGGATGCCAGGTGGGCGAGGAAGGCTGCGGTCGACTGCGCATCAGGGCGCCGCGGCGTCCCAAGGCAGTGGATATCAAGACCCTTCCATACCCGGGCTTTCCCACCGACATGCAGCCACAGATGATGGCCCTGATGTGCGTCGCGGACGGGACCAGCGTGATCACCGAGACCGTGTTCGAGAACCGGTTCAAGCAAGCAGAAGAGCTGCGGCGCATGAGTGCTAACATCAAGACCGATGGGCGAACCGCGGTGGTAAAGGGGGTGGCGGCGCTGTCCGGAGCCACGGTGGAGGTCAGCGACCTTCGCAGCGGCGCTGCGCTGGTACTGGCTGGTCTGGTGGCGGAGGGGATCACCCGCGTGGAGGGAGTGCACCACGTGGATCGCGGGTACGAGTGCTTCGAGGAGAAGCTCCGGGCGGTGGGGGCGCGGATTAAGCGGGTGAGCGACGGCTGAGGACAGACGATCTCGCAGCAGGGGCGGGGGAGGCCTGGTATCTGTTGGCGAATCGCAACCGCCGGAGGCGGAGCCATCTGCTCTTCGGGTGGACGAGAACCCCAGGGACCTGGCGGGCGGTGACGGCGCTGCTGGTGGCTTGCTGCTTTGGGGTGCTGGGCTGGTGGGTCTGGTCCACCGAGGCGCTGCGGGTTCAGCGGGTGGAGGTGGTGGGGGCGGTACGGCTCGACCCCGAGACGCTCAGGATGCAGGCCCACGTGCGGCTGGGCCAGCACTACTTCCTGGTTCCGGTGGGTGAGATTCGGCGACAGCTGAGGGCCAATCCTCTGGTGAAGGAAGTGTCGGTGAGCAGGAAATGGGGAGGGACGTTGCTCATCACGGTACAGGAGAGGGCTCCTCTGGCCGCCGTATGCCTGAGTGGGGGTTTCGCGGAAGTGGACGAAGACGGAGTGGTGGTAGGTGTTCGTAGCCACTGGAGAGAAGGCCATAGCCTGCCGGTGATAACGGGCCTTGACTTTCAAACTTATGCTATAGGACAAGCCTTACCCGCTGAAGGACTGGATTGGGCCCTGCGGGTGGTGGGGTTAATGCAACCGCGCTGGCGCGAACAGCTGGGGGAGGTACACGTGCGGGGAGAGACCCTCACCCTCTATTTTCGGGGGGGCACTGCCGTCTTCTTGGGGGAAGCGGATGCTCAGCTGCCGGACAGAATCGCCACCCTGGAGGCCATCCTCGAAGATGCGGTGCAATCAGGATTGACCCTGGCGTGGGTGGATCTTCGGTATCGGGGAAAGCCGGTGGTGAAGCCGCGGCCGCCGTGAAGGGTAGTTGTGGTGAGCGTGGAATTCTCTGGCAAGGACGCGGGAGTGTGGCCGATGGCCCAAGCCGAACTGATAGCAGGATTGGATATGGGGACGCGAAAGATGACCTGCCTCATTGGCCAGGTGGACGAGGCCGGCAAGGTGACGGTCATGGGGGTGGGTACTGGTCCTTCTGCGGGCATGCGCAAAGGGGTGGTGGTGGACATCGAGGGGGCGGCCCGCGCCGCCCAGCGCGTGGTGCAGAATGCCCAGCGGATGGCAGGAGTTCAGGTGCGTTCCCTTTACTTGGCGGTTACCGGTGGTCGCATCACGTCGGTAAACAACCGGGGCATGGTGGCGGTGGCTCGTGCTGACCGGGAGATCACGCGGGAGGACGTAAGCCGGGTGATGGAGGCAGCAAGGGTAATCAATGTGCCCCCCGATTTCGAAATCATCCATGCCCTACCGAGGCAGTTCGTGGTGGACGGTTACGACGGGGTGACCGATCCGGTGGGAATGGTGGGCGTCCGGCTGGAGGTGGAGGCCCACATCGTGATGGGCCTCGTGACATCATTGGAGAACGTCATGCGCAGCGTGTACAAGGCGGGCCTGGAAGTGGAAGGGTTGGTCCTGGCGCCGCTGGCGGCTGGCGAGGCCGTGCTGCAGCCTGCGGAAAGGGAACTGGGCGTGGTGCTGGTGGACGTGGGCGGTGGCACCACCGACGTGGCCCTGTTTGACCAGGGCAGCATATACTTCGCCAGCATTCTCCCCGTGGGAGGGGACCACGTCACCAGTGACATCGCAGTGGGGCTCCGGACTCCTCTGGACGTGGCGGAACGGCTGAAGAAAGAGTACGGGTGCGCGCGGCGGGAGCAGGCTTCCGGAGAAGTTACCTTTGAGGTGACCAGTGTGGGAGGTAGCAGCCAGAAGCAGGTGGACCAAAGGACCCTGGCGGGGATAGTGGAGCCCCGAGTGCAGGAGATATTCAGCCTGGTTGGCGACGAACTGGCCAAGGCCCGTTATAACCGTACCATTCCCGGAGGGGTGGTGCTGACGGGGGGCATGGCTGAGCTGGAAGGAATCGTGGAGCTGGCGGAGCAGGTGTTGGACATGCCGGTGCGGTTGGGAATTCCTCAGGGTGTCAGCGGGCTGACCGACATGGTCCGCAGCCCAGCCTACGCCACGGCTGTGGGACTCCTCATCTACGGGGCTAAAGATCGCGCCCTGGCCGCCCTGACCAAGGGACAGGGGGGGCTGATGGGCAGCCTGTGGGAGAGACTGAGAGCCCTCTTCCGCGATCTCTTCTGAGCGGGAAGAGGGAGCGTACGTCGGGGAGGGAGGCAGAGCACGTGCTGGATTTCGAGTTGGAACCGGACAGGTTTGCCATCATCAAGGTGGTGGGAGTGGGGGGTGGCGGCAGTAACGCCGTCAACCGCATGATTGAAGCTGGTCTCAAAGGAGTCGACTTCATCGCCATAAATACCGATGCCCAGGCTCTTTCCACGTCCAAGGCGCCCCACAAGCTACAAATCGGCCAAGGAATCACCAAGGGCCTCGGGGCCGGCTCGGACCCTGAGCTGGGCCGACGGGCGGCGGAGGAGAGTCGGGAGTTGATCAAGGAGGGCCTGGAAGGTAGCGACATGGTGTTCATTGCCGCGGGGATGGGGGGTGGTACGGGCACCGGCGCCTCTCCCATAGTGGCGGAAGTAGCCAAAGAAGTGGGTGCGCTGTGCGTGGGAGTGGTAACCAAGCCCTTCACCTTCGAGGGTCGGCGGCGGATGCAGGTGGCGGAACGGGGCGTGGCGGAGCTGCGGGAGAAGCTGGATACCCTGATTACCATTCCCAATGATCGTCTGCTGCAGGTGGTGGACAAACAGACCACCATTCTGGAGGCATTTCGCATCGCCGACGACATCCTGCGACAGGGAGTGCAGGGCATATCCGACCTCATCGCCGTCCCCGGTCTGATAAACCTGGACTTTGCCGATGTCCGGACGGTGATGATGAACACGGGTTCTGCCTTGATGGGGATAGGGGTGGCCTCAGGAGAAGGAAGGGCTGCAGAAGCCGCCAAGGCCGCCATTTCCAGCCCGCTGCTGGAGACCACCATCCAGGGGGCAAAGGGCCTACTGATGAACATCACCGGTGGTCCTGACCTGGGACTCTTCGAGGTTAACGAGGCGGCGGAGATCATCGCCGAATGTGCCGATCCCGATGCCAACATCATTTTCGGGGCGGTAATAGACGAATCCCTGCAGGACCAGGTGAGGGTCACGGTGATCGCTACCGGGTTCGAATCGCCGCGAGTTCGCGAGCGGCCCTTCCGGGAGGTGGAGATCAAGTCGTTCGACCTTGAGGACTTGGAAGTGCCTGCGTTTCTGCGCCGGCGCACGTGATGTTTTGCACCAGACCCGCCCGGGTGTCGTCGGCTCGACGACCCCGGGCGACAGTTTTTGCTGGCGCACTGGCCTATAATCAACTGATGAAGGAAGGACATGCTGGTTTTGATGGCATGACGAGGCCGGTGTGAGCATATCAATCGGTATGAGGCACCGACCCTGGGGGGTGCTGCCGCGAGTGGTCCGCTACGTGTACGCGGACGTGCTGTTCCTGGTGAACCTTGTGGCAAACCTGGGCGTGCTCTGGGTGGTGCGTCATTACGCGGGGGTGCCGGCCAGCGCGTGGCGGCTTTTGGCGGCAGCGGCCGCCGGTGCTGTGTACGCTGTGGGCAGCCTGCACCCTGCCGGCGCTTTCACCCGGACGTGGCTGGGCAAAGTCGTCTTTTCCCTCCTGATGGTTGCCATTGCCTACAGTCCCCGCTCGTGGCGGCAGCTATTTCGGCTGACCGGATACGTCCTCTGCTTCAGCTTCCTGTTGGCGGGTGCCGCCGCCTGCTACTGGTGGCTCGGCGGGACCTCCGCGGCCGCGCCCTGGTGGTCGCTACCTCTAGGAGCAGTGGGTGCGGTGGCGGTGTGGCATCTCAGCTGGACGCGGCAGATGCGCAGGGACTTGGCGGTCCACCGCTGCCTGCGAGCGGAAGCGGACATCAGCGGCCATCACGTGGAGTTTCCTGCCCTAGTAGATACGGGTAACTTGCTCCGGGACCCCCTTACTAACAGCCCGGTGGTGGTAGTGGACCCCAGCATCTTGAAGGACCTGTTACCGCCGGATATTACCCCCGAGGATCCCCTGGGCTCGGTGCGGCGAATCTCCTCCGGCGAGCTGAAGCGGCGGGTGCGGCTCATCCCCTACTGTTCCCTTGGTCGTGGCGAAGGCATGTTACTGGGGCTGCGCGCCGACCGATTGCTGGTCCATGCTCCAGAGGGTAGTGCCCAGCACCGAGGGGTGGTGCTGGCCCTTAGCCCCCGACCCCTCTGCCCTGACGGTGCGTGGGCGGCCCTGCTTCCTCCCGAGCTAGCCTCGGCGGAGGAGGTGGGTGAGGAATGGCGGAGGGGGGATTGAAAGCGACCCTGCGAGGAGTCCCCAGTCGACTCAAGGTCATGGTGGCCCGGCTGGTTGCTCTCTGGCACCAGCTTTATGTGGGGGGTCCGCAGACACTCCCACCCCCGCTCACTACTGATGAGGAACAGTCGTTGCTCGTCCTGTTGGAGCAGGGGGACCATTCGGTGCGGACGGCACTCATCGAGCGCAACCTTCGCCTGGTAGTCTACATTGCTCGCAAATTCGAGGGCGCCGGCATGCCCATCGAGGACCTGGTGTCAGTGGGGACCATAGGTCTCATCAAGGCGGTGAACACCTTCGACCCGTCCAAAAAGATCAGACTGGCTACTTACGCCTCCAAATGCATAGAAAACGAGATCCTCATGTACATGCGGCGCAACAGCCGCCTGCGGTACGAGATATCCATCGACGAGCCCCTGAACGTGGATTGGGACGGCAATGAACTGCTGCTTTCCGACGTGCTGGGAACCGAGGGGGACGTCATATACCGGGCGGTGGAGGCGCAGGTGGAACGCGCTCTGCTACGCAAGGCATTGGCCAGGCTGGGTAGGCGCGAGCGCAAGATCGTGGAGCTGCGATTCGGCCTCAAGGACGGGAGAGAACGCACCCAGAAGGAAGTGGCTGAGGTGATGGGTATTTCCCAAAGTTACATCTCCCGACTCGAAAAAAAGATCATCGGGCAGTTACGGAAGGAAATCCGGCGGATGGAGTGAAACCGTGGGTCATGGCGCCGTGGTAACTCACGGCAAATGTTTACCGGACTGGGTACGGCTCACCCATTTAAGAACCTAACGGGAGGCGCTCTCGAGGAGGGGAACTCAGGTTCCCGGCTGGTCCGTGACACTCAACCTTGGGCGGCCTGATTTGTACCTTCATCCCGTCCCGCGTGCGTGCCGTCCGCACCTGCCAGGCGGAAGTGATCGTGCAGGATCCTGACGGCCCGGGCAGTGTCTTCCCTCCGCGTGATGAAGCTCACTCGCATGGGTGCCGGCTGGCATTGCAGTGGTGAGATGCCTGCCCGTAGAAGGGCCTGGTATGCCTCCACGAGCACTTGCGGATCCTGACCAGTGCCCGCTCCCACCAGGGTCACTGCCCCATAGGGCGCGGGGGAGTGCCTTGGTGCGACGCCGGTCTCTACGGGATAAGCAACCGTTAGCGGGAAGGTGGGCGCACAAGCCTGCCCAGAAGGCCTCAGCTGCAGCTGCCTGATGTCCAGGCGGTGAGCGATGCCGGTCACCGGAGCTGGTGACCCGGGCCGGGCAAGGTTTGCCCCATCGGTGACCAGGGTCCGTGCGCACCGTCCCTGGGGATCCCGCACCACCAGTGGAATGCGCGATCTTGCGGCCTGAAGGATACTGTCCGGGTGAAGCACGCGCATTCCGGCCGCCGCGAGGTGCCACGCCTCCCAATAGCTCAGGGCCGGTACTGGACGCGCCTGGGGTACCAAATCGGGGTCGGCCGTCCGCACTCCCCCCGCGTGGGTGTAGATCTCCACCAGGCTTGCCTTGAGGGCAGCAGCTAGGGCTGTGGCAGTGATGTCGCTGCCTCCCCTGCCGAGGGTGGTCACCTCGCCCGATTTGGTGATTCCCTGAAAACCCGCCACCACCGGTACCCAGTTGTCCTTCAGCAGCTCGTGTAGTGAATCCGTATTGACGCGCACGATCCGTGCCCTGCCGTAGGATGCACTGGTGATCAGTCCTGCCTGCGCCCCGGTGAGAGCGCGAACTTTCTCCAGACCCAAACTGCGTAGGGTGTGGGCGAACAGCGCTGCTGATATGATCTCGCCGCAGGCCAGCATCAGATCCAGCTCCCTTGGTAGAAGTGGCGGCCATTCCCGTGCGGCCAGCTCCATCAGCGTGTCGGTCGCGTAGGGAGCACCCGCTCGCCCCATGGCAGATACCACCACTACCACCTTTCGTCCCGCCCGCACCGCACCGAGGACGCAGCGGGCGCACTCCACGCGTTGATGAGGCGTGCTCAGGCATTTGCCACCGTACTTCTGCACTAAAATCGACACCCGTCTTCCCTCCCAGCCATTTGGCACCGGGCGTTATTCACCGATGCGGATCAAGCGAAGTTTTCCCCAGGCGGCCAGGCGGTCGTCCCGTATTGCTACCAGGCCGATGATTCCTGGCCGCTGCGATGTCGCGCGCACTGCCGTTTCCAAATCGCGGCCGTCGCGGATCATGTTGCCCAGCTGGGTGGCCACCGCGTCCGCGATTGCCCCCGAGGAAGCCACTGCCACTGCCGCATCGGCCCGCCCTTGACTGTAAGAGTGCCCCCAGCGACCCGCCGAAGTACAGACCGCGGTGAGCCCATTCTGCGGCGTGACCAGCAGGCCCACCCGGAGCGACAGCGGCGATACCCCGGCCAGGATGGCCACGCGGCGAGGGCAGCTGCCCCAGAGGATGACGTCGCCCCCGTTTTCCACCAGGAGTTCTTGTACGTGAGGCAGGAGGGCCTTGCCCACCTCCTCCGCTATCGCTCCCGCCACCGCGGCCATGGGGCCCACCCCCGCGATACGCGCGGCGGCCGCCATCTCGCGCACCAGCGGTGGCGCTGCTGTTTGTACCTCCACCGGAACGTGGGACACACCAAACTGGGGGTGGCGAACCAGGTACCGAGTGAGGGCACGGCGGGTCCGGTGGAGTACCTCTGCTGCCAGGCCGCGGAGCTCCGGTCGCCAGCTCCTGGTGTCCACTGCCACCCACAGGTCGCTCTCCCCGTCCCCAACCACGAACCAGGTGAGGTCCGGTCCTCCCATGAGATGCCGGTAGAACCTGTCCTCAGCGGGCAAGTTCCACATCTCCCTGAGGCCCGGTCTCCGGAGCGTGCAGTGCTCCCACCGGGCAGGTATCGAGGCAAAGGCCACAACTCGTGCAGCGGGAAGGCTGCCAGATGAGCCTCCAGGTGTCCCGGTCCAGACTGAGGGCGCGGGGGAGGCACACAGCGGTGCAAAAGCCGCAAGCCATGCAACGGTCCCAATCCACCTCTGGGGAGGCAGGCGTCGCTGAAACACTGGCCGCAACCTCTGGTTCGGCGTCTTCGGATATGCAGATTTCGTCAGGCATTGTTGCGGTCAACGTGCGCAGGCGATCTCGCCAGGGCAGGGCGGCCACCGGCTGGGTCAGGAGGAAACGGCCGGTTCGGATCCACTCCTTGAGGGTAGAGGCGATCTCTCGGGCTTTCTGCAGACTGGACAGAGGCGCGGTGATCGCCTCCCGTCCCTGGATGTGTACGCTGCCCGACCGCAACTGGGCATAGCTTACTTCCGCCACCACCGGGCGTTGACGCCCCGGGTGACCGTAGTCCACCACCACGGTGTAGATCTCCTCATCGCTTATCCCCACCTGCCGGGCTACCTCCTCGTCCAGGACGGGAATGGCCACGCCCACTCCCACGAACAGCGTGGTGCCGTACCGAGGTAACCGGGCGGCGCGCAGGAATCGGGGGTTCATGCCACGCAGATCTCCGATGAGAGCTAGCGTTGCCCCGGGACCCACCGGCACCTTGCCGCGACGGGCGCGGCCGGGGCAGTGCTGGGTGCCTTCCCAGACCACGTAGCCAATGCCGCCACCCAGGAATATTCTGGTGCCGATGCCCACCGCCCGCAGGTCGGGGTCGTTGAGCAGGGGGCTGAGCGCCCCCGCGCTGCAGTAGGTGACGTTGGCCCCGTGCGGGAGTAACTTGCCCATGTAGGTGTACAGGGTCCGGGCAGAGAGGTTGGTCGCTGCTGCATAATTCTGGTAGCAATTACGCGGATTGAAGAGATAAGCTTGATTGAGGTCGTCCAGCCGGATCCGGGTCCTGAGTAGCCCACGCGGATAGCAGTCGGTGGCCCGGCCCTCCGCCTCCAGTTTGACTGAGTTGCCCCGTATGAGATCCTCGATGACATGAGCGCCGCCGTATGCATCAGCCTGGCTGAGGCTGGGTTCGGTGGCTCCCAGATACGCGTCCACCGCCGCCAAGCCGCCGTATGCGGGCACATCGTTGAGGCGCACCCTTTGCATCTTCATGGGTGGATCCGTATGACCGAAGTTGAAGAAGGCTCCCGACGAGCACATGGGCGCAAAAGTGGCGGCGGTGACCACATCCACTTCCTGGGCCACGCGACGGGGTCCCCGCTGGCGGACCAGCGGGATCACCTCTTCCGCCGTCACCACCACTGCCTCTCCGCGCTGGATGCGACGGTTGATCTCCTCGAGACTTTTTGACACTTTACACCCCCCACTTTGGCGCGAGACGAACGAAAACGCCTCTCCGAGAGGAAGAGGCGTCTTACGCCGGACCTCTTATCTCTCGGAACCCCGGGGGTTCCGCAGGAGTTGGCACCTTCGTCACGCTGACGGGCGGCCGCCGTTGCCGGCTTCAGCCCCGTGACGGGTTGCCGGGTTTCATCGGGCCAGTCCCTCCACCGCTCTGGATAAGAGTCCCCCGCTCCTAATTCAATTGACTTGTCCATAATCTACCTCAAAAGGCACTTGGGTGTCAAGGACTCCCAATGAAGGTCCGCGTCAACGTTTGGTAGG
>DFNJ01000003.1 GCA_002376005.1 Firmicutes bacterium UBA3570
CTACCAAAAGTTTATACGCTCTGGCGAACCCGGTGGGGACAACCGTCTGGGCAGTGGGCGTCATACCGATCGGGCGGATGCGGAGATGTTAGCGAAGATGCTGATGTTAGGCACGCTACCTGCCGTTTGGGTGCCGCCGCAGGAAGTACGTGAAATGCGGGCCCTGCTAAGCCATAGAGAGGCTCTGGTGAAGCAGAAGACGCGGTGCCAGAACCAAGCCAAGGCCATCCTGAGGCGCAATGGCTATGCTCCGGGCAAGAACGTTGATATACGCACCTGGCTGAAGGTGCATGCTGAGGATCTTGGGCTGGGAGCAGCGGACCTGGCAATCCTCAGGAGCACAATGCGCATGCTTGATATCATCGATGAAGAGATCAAGGCCATAGAGTCGGAGATAAGCCAGTGGGCTTTGGACAACCCCCAGGTGCGGCTGCTGTTGAGCATCAACGGTGTGGGTCCGGTGGCTGCATGCGTCATCTGGGCACGCATTGGCAATCCTTGGCGTTTCCACAGTGCCAAGGCAGTAGCTAGGTATGCCGGGCTTGATCCTTCGGTCCATCAATCCGGCCAGCAGGATCACCGAGGTCGCATCAGCAAGAACGGTGCTGGTGATCTACGTCGCGTCCTGGTGCACTCAGCCTACCAGGTGGCCAGGCATGATCTGGGATCGCTGGGTGCGTTCTTCCGTCGTAAAGAAAAGCATCTGGGCAGGAAGCGAGCAATCATCCCCACGGCGCGCAAACTGCTCATCGTGGCCTGGAGGATGAGGATGATGCTAACCGGAGAGCCCCACCGCAGCTGTAAAGGACCTACGTACGACAGAAAGCTTCAAGCACTGCGGCGTAACGCTGCTCGAAGATCTCATGATGTAGATGCTACACTCAAAGAAGTGCTTTGGAACCCATGCACTATCACCAGAGGAAAACCCCAAGGCATCCAAGGTTCACGTGGCATAAGGGAGTACACGTTCTCTATTGACATCCATCACGGGTCGAGCGGGTCGCCAGTCAGCGGTCCTCGCGCGGTGACGGTTTCCGAAACGCGACCAGTGTCAACATGTGGCATTGCACGCAAGAACGATAGCGGGCAGCGTCGGATCCATTGACTTTTTCTGGCATATTTGGTATCATTTGCACTGTCGAATCATGAAGAAACGGGGTGCATTCATGAGATGATGAAGTCTACCGGGATTGTTCGAAAGGTGGACGAGCTGGGTCGCGTTGTCATTCCTATAGAACTTCGTCGCACGCTGGACATACATGAAAAAGACTCCTTGGAGATCTACGTAGATGGCGACAAGATCATCCTGCGTAAGTACGAGCCAGCCTGCACGTTCTGCGGAAATGCCAACGAGGTGGACCACTTCAAAGGCAAGAACGTCTGCAAGGAGTGCATAAAGCAGCTGGCACGAAAGCTCTCGTCCTGAAAGCGCGCAGGGGACATCGCTGATGTCCCCTGTCTTCTCCTCCTGCCCTTGGCCTCACTGCCGCCGTCATGCCCGATCATGTCGTCGTAGAACCATTCCCGGCAACGCTCCCGTATGCTCCCCCTCATCCACCACTGGAACCCCGTTGATCAACACCCAGTGTATTCCTTCGGGGTATTGGTGCGGATTATCATAAGTCGCCCGATCCCTCACCCGACTGGGATCAAACAGAACAATGTCCGCCCAAAACCCCGGTCGGAGCAGACCTCTATCCCACAGCCCCAGACGCGCCGCGGGCAGACTGGTCATCTTTCGCACGGCATCCTCCAGAGTAAGAACCTCTTCTTCCCTGACGTATTTGCCCAACACCCGGGGGAATGTTCCATAGCTGCGCGGATGAGGCTTGCCCACACTCAGAGGACCATCCACGGCAAGAGCCCGTCCGTCACTACCAACCATGACCGCTGGGTGTCGCATGACTGTTCGGACGTCGTCCTCGTGCATTCCGAACCTGACACACCCCACATTCCCGCGCTCCTCCAGAATCAGGTCTAGGGCAACGTCTACCGGGCAGGCCCCTCGGCGTTCGGCGATATCTTCTATACTCAGCCCCTCGTACTGCTTGTTTGCTGCACTCTGCACGCTGGAGACTCGTAGCCTTGCCCACCCCCCGATGCGGCGTTGATTTTCCTCCACCTCTTCCCGCAAGCGCGCTCGTAGCTCCGGATCGCGCAACCGGTTCAAAAGTGTCTCCTTGCCGCCTTCCTGCGCCCACCCAGGGATGATGACCGTCAGGCTAGTAGCAGAGGCTGTGTAAGGGTACTGATCCAGGGTTATGTCAACGCCGCGGAGCCGCGCCTGGTCGATTACACGGAGGGTCTCCACCACTTTGCCCCAATTGGGCTCACCGATAACTTTGTGGTGGCAGATCTGAACAGGCACTCCGGCCTCCTCCCCTACCCGGATCGCTTCGCGTACGGCTTCCAGTAGCTGGGCACTTTCGTTCCGCAGGTGGGTGAAGTAAATGCCGCCGTGATAAGCCAAAACGCGCGCGAGATCGATGATCTCTTCGGGTGCCGCGTACGATGAAGGCGGATAGACAAGCCCGGTGGATAGTCCGAAAGCCCCCTCAGCCAGTGCAAGCGACAGACGGCGCTTCATCAGGTCCAACTCGTCCCGGGTCGGGGGGCGCCGCACGTGCCCCATGGCGCCCACTCGCAGGCAGCCGTGTCCTACCACAGTAGCAAAGTTCAGGGCAATACCCCGATGTTCCACTGCGCCCAGGTATTCCCCTACGGTTCTCCATGACAGCTCCAGGTCGTGCTGACTCAACGCATCCGTAGCCATTTCAACGGCCTCGCCGTACAGGGGCGCTAGCGAATATCCGCAGTGCCCCACCACTTCCAGCGTCACACCCTGGCGCACCTTACCATCAGCCCGCGGGTTCACCAGCAGGGTGGCATCGGAATGTGTGTGGATATCTATGAACCCAGGACATGCAACCAACCCACTGGCGTCAATCGCGCGCCGCGCGCGAGCTGACTTCAAGTGGCCCAGGGCGGCTATGCGGCCTTCAACAACGGCAACATCACCCCAGGAACGCGGGTTCCCGGTACCATCTACAATGATCGCACCCTTGATCAGGAGGTCGTACACGGAATCATTCCTCCTCGTGCTGGGATTGATGCGCCACATGGCGCAACCATGAGTAGTACGCTATTCGCCGCGGTATGCCCAACCGTTCTGCCACCTGCTTGGCCGCACGAGTGGGGGAACAACCACTCGCTCGTACCTGTTCCACTGCCACTGCAACTTGGAGAGGATCTAGCTCCTCCTCAGATACCTTCGGTTCCGCGGCACCAAGCACCAAGGTGATCTCTCCGCGCACAAGCGCCGACCGAACACGGTCGCGAAGTTGACCCACCGTCCCGCGCAAGATTTCCTCGTGCATCTTGGTAATCTCCCGGCACCAGGCAGCCTGGACGTGTTCACCCATCACCCGGCAAATGTCGTCCATCACTTCTTCGAACCGATGCGGTGACACGTACAGTACCACGGTACACCCCAGCTGCCGTAGCCACTCCAAACGGGCTCGCCGAGCCGATCGTCGGCGAGGTAAGAAGCCCTGAAAGAAAAACGAGCTGGCAGGTAGCCCCGATACTGCCAGTGCAGCTGTGACCGACGAGGGACCCGGAACACTCCTGACCTGAAGACCGTTCCGGAGCACCGCAGCCACCACGTCGGCACCGGGGTCGGAAATCCCGGGCATTCCTGCATCGCTCACCAAGGCGACGGATTTCCCCTCTTGCAACAGAGCAATGATCCTTGGGATCGCCTGCCGCCAGTTGTGCTCGTGACAGCTGATGACCGGGACGCGGATCCCGTAATGCGCCAGGAGTTTGCGCGTCCGCCGGGTGTCTTCAGCCGCCACTGCTGCTACCGACCGCAGCACTTCCAGGGCACGCAGCGTGATGTCCTTGAGATTCCCAATGGGCGTGGCACACACATACAGCGTCCCCGTCTCACCCCTGTTGGGCGCACCGGTACGGGGCTTCATCAGGTTACTTCATCTCCTCCACTTCCTCCGCAGGAAACTCCATCACCAGGTCTTCGTCCAGAGCCACTGTGACCGTCCTTTTGATGGCGTTGACGCTGACCACTCTGCCTGATCCTTCGGCCGTGGTGACCTTCTGCCCGGGATTGGGAAGCTCTGCTTGCACATTGCCGTAATACTCCTGCTCGAACCGTAGGCAACACATCAGGCGTCCGCACAGGCCGGAAATCTTGGCCGGATTGAGCGAAAGGGCTTGCTGCTTAGCGAGCCTGATGGAGACCGGTTGGAACTGACACAGGAAGCTGGCACAGCAAATCGGACGGCCACACGGACCCAATCCCCCAATCATTTTCGCCTCGTCCCGCACGCCGATTTGCCGCAGCTCAATGCGGGTACGTAACGCACAAGCCAGGTCTTTTACCAGTCCCCTGAAGTCCACCCTCCCCTCGGCAGTGAAATAAAAGATGATCCTGCTTCCGTCAAACGTGTGCTCAACGGCTATCAGGTCCATTTCCAGGTTATGTTCGCGGATCTTCTCCGCACAGATTCTGAATGAATGCTGCTCCTTCTTGCGGTTTTCCTCTAACTGTTCCATGTCGCGTTTGGTTGCCCTTCGCAACACCTTCTTGAGCGGCAGAACCAACTCTTGTGCGGGAAGCACTCGCTCGCCCTGCACCACCTGGCCGAATTCAATCCCTCGCGCGGTATCCACGATGACATAATCACCAGGCTGGAGACTGAGATCGCCTGGATCAAAGTAATATATTGGTGCAACCTCCTTGAATCGCACACCCACAGCTCTAACCGTCTTCATCTCACTGGCCCTCCCATGATGAGCAGCGAGCTTACCCGTTGACCAGCTCGGCCAACACCAAGACCATGCCATCAAGGCACAGTTTCCTGTTCACGTTATTGTTTAGCCGCCGCCTCGTTAGAGTTACGATCCTAACAGCTTCAATTATAACATCGGGCGATGCCCACGCCCTCGTCGCATGCGGTGACCCGGCGAGTACCTGACGAAGCAGGAGCCGCAGCTTTGAACGGAGCGTGTCAAGGACCAGTTCCAGGCACTCATCGGGCAGTGCGGCCATCTCTTCGGCCAGCTGGAGCAGCGCTAGGTCATCGCCTTCCTTCGCCGTGTCCAATATTCCATCTACCAGTCGGACTGCTTTCCGCCACCGGCCCTGCTCGCAGATCTGCGCCACCCGGCCCGGGAAACCGCTCGCCACGTCTGCCAAAAGCTCGGCATCTCCTTCTCCCGCGCCGTACTCAACCGCCACGCGACGGGCAGCTTCCCGGTCGGGACGGGGGCGTAACACCACTGGCTGACAACGTGACCGGACCGTGGGTAACAGCATGTCGGGGCGGCATGTCACCAGAACCAGCACACTTGGCCCATATGGCTCCTCCAGTATCTTCAGGAGAGCGTTCTGGGCTTCATGCGTTAGAGTGTCGGCCTGATCCAAGATAACCACCCGACGCTCGCTTCGCAGTGGCCGTCCGTGGCACAGTCTTATCACGTGGCGTGCACGGTCAATCCCCAGAGTTCCTTTGTCCGGGGCCAGCAGCTGTACATCGGGATGACTGAGTCGGCGAGCGGCGACGCATTCACAGCACTGTTCACAGGGACGCCGTCCGGGACTGGTACAGACCAGTCCCCGGGCAAACCACAGGGCCACTCCAACGCCCTCTACCCCCGGGGGACTGACCACCAGGTACGCATGAGCCACTTGCCCTACGCGCAGGGCAACTCGCAGGGCAGTACGTTTGGCCAACTGAGCAATGTCAGATCCGCTCGAAGCGCTCCACGTCGAGGACAAACACCGTCGCACCCCCAACCAGGACACGGACAGGATAGACTGTATATGAGTCGGCAGGACCCCCCACGGGCGAAACCGGAGTCACCAGTTGCTCACGGGCGCGGCACGTGTTCCTGATGATATCCACTATCTCCGGGACCCTGGACGACTCGGTACCGATCAGTAATGTGGTATTCCCCTCCTTCAAGAATCCGCCCGTGCTCGCCAGCTTTGTGGCCCTGTGCCCGGCATCCACGAGAGCCCGTATCAATTTGCCGGCATCTTTATCTTGGACTATCGCCAGTACCAGCTTCATCGCCGGATCCACTCTTCTTACCCTCCTCCAGCAAGCAAGACACCGCGGAACGAACTACCCGGTGGACGGCACTGGTGTCTTGGTGCGCATCCACAACCACCACTCGCTTTCCGGCCATATTAGCCAGCCAGAGGTATCCCTCCCGAACTTTACGGCGATATTCTTCGCTTTGACGTTCTATCCGGTCCAGTCGCGATGCGTGCTGTTTCCGCACCAAACCTACCTCAGGATCCAGATCCAGGAGAATTGTAAGATGCGGCTCGAGACAACCAGTGGCGATATCGTTTATGCGCATCACAGTGTACAGGTCAAGTCCCCCCGCGAACGCCTGATAGGCAACGGTGGAGTCTGCATACCGTTCGCACAGTACCACCTCACCTCTGGACAGGGCAGGAAGAATCACGCGCTGTACGTGCTGAGCTCGGGCAGCAGCGTAAAGAAAAAGTTCCGTAAGGACGTGCATGTCTTTCCAACGACAGTCCAACAAGATGTTCCGAACCGCCTCGCCCAACGGGGTCCCACCCGGTTCCCTGCTCACCACAACCCGATAGCCGCGCTCTCGAAGCCAGCGCGCGGTCAGGGCAATCTGGGTGCTCTTTCCCGCCCCGTCAACTCCTTCAAAGGTGATGAACAGCCCTGAAGTCATGTCCCGGCCACCACGGTCAGGCGGCTCGCTTCGTCCAGTCCCACGAATCTCACACCCCTGGCTGACATTCCCTGGATGTATTCAATGTGCTGGGGAGTGATTTCCTCCCCAGGACAGAGGACCGGTGTGCCGGGCGGGTACGGGGTGATGAGCTGGGCGGCCACCCGCCCGGCAGCTCTGGCTAGAGGAACCCTCTCTGATGGCGCAAAGTAGGCTTCTCGGGGGCTGAGCACCTGTTTGGGAAGCGGAGGGGCACAGGGTAGGTCAGGAAGCATCCCAGATTGGGGGCAGTGGGCCAAAGATTGCAGCGCCTCTATCAGGCGGGAGATGCTGGGACTGCCCCACCAATCACCTGGGCCCAAGATGCAGAGCAAGTTGCGCCCATCCTGCATCTCCACGAACACTCCGAAGTCGGTTCGCAAATGCTCGTCCACTCGCCTGGCGTCCCAACCTAGCGGCGCCAGGGTAAATGTCAGGCGAGTGGGATCTATTGAGAACCCCCACCTTCCGACGTCCTCGTCGCGCAGTACCCGGAGACCCTTCACGCCGCACAGAAGATCTTTCAGTCGTCGCGCGCAGTCAAGCACCCTCCCCCACACCTCTCTGCCCTCGGCATAAGCCCATGCCCGAGCTGCATCGAGGGAGGCAAGGAGAGGATAGGATGGGCTCGATGTCTGAATCAGCCGGAGAGCTGATCTCAATCGGTGGACATCCACCGACCCCTCCCTGGCGAGGAGCCAAGCGCCGCCGGTCAGGGCACCCAGGCTCTTGTGGGCACTCTGCACCACCGCGTCGGCTCCTTGGGTATATGCTGATTGTGGCAGCTTCGGGTGGAAACCGAAATGAGCCCCATGGGCCTCGTCCACGATCACGGTCACGCCCCGGTACCTCAATTTACCGATGGCATCGCGAAGCGAACAGACAACGCCGTAGTATGAAGGATGCAGCATGATAGCCAGACGGGCGTCCGGGTAGCGTTCGGCGGCCTGCACATATTCTTCCGGTTCTACCAGGAGATCCATGGCCCAATCCTGATGGCAGCGGGGAAGGAGGTACACCGGATTGGCACCGGTGAGAATTAGACCCGCCATCACCGCACGATGACAGTTGCGGTGGACCAGCACCCGGTCGCCCGGAGCTACCAGAGCAATCATCAGCCCCAGAAGTCCAGCCGAAGAACCGCCAACCAAGAACAAAGCGTGATCGGCCTGCTTCAGCTCGGCCAGGAGCGCCTCCGCATCCCGAATGGGACCGGAAGGCTCGTGCAGATCATCCAACCCGGGCAGCTCGGTCAAGTCAGCATCGAATACCCTGGCGCCCAGGAGCTCCCGTACGGCAGGAGGTGCGCCTAAGCTACCCTTGTGCCCCGGAACGTGGAAGCGTTTCGGGTCCGAGGCCAGGTATCGTTGCACCGCCTCCACTATGGGTACGGCAGCGCGACGGTGATCTTGCCGACGAAGGCTCAAAGACCCCACCCCTGCTTCCCAACGGGATCATCGAGCCGGTTCACGAGTCACGCCTCGGTAGCTGACGTACCTTGAGAGTCCGCAGCCGGTTCACGGCAGCTGCCAGCTCGAAGATGCGAGGTCGGGCGTAATCGCCGCGAATTCGACCGGGTGGAGCTATCATGTCGAGCCCGTGTCGGTCGATGTCTCGCATCAGCTGAGTGAGAGCTTCGGCCATGGTTTTGCGGCCGTCGAAGTAACGAGCTTGCGCCAGATGGATCATGTCACCAATGGCTCTCGTCTGTGCCACGTCTACCAGCTGCTCCACATACGCGAGCTGGATTTCCTCCCGCCCGAACTGCAGCCTCTCCTCGGTCCGGGGCGTGATCTTGACTTTGCTACCTCGCCGAGCATCGATGCTATGGGGCAAAGGGATTCGGGGAGTAACACGTCCGAAGCGCCCACCACCTTCCTCTTTGCGGCCCGTTCGAAAGCGTTCGGCGACTTCCCGCGCCTGCTGCGTCACGTCATATGGCACATACTCGTCCATCATAATGACCGTGTCAGCCACGTCAAAGTAATCGCCGGAGCCGCCCATCACCAAAATGACGGAGACACCCTTCTCTGTGACCAGCTGCCGCACCTTATCAATGAAGGGAGTAATTGGCTCCTTCTCCTTTGCCACCAGGTGCTGCATCCGAACGTCCCGGATCATGAAATTCGTCGCGCTGGTGTCTTCATCGAGGCAAAGGACCTTTGCACCCATTTCCAGCGCTTCCATAATGTTTGCAGCTTGGGAGGTACTGCCGCTGGCCTCCTCAGTGCTGAAACAGGTGGTGTCCTGACCCTGGGGGAGGTTTTGAATGAAGGGGGTGATGTCCACCTTTTCTACACGCCTTCCGTCCTCAGCCCGGATCTTCACGGTCTCCGCCAATGTGCACACCAGCTCCCGACCGTCACCGGGGATATGGTTGTACACTCCCCGCTCAAGGGCGCGCAACAACGTCGACTTCCCATGGTACCCCCCACCCACGATCAATGTGACGCCGAAGGGGATTCCCATGCCGGTGACTTCTCCCCGGTTCGGCAGGCACACCCGCACTCGCAGTGACGGGGGGCTCCGGAAGGGAACTGCGCGGTCACGATTCATGGGTTCGTCGCTCACCCCACTCCTCCGCGGAAGGATGGAGCCGTCCCCTATGAACGCCACCAGTCCCATGCCCGGCAGCATTTCTCGCAACGCGTCTTGATCCTCGGCTGTCGCCACGTGTCTTTCCACTGCAGCGGTATCCAGATTGCGATAGCAACCAGCAGCCTTTACCACCTTGGGTATCTCCTCGGAGAACATAACCTGCGCTTCTCGCCCCAGCACGGTTCTGCCCCTAGCAGGTAGCCCGACAACGAAGCGGAATTCCACGCGGCCACCGCTCACCCGCACCGAAGTGCGTTCGAGAATCTCCTGTCCGCACGGCAAAATCGCCACCATCCCACTCTTTCCACTGCCCCGATGCCCTTTGACAAAGCGACTGATGGCGCGCAAGAAGGCCCTGTTCAGGTAATCCTCCAGAGCAATCCTGCGGGACCTGTTTGCGTACAATTTCCCGGGAAATCCAGCCACTTCCGGGTCCAGCACGGCGCGCACGGAAGTCGGAGCCGCGTATGGATCACCCTGGACGTGGTCGATGATGAGCCGAAAATCCCCAAAATCATACTCCCCTGCTATGGACTTGTAAGCTTTGTAACCCCTCCCGTCTATGCGGGCAAGTCGCTGTAGCAGCTCTGACGCTGGTAGCACTCTTGCCACGACAAGATCATCCCTCTCTCTTGGCGGTATTGCCATCGGTCCTCGGCCGCCGCTCGCCTGCAGCTTGCTGCCCCGTGGGGGGTGATGTTACGTCACGCTATCCCCACCCCGCTAAAGCAAGCGGAAGTGCCTCAGCAGCCTATCGATTTCCTCCAGCACGTCGCCTGCCGTGCCTCGCAGGACTACGTGTGCCAGCGGGTCCAACGGAGTGGGATCCCGATTGCATATGACCAACCTGCCCACCTTGGCTGCCATTCGGGGTAGCAGGTTGGCGGGGGCCACTGTGAGCGAAGATCCCACCACGAGGAATACGTCCGCCCGACGCGTCAGATAAACCGCCTTATCCCAGGCGTCAGTGGGCAAACGCTCGCCGAATAACACCACGCTCGGACGCACGAGTCCTCCGCACGCACAGCGCGGTATTCCCCTTTCCTCGAGACGGCTGGCAGGGTGCTGGCGCCCGCATGCATCACAGTGTGCTCGCCCCAGGGCTCCGTGGAGCTCCACCACGTTGCGCGATCCGGCCTTCTGGTGGAGGCCATCGACGTTTTGAGTGATAACCCCGCGCAACAAGCCCTGGCGCTCCCACGTCGCCAGTATCGAGTGTACCCGATTGGGTTGTGCACCGCGCATCTTCGACAAACGGGTGCGGTAAAATGCGAAGAATCGCTCGGGATACCGTTGGAGACCCCAGGACGAAGCTACCAGAACCGGGTTCTGGTCGCGCCACAGCCCGCCAGGCGACCTGAAGTCAGGAAGACCGGATTCGGTGCTGGCACCGGCACCGGTAAATGCAATTAGGAAGCGGGAAGCGCGGATCATCTCTGCGGCCTCGCGGACGCGCGCTTCTTCTCGGGTCACGACAATCACACCCTTGCCCCTGTCACCAATGTCACCCGCCGTTCCCCAAACCATGCAATGGTGATTTTTCAAGACGCGGAATCGACATTCCTACTCAGCATTATCGACCCCGTGCCCCTTGCCGCGCCAAGCGAAATGTTGTAGACTAAGTATGTGCACAAATATGTGTACAAGGAGGCCTCTTGATGCGCGTTGAGTTTCGGACCTTAGACGCATTCTACGAACTGGAAAGTGAAGATGTCTTCGCCAAGTGTCGCCCTTTTTCCAGCTACTTACAAGCGCTGAAGAACGAGGGATCGTATCCGTACCGCAGGACACTGTTGACCCCGTGTGCCAACAGGGTGGTGATAAGGGATCCACTCACTTCTAAGCCCAAAGAGATGGTCATGATGGCGTCCAACAACTATTTGGGGCTCACCACTCATCCCAAAGTGATAGAAGCTGGACGACGAGCACTCGAGGAGTACGGAACAGGTAGTGGAGGAGTACCGCTCCTCAGCGGGACTTACGAGTTGCACAGGGCTCTCGAACGGAGGATCGCTCGCTTCAAGGGTTGCGAAGACGCGGTCGTATTTCCCACCGGCTACTCCACCAATGTGGGGTGCATCAACGCTCTCATCCGGCCGAAGGACATAGCAATTAACGATCGACTCAATCACGCCAGTCTCATCGACGGCTGTCGTCTGTCCAGGGGGACACTGCGCATCTTCAGGCATAACGACATGGAGAGCTTGCGTCGGGTGCTGGAATATGCAAAGGGACGGTTCGCAGGAAAGCTGATCATCGTGGATGGCGTCTTCAGTATGGATGGCGATATCGCCCGATTGCCCGAAATCATCAGCCTTGCACGTCAGTACGGTGCCCGGGTAATGGTCGACGAAGCACATGCTACGGGGGTGATTGGCAAGAATGGCCGGGGTACACCGGAGCACTTCAATCTCGAAGGCCAAGTAGATATCGTCGCCGGGACGTTGAGCAAAGCCTTGGGTGGGCTGGGGGGGTTCGTTGCCTCCAGCCAAGAGGTAGTCGACTACGTTCGTTTTTATGCACGGGCCTATATGTTCTCAACGAGTCTCCCGCCGGTCGTTGCAGCGTCAGTTTTGGCCGCAATTGATGTTATCGAAGAAGAACCTGAGCGCCGTGCCCGGTTACATGACAACATTGGCTATATGCTCAAACACCTGAAGGCCCTCGGCTTCAACACCGGAAATACCGAAACCGCCATCGTGCCCCTGATAATCGGCGACGACGCCAAGGTGAAGGACCTCACCCTGGATCTGCACCAGGCGGGGATATACGTGAACCCAGTGTTCTACCCGGCCGTTCCGAAAGGCACCGCCCGTATACGACTCAGTCTGATGGCCACGCACACCAAACAGGACCTTGACCAGGCTCTGGACGCCCTGGAGACACTGGGACGCAAACACGGGATCATTTGACGTATTACAGGAAGGAAAACTAACTTCCCGGCAGCGACCTACTCTCCCG
>DFNJ01000018.1 GCA_002376005.1 Firmicutes bacterium UBA3570
CCATTTCTGGCTTTGCGCGGTGGGCTGTCCTCGGTGAGGACAACCCCCGGTGAGGTCTCTTTACTATGCCACCCCACCAGTTGCCTACCAAAAGTTTATACGCTCGGGAGGGAGGCACGTATCAAAAACCGCTAGCCGAACTGACGTTCCCCTCAGTGCCCTTTGTGTCCCTACAGAGGCGCTCTCTCCGGGGATTTATCCCCTCTCCGCCGGGCTACGGTGGCGTGTCCCGGAGACTACCCTTCACATCGGCGGATCGGGCGCCCGTCGCGGCGGCAGGTGCCGTGAGCTGCCCTCAATGCCGTGCCGTGGACTCGTCATTCATGAACGCCTCTTCAAAGCATCGGCCGGTTGCTGCCTGGCATTCTGCAACTTGACGGGTCCTGCCCTGCAAAACCCCACTCGGCCTGGATGGTAGCCCAAAGCTGCCGCAAAGCAGCCGCTGCGGGCCCCGGTCCGCGCTCTACCGGAGTCAGCCCTGCGACTACCGCGTCGACTACCGTCCTGTCGAAAGGTATCTTGCCGAATATCGGCAGGCCCTCGCGGCGGCAGAAATCCTCGATGTCGTGGCTAGCTGCCGGATCCAGGTCGTACCGGTTGAGACAGACGCCGGCCGTTACGCCAAAGCGCCGGCACACCGCCAGCACCCTCTGCAGATCTCTCAGGCCAGTCGCCGTGGCCTCGGTGACCAGTAGAGCGGCGTCGGCGCCCGAGAGGCACGCGATCACCGGGCAGCCGATCCCCGGGGGTCCGTCGACGAAGATCCACCGGGCGTCGATCTGCATGGCTACTTCTCTGGCCCTTTTCCTGATCAGGGTGACCAGTTTGCCGGAATTGCCTTCGGCGGGGTTCAGATGCGCGTGTAGCAGTGGGCCGTACGGCGTGTCCGACACAAACCAGCGCCCGGAGACCACCTCTCGCATGCTGATGGCTCCTTCTGGGCACGAATGGTGGCAGACCCCGCATCCCTCGCAGAAGAGGGGATTGACCCGGTTGCGGTATATGGCGTCAAACCGACACACTTCCGCGCACAGCCCGCAGGAGGTGCACTGTTCTGGGTCAATCACCGCCTTGCGCGACCCGTAGAAATCTCTGGTTTCCCGCACCGACGGCTGCAGCAGCAAATGCAGGTTGGCGGCGTCCACGTCTCCATCCACCGCTACCGCATTTCCGCTCAACACCACCAGTGAGGCGGTGATCGAGGTCTTGCCGGTCCCCCCTTTTCCGCTCACCACGGCCACTTCCTTCACCGATTGCCCCCCTCTCGCCGTGCTGCTTCCGCGTGATACAGGAGGCTGCTGAGCAGGTGGCGGAATCGGTCGCGCCATCTCGGCAGCCGGACCACTGGCCGGCCCTGGGCGTACAGCTCTGCCAGATGGGCGTCCCAGCGGATCCTCATCAGCACCGGCAATCCGCGCTGGCGACAGTAGCGTTCCACGCGGTCGTCACCCACGTCGGCACGATTGATCAGGACCCCGGCGGGAATGCCCAGTCGACTCACTGCTTGCACCGCAAGGTCGAGGTCGTGCATGCCGAAGGGAGTGGGCTCGGTGACCAGGAGGCAGTAGTCCACTCCGTTGATCGCGTGGAGGACAGGGCACGAGGTGCCGGGAGGGGCGTCCACCAGCACCAGATCGGCCGCGGGATGCACCGCCGCTCTCACCGCAGCAATCAGCGGAGACGAGATGGCTTCTCCCACCTCGAGCACTCCGTGTGCGAAGAGCATGGTCCCCACGGTCCCCTTTTCCAGAGTGCCTATCTTGCGCTGGACTTCCCGCATGGCGCCCGTGGGGCAAAAACGGATACAACCGCCGCATCCGTGACACATCTGCGGGAGAATCATGACGTGGTTCGGCACCACGGCCACGGCCCCAAAGGCACATACCCTGGCGCAGGTGCCGCAGTGGGTGCACGTGCTGGCATCCACCTCGGGTGCGGGGACGGTCACCGGCTGGCGCTCGACCCACTGGGGCGAAAGGAACACATGGGCATTGGGTGCTTCTACGTCGCAGTCCAAAAACTGCACACGGCGGCGCTCGGCCGCCACCAGGGCCAGACCGGTTGCCACCGTGGTCTTACCCGTCCCTCCCTTCCCGCTGGCCACCGCTATCTGCATGGGCGATGTGTCCTCACGAGAGCGGGGGGCTGCAAGCGTTCCCGGGGAGGGAGTCCTGGTGGCCTCCCTCCCCGGCGACTGCGAATCACCCTTCATCTTTCTTCTCGCCCAGCTCCTCGAGCCGGCTTTCAATCAATCGCATTTCCTCTTTAAGGGCCTCCAGCTCCTCCTTCAACAGCTCCTTTTCGGAAGCAGCGCGGGGGACCCAGGGCCAGCCCGTCGGGCCGAGCCAAGCGGCCCGCCAAGGGAAGAGCCACCAGCAAGCACCCCGGGGCCACCAGCCCCACCCCGACCACTTCCAGAAGCCAGGTCCGAACCACCACCTGCCTCTAGGCACCTCGCTCCCCCCTTCCTGACATGACTGTTCATCACGACTCCGATTCGAGCTGTCGCAGTCTTTCTTCCACCCAGTCCATCTGCCGGCGGAGGAAGTTGCGCTGCTCCAGCAGCGCCTGCCGCTCCGCGTCAGGAGCCTGGATCCAGCCCCACCACCAGCCGCGTCGCCCGTACCAGGGCGGAGGCGCGGGATTCGCATATCCGGGCACCCCAAATCCGCCGCAGTACCCTGCGCGCCGGCCGGTGCCGGGACCCAAACCCAGGGGGCCCGTACCGTCACCTCCAGGCATCCTCAATCACCTCCCATGGCTGCGCGCCTACCGCTCACCGCCAGCCTCGACGGCCGCCCCGCCATCCGCGGCGAAAGCCCAGCCCCAGGCCGGGTCGCAGCATTCTCCTCCACCCGAGCCCAGGCCCTGCTGCCCAGACCGCTGGGGCCAGCCGCGACCACCAGCGCAAGGCATTTGTGGGAAGAGCGCAGAAACCACGTCCGCCCCCGGTCATGGGACCCATTCCCGCGGGTCCCGTTCCATCATATCCAGGCACTCATTGCACCTCCCTTTTTGAGCGCTGCGCAACTGCACGAAAAACCCATCTTCCGGTGTTTCCCCGCTGCGTCAAAGGCTGCCGCCCGGGCGCAAGCTGCCACCTGGCGAGCGCTCCGCCCGCGGGAGCCCCGGACCTCGCTTCCGGGCGATCCGGCTCACTCCGGGCATCTGCTGGGGCAGCTTGCTCCTTCTCCCCGGTGGTGGCACAGGCTGGGGCCGCCGGAGAGGTCCCCCTTCAGCCATCGTGCGAGCACTTCTTCCACCGTTCCGGTGACTCCCACCACGGTGTCGATTCCGCGGTCGGCGAACATTTGTTGCGCGCGTGGCCCCATGCCTCCCGCGATCACGCACTCCACCCCCAGCTGGTGGAGGTAGGCGGGAAGGTATCCTGGTTGATGCCCGGGATTTGCAACCACCACCTTCGAGCGCACTCGGTTTCCTTCCAGGTCCACCAGCGTGTACTCCGGACAGCGCCCGAAGTGGGCCGCCACGTCATTTCCGTCGGTGGCAATGGCGATCCTCACCTAGCTGTCCCTCCCCTGCATTCGCCCACCTTTGCCTCGTTGCCAGCCGAGGCCGCCACCGGAGTGAGGAGGTACGGTGGCGTCGTCAGGAGGAAGTTGGTTGTCCCGCCATTGCCGAACGATGTCCGAAACCGTGCCTTGCCGAGCCGCGTATACCTTCACTCCCGCGGCCTGTAGGATCTGCAACGCGTTGGGCCCGATGTTTCCCGTTACCACCGCGTCGGCGCCCAGGTCGACTACCATCTGCGCCGCGCGGACCCCCGCCCCGCCTGCGCTACCACGGGCCGGGTTGGGGTGCGATTGCCATTCCTCGGTATCGCTATCCACCACCACGAAACACTCGCAGCGACCGAACCTCGGGTCTACAGGAGCATCCAGTCCTGGACCCTGTGCACATACCACGAGCTTCATCAACTCCTACCTCCCCGTTGGTGGCGCGCCTGATCTGCTTCCAGCAGCGATGCAACCACTCCAAGGAACTCGCCGCCCGCGTACTCCTCAATGGCTCCCCGATCGCCCAGACGGCTAAGCTCTGGGTCGAGGGGGAGGACACCCAACAGCCGTATTCCCGCTGACCCACAGATCCGACGGGCCTGGCTGGGACCGAAGACCTGGATTAGCTCTCCGCACCTGCTACAGCGGACGCCGCTCATGTTTTCCACCAGGCCCAGGATGGGAGCCCCCAGCCTGCGGGCCATCCCGATAGCCTTGCTCACTACCATGGTGGTCAATTGTTGGGGGGCGGATACGATCACTACTCCGTCCACCGGGATGGACTGCAGCACGGTCAGCGGTGCATCCCCAGTTCCGGGAGGCAGATCCACGACCAGGCAGTCCAGCTGCCCCCACAGCACGTCGGTCCAGAACTGGCGCACTGCCCCTGCGATGAGGGGACCGCGCCAGATCACTGGTTCGTCCTCCCGCGGCAACAGTAGGTTGAGAGACATGACGCGGATACCCAGCCGACTGGTGGCGGGGACAAGGCCGCCCTTTGCCACCACGGGTGAAGGCTTGATGCCGAAAAGCTTGGGTATACTGGGCCCGGTGACATCCGCGTCCAGGATTCCTACCTGCCAGCCCGCCATGGTCAACCTGACCGCTAAGAGCGCCGCTACCGTAGACTTGCCCACTCCGCCCTTGCCGCTCATCACCGGCACCACGTGGCGGACGGAAGTGCCCGGTGCGGGTGTCAGTTCTTTCGGCGCGCGCGATTTGTCGCCTTCCCGGGATGTAGCATCCCCTTTCTGGTCTGGTCTCACCAATTGCCTGCCTCCTTGCTACGCCGATCACCGCTCGGGGAACCTTGGGCCCCACAGGATGTCGACAAGCGGCTCTTCTGACATTGATAATCGTTCTCATCTTTAGCATACTGGTCTCCACGGCTGACGTCAAGATCTTGCTCCCTGGTTATTGTGCGGGACACGCACTCGTTGTCGGCTCAGAGGGAAGCCGGAGCAAGTGACCGCTGCCCAAAGGTGGCCGCCAGATCAGATGGGGGCAACGCACTTTGCTGGGTTGGGGTCAGCGGCCCGCCATTGAAGCATGGGCTTTGAGGAGCCCGTGTCCGCCTTTCGGTTTCACTTCCTCAGCAGCTTTTCAACTGCCGCCTCCAACCGTCCCAGAGCTTCGGCCAGGATCGACCGCGGGCAGGCGAGGTTGAAGCGCTGAAAACCCTCACCCCCCGGCCCGAAGGCAAAACCGTCGTCCAAGGCCAGGCGGGCTTCGTTGCGGATGAAATTCTGCAGCTCCAGCGGTTCCAGGCCGAGGCCGCGCATATCCACCCAGCAGAGATAGGTTCCTTCTGGCCGGATGACTCGGAGCTCGGGGATCCGCGTGTTGATGTAATCGATGAAGAAGTCCAGGTTGCCGTTGAGGTACTGGCGCAGCTCGGTCAGGTAATCATCGCCGTAACGGTAGGCGGCTTCCATCGCCACCCACCCGAAGAGGTTGCCGCTGTTGCGGACCGCGCGGACTTCCAGCAAGCGTTGTCGGAGCTCCGGGTTGGGGATGATGGCATAGGACGTGGCCAGTCCGGCCAGGTTGAAGCTCTTGGAAGCCCCCATGAAAGTGATGGTGCGTTGGGCCACCTCCTCCGATAGGGTGGCGGCGACGGTGTGCCTAGCATCGTGGAAGAGCAGGTCGCAGTGAAGTTCGTCCGAAACCAGAATGACGTTGTTGTTGATGCAGATGTCTGCCAAACGGGTCAGCTCGTCGCGGGTCCACACGCGACCTACCGGATTGTGTGGGCTGCACAGGATGAGCATCTTGATGCGGGGCTGGTGGATGGGGAAGGTCTGGCGCCCCACAAAGAGGTGTTTGAGACCCTCTAGATCCATGGTGTAACGACCGTTGTCCAGTTTCAGAGGGTTGTACACGATCTGGCAGCCGGAATGCTTGATGGCACGGTAAAAGGGGTAGTACACGGGGGGCTGGACCACCACCTCGTCGCCGGGACGGGTGAAGGCCTGGATGGCGGATTGCAAACCCTCTATGACGCCCCCGGTAAAGATGATCCACTCTTTCCTTATCTCCCAACCGTAGTGGCGCCGGGCCCAGTCGACGATGGTTTCGTATAAGGATTCGGGGGGGTAGCTGTACCCGTAAATGGGGTGGTTGGCCCGCTCCTTGATTGCCTCCACCACCGCTTTTGGAACCGGGAAATCCATATCCGCAACCCAGAGAGGGAGCGCATCTTGGCGGTTGAACAGTTCCCCCACCCGATCCCACTTGGTGCAGTTGGTGTTCCTGCGCTCGATCACCCGGTCGAAGTCGTATTCCACGGCAGATGACCTCCTCCTTTCGCGATGCTATAAGCCATACCGGTGCTTCTACATGGGGGGAAGAGTAATCCTGCCTTCTCCCGCCCGCATGTCACCGGGGGCTGCGCTGCCCTGCGAGGGGTAAGGCCCCCCTGGGGCTTCGGCGTCGCCCGGCGCGCCTGGCCCGGGTACTCGCGGAGACGGTGCCGGGAACGGCCATTGGGGGGCTGTTTGGCGTGGGGTTGTGCCCGTGACTGGGCAGGAGAGCTGGCCGCTTTTGGCGCGTATGATCACTGGCCGGTGGTGCCCGTTTGGCGCGGACATTCAGCCGGGGTCAGCCCCGGTTCAAATAGGCTGCCACCGCTGCAGTCACCGGCACGCAGAGTACCAGCCCGATACTGCCGCTGAGGGCCCGTACTATCTCGGTGGCGATGATGTCCAGATTCAACACCTTGACGGTGCTCACCTGGTGGGCGCTGAGTAGCAGCAGCAGGGGTAGCGCTCCACCCGCGTAGGCGAGTATCAGGGTGTTGGCCATGGTACCAAGGACGTCTCTTCCTACGTTCAAGCCGGACTGCACCAGGTGCCGGAATGATGCCTGTTCGGTGGCGCGCCGTACTTCCTCCACCGCCGAGGCGATGGACATGGCGATGTCCATGATCGCTCCCAGGGCACCCAGAATCATTCCCGAAAACAGCAGCCCGCGGAAGTCGATCTCCAGGTTGGGTATGAAATGCAGCATCTGCGCTTCTTCGGTCCCCAGCCCCTGCAGATTAGCCAGCCTGCCGAACAGCGCTGCCAAAAACCCCGCCGTCAGGAGGCCGGATACCGTTCCCACTCCGGCTGCCAGGGTCTTGCGGCTCAGACCGGCGATGAAGGGTAGGCTCAGCACCACGACGCCCGCGCAGATGCCGATGGTTACCGCCATGGGGTTACGACCGGCCAGCACCAGGGGGATGAGTAGGTGGATAATCGCCAGCCCCGTGAGGCCCAGGACGATCACCGCCCTAACCCCTTTCAATCTGCCGACCGCCGCCAGGGACAGCACGAAAAGCCCGGTCATCCAGAACAAGGGCACGTCCCGCACGAAGTCCATGACGTACACATCGACTACTTCGCCCCCTTGCCGTTCCACCCCCACCAGCACCCGGTGTCCTTCTTCCAGCTGCAGGTCGAAGGCGGGGTTCCCCGATAAGTGATGGCGGATGGTGAGTTCCTGTCCCCGCAGTGGCCCGGTGAGGAACCGCAGGGTGACCTCTTGCACTCCGGCTCCCTGCGCCCACACTGGCAGATCGGCGATGCCCTGGGCTTGTCGTACGCGGACCACGACGGCTCTATGTACTTCCGGGCCGTCCTCCGCTAAGGCCGGTCCTGACGTCAGGAGGCAGATCAAGACCACGGACACCAGAATGCTGCGCCAGCTCATGTTTCCACATTACCTCGAATCAAGGTTGGAGGCACGGCCCTTATTTTACCAGCCATGGCACCCTTATTGTAGCACCGTTTCTACCCCCAGAATACCACCTCCTTTTGGGGGGTGGATGAGAGGGGGTGAGTACGTTGGAAATTGTTACCGCTCGCAGGGGGCGGGAATTTTGCAGGTTGGTGTGTAGTGGAGTGGGGCACGTGGGTATGCTCGCGCAACGCAGCATAGGCAGTGCAGGGAGGGTCAGCTCTACCACTACACGGACGGAAATGTGTGTTCACCCCCTAAATCTGGACAGTCTTCGTGCGGCTCTGGAGCAACGAAGCACCTCTGCGTGTTCCGTACGCTGTAGTGCCGGGTACAATACCGTATCCCCTGGTCGGAGTGAGTGGTGAAATCTCGCGATCGGGCCCTACTTCTCCCAGCGCCATCTGGAGCGTTCGCAAGCTGAAACCCACAGAGCTGCTAGCGACAACTTCCAGGCCTCACGGCACGGGTGAAGACGCTGCACCCCGGACGCTACCGGAACGCTGTTGGATCTTTGAGTGGGGCCCTATGCCGGTGATCTGTATCCCTAGGTACACCCACCTCCTCCCGTGATCCTTGCAACGAGTACGTTCGCGGCTGCCGCACTTTGGCATGCGAAGGTCGCGACCCGCACCCAGCCGCTAGCAAGATTTCCGCGGGGTCATGTCGAATAACCAGCAAGTAGCACGTTTTTGCAAAACGTGCCACCGCTGGGAGGAGGGGGTACCGTGTGGTGATGTGGAGGTGTATCGTGAGGCGAGCCTGGCCCCTGCTGTTGGCAGTGTGCCTGACGGTAATGGGGGCAGGTTGCTCGCGGCCGGGCGAGGGCCAGAAAACGTCTGCGCATGGAGCCACCATGGACGTGGTCGACGCGGCCGGCCGGACCGTAGCCGTGCCGCAGCCTTTGAAGAGAGTGGTTGTCCTCGCGTCTCAACCTGCCGAGGTCATCGCTGCCCTGGGATGCAAGGAGAGGGTGGTGGGAGTCACTGAAGACCACGTCCTCAGGGATGCTGTCACCCGCATGATATTCCAGGGAACGCCCAGCGTGGGCAGCATCCGGAACCCGAGTGTGGAAAAGATCTTGGAGCTCCGCCCTCAGGCGGTGATTTCCATTGGGGCTTGGCAGGAGGCCCGGCAGGCGGCTTTGGACCTGGCGGAGAGGCTCGCTCCGCACGGCATCCCAGTGATTTGCCTGGATTGCTTCCCCGATGCGGAGGTAATTTTCCGGGATGTTGCCACGCTGGGGAAGATGTTCGGCGCAGAGCAAAGGGCGCAGGAGTACGTGTCCTGGTTCAAAGATCAGCTGGAGGTGGTGGCCCAGCTGGTGGGCGAGGTCGAGCCCGCGCGGAGGGTGCGCGTCTACCTGGAGCTGGCCGATTACACTGTGACCGAGCAGGGCCACCGGATGATAGTGGCTGCCGGGGGCGTGGACATCTGTGGGGAAGTCACCGTGGCTGCCCGGGTAAGTCCCGAGGTGGTGCTGGAGAAGAATCCCGACGTAATCGTAGTACGGGCGATGCCCCCCGGCGTCCTCGGGTACGGGGCTCCTGACCTTGCCAGGGCCAAGAGTGTGTGGGAAGGGATTCTGGGGCGCCCCGGTTGGCACCAGATCAACGCTGTGCAGAACAAAAGGGTCCACCTCCTGGCCTTTGAGATCTTCTCGGCACCCCGTGCCCCGATCGGGATCCTCTGGCTGGCCAAGTGGTTTTACCCCGATCTGTGCCGCGGTCTTGATCCCGATGCCGTGCACCGGCAGTTCCTCGAGCGGTTCTTGTCCATAAAGGAATACCCGGGTACGTTCGTCTACCCCCCTTCGACGAGGTGATGAGGATGAACCAGACGATGGCAGAGGCACTGGGTGAAGCCTTGAGGCGGCCCCTGACCCGCGGGGAGGCGTTGGCACTGCTCGAGTGGGTGCGAACTTGGGAGGACGCCCTCGAGCTCTTTCGAGTAGCCGCGACGGTCAGGGACCAGGAGGTCGGGCGCACCGTACGCCTCATGGGGTTCATAACGAGCATTACCCCCTGCACGACCGATCCGCCGTGCCGGTACTGCTGGCGGTGGGCTTCGCCGCGGGCCTTCTCGGACAGCGATGTGCTCAACGAGAAGCAGCTGGCCCGTGCTGCCCGGGCGATAGAAGATCTGGGGATAAAGAGGGTGGAGCTGGGAGGCGGCACCCTCCGGGGAGAAGAGGGAGGAGAGCTCACTCTCCGTGCTGCAGCGGCAGTAACGGGTGCCTGCAAGATGGGGGTTTGGATCAACAACGGGCCGTCCTTCGGGATCCAGCATGTCCACGAACTCAAGCAGGTCGGCGTGGAAGGTATCGCCTGCAACCTCGAGAGCATACGCGAGAGAGTCTACGAGATGGCCCGGCCTGGAGATAGCCTGGCCAGGCGAAAGGAGATCGTGGAGGAGAGCGACCGGGCCGGCCTGCTCATCGACAATACCCTGATGATAGGGCTGGGGGAAGCCTGGGAGGACAAGCACCCTTACAGGGAGTGGGTAGACTTCCTCTTCTGGTTGAAGCAATTCCCTGGCCTCAAGATTCTGGAAATCCACCCGTTCCGACCCGTGCCCCGCTCCCCTATGGAGGAGCTCCCGGCCGGATCGCCGTTTGAGACCGCCAAGGTCAGGGCGGTAGCCAGGCTGGTGTTTCGCAACATTGGTATAGCCGGCGCCGACGAGCCGCTCGGCGTCATGGCCGGGGCCAACATGGTGATGCATGCAGTAGCGGTGACCAAAAAGGAGCGTTCGCGGCCGGGTGTGGCGTGCGGGCCGGCCAGGGTCCGCGACATCGGTGATGGTCTCGTGCTGGCCGATTCTCTCCCTGCCCTGAGGAGGTACGTTGAAGACCTGGGCCTTGTCCTCGAAGAGTGAGACACCAACGCGGGACGCTTTTGGGCACGAGTACAGGCGCTCGGCGGCAACCCGCATGCTGCTTCTTGCTGCGGGGGTTGCCCTGCTTGCGGCGCTGGCCGTCCTGGCAGTAACCGTGGGGGCGGTCAAGGTCCCACTCGGCGACGCGTGCCGGGTGCTGATGTCGGCATTGTGGACTCCTTGGCGGCATGCCACCTCGTCCCTCAGCCGCGCCGTGATATGGGAGCTGCGCTTGCCCCGGATCGCGTTGGCGGTGGTGGCGGGCGCTGGGCTGGCACTTTCGGGGGCAGTGATCCAGACCACTGCGCGCAACCCCCTTGCCAGCCCCTTCACGCTGGGCATCTCTGCGGCGGCGGGATTCGGAGCAGCGCTGGCCATAGTCCTGGGGGCTGGCCTGGGTGGCCCGGGCCGATGGCTGGTGGTGGCTAACGCCTTTGCTTGCTCGGTGGCGGCCATGGCACTGGTTCACCTGCTGGGCGCGGTGAAAGGTTTTTCGCCTTCAGCCACGGTACTGTCCGGCATAGCGGTGAACTTTTTCTTCATGGCGCTGACCTCGCTACTCCAGTACCTGGGCCAGTCGGAGGACGTGAAAGCGGTTGTACTCTGGCTGATGGGCGGGCTGCACCGGGCCACCTGGGGGCAGGCGGGCCTCCTCGGGGCAGTACTCCTGGTGGCCCTCGTCCTCCTGTGGGCCATAGCCTGGGACCTGAACGCCCTGCAGCTCGGGGACGAGGTTGCGCACAGCCTGGGCGTACCCCACCGCCGACTTCGGCTTTGGGCGTCACTGGTAGCTCTGCTCGTCACCGCGACTGTCATATCGTTCACGGGGACCATCGGGTTTGTTTGCCTGGTTGGGCCTCACATGGCGCGGCTCATGGTGGGACCGGACCACCGGTTTCTGCTCCCTGCCTCGTGCCTCATGGGGGGACTCCTGTTGCTGGGCGCGGACACGGTAGCCAGGACGATGGTCGCGCCTTTAGAACTCCCTGTCGGCATCGTGACCTCGTTGCTGGGGGTTCCCATCTTCGTGTACCTGTTGCTGAGGGGGAATACCGGGTACTGGGGGGTCTAGGGTGACCATCGTCATCGAGGATGTGCACTTCAGCTACTCGGCTAGGCCTGTGCTGCGGGGCGTAACCGCGCACATCGCACGCGGCGAGGTGCTGGGGCTCTTGGGACCTAACGGGGCGGGCAAAAGTACGTTGCTCAGGTGCATGGACCGGGTGCTCACCCCCACCCAGGGAGTCATCCTCGTGGACGGCCGGAAAGTGGCAAATATCCCACTTCGAGAACTGGCGAAGCTGGTAACGCACGTCCCGCAGGACGCGGCCCGCGCCTTCCCGCACCGCGTTTTCGAATTGGTGCTTCTGGGCAGGAGGGCAAAGATGGGGTTGCGCCCCCGAGAGCAAGACCTCGAGGCGGTGCGCGAGTCACTCAGGTGGTTCAATCTGGAAGAGCTGGCCTGGCGAAACGTCAACGAGCTAAGCGGAGGAGAACGGCAAAGGGTGATGCTGGCCTGGGCTCTGGCAGCAGAACCCCGGGTGCTGTTGCTGGACGAACCCACTTCCAGCCTGGATTTGCGCTACCAATTGGGGGTGCTCGCTACGTTGCGTGAACTGGCCCGGCACCGCCAGATCACCACCGTGATGGCCATGCACGATATAAACCTGGCGGCGCGCTTTTGCGATCGACTGATCCTGCTCAAGTCTGGGGTCGTCCACGCCATGGGTAGCCCTGTGCAAGTGCTGACGCCCGAAAACATACGGGAGGTATACAGCGTAGACGCTGTGGTAAGGTTGCACGGTGGCACTCCGTACGTGATTCCTTGGTCGGACGAGGTGTGTTTCGTGCCCCGTTGACCGAGCCAGAATGCTGCCCCGAGATAGCTGTGATGGTCGTCACGTCGCGCATCGGCGAGTTCGGCTGTCGGGCAGTTGGGTGCTCTCCAGGTGGGTCGGGACTGTGACCCGTGGTGCTGGGGATCGGGTGCGGTGACAGCCCGAGACGGTGTGGAGTGGTCTTGGGGTAGCTGGGTTATCCTTGACATCCGGCGCAGGCGGGCCTTCGCCCACCGGAGTGGTGGCGCTTCCCCGGGGGCCAAGGCAGCTAGCATGTGTCGCATTGACGGAGCGCCACTTTCAATTGCAAGGATTTCCGTGAGTTGACAGCAGGGACCAAATGTCGGGTCGCGGAAAGGCGGGTAGTATGTCCTGGACTTCGGTGACCGACCCACCGTTTGTTTTTGGAGGTTTTCAGACAGGGGTGCTCCTCCACCCCCACGAGAGCCAAGGTTTGGGCACCCCCTCCCCAGAGCGACCCTGGCCCTGGCTGTCTCCAATTTACGCATCCTCAACGACACCGCATTACCCAAGCTGCATGGTAGCGCAGTTGTCGGTTCAGGGCAGCGCTGTAATTCGATGGCGAAATGCTTTATCGAAGCGGCCCAGCATATCCACCGCCCAGTCTTGTAGTTGCTCGAGCTGATCGGCGGGATATCTGATGTTCCCGTTGGTGTAGATGGCAATTCGGGACATTCTCCGGTCGTCCAGCCTTTCCCAGGACAGCTGGAGACCAATTTCTTGTTCGATGACATCCCGCTCGACCAGGAGGGCATCGAAAGCATCCTTATTTGCTTGTTGGTCTGGGGTGTCGATGGCCAGCTCCACCTTGAAGCGGGACCCCCTGGTGAAGCCCACCAGGAAGGTGTAGCCGCTCCTGCCGGCAGGGAAGCTGAACCAGTTTTGGGGAAAGGCAATCCGGGCGGCAGTGAAGCCAGGGTACTGGCGCTTCACCTTGTGCAGAAGTTTGGTGAAGAAATCCTGATAGGCTTGCGCCGTCTTCGATGGCCGCTTTCCCGACCGCTGCTGCTTGATCCAGTTACTGGGCTTTACTGCTACGACAAAGTTGACGGCGGGAGGAGAATCGTCCACCTTGAGCACCTCCACCTGGACGGCGAAAAAGAGCTGGTCTTCGCTGGATACTGAGTTCAGCCACTCCAGGACTTGCTTGTGCTCCTCCCTGAATTCGGTGCTCACCCATACGGCTACGCCGGCGTTTGTCCCCGCCGCGTAGGTGAGCAGCTTCCCCAGATGGTCGTGGTCGGTGGGGCCCAGCTGGTTTTCGATCACCACCACGCGCCCGGATGCGGGGTGCTTTGCCAGCAAATCCGCGGAGAAATCCCCGACCTCAACCTCGCTTTCCACCAGCTCCAGATCAAGCCCCAGCACCTCAGACAGTCTGTCGATGTTCCTCTGCAGCCAGGGGGTGAAATCCCTCGCTTCGTTGGCCCACACCTGGCGGGGATCGACCTTCACCAGTTTTCCCAGCTTTGGTGTCGGCATGCCGAGCCGTCCTCCTTTCGGTGTTTCAGGGAAGTACAAAGAACGACATGTAATCTGATCGCGCAATTGGGGGGATTCCACGTAAGCAAGAAATGCCCTGCCGCTTTCCGCCGGCCTGAGCGGCAGCAACGTTCGCCGCAGTTGTTTTGCAGCCATACGGTATCGTGCTTCCCCCGGCTTTGCTGGGGCCTACCCAATTCCAGCCACAACGGGGACAGGCGATCCTTGACGACGGGAAACTCCCTGTCTATAATGAAAATGACCGACGAGTCAGTGCGCAGAACTACCTGACACCGAGAGAGCAAGACGGCAGCGGTGACTGGCTGCCGCTGTTGCTTGCTCTCTTTCAGTCAGGATGGCCTGATGGCCGGTTGCAGGCCAAGGAAGGCGTGAGCCCGTTTGAGACCCGGACACCTCACGGCCCCGGCACGCGTTGTCGCTGGATTAGTGGCAATAGCCCTGTGCGTACTCTCATCGGGCGCGGGATGCCTCAGGCAGGAGACGGTGACCGAGGAGGGTGGAGCCATCCCGGTGGTGGTGGCGGTGGTCCACCGCACCTCGGTCATTCGTTCGCTGGAAACCGTGGGCCGGGTGATCAGCAGCGGACAGGTGACCCTGGTCAGCCGGGTGGCGGCAGAAGTTCGCCAGGTGCTGGTGGAACCCGGTGACTGGGTGGAGAAGGGGCAGATTCTGGTGCACCTGGACGATGCCAACTACCGCCTGCAGCTGGAGCGAGCCGAGGCCGCCCTGGAGGCTGCCCAGGCAGATCTGCGGCGGGCAGAAAAGGGGGCCACCGAGGCGGAGCTGGAACAGCTGAGGGCGGTGGTGAGGCAGGCCGAGGCGGCCTATCAGGCGGCGGCGGACAACTACCAGCGGATGCAGAGGCTGTACGAGTACGGGGGAGTGTCCCTGCAGGCGCTGGATGCTGCGCGGGTTCAGGCCGAGACCGCCCAGGCCCAGCTGGATGCGGCCAGGCAGCAGCTGGCGGCGGCGGAGGCGGGGGCCAGTGAGGAGATCCTGGACGCAGCCGAGGCACAGGTTCGGGCGGCCCGCGCCCAGGTAGAGCTGGCCAGGAGGCAGCTGGAGCACTGTACGGTGCGGTCCCCGGTGGACGGCGTGGTGGCCCAGGTGTCCTGCCAGGCGGGACAGGCGGTGGCGGTGGGGATGCCCCTACTGACGGTGAGCCCCCGGGGTGCGGTGTACGTGCGGGTGGGCGTTCCATGGCAGGTGGCGGCCTCGTGCAACCCGGGCGATGGTGCGGAAGTATGGTCGCCGGGGGACGAAGAGGTCATTGCGGCCACCGTTCATTGGATCGCGCCGGTGGTTGACCCCGCCACCGGCATCGTCCAGCTCCAGCTGGAGCTGGCACCCGACTACGACCTCCCCCCAGGAGCCCTGGTCAAGGTGAGGCTGACCGAGGAAGCAAGGTACGACGTGCTGACCGTTCCCCTGGAGGCGGTGATGCGAGATCCCGAGGGGGGCTGGTACGTGTTCGTGGTGGAGGACTCGGTGGCCCGGCGGCGGGAGGTGCGGCGGGGACTGGACGACGGCCGGGTGGTCGAGGTCACGCAGGGGTTGCGAGAGGGGGAGCTGGTGGTGGTGGCTGGCCAGCACTACCTCCGGGACGGCACCAGGGTCACGGTGGTGGGGAGGTGAGGTACCTTGGGGATCACCCGCGTCGCGGTGGCCCGACCGGTAGCCACCATCATGGCCATCACCTTCTTGCTGCTTCTGGGCGGGGTTTCCCTGCGGGAACTTCCCGTGGATCTGCTGCCGGAGATGACCTTTCCGGTGGTGGCAGTGCTGACCGAATACCAGGGGGCAGGTCCCCACGAAGTTGAACAGCTGGTGACCATTCCCATAGAGAAGGCGGTCAGTGCCATCGGCGGGCTGAAGAGGGTGGTCTCCGAGAGCAGAGAGGGCAGCTCCCTGGTCATGGCGGAGTTCGACTGGGACACCGACATGGACGCCGCGGCCTTCAACGTGCGAGAGAAGGTAGACCTCATCCGCGACTACCTGCCCGAAGGAGCCAGCAACCCCATCATCATAAAGGCGGATCCCTCCATGCTCCCCATCCTCCAGCTCAGCCTCACCGGAGAGCGGGACCTCGAGGCACTGACCGACCTGGCGGAGCGGATCATAAGACCCCATCTGGAGAGAATCGACGGGGTGGCCTCGGTGACCGTAATCGGCGGGTCGGTGCGCGAAATCCACGTGGTGGCGGATCCTCAGGTTCTCGCTGCCCACGGTTTGGACCTGGCACGGCTGTCGCAGCTGCTGGCGGCCACCAATCTGAGTCTACCCGCGGGTCATGCCCGCATCCCATCCCAACGTTTCTCGGTGCGGGTGACGGGCGAATTCGAAGACGTGCAGGACCTGCGCGAGGTCCTGGTGCCCACCCCCGCTGGTACCGTACTCCCCCTGGCCGACCTGGCGGAAGTGAGGTCGGCTACCGAGTCCGGCGAACGTCTGGCCCGGCTTGACGGACAGCGCTGCGTGCACCTGGCCATCCAGAAACAGTCGGGGGCCAACACGGTGGCGGTGGCCCGGCAGGTTCGCGCTGCCCTGGCGTCACTTTTGCGGCAACTGCCACCCGACGTCCAGCTACGAACATCAGTGGACCAGTCGGAGTTCATAACCGGTGCGGTGGTGAGCGTTGCGCAGAACGGCATAGTGGGAGGCCTCCTGGCTGCCGGCATCCTGTGGGCGTTCCTGGGCAATCTTGCCAGTACCGCCGTCATCGCCATCGCCATCCCGGTATCGGTCCTGGCCACCTTCATCCTGGCCTTCTTCGCCGGGGTGACCTTGAACTTGATGTCCCTGGGCGGTCTCGCCCTCGGGGTTGGGATGCTGGTGGACAACGCCATTGTGGTGCTGGAGAGCATCACCCGGCACCTGCAGAGATCTCCTGGGTCGGTGGACGCGGTCATCGCCGGGACCGAAGAGGTGGGAGGCGCGGTCACCGCCTCCACCCTGACCACCCTGGTGGTGTTCCTGCCCATCTTCTTCATAACCGGGCTGGCGGCGCAGCTGTTCCGCGATCTGGCTCTCACCGTCTCCTTCGCCATTCTCTCCTCCCTGCTCATCTCGCTGTCCCTGGTTCCCATGGCCACGGCTCGATTCAGCAGGGTGGGCATGGCTCAGGCCAGAGCCTCCAGGTGGTCGCTGGTGGAGCCCGTGGGCCGCTTGCTGCCCCGGTACCGCCGCCTGGTGAGGGCGGCGCTGCGTCGTCGACGGGCGGTGTACGCGGTGGTGGGCGTGCTGGTGGTGGCCACGGTCCTGGTTTTCCCGCAGGTCGGCCGAGAGTTCATACCGAAGCTGGACCGCGGCGAGATCCGGGTGGAGATCAGCCTTCCTCCCGGCACCCCGCTGGAGCTGACCGACGCGTTGGTGCGCATGGTGGAACGACGGGTCTCCCAGCTGGAGGACGTGGAATCGGTGTTCGCGGACGTGGGAGGGGCGTCGGGTACTGGCCTGGGGCCGGGAGCGGCGGGGACCCATTCGGCCCAGGTTCTCATCAAGCTGCGCCCACGGCGCGCCAGCACCACCGCGGAGGTGGTCGATGATCTCCGGGCCTGGGCGGCGGGAATACCGGGAGCCGAGATACGCGTCAAGCAGGTCTCCGGCATCGTGGGAGAAGAAGAGGCATTCGGTGCCCCCCTGGAGGTGGAAATCCGGGGGCAGGATCTGGAGGTATTGCGCGACCTGGGCACCGAGGTCATGCGGCGGATCCAGGGGGTGCCGGGGATTCGGGACCTGCGCAGCTCGGTGGGCGAGGCTGCCCCAGAGCTGGAGATCGAGGTGGACGGGGCGCTGGCGGCAGCGCGCGGACTGAGCGTCTACCAGGTGGCGGAAGTGGGACGGGCAGCCCTGGAGGGGTTGGTGGCCACGCGCGTGAGGGTGCGGGGAGAGGAATACGATGTCCGGGTGCGGGCCCCCGAGCGCTGGCGGGACCCCGACCTCCTGGAGCACCTGCCGGTGGGCGCTGGCGGCGGGGGGTTCGTCGAGCTGGGGGATCTGGCCAGCTTCCGCTTTCGGGAAGGTCCGGTGGTCATCCATCGGGTGGGGCAGGTGCGCTCGGTTTCGATCAGCGCCGACATTGCAGGCCGAAATCTGGGAGACGTGGTGGCGGACGTCAGGTTGAAGCTGGCCGATCTCGCTCTGCCACCTGGCTACACGGTGGAGTACGGCGGAGAGGCCAGGGAGATGGCGGAGGCCTTCGGGACCCTCGGTTACGCCCTGTCGTTGTCGGTGATCCTGGTCTACATGGTCCTGGCCGGGCAGTTCGAGTTATTCCTGCAGCCCCTCCTGATCATGGGGACGGTTCCGCTGGCCTTCGTCGGCGTTACGTGGGGCCTGGCACTGACCGGAAGGACCCTGTGCGTGTCCTCCATGATTGGGGCCATCGCCCTGGGGGGCATCGTGGTCAACAACGCCATCGTGCTGGTGGACTACACCAACCGGCTGCGCCGGGCAGGCATGGGGGTGGAGGACGCGGTGGTGGAAGCAGCGGTGGTGCGGCTGCGACCCATCATGATGACCACCGGAACCACCGTGCTCGGTCTGCTGCCCCTGGCCCTCGGCCTGGGCCGGGGACACGAACTGCAAGCACCGCTGGCCACCGCCATCATTGGCGGCTTGCTGGTCTCGACGCTTCTCACCCTGGTGCTGGTGCCGGCTCTGTATGCTGACCTGGAAGCGCTGAGGCGAAGGTTCGCTCGTTCAGGCGGGAGGTGAGGTGCGATGAGGAGTCCATGCCGCGGCGTCGCTGTCCTGTTGCTGGCATGCTGGCTGTTGGTGCTGGCCGCGCCTGCTCGGGCCGGAGAGGAACTCCCCCTTACTTTCGACATGGAACGCGCCGTGGAGCGGGCAAGGCGTGGTTCCCCGCTGGTGGAACTGGCGGAGGCGATGAGGGAACAGGCGGAACTGGAGTGGCTGCAGGCACAAGAGCAGGCGGACCGCATACCGGCAGAATCGGTGGAGACGTATGAGATGGCCAGCATCAAGTACCTGTATCCGTTCCAGGCCCTGATGGCCTATCTGGTGGCGCGGCAGTACGAAAAGGCGGCTGCGTGCGACGCGGAGTGGATGGCCCGCCGTACTTACTGCCAGCTGTGGCAGGCCCAGGCGGCCTTGCGGGCGGCGGAGGAGGCGGTGGAAGCGGCGGTGGCGCATCTGGATTTCCTCAACCTGGCGGGGGCCACTGGCACGGTCACCAGGGAAGACCTCCTGGCAGGCAAGGTGCGGGTGGCCCAGGCGCAGGCGCAACTGGTGGCAGCCCAGGGGGCGGTGGCCCTGGCGGAAGAGGCGTTCCGTCAAGCCCTGGGTATCCATCCTGAACGGAAGATAGAGCTGTCGGGACTACCCGAGCCGGCCTCTGGTGCCGGGGCTGAGGGTGAGGATCTGGCGGCGTTGACCGCTGAGGCTCTCGATAAGCGGTTTGAGGTCTACGCGGCGGAAAAGGAATGCGAGGTCAGGCGCCTGGACCTGGATCTGGCGCGGCGGTATCCGTCTACGCCACTGGCGCCCATGCCCGCAGAAGGCCTCCCCCCCATGGAACCTGATGAGACGCCGGAGGAGTACTGGGAGCGCCTGCAGGACTGGCTGGGGGAGCAGGCGGAGGCCGAACCTTCGCCTCATGCGGTTCCACGGGCGGAAGCGGCACTGCGTCAGTCGCAGCTCAAGCGGGAAGCGGCCAAGGACGCGGTTCGGCTGGATGTACTCAGTGCCTATTGGGCGGTGCAGAGGGCGCGGGCAAATCTGGAAGCGGCCAGGGCGGCGGCGGAGGCCGCGGCCGAGGCCTTGGAGCTGGCGCGAGCGCGGTACGAGGCGGGGACCATCTCGAGGCTGGAGCTGATCAACGCCGAGCTGGAAGCAGTGGTGGCGGCGGTGGGGGAAGAGACCGCGCGGTGTGAGCTGCTCATGGCGGAAGCGGACCTCGCGCACGCCCGCGGATGGGGCACTGGGGAGGGGAGGCCGCTGCAGTTGACCTCAGGGTCCCCAACGCCATAACCGCTGAAAGCGCTCATCACCGATCTTCCCCTGGTGCCAGGCGGTGAGGTCCGCGTAGGTTGCTTCTGCCCACACCGCAGATCCATCGCGCAGCTTGATCTGCACCCGAACCACCTCGGGGCGGACTCCGCGGGGCAGCTGGTCGCGCAAATCGGCGAGGATCCCGGGGAGACGCGTGATTACCACCCGGAAGAGAGCACGCAGCGCGGCAGTGGTGTCTTCGGGCTCTTTGCTGGAGGACAGATCCAGGGTGGCCACCAGGCGCCAGGTGTCGGGGTCTGCCTGCTCGACAGCGAACTGGGGTTCCGGCGGCTGCGGGGGGCGCGACCCGGGCGGCGGTGGCTGGATCCCATACTCCAGGATGCTGACCAGCAATATGGCCGCGAAGATACCCAGGATGATTACGCTCCCGAGCGATCGGGGACGTTCCTCCCCACTCCGCAGCAGGGACAGCAGACCCAGGGTGAGGAACAGGGCGGCCAGGACGCCGATGAGTGAGGAAGATGCTGGTCCTTCCAGAAGCAACCCCCCGGGTTGTCTTTGATTCCGGGAGGCATCCTTCCTTCCGGGAAAAGTAGCTAGCGCGATCTGATCAGCCCAACGTTGCGGCGCAACGGCTCGCTGATGTCCACGTGTCCCGCCAGGGTCTCGGCCTCTTTGCCCTCGATGAGTATCTGTACCCGATCCACCATGGGGAATTCGGTCAGGGTATTCACGATGGCCCCTACCACCAGCTCCTCACCCCGCGCCCCCACATTGAGACGGGTGGCCTCCCGGCTGAGGTCGACCACCGCCAGGCCGTCCTCCACCGTCAGGTTGCGGAGTTTGGTCTCTGGGGGAAGCACGGGCAGCAGCCGGGTTTCTTCCTCCGGACCCTTGATAAGCTCCCAGATAGCGGTGGCCAACGGATCGGGGCCCTTCTTCACCCTGCGTTCTACCGGCTGCAGGAAGAACTCAGTGGGTGTCTGGACGATGAAGTAAAGGGTGACGGTGTGCAGCTCTTCCCGTTGTTCTAGTTGACGTCGGAGCTGGAGGTTTTCTCGCTCCAGCTCCCGTATGCGCCCTTCCAGGTCCTCCCGTCGGGCCTCCTGACGGCCGGCTTCCGCCCGGGCCGCTATGGTGAGGCCCGCCAGGATCACTATGACCAGGGCCACGAACCAGAACCGCGAGATCTGGTCCACCCCTCATTCCTCCGGCTCGAAGGTGGCACAATGTGTGCGCTCCTCGCGCCCCGACTGCTTGCCGCTGATCTGGATGTTGTCCGCTCGGCACGCATCACCAACGGTCCAGTACCGGCAGGTGTCCACGTAGCAGGTAACCTGGGGGTTGGGCTCGGTCTCCTCTTCCCCTCGCATGTAATCCATGGCTGCCTGCAGGTCCACGTTAGGGGCAGCCATGATCATACTTCGCAGACCCCTGAGGGCGAAGGTCGCGCAGTCAGTTGCCCTCCCTTCCCGGGCCTGGCTTCCGGTCACTTCTATTTCCCGGGCGTTGCACAGGTTGCCGTCCGTCCAGTAGACGCATCGGTTTACCTCGCATCTCACCTTCGGCTGTGGCTTGCCGTTCATCGGACGTCACCTCCCGCAGGTCCGTCAGGTCAGTACGTAGTATGTGGTCATGCATGGGTGCTTATGCGAGGGAGTCCGCCGGGACCGGGGGATATCCTAGGTATGGGGCGGGGAGGGAGTCGGGGCCCGGCGGTGAACACCTCTGTGACGTTTCCATTGGAGGGATGGACCATGAGCTGGCGAACGGTTCGGCAGCCCCTGGGGAAGGGGGCGACGGCGACGGTGATCGAGGATGGCCGTATGCAGACCGTCACCCTGCGTGCCCTCTGGCTGCTGCCGCTGCGGCGCCAGGATGCCACCAGGGCGGCCCTGCTCCCCATGGTGCTTCGACGGGGGACCATGAGTCATCCCGATACTGCATCTTTGCGACGGCAGCTGCAGGAGATGTACGGGGCGCGGCTGGGGGCGGGGGTGGCCAAGGTGGGCGATGTGCAGGTGATGCGTGTGGGGATTCGGCTGCCGGCTCCGGAGCTGATCCCCCAGGGGGAGGCGGTGCTGCGCCGGGCGATAGATCTGCTGCAGGAGCTGGTGCTCGAGCCCGCCACCGAAGGCGGGCAGCTGCGCTCGCAGTACGTGGAGGAGGAAAAGTCCCAGCTCCGGAGGCGAATCGAAAGCCTCATCGACGACCGGATCAGGTACTCCCTTGTGCGCTGCGTGGAGGAGGTCTGCCGGGGGGAAGGTTACGCGGTGAGGGAGTTCGGGTACCTGGAGGACCTGGATGCGGTGGATGCGGCCGAGCTCAGTACGTTCCACCAGCGCGCCCTGCGCGAAGGGCATCTCCATCTGTATGCGGTGGGAAGACTGGATCCCGATGCCGTCCTGCGGCAGCTGTCGCGATCCTTCGGAGACTTTTCGGGGGGCCAGGCCGCGTTGCCGCGTCAGGAGCCCAGCCCGGTGGAAGAGGGAGTGCGCCGGGTCTCCGAGACCCTGCAGGACATCGGTCAGGTGAAGCTGACCGTGGGCTACAAGACGGCCAGTTGCTGGCGCGATCCCGAGATGCCCTGGCTGCTCTTGGCCGACGGGGTGCTGGGAGCCTTCCCCACCTCCCGCCTGTTCCAGAAGATCAGAGAAGAACGGAGTCTGGCCTACTACGTGATGACCAGCGGGGAGTGGAACAAGGGACTGCTGTTCGTCATGTCGGGGGCCAGTCCCCAGCAGGTACCGGTGGTGGAACAGATCATGCAGCAGGAGCTGGAGGCTCTGGCCTCCCGGCCGCCGGAGGTGGAGGAACTCCAGACCGCCAAGAGGCTACTGCGGGATGCGCTGCATGGCAAGAGCGACGAGCCGGCCCAGCTGGCGTCCTTGGATCTGGAGTGGCAGCTGGCGGGCGCCCCCTGGACGCTGGAGAAGCTGCTGGACGCGCTGGAGGCGGCAGGACCTCAGGATGTCATGGAGGCGGCGGGGAGGATTCGGCCGCAGGTGGTATTCCTGCTGACACCGGAAAGGCAGGGGTAGGGATATGGAACGAGTGAGGCTGCAGGAGGTTGATTGCGAGTACTACCACGGTATGCTGCCGTGTGGACTCCGGTTCTGCGTGGTTCCCCGGCCGGGGTTCCGTCGGACCTTTGCCATCTTAGGGCCTCGTTACGGGTCGGTGGACAACGCCTTCTACGGACCGCACGGCGACGGGCCGTACATGGTCCCGGCGGGCATAGCCCATTTCCTGGAGCACAAGATGTTCGAAAAACCCACCGGCCACATGTTCCGGCGGTTCGCGGCGGCGGGGGCGATGTGCGATGCATACACATCCTACACCTACACCGGCTATGTGCTGAGCACTGCCGGCGACTGGCGGGTGCCCCTGCGCCTGCTGGTGGAGCTGGTCTTCGACCTTCACCTCACCCGGGAGACGGTGGAAAAGGAAAAGGGGATCATCGAGCAAGAGATCCGGATGGTGGAGGACGATCCCGACACCAGGGCCTTTGAGGAGTTGATGCGGTGTCTGTACCACCGCCACCCGGTGAGGGTGCCCATTGCCGGCACCGTGGCCGACGTGCGGTCGCTAGGAGTGGAGCAGATCGAGCTGTGTCATCGGACCTTCTACCACCCCTCCAACATGTGGCTGTCGGTGGCCGGCCCGGTGGACCCGCAGGAGGTGACGGAGCTGGTCCAGGAGCTGTTGGAGGCCCGCGGCTACCGCCCGCAGGAACCGGTGCGGCGGCTGCTGCCCCAGGAGCCGGAAGGAGTGGTGCGCCCTCAGCAGACCGTGCGGATGAGCGTGGGGCAGCCTCTCTGTTACCTGGGTTTCAAGGATGTGCCCAGTACCGAGCAGGGCGAGTCGTTGTGGGACCAGCTGGCGGCAGTTTCCATCGCCCTCGATGCCACCCTGGGTCCGGCCAGCGATCTGTACCTGTCGTTGTATCAGGAGGGATTGATCGACGATACCTTCCAGGCCCACTACGAGGGGGAACAAAGTTACGCCCACCTGGTCATCGGCGCCTCCACCCCGGATCCGGCCCGACTCAGCGATCGTCTGCGGGAGGGCCTGCAGCGGGCGGTGGAAAGAGGGATCGACGAAGGTACTTTCCGCCGGTGCATCAAAGCCGCGCGGGGTCGGTTCCTCCGGCGGCTAGACCCTCCCTTCGGCCCCCTGGCCCGGCTGGTGTTCGCGTTCCGCCATAGGGGGACGGATCCCATGCGCGCCCTGGATCGCCTGGCTGCACTGGATATCTCTCAGGTCTCTTCTGCCCTACGCCGCCTGGTGTCGCGGCCCCTGGCGGCGGTTTGGGTGCTGCCCCGCCAGCGCGAGGCGGGGGCCGGCCCCGATGCGGGATCCGGCTTCAGCGGCGGTTCGTGGGCTTGAGCGACCCACCGGCGGCCGGCCTCAGGCATGGGGTCGGCCTTTGGGCAAATTGACCGGCGGGTCAGTCGGGCATATAATGGAGCCGACAAGGCGGCTAGGGGAAAGGGGGCCCGAAAGTGTACGCCATTGAGACCTTCAATCTGACGAAATATTACGGTAAGGCGCGGGGGATTGTGGACGTCAACCTCCAGGTGAAGGAAGGGGAGATCTTCGGGTTCATCGGCCCCAACGGTGCCGGGAAGACCACCACCATCCGCACCCTGCTGAACTTCATCTTCCCCACCCGGGGGACAGCCAAGGTACTGGGCATGGATGTGGTGAAGGACAGTGTCCGCATCAAGGAGCACGTGGGCTATCTGCCCGGGGAGGTTGATTACTACGATGACATGACGGTGTCGGAACTCCTCTCGTACTCCGCCAGGTTCTACCGGGGAGACACCAAGCGTCGGACGGCCGATCTGCTGGAGGCATTTGACCTGGACCCCACCACGAGAATTCACGCCCTGTCCCACGGTAACAAGAAGAAGCTGGGCATCATCCAGGCGCTTCTGCACCAACCGAGGTTACTGATCCTGGACGAACCCACCAGCGGTCTGGATCCCCTGGTGCAGAAGCGGTTCTTCGAGGTGCTCCGGGAGGAGAATCGGCGCGGCACCACCATTTTCTTTTCCTCCCACATCCTGAGCGAAGTGGAAAGGTTCTGTCACCGGGTGGCCATCATAAAGGAGGGCAGGATCCTCAAGGTGGACACCATCGAGGATCTGAAGAACAAGCAGTTTCGCAGCGTGCGCATAACCTTCAAGGAGACCGCTCCTCCTACTCTGGAGATCCCGGGGGTGGTGCATGCCCGGCGGGATGACGATACCTTGCATCTGCTCTTTGGTGGCGACGTCAACGACCTGATAAGGGCCCTCTCGCGGTACCAGCTGGTGAGCCTGTGGCTGGAAGAGCCTGACCTGGAGGAAGTATTCATGCACTATTATGAGAAAGGGGTGGAGGCCTCGTGATCCCCATACTGCTCAGGGAGCTGAAGTGCAATCGGCGATCGGTGATCCTCTGGGCCCTGAGCCTGGGGCTGCTCATCCTGCTGGTTCTGGGCATCTATCCCAGCTTCGTAGAAAACGGGGGTGCGGCGGCCGACTTCGAACGGTACCTAGAGGCCTTCCCCCAGGGTTTCAAGAGGGTCTTCGGGATGGATCGACTGGCGATTTTCGACCCGGTGGGGTTTTTCGCCGTGGAGATGTACGTCATCGTGACTCTGTTCGGCGGCATCTTCGCCGCCATGCTGGGTGCGGGCCTGCTGGCCAAAGAGGAAGACGAAAAGACGGTGGAATTCCTGTTGGCCAAACCGGTTACCCGGGGCGTGGTGGTGACCAGCAAGGTGCTCAGCATGGTGGCGGGGGTCCTGCTCTTTAACCTCCTCCTGGCGGCAGCCACCCTGGCGGGATTCGAGGGGTTCGTCAAGGAGGAGTACAACCGCTCTGCCCTCCTGTGGCTCCTGGCCGCCCCGGTGCTGGTGCACCTGGTTTTCGGAGCGGGAGGATTCTTGATCTCCTTGTTCTTCGTCCGCCGCAGGTCGGCAGTTTCCGGCAGCATCGCCGTGGTACTGATGCTTTACTTCTTCGACGTGGTGGCCGTCTTATCCGAGAGACTGCGGTTCTTGGAATACTTCAGCCCCTTCCGGTACATTCGGGCAGCGGACATCGTCAGTGCGGGATCCCTGCGAGCGGAGTACGCCCTGGGGTTACTGGCGGCCTTCGCGGTGATGGTGGGCGCCACCTATCTCCTGTACGGGCGCAGGGATATCCTGGTGTGAGGGCGGTGAATTTCTCCGAGCCGGCCAGAAGGCGCTCCGCTGACCAGCACGGGCGGTGCCCCAGGTCTAAAAGCTTTGCCAGCACACGTCATGTGGTCCACGGCTCCTGTTGCCCCAGGTTCGTGGGCCCAGCGAGCCGGGTTTCGTCGCGCCCTTCCCATCAGGAACTGAGATGAGAAGGCGAGGGTCAGCTGATGAACCGTTGAAGACGACCCCTCGTGGCCAGCCGCTGCAGTGGTTGCCATCTACCGTGGTGTCCCGGGGTTTCGTTGGCTTTCCCGCCCCCGCTACTTTGTGGCAGCGAGCCATCTGCTTTCGTGGCCTTTCGCTGGTGACAGCCATGGGGATTGGTCTCGTACGGGCATCGATCCGACCTGCGTCGTTGGTGCCGGACTGGGGTGCTAGTAAGGGAGGGGCACGTGGCTTACCTCCGCCCGGGGGCATGGGCGTTGTCAGCATGTTCTGGCTGAGCGGAGAATTGACCCTTCGTGGAAAGGCCGATCCTCTCTCTGGGGTCAGGATTTGAGGGCGCAACGAGGTGATAAGGGCACGGCCCATCCCGGCTCGGGTTGTGGCACGGTCATCGTACCGGGGAGTGGCTTTTGACTTGTTCCAAAGGCAGGAACTCTGGTTTACGCAACGTTTTTCGCCGAGCCGCGAGACAACTGTCGTGCCGGGACTGGGACATGACAGAATTTCCCGCGGCAAAGGAAAGTGTCTTCCTGATGCAAAGAGAGAAAACCCTGGTCTGCTGGAGTAGCGGCAAGGACAGCGCGTTGGCCCTGTTGCACCTACTGGAGGAAGGCTTTCAAGTGGATTCGCTTCTGGTCACCGTGACCGAGGGGTTCGAGAGGGTGAGCATGCACGGGGTGAGGAGGTTGCTGCTACACCGGCAGGCTCGTTCCCTCGGCATGCAGATTTGTGAGGTACCCATTCCCCCCAACTGCTCCAACGAGGAATACGAGGCTAGGATGGAGAGGGTGCTGAGGAATTTCCTTGACCGAGGCGTGAGGAAGGTGGCGTTCGGAGACATTTTCTTGGAGGACATGAGAGCCTACAGGGAGAGGAACCTGGCCAAGCTGAGCATGCAGGCCATTTTCCCTCTGTGGGGGAGGTCAACGGAGGACCTGGCCCGTACGTTCGTATCCTTGGGTTTCCGGGCGGTGGTTACCTGCGTGGATACTCAAGCCCTGGACGGGAGGTTTTGCGGCCGTGAGTTCGACCTGTCCTTTCTGGAGGAGTTGCCCCAAGGCATCGACCCGTGCGGGGAGAATGGCGAGTTTCACACCTTCGTCTACGCTGGACCAATTTTCGCCCATCCTGTGAGATTTCGACTGGGGAGGAAGGTGCTCAGGGAAGGGAGATTCTTGTTTTGTGACCTGATTCCCGCCTGACCACTCACAGATCCCCAGCGGGCAGCCCCAGGCGCCCGGAACTGTTGGGAGCCGGCAACCACCTCATGGTCCACGGGCGGTGCATCAAGCCGGACGGTTTCCGGCCAGGGTCTGCCGGGGGTGAATTGTGCGGATGGCGCATTGTCATATTGCGACATCAGCTGCGAGGCAAGGGACCCTGCAGATACCGTGCCTGCCCTGGGCGGCAGACAGGATCCACCTGGTAGTCCCCATGGAGGCTGTGCGGGAGGTATGCGTGGCTTGCCGGCGAGGTCTAAACTGGTCGGAAAATGCTTCTGGCGCGGGCTGATCCGGCAGCCCATCGTACGTCCAAGCTGCTCGGAGGCTCCGTGAGGGGTAGGCTCGGTGATCCTCAATCTTAGGCGGGCGGCTACCTCTTATCTTACCTAGATTTGAGGTGCCGTCTGCCCAGGCCTCAGCCTGGAGCGGCAGGCCAACCCATCCACCGGCAGACGTGCTCGAACTCTCGCCGCGGGAGCCTGCATCAGCTTCCATAGCCCCGCGTACGACAGTCGGGTGCAGCAGGGGCTCATGGGCGGGAGGCGCTGTTGCACGTGTTCTACTGCTTTTCCCCGGATCAGGTGGGGGAAATCCGCAAACCGCCTGCCCGCACTGCTGTTCGTGCAGGTGGCCCGAGCCCAATCGCGGGGTTCGTGGCGGTCTGGAGCCTCGATTGCCCCATGTCTGGCGGAGAAAGCGGAGGCGGGCCACCAGCAATGCCAGCCCGCCTCGGAGTAGCTCCTTTCCCTTCGGCACCGCACATGCAGAAAGCTACCAGCAACTACCGCGCTGCCCTCATGTCACTCTGCCAGTCCCTCGAAGGGCCCGGATGCGTACCGGAACCGTCCGCCCACCGCGGTGGCCAGCACGCGGATGTGGGCGATCTCTTCCGCCGGGACGGCGGTGAGGTCGCGTTCCAGAACGACGAAGTCGGCCAGCTTGCCCGGCTCGAGCGAACCCTTGATGTGCTCTTCGAAGGAACAATAAGCCGAATGCAGGGTCCAGCACCGCAAGGCCTCTTCGGGGGTGAGTCTCTCTGCGGGTGCGTATGGACGTCCCCCTGCGGTAATGCGATTCACGGCGTCGTGGATGCCCAGGAGCGGTGCGCCTTCCACCACCGGTCGGTCGGAGCTACCCGGGAACAGTATACCCTTGTCGACAAAGGTCCGTTGCGGGTAAGTCAGCCGTGCTCTGCTGGGTCCGAGATTGTCAATGAAGCCGTCTCCCAGCTCGGAGATGAACCGCTGTTGCGGTACGGGGATGACGCGCAGGCGCGCGATCCGGTCGATCAGCTCCATGGTGAGTACGCCGCAGTGTTCGATGCGATGACGATGATCTTTGCGGGGGTGGGCATTCAGGGCCTCCTCGTAGCAGTCCAGCACGTACGTAATGGCCCGGTCTCCGATGGCATGTATTGCCAGCTGCCAGCCCGCCGCGTGGGCACTCAGGATCTGCTCGCGGAGGAGTTCGGGCTCGGTGACGAAGAACCCCGTGTTGTCGGGGTCGCTGCTGTAGCCTTCGGAGAGAGCGGCGGTTTTTCCGATGAGCGAGCCGTCAGCGAAGATCTTGACCGGTCCGATCCTCAGCATCCCGCCCCCGAAGCCGCTGTGCAATCCCAGATCCAGGGCGTAGCGTGCGGGTTCACCCTTCCCTCCCGCCAGATGCTGCAGCTGCCGCACGCCAATCATGAGATTCACCCGTACCTGGAGTCGGCCACGGCGGACCGCTTCTTGATAACCTGCCAATTCCAGGGGACTGGTGTTCCCCACGCCGGCCTCCTGGGCTGAGGTTATGCCCTCCCGCAGGTACTGTTCACTGGCCGCAGCCAAACCGTCCACGATCTCGTCCACCGTCCGTGGAAGGCGGAGGTTCAACACCAGCTCCTGGGCTGCTTCCTGCAGCAGCCCGGTGGGTTCCCCGCTGGCCGGATCGCGGACGATCTTACCTCCCGCGGGATCCGGCGTGCTGGCACTAATACCTGCCTGTTGCAGGACGGCGGTGTTTGCCACCAGCATGTGACCGGAGGTGTGCAGTAACACCACCAGATGCTCGGGAGCCACGCGATCGAGTTCCCACCGGGTGGGGTGCCGGCGCTCCCGCAGCTTGTTGTCATCGTAGCCGCGCCCCACGATCCACGTTCCCTTGGGTTGGGTTTGGGCCCTTGCCTTCACCGCCTCCAGGATGTCTTCCACCCGATTGATGCTCGGTTTCTTGAGATGTATATCCCCCAGCCCCAGCCCAAAGGCCAGCATGTGATTGTGGGCATCGTTGAATCCCGGGACCACCGTGAAGCCCTGCAGGTCAATTTCTCGGGTCCGAGGGCCTTTCAGCGGCCTGACCTGGTGGTTGCTCCCCACTGCCACCAACACTTCCCCTCTCACCGCCAAGGCTTCGGCGCGGGGATTGGCATCGTCCACCGTGATGACGTTGCCGTTGAACAAGATCACGTCGGGGTTGACTGCCAACTTCATCCCTCCTGACTGAATTTTCGCCCCACAAAGAGCATTCAAGGCGTCAGTCGAGATTACCTGTCGCTTTCCGCGGCCCGGCACCGCGTGGGATGGTACCGTCACCGACGAGGGGTGAGGGCCCATGCCGACCTGACGGGAAAAGGCGCGCATGCCTGGCGGCCCCATGATCACTGCGCTTCGGGCCACAGCCAGCGGATTTGCCCGGGTGGTGGGTCTTTGTTATGATGGTACACGAAGCATTGACGGGGGGAGGAGGGCCGTTTGCGCGCAGCACAGTCACCGGACCTCACCAGTGCCGATCTGCGTTCCAGTGTCCTGAGGTTGGCGGTGCCCGCGGTGGGGCGGACGCTCCTTCAGACAGTGGTGGCCATGGTGTCGCTCATGATCGTGGGGCGCCTTGGCCCTGCGGGCCTGGCCGCGGTAGGTCTCGCCAACCGTCTGATCTTCGTGGGCATTGCCGCCCTGACTGGCGTTTCGGTGGGGGCGACCGCCCTGGTGGCGCGTTATGTTGGAGCCAGAGATTCCGCGAATGCTCGGGAAGTGGTCAAGCAGTCGCTGATTCTAGGTCTGGGGTTGGGTGTGGCCATTGCGGTGGTGGGATACTTCCTGGCCGATGAGGCCCTGCGGGGGATGATGGTGTTCGAGGCCGATCCCGACCCCACCGTGATACGCCTCGGTGCCAGCTATCTCCGCTGCATATGCCTTTCCATGGCCCTGGGATGCTGGTTGTTCATGGGTAACGCCGTGCTCCAGGGAGCGGGGGACATGAAAACCCCCCTTTACGTGATGGCGGTGGTCAACGCGGTGAACCTGGCGCTCGCCTATCCGTTGGTGTTCGGTGTTGGTCCGGTGCCCGCCCTGGGTGTGACGGGGGCTGGCATCGCGGCCGGGGTGGCGCGGGCCCTGGGGGGACTGATCGCTCTGGCCGTGCTCACCCGGCGGGGTGGTCCAGTGCGCATTGCCCTCGACCGCGAGATCCGGTTCCGGCGGGACGTGGCGTTGGACATCCTCCGGGTGGGGGTGCCGGCGGCGGTGGAGAATTTCGTCCGCCAAGGCTCCCAGATCCTTTACAGCATGTTCATCGCCGGCCTGGGGACTCTGCCCATCGCCGCCAACTCGGTGGCCATGAGCGTGCAATCCCTTTCCTTCATGCCTGGTTTCGGTTTTTCCCTGGCCGCCACCGCCCTGGTGGGACAGAACCTGGGGGCGGGCAAGGAACGGCGGGCGGAGCAGGCGGGGTTCGAGGCCCTGCGGTGGAGCATCATCTTTGCCACCGCCATGGGCCTGTTGTTCTTCTTCGCCCCCGGAGCGGTGGTGCGGCTTTACACCACCGATCCCCAGGTGATCTCCTCCGCCTCGGCCTGCCTGAGGATCATCGCGCTGTCCCAGCCTGCTCTGGCGGCGGTGATGGTGCTGTCCGGGGGCCTGCGGGGTGCGGGAGATACCCGCTGGGTGATGTACGTGACTGCGGCGGGTAACTGGGGCATCCGCTTGACCGGTGCATATCTCTTGGGACTGGTGTACGGCTACGGCCTGGTGGGCGTGTGGGTGGCCATGGCTCTGGATCAGTTCCTGAGGGCCCTGGTGGTGGCCTGGCGGTTCAAGTCGGGGGTGTGGAAGCGGATTCGGGTGGGGAGGTACGCACAGGCGCCCTGCGCGGTGGCCACCGACGGGGCAGACAGCTGTCGTTGACTCGGTGGTTTCTGGAGGGATGCGACGATGGATGCCAAATACCGTCGGCTAGACTCAGGGGATAGCGAACTTCTCCTGCGCATGCAGCGCGAATACTACCTGACCGACAGCGACGAGTGGCTGAAGTGGGTGCCGCCGGAATGGGGCCGATGCCTGGTGGTGAACGGAGAGGTGGTGGCCGGCCTCATACTTTACACCTACCGCTGCCACTACGGCTCCGATCTGGTGAGCATGGTGGGGGTGGGGGGCGTGGGGGCGGCCCCTCAGCACCGACGCAAGGGATACGTGAGGCGTCTGCTGGTGGAGGCACTGCGCGAGATGAGGGGGCAGGAAGTGGCCACCTCCACCCTGTATCCCTTCTCGTACCAGTTCTACCGCAAGTTCGGCTGGGAGCTGGGGCGGCTCAAGGTGCACTACGAGTTCAAACCGTCCCTGCTGGGCCAGCTCTCCCGGGTGCCGGGGGAGGCTCGACCGATGGGACCTGAAAGCCACGATCCTTTCGATGCCGTCTACCGCCGGTGGTGCCTTGAGCACAACGGACTGGCGGTGCGCGATGCAGCTTCTTGGGCTCGGAAGCTGGGTGAGCGCCCGGGCCAGGTGAAGAGGAGGTACGTCTGGTATTCCCCGGATAGTCAGGATCCTCGCGGCTACGTGATCTTCCGGGTGGAGGAGGGAAAGGAGGAGTGGCAGCGCCATCTGGCGGTCCAGGAGCTGGTGGCGCTGGATACGCAGGCATATTTAGGTCTGCTGAGGCTGTTGGGACTGCACGAGAGTCAGTTCGAGACGGTGCGCTGGACAGCCCCTGTCGAAGACCCCCTGCTTTGCTACGTCGCGGAGCCGCGGCAGGTGGAGGCGGAGCTGTGGCCCCACTTCATGATCCGTCTGGTGCATCTCCCTAAGGCCCTGGCCAGCCGCAGCGTCCCGGAGGGGATGCGCGGGGTGCTGGTCATTGAGTGCCACGACGAGGTCTTGCCGGAGAACCAGGGCCCGTGGGAGGTGGAGCTGGGGCCGGACGGCGTCGGGGTGCGGCCTAGCTCGCGGCCCGCGGATATCAGCGCGGACATTGGGGTCCTGTCCCAGGTGTATGTCGGATTCCTGACTCCCGTCCAGGCTTGTCGGCTGGGTGGGATGCGGGGAGAGCCGGCGGCACTGGAAGTGCTGGGTCGCTGGTGGGGCCCTCGCCCTCCGGCGCTGGAAGAATACTTCTGACCCATAAGGAGGAGGTCGTCATGCTGCTGCGCATTCCTCCGGAGGAACTGACCGAGCGGCAGCACCGGGTGCGGGATGAGATGCGCGACAAGGACCTGGACTGTTTCGTGGTGTTCTCGTCGCTGGACATCTTTTACCTCACCGGATTTGCCTTCATACCCACCGAAAGGCCCATAGCCCTGGTGCTCACCCCGGAGGCGACGGTGCTGTTCCTCCCCCGGTTGGAGGTGGAGCACGCCCAGCGGGTGGCCACGGTGGACCAGGTGGTCAGCTATCCGGAATATCCCGGGCGGAAGCACCCCATGCAGCTGCTGGCGGAGCGGATCAAGGCGTTGGGTTGCCGCCGGCCGGGAGCCGACGCCGACGGTTACGGATCGCCCTACGGTTATCAGGGACCACGCCTCAGCGAGGTGCTGGGTCTTGAGGTTAAGGTGGATCGCCAGCTGATCGCGGGCATGCGCATGGTCAAATCTCCCAACGAACTCGCCCTGATCAAAGAGAGCGCGCGCTGGGGTCATCTCGCCCACGTGTTGCTGCAACAGTACAGTCGGGCGGGGGTGACCGAGCTGGAAGTGAGCCTCACTGCTTCGCGGGAAGCCACCTTGATCATGACCAAGGTGCTGGGGCCGGACTACCGCCCGGGTCCGGGGCGGGCAGGGGCATCGGCCGGTTTCCGCGGCCAGATCGGCAAGGAGTCCGCGCTGCCCCACGCGGTGACCACCAACGCGGTCCTAAGACCCGGCGACGTGCTGGTGACGGGCGCGGGCGCCAGCGTCTGGGGTTACGGCAGTGAGCTGGAGCGCACCATGTTCGTGGGAGAGCCGGACGCGGAACGGCGCAAGTACTTCCAGCTGATGTGCCAGGCGCAGGAGATCGCCTTCGAGAACATCAAGCCGGGCCGCCGCTGTGCCGATGTGGATCTGGCGGTGGAGGAATTCTTCGACCGCCAGGGGCTGAGAGAACTCTGGCGCCACCATACGGGGCACGCCCTGGGATTGGCCGGCCACGAGGCGCCCTTCTTCGACGTGGGGGATGACACCGAGATACGGCCCGGGATGGTCTTCAGCGTGGAGCCCGGATTGTACGTGCCCGATCTCGGGGGATTCCGGCATTCGGACACCGTGGTGGTCACCGAGGACGGGATCGAGATCATCACCTACTACCCCCGCGACTGGCAATCGCTGGTGGTCTGAGTCAGCCGCTGGGCGGGGCCCTGCCCCTGCTCGGGAATCAGGGACCCCGCCCTGGCGCCTCCACCGGCACCACCATCACCCGCCGCTCGCGCGGCCCGTCGAATTCGGCCAGAAAGATCCCCTGCCAGGTGCCCAGCTGTAGCTTCCCTGCGCGGACGGGCAGGGTGACCGATGCCCCCAGCAGGGTTGCCCTGACGTGAGAGGGGGCGTTGCCCTCCTGATGGGAGTACGGGAAGTCCTCCGGCACCAGCCGCGATAGCACCTCCATGATGTCGCGGGCCACGCAGGGGTCGGCGCGTTCGTTGACGAATACGGCGGCGGTGGTATGGGGCACGAAGACCAGCACCAGTCCTTCGCTGATCCCAGACTGGTGGCATGCTCGCTCCACCAAGTCGGTGATTTCTATCGCTTCCGTCCGGCGAGAGGATCTCACCACGAAGCTGGTCATGTTCTTTCCCCCCTTCCTCCCCCGGCGCGGGGCGACTCCGCGCGCCCGGCGGATCTCCCCAGCAGACGCCGCAGGGCACTGCCCCACTGCAGCAGCCGCAAGGGGAAGACACCTGCCGCTCCCCGTTCGAGATCCACTACCAGCGCCCTGCCTTGTAGCAGGTCTCCGCGGCCGGTGAGTACCTTGATGACCTCGGCGGCCTGAAGCGCCGCCAACACTGCCGGAGTGACGGTGGGGCTCTGCAGGGCATCAAACCGCTGGGCTTCGGCAGTGTATTGATCATGCTGCGCGTACAGGCGACGTACCGTCCAGTCCCCCGGCATCACCGTCATTACGCGGCCCAGATGGCCGGCCAAGGCTGCGTGTATCAAGGGGATCTGAAGCTGGTGGCACGCCTCCTCCAGCACCAGGCGGGCGGCGGCGCTGTCGAGGGAGTCCACCGCCACGTCCGCGCCCTGCAGTAGTTCTTGGGCGTTATCGGCGATGAGGGCCTCGCACGCCACCTGGCAGCATACCGCCGGGTTGACCTCCTGCAGCCTCTCGGCGGTGGCAGCGGCCTTGGGCTGCCCCAGGCGGGCGGGAGTGCAGACCAGCTGCCGGTTCAGGTTGCTCTCTTCGAAGCATTCGGGATCCACCAGGGTGAATCGCCCCACCCCCGCCCGGGCCAGTAACTCCGCCACCGTCCCGCCGAGGCCGCCGCATCCGACCACTGCCACGTGGGCGGAGAACAGCCGGCGCTGTCCTTCCGGCCCCAGGGAGGGGAGGTTACGTTCGTACCGTCTGGAGAATACCCCCAGCTCGGCCAGCCGATCCTCCAGGTTGCGCCGCGAGATCCCCAGCTCTGAGGACACTTCCTGGATCAGGCCATCACCGCACAGCTTCCACCGACCCTCCGGATCCCCTTCGGCTTCCCTGAGGATCCGCTCCACCGCCGCTTCCAGCTGGTCCACCGGCACCCCTCCTCAGAGTGAGAGTATCAGGGTTACCACTACCAGAGCCGGCAGCATGTTGGTCACGCGCAAGCGGGCCATTCCCCAGATGTTGAACGCCAGGCACACGATCAACAGTCCACCGGTGGCGGTGAGGCCTTCGACCACTGGATCGGTGAGCAGCCCGCCCAGTTGGGAAGCCAGCAGGGTGAGGCTCCCCTGGTAGGCGAGGATGGTGGCCGCGGAGCACAACACTCCAAAGCCCAGGGCGGCGGCCAGGGCCACCGACGATATCCCGTCCATGGTGGCCTTGGTGATCAGGATGCTGGGGTCACCCCGCAGGCCGTCCTGCAGGCACCCCAGGACGGTCATCGGCCCCACGCAGTAAAGAAGGCTGGCGGTCATGAATCCCTGGGTGAAGTTGCCCCGTCGTCCCTGCCCGAAGACCGCCTCCAGTCGCCGACCGAGACGTTCTAGCCGACCCTCGATGTCGGCCAGCTCCCCCAATACTGCCCCCAGACAAAGGCTGATCAGCACGGTGGTGATGGGGGTGGAGGCTCCCAGAACCATCTTGATGCCTACAGCCAGGGTCACCGCCCCCACCGCCTGCATGCAGGCCGTCGCGACTCGCTCGGGCAGCCGCCGGCCCAGCAGCAGTCCCGCCGTGCTGCCCGCCAGTACGGTGGCCAGGTTGACTAATGTCCCGGTCATGACGTGGTTCCCTCCGCGTATTTTGACGCCCAGCGAATGGCCTCCATCATGCTGCGGGGATTGGCGCGCCCGGTCCCAACCAGGGAGAAGGCGGTGCCGTGGTCGGGGCTGGTGCGGATGAAGGGGAGACCCAGGGTGACGCTCACCGTACCGAAGAAGTCCACCGTCTTGCAGGCGATGTGTCCCTGGTCGTGATAGAGGGCGACCACGGCGTCGTACGCCCCCTGGGAGGCGAGGAAGAACACCGCGTCTGCTGGTACCGGCCCTTCTACCTCCAGGCCCTGGTGGCGCAGGCCCTGCACTGCCGGTTCGAGCTCCTCGATTTCCTCCCGGCCCAGCATCCCTTCCTCTCCCGCATGGGGGTTCAGCGCCGCAACCGCCAGGCGGGGAGGCTTTCCCAGCAGCTCCTGAAGAGCGCGGTAGGCGCGCTTGAGGAACCGCTCCAGTGGCTCCCGTCGGATCGCCTGCACTGCTTCCCGGAGCGGCAGATGGCGGGTGAAGAACAGGACCTTCAGCCCGCTGCCGGTCTGGAACATCAACAGGGGTTCACGCTTGGTCAGGGCGGCCAGCAATGCCGTGTGATCCAGATAAGCGATCCCCGCCAGCTGCCACGATCTCTTGCTGATGGGGGCGGTGACCAGGGCCCGGCAGAGGCCTTGCTGTACCAGTTCTGTTGCCTGCACCACGTACCGGTAGGAGGCCTCTCCGGTGGCGGGGTGGGGTCCGGAGGGAAGGTGATCCAGCTCGTCGACCGGCGAGGGCACGTCCAGCATCGGCAGTACTCCGTCGGCATGGCTGTCGTGGGGTCGGAAGGGGCGCAAGGTGACCCCCATCCGCGTGGCGTACCGCTGCAGCAGGGCGTAACTGCCCACCAGCACCGGCCTGGCAACGTCATGCGACATTGCCCAGGCCGCCGCCCGCAATGCCACCTCCGGCCCGATGCCCGCCGGATCGCCGATAGTCACCGCTACCCGCATGGCGTCCATGTTTGACCCTGACAGTCCATTCTCGTCGGGCATGGACGTTTCCTCCGCGTCCAGGAGGCAGCCACTGAGGGTCAGAATTGCGCCGGATGCCTTGGGGCCCACTGGGAGCGGAAGGCACTGGTGGAAGGCTCGTTGTCGCACGAAAGGAGATCGGCTCCGTTTCCGCCCGCCGACCGGAGATTATTTACCGGGAAATACGCGGGTGGTTGTCAGCAGCAGGTGTTTGGTGATCCCGCTACGGCCGGAAGCGCTGGGCATGGCCATTGGGCAATGCATGGCTCGGTGGTGGGGCGGCGGTGGAGGTCTTAATGCAGCTGCTGGAGAAACTTGGAACCAGAGATGTTCGTCGACCTGCATGCCAGGGCGGATCTGGCTGGCTGGGCGAAGGAGCTGGAGCCCTTGCGACGGCTAATGAGCACCGCCGGCGTCCGGAATGGATAGGGGCTGAGGCAGGTATATGGCGTTCATCACCAGGCCAGGCGCTCATGCTGCGTAGCGCAGCTGAACGGGTGTAAATTCCGGGAGGAGAACCTGAGGGAGCATGGCAGAGATAAAGGATTGCAAGGAGCAGCCACCCATCCAAAAGCGTTACGAGATACGCGACCCCATACACGGGTTTGTTGTGCTGAACGAATGGGAGCGTGAGATCATTGACCATCCAGCATTTCAGAGGTTGCGCAGAATTCGTCAACTCGGTCTCACCGAGATGGTCTACCCCGGAGCGACGCATACTCGTTTTGAGCATTCCCTGGGTGTAATGCATGTTGCCACGCGGATGTTCGACGAGGTCGTGGAAAAGCGTGAGGATTTCTTGAAAACTGAACTCGGTTATCAGGAAGCGGACCTGAAAAGAGACCGCGTGTTGGTCAGGTTGGCGGCTCTTCTTCATGACATTGGGCACGCCCCTTTGTCGCATGCTGCCGAGAGTCTGATGCCGTGCAACGGAGCCGGCAAGAAGTATCTTCATACCGATTATTCGGCTGCTGTGGTCAACCACGTCATGCGAGACGTGATAGAGAACCATCCGATGAATCGGCAATATGCCATAACAGCACGAGACGTAGCGGATTTCCTGACAGGTGCCACTAGGCTGGGCCGCTCTCTGTTATGGCGGGGCCTAGTGTCTAGTCAATTGGATGCCGACCGTGCTGATTATCTGTTAAGGGATTCGCATCATATCGGTGTGGCGTACGGCAAATACGACCTCGACCGGTTGCTGGTCACGATGGCCGTGGCTATCGATGCTACGGGTTCTCCGGTTTTAGCGGTGGAGGAGGGCGGAGAGCATGCTGCTGAGGGTCTTATCATTGCACGTTACATGATGTTCACCCAGGTATATTTTCAACACACGAGACGGGCTTATGACTGTCACTCTGAACAGGCTCTGAAAACTTTGCTGAGTCGCGGTGCGCGTTCTACCCAAGGCCGGGCGGCCTTCCCGCCACCCACCGCAAGAAAGAATGTGGAGGCATACTTAGAGTGGGATGACTGGCGCGTAATGGGCATGATTCACGCCGGAGAGGCTGGTGAACACGGCGAGATCATAAGGGAGAGAAAGCACCACCGGTGTGTGTATGCGACCCCAGAGATTCCCAGTACTTCGGACTTGGAATTTGTGGAGGAACTAATTGCACGGGTGGAGGACAAAGTGAGCTTCGTGGATAGGGCGGAGGAATCGTGGTACAAGTTCGGGGATGCGGATATTCCTGTATTGCTCAGCCCCGGGCGGCGCGACGAGCGAGTGCGTACGCTCTCGGAGCGTTCCGCTGTGGTAAGGGGGCTGAAGGCTGTCAATAAGATCAGGATTTATGTGCCTCCTGCAGCTCAAGAGCGAGTGAGTGCTGTTGTTCAGAAACTACGTCGGGTAAGGGGGTGAAGTCATGAGTGTTGAGGCAGGTATACCGTGGAACCGGTACGGACTGATAGCCGAGCTGGCATGCAGGCTTGACGGGGAGTCGCCACAGTTCGGAAAGACCGCACTTCAAAAGATGGTCTACTTGCTGCAGGAAGCCTTGGGCATAGATTGTGGTTACCATTTTCAGCTGTATTCGTACGGGCCCTTCGACGCACGCATCCTCCAGGATCTGGATCTGGTGGAATATGTGGGTGGAGTCGAAATACACCAGAGCGAGTCACCAGGGGGCGGATATGAAATTCGCCCAGGTCCGCAAGCAAACATGCTCCGTGAAAAGGCGAAAGGGTTCCTGCAGGACGAAAAAGTTAAGAAAGCGCTGGACAGACTGGTGAGAGAATGGGGTCCGTTGATGGCTAGGGATCTCGAGCTCCGGTCGACGGTTCTTTATGTGGCCAGGGACATGAAAGAAAGCGGCGATCAGGTCACGAGGGAGGGACTACTTGATCTTGTCAGGAACCTTAAGCCAAAATTTTCGCATGAGGAAATCAAGACAGCTATCCAGGAGCTATCAGAAAAGGGGTTCCTTGAGGTGGAAAGCTGATGTGTCAACGACAGCCATGACACACACTGGGCTGCAGAGACACTGAGAGAGTCCCGAGTGCTCAGGCAACGACAACCACGGCACAGGGCGCGGCGTGCAGTGGGACAAGGGCATCAGGCAGAACGACCTCAGGATTCACGGGTTGGACGATTACGTTGAGGTGCCCAGTCCTTCGAGTTTGAATCTCACCACCCGCCATAACCATCGAGGAGTGGGTCAACCAGTACAGCGCCGCGCCCCCAGGAATGGACCAGCTGAGCGGTAGCATTCAATCTGGGAGGTGTGGTGATGAGGGCGAACGCGAAGTACCCTCTTTCAAGTTCCAGGTGGTGCTGGAGGTCTTGAAGGCAGAAGGCAAAGGAGCAGAGGCAAAGATAGCCCGGGCTTACGGAGTTCATCCCGTGACCCTGGCCAAGTGGAAGCGGCAATTTTTGGAGCGGGGCCCGGAGATATTCGGGGGCAAGGAAGAGGCAAGGAAGTACAAAAAAAGATCAGCGAACTGGAGCGTGCATAGTCAAGGATCTTTTCCAGAACCGCTGAGTACCTTGCAGCAGAGGGGCCCATAGCCGGCGGTCACTCTTAGCCCAAAACGGGGCTTGAAGTGGTCCACTTTTGGGGGTGCAGCACCCCCGCTCACTATCCCTCCTTGTTGACACCCATACAAGGTGTCAAAACCGTGTCCTCGAGTGCGCATATATCATCTACCCCGCTGACGCCCTCAGGTCCCTCTTAGTCAAGACAGGGGTTGAAGTGTCCACTTTCGCAGCAAAGCGGCGAACGATGCAAAACCCGTGTCAGGAGCGCTGCAGAAGTTCAGCGATGATTCGCGCCCCGTCGTCACAGGCGGCTGGCCGCGAAAAGCCGGTGCGCGAGTTCATCGTTGGTCGCGTGTTGCGCGTGACGGAAAGAATATATTTGGAAAGGTGATGGGGAAGGCGTGCTCAGGACGGCCACGCTGGGAGCGGCCGGCAACCTCCGCCAATTTGACTTAGTCCATGACTTAGTCTATAATAGGGCTGGAATCAATGGAGGTGTACGTGATGGCCCTACAAGTGAACATCCATGAGGCGAAGACGAACCTCTCCAAGCTTCTCACCCGGGTGAGCGCGGGCGAGGAGGTCATCATCGCTAAGGCAGGAAAGCCCATCGCGCGGCTCGTCCCGGTGGTAGAGCGCCCAACGCAGCGCACTCCTGGCAGCGCCAAGGGCAAGGTGACCATCTCGGCTGATTTCGATGCACCCCTTCCCAAGGCGGTCCTAGAAGCCTTTGAGAGATGAAGGTCCTGTTGGACACTCACGTCTTCCTTTGGTGGATCACCGACGATCCGCGTTTGTCGCCACGCGCTCGAGAAATCCTCGCCGACGGCGCTAACGTGATCTTCCTCAGTGCTGCAAGCGGTTGGGAGATAGCAATCAAGGCCAAACTTGGCAGATTGCAGTTGCCGGATGATCCTGAACGTTTTATCCTCAAACAATTAGAGTTGAATGCTATTGAAGCTCTTCCGGTGCAGATGAGCCATACCCTCCATGTCTACAAACTTCCGGATCACCATCGGGACCCTTTCGACCGCTTGCTCATCGCCCAAGCTCAACTCGAAAAGTTGCCTATTCTGACCGCCGACCCGCTGATCTCCCGATACCTGGTCGAGACTATCTGGTAACTGAAACTCCCGATATCATCGGTGAAGAGAAATTGATGCAGGTGCCATGCTCTACGGCACGGAGAGTGTGGAAATGCTCCTCGGCGGATGGGGATTGACACTCCGCGAGAAGCGGATAGAGTATGTGATGATGAAACGATTTGCCATATGATGCAAGGAGCTGCTGTTCTGGGTGCGTATCAAGATTCAGTAGGCAAAGACCGCTGTGGCTTGAGCCAACCGGCGCAGCACTGGAAGCGGGGGATGGTCACATCCCCGGGCGGCCAGTCTTTACCCCGTCTATATCACCGGCACGGGCAAGCTGGAGGCGTTCAACGATTTGATAGATGAAATGTGCATCTACAACGCGCCCGTGGCTGCCAAACCGAACCCCCGCCCTAGATGGGAAATGGTGGGAGACCAGGTCATTGTTATCCCTGTGGCTCCTATGTGGTCCCCGTCAGACAATAAAGACCGGCCCGGTGATTTCAAGGGACCAGTTTGGGCCCTCCGAGCCGGACGCGTAGGCAAGTTTTCTCCTGACGGTTTGGGCACCCGATACGGCTAAGCCAGCAGCAGTTTAACCAGGAGTTTCCCCCATTCCGGCCGCCATTGGCAACTGGCGCCTCGCATGTCCACGCGCACCAGGTCACCAGCGGCAAAGGCAAGGTTTAGCGGCCGTTCGCCTCCCTGTCTGAGGAGATCTCGGACTGGAATGCTGGCCGTGGGTGTAATCGTGTCACCAATGTAGACCACCAGCTCCAGATCAGGGTCCACCGTTGCCGGTACTGGCTCTTCGCCGGTGAACTGGATGGCCAGCCCGGTAATATAACCCTCGTCAGGCAGCGTCGGGCGGTCGGCCGTTCTGGAGTCGAAGAGGACCGCCCACCCTGTGGTGAGGTCGGGGACTCCCTGGTACACGGTCAGCTCCTGACGGCTTAAGTCGGGTGTTGAAAACTCGTGAACCAAGCTGCTCTGAGGTGGAGATGACTGGCGTGCCAGAAACATCTGCCATACCTCACCCCCCTCTTCCAGGGCCAGGTCCGTTAGACAAGCTGTCGTGTGACCCGACGATATGAAGTAGTCAGACCAACCGTAAGGCAGGGCATTGCCGACAGCTACGGTGCATTCAACCCGCCGACCGGCTTCCTGCCTGCGCGCGATGAAGGAGGTTTCTGAGCAAATGATCCCGGTCCGTAGGGACTCGGCCACCAAAAGCTCCTGAAGAGCCCGGCGCAGGCTCAGCCCCTGGTTTTCCGGATAGAGGGTGGCCTCGCCAGGGTCAGGCAGGGAGTGGGCAGGGAAGCCTAGACGGATCAGCTGATCCTTCAGCTCGCCGGAGGTGCAGGTGGCGTGCAACAGAAACTCCAGCCCCGTGAGCCGGTAGGCACCGTAGACCGCGCGGAGGGAGCCAGCTGCCTGAGCCGGCGCTCCCCTGGCGGTTGCGAGCAGGTTGCCGCGAGCATCCACGACGCGTACGGACAACCCTTCATGGGCCAGACGGGGAAGGCGCCCGATCACCCACCGGGTACGCCCGGCGGCCAGGTCCCCGAGATCGACGGCTTCCCAGCCGGGTGCCGTGGCGGGGACGGGGTGTGCCCCGACGGCCGAGATCCCGGAGCAGTTCAGCTCCAGCTTGAGATCACTGTAGATGGGCTGTTCAAATTCGGCCAGGAGACCGTCAAGGGCGGTGGCAATGTCCTGTTCGTGCGGACTGCTCGTCAGGAAGCGGCAGGTGCCGCCCCCACGTGCGGCCAGCTGCTGGACCAGGAAAGAGTTGGGTGCGGCGTCGATGCAGAGGAGACTCACCCGCCGCCGGTCGGATCGCAGGCTTTCACGGTCGACCAACTGTAGCAGCCGGGCTTCGTCGGTAACCTGGGCATCGGTGATGATGAGCACGTGCCGGACCAGCTCGCCAGCACGGCGGTCTTGCAGGAGAGCCTGCTCCAGCGCCACCCCGAGTTCCGTGCCTCCGGTGCCGTGGTCGCTATCCACGAAGTGCAAGGCAGCGTTCACCTGGTCCGGAGTGGCGCGCCGGGGGTTGGGTGCAAACCAGATTGCCTCATCGTGAAACAGGCCAATGTTAAACCAGTCCGTGTCCCTAAGACCGGACAAGAAACGCTTCAGCGCCCAGTCGGCCGCCCGCCACTTGGGCCCCGTCATGGACCCGGAACGGTCCACGAGTACGATCACTTCCCGAGGTAGGGGGGTGGGGGGCACCTCTTTGGGGGGCGTGATCAGCGCCAGGAAGTAGACGGCCTCCTCGGTTTCCTGCGGCTCGACCAGGACCTGCAGTCCGGGACTGGCGGCATGCTGTACGGGTTCCCAGTGGAGGACCAGATCGCGGTCCGGCACCACCCTGGAAGCTGCCAGTTCCACTGTCTGTCCGCCCTCCGTGGGCCGGACCACAATTTCATGGGTGGTGCTGCTGATGGAGAGGTCACCCACAAAGGTGAGCCGCAGGGCGAAACGGTGTCCAGGATCGCGAAAGATGGCCAGTGGCTGTCCCTGTGCTAAGCGGGAACCAGTTTCATCCGGGCGCACGTACCGGGGAGCCGTGGTCAGCGGTACCCGCAGTGACCAGCCGGTACCCTCGGCTCGGGCCAGCTGCACATACGAGGTCTCCACAATGACCTCCTCGTCCGGCCTGACCCCGGCGATACGGAGAGTGAAGACATCTGGGGTCTCCCGGGTAAGGAGTGCGGCTTGCTGACCCTGTTCCAGGGCCTCGCGGTAGGACTGTTCAGCCTCGCTGCGGGCCACCAGTTCGCAGTCAATGGCCACGTCACCAAATCTTACCCGCACTGACGTGACCGCCGCGTCACCCGACAGGGGGAAACGGTAGACGGCCTCCACCGGTGTGGGCCAATCTGCAGCGCTGAAGGAGTACGTGTGCCTCACGGTCAGGTTGGCCACCGGCCCGGTCACGCGGCCGGCGAGGTGCGTATCCCTCAGGGGTACGAACCGCGGCTGGCCCGGCCGGCGGTCCTGTGCCGCGATTTCCAGGACGGCCACGCCTCCCGGACGGCTGTTCTCGAAATGATAGGGGTTGAACATGGGGACTCCCTCCTGAGCCAAGGGATTGAACTTATGATGAAGCCCGTTGACCTGTCCATGGGCTTCACTTGCTCGCCTGGCTCGTGCTGGACGTAGCCTGGGGCGGTGTGGCGTGCGGCCTCACCGGAAGGTCCGCCTCAACCACTGCCTGAGACGGGCGACCAGCTGGCGCCGGTAAGCCGGATCCTGGGCCAGGCGATGGTCTGCGGTGACCACGAGCTCCACGCCGTTGACCACCTTGATGTGCACGCGGTGAGTGAGCTCACGGTCAAAGTGGGCACCGTGATCGGTGTCATCAGGTTGGGTCCGGGCAGGGGAGCAGAGGATACCGGGATCTGCTAGGGGCGACTTCAAGGACAATGGCGCGTCCGGGAGCAATGGACGGGTCTCAGAGACGTCTTTCTGTCCATCCGGCGCGCTGGAACTCTCGTCCGCGCATGGCGCGGTGCGCGCCCAGTGGTTTCGGGCCGTGGTCTGGTGATATTTCTTGAACAGATCCGCATGACTGGGCAGGGGCACCTTCGTCCGCGCCGGAGCTTCCCTCAATACAGTGGCTTCCAGCTGCTCAGCCGTCTTTCCTTGAAGGCTTTCCCGGATTGCCTCGAGGTTCAGGCCCTGTTTCTGCAGGCATTTGATGTACAGCAGCTCGAGCAGATGGCTGTAGGTGTATACGGCGTTGCGTGTCTGGCCCTGAGCGGGGGACACGAGACCCCGGGTAATGTAGTAGCGGATCGTCCTTGGAGCGATGTAACTCTTGGCTGTCGTGGTGGGGTCGGGTTCCAGCTCCAGTGTCTGGGTTAGCATCGTGGCCAACACGGCCAGCTCGTCAATGGTGCCCGACCAGCGGCGAAACCCTGCCAGGACTTCCTTAGGAGTGCAACTCTTCATCGTGATCACCTGTATTAATAATACTACAGTGTCTAAGACAGTGCAACAGTAATTTAGCGGCTTGGCGTCATCGGCGGCGGGCGCCAGATCAATCTGCCCGGTCTGGTCACCAGCATTGGGCACCGGCCAGAGGACTCTCAGGTGAAGCGGTTGGGCGATTATGTTGAGGTTCCTAGTGCTTCGAGTCTGGAAGGAAGGGTGAGACCAACGCTGGGCGAGGTGAGCACTGGGTGCCAACCCACAATCGTCCTTGCAGAGTCGGCACAAGACAGAAGTGGCCACAGGAAAGGCCCAGGTGACGGGTTTTTGTGGCCGCCGATTTGGGCACGTGCGTTTGCCTCCAAGAGCTCGTTTTCTGCTGGGCGGGAGTGCACCATCGCGGAGGTAATCCTGCAGACCGTGGACCGGACGCTATTGGGTCAATGCCCTCGGCGGATGTAGTAACTTCCCGAGCCGTCGGGGTTGGGCGATCCTTCTATCTCAGGTTGGCCGGGGGGCTTGCGCCCGGTTTCCCGCCTAACACTGATGTCTGTCGGAAGGGGCTAGTTAGGAGGGTGGGCGATCCCAGTGGACAACGGCATGGGCAGGCGATGGGTGGACGGCAGGAAACCAGAGTGCAGGTGCCGCAGTTGATGAGGGAAGCGCGGGTCTCGGCTCGATCCGGGAGGAGGGAGAAGACATGACCGCAGTGACGAAGTGGCTGGCAGATGAGCTGAAACGACGCCGCGCGTCTTTCGTGCTGGCCAGGGATCGCCGGGTGTTGTGTGTCTCTTCGGAAGCCGGAGTGCTGCCTCTGGTGGGGGCCCTGGAGGAGTTGGGTGAGGATTGCCGGGGAGGATGGCTGGCGGACCGGGTGGTGGGTAGGGCAGTGGCGATGGCAGTGCTGGCGCGAGGAATCGAGGTGGTCTGGGCGGAGGTGCTTAGCTGCGGTGCCCGGCAGCTGCTGGAAGGCAACGTCAGCTTGGACTGGCGACAGGAGGTTCCTGTCATCCTGCGGCCCGACGGCAAGGGCGTGTGTGCCTTCGAGCGGCTGGTGGCCGGGGTTGAGGACCCGTGCGAGGGTTACCGGATGCTGGTGAGGGTGGCAACTGGCAGGATGGCGCTGCCCCCGCCGCCGAAGGCGCAGGAGGGAGGCTGTCCCGTGGAAGGATGAGGGGGCCCCAGCTGCAGCAGTGCACCCGGAAGTTGACCGCCGCACGACGTTGATCTCGTCTTGGAGCTGGCGGTGCTGCCGTGGACCATTCGGCTAAGAGCGCCGTACTTTACCCGTTGTGGGAGAGCGCCCTTGCGGTGATTTCCTGCGTGGGGAATGCTCGTTGGCGATGAATCCCGGGCCTGCTCCGTGGCTGATGCAGACCTTACCAACCTGGAGGCAGCCGGGATTCTTTCGAGCCCCTCCGGCATCCAGGCGCGGTGTCACCACTCTGTGGCAAGCAAGAGCGTCTTTCCGCATGCGGGGTCAGTCTTGGTCATTTGCACTCACGAAATGCTGACAGCTTCGTTCATCTGAAAGTGCCTCTTATCGAAGAGCGGAACCACCATGAGGAAAGCGATACCCCAGGTGGTGGTCATGTGTTCGGCGGGACAACGCTTCTCTGCAGCATAGCCTGCTGGTGGAGCGCTTCCAAGGGGGGCTCCTGCAAGGGGCAATGCCGGCCCTGGGACCCCCGCGGTAGCGGTCTCGTATCCTTCCGTCTCCGCGGAGATAGGCATTGAGAGTAACAGACCGTACACACGGCTGTAAGAAGAGAGAACCCACTACCCTGGCCATATCAGATGCAACGTGGGGAGTGGGCCTGGCGGGATTACGCTGGCAACAAACAGCCGAGGGGAGTTGGTTTACCTTCAGCGAGTCTGGGATGTGGGTTGAGCCGTGGGCGGGTGCGGTGGCTGGTGGAGAGAGTGGCAGGGAAGGCAGTAGGCTCCCGGTACACCTCGGCACACTCTGCCGCATGCGCCAGGACGGGCGTAGCGAAAACGCCTCGCTGGTTGTGGTTTGTTGACAAAAGGCACACAACGTGCTAGCCTGGGGGCGTGAAGTACTTCTCTTGGAACAACGAAAAGAATGAGCAACTTAAGCGGGAACGAGGGGTGTCCTTTGAGGCGGTTGTCTTTCACATCGAGCGGGGAGACTTGCTGGATGTGCTGGAGCACCCGAACCAGGAACGGTATCCAGGCCAACGAATCTTCGTCGTCAACATCGACGACTACGCATACCTTGTTCCGTTCGTCGAGACCGAGAGTGAGGTGTTTCTGAAGACGATCATCCCCAGTCGCAAGGCGACGAGGATCTATCTGAGAGAGGAGGAAAGATGGTGAGGCTTGATCGGGAGGAGAAGGAGCTACTGGAGTCGTTTGAACGGGAAGAATGGAGGTCGGTCGCAGGAAAGGAGGCCGAGTCTCAACGTTACCGTGAATATGCTCGTGCTACCTTCAAGAAGGACAGGCGTGTGAATATTCGGATCTCCAGGAAGGTCCTGGAGGCCCTTCAGAAGCGGGCGCTGGAGGAGGGAATTCCTTACCAGACACTGATAGCGAGTATTTTGCACAAGTATGTCGGTGGTCGCCTCGTAGAGAGGGACGCCTGAGAAGTCACCGCAGTGGACGCGCTCGTGGGGCGGCCCGCTGAGCTTTGCAATCAGACGCCAGGTGGTCAAGTCCGGATTGGGGGCAAGATGGCCTCTGGTACAGATTCATCCCGGGGCCGCTTCTCTTTGGTTTTGTGCTGTGCCTGCGTGTCGAGGTATCTGTGCCCTACCGACCGATCCTCATGTTGCTGCATCAGACAAACCCCGGGGGGACCGAAAGGTGACGTGACCGGGTGTTGGAAAAGATGCTTATTGTGCCCTCCCGCCCTCGCAGCTTCTAGCATCCCTCGTTCGAGGATGTTCGGAAGCCTCCCGTGGGAAACCAGCAGCGTCATCACGGCGATAGCGTCGTCGTTGGTGGGTTTCACGCTGTGATGGATTCCAGCAGGGAGCGTACCATCCTTGCGAGAACGTACCCACGGGAAGCTTGCCAGTCTCTTCCCACGACTCACGCTGTGAGGAGTTCGGCCGCGCATCCAGAGGTGATGTGACATGAGGGCCCAAGAGGATCTGGCGGTACTGGTCGAAGATATTCTGTCCGCCGCGGTGCGGGAGCACCGGGGAGCCACCCGTTACCGGAAACCGCTGGTGGGGTTTGCCGCGGCGGACGACCCCGCTTTCAGGCGTCTGCAGGAGGCGGTGCCGGGACATCTGATGCCGGAAGAGCTGCTCCCGGGAGCCCGCACGGTGGTGGTCTACTTCCTTCCCTTCGATGCCGCTGTGGTGGAAGCCAATGCCGCCGCCCATCCCTATGCCGAGGAATGGGCGGTGGCGTATCAGGAGACCAACCGGCTGCTGGAGGAGATCGCGCGACAATTGTGCGCGGTGCTGGAGCAACGGGGCTACCGGGCGGTGTGGCAACCCCCCACCCACCGGTTCGATCCCCAGACGCTGACCGCGCGGTGGTCTCACAAGAGTGCCGGCTACATTGCGGGGCTGGGGGTGTTTGGCAGACACCGCATGTTGATCACGCCGGCCGGGTGTGCGGGACGTTTGGGGAGTATCATAACCGACGCCTGCATTTCGCCCACGCCGCGGGCCCGCGTGAGCTGCGCGGAAGACGACTGCAACGCCTGTGTCCAGATATGCCCGGTGGGGGCAATTGGCGCCGACCGATTCGACCGCCACGCCTGCCGGCGGTGGTTGCTGGCCAATGCTGCCGCCGGTGCGCAGGTGTGTGGAAAATGTGCCACCGGGCCCTGCGGGGTGCTGGAACCGGACGAGAACCGGTGAGCCATGCAGGAGCTTTTGCCAATGAAGGGAGGCAGTGCATGGTGAGTGATGACCGACAATCAGCCCTGTGGCTGGGACGGGTGGAAGTGGATCCGTGCCGACCCATCGTAGCGGGGGAGTACGGCACGTGGAGGATAAGGTACACCGTGGGAAGGTACGGGGTGGACAACGGCGGCCGGATCAAGCTGCTCTGGAAGACGGTGAGCGACTGGGGGGTGCCGCAGTGGAAAGACCCCGCTGGCCCGAACTACGTCACGGTGAGTTCCAGCGCGGACGTGCGGTTTGATCTGAGCTACGACCCCAAAGGGTACTACCGGCCGTGGCTGAGTGCCTTGACAATCAGGGTGTATGACGGCTACCTGGCAGAGGGCGATGAGGTAACTGTGGTGCTCGGGGATCGGTCGGGGGGCAGCCCGGGGTCGCGGGCGCAGACCTTCTGTCAGAAGGACTTTTATTTCAGGCTGGTGGTGGATTGCTTCGAGACCAGCGAGTTCAAGGAGGTTCCCGACCAGCCCATCATCCCGGTGATCAGCGGGCCCGCCCGCCGCCTGGTGCTCATCGCCCCTTCTCAGGTGGCTCCGGGAGAGAGCTGCTCGCTGATCCTCAAGGCCGAGGACAAGTGGGGGAACGTGGCCGAAGGTTACCGGGGAACGGTCAGGCTGGAAAGTTCGGGGCAAGTTGAGGGGCTGCCGCAGGAGGTCACCTTCTCGCCCCAGGATCGGGGACGCATTCGTATCCAAGGGGTGTCCTTTCCGCGACCCGGCCTGTACTTCCTGCGCGCATGGGACCAGGAGTCAGGATTCCGCGCCCAGAGCAACCCCATAGAGTGCGCGGAAAGAGGCGCCGAGCGCCTGTATTGGGGAGATCTGCACGGACAGACCAAAAGCACCCTGGGCATGGGTACGGATGCCGAGTACTTTGATTACGCCAGGAACGTGGGAGGCGTTCAGGTTTCATCCATCCAGGGAAATGACTTTCACCTCTTGGGGGAAAGCTGGACCCAGCTGAAGGAGACAGTTCGCGAGTATTATGCCCCCGGGGAATTCGTGACCTTTCTGGGCTACGAGTGGTCGGGGAATACCTCCGCGGGCGGGGATCACTGCGTGTACTACCTGGATGAAGACATCCCCATCCACCGCTCCAGCCACTGGCAGATTGAGGACAAGTCCGATCAGCATCAGGACCGATATCCGGTGAGAGAGCTTTACGATGAGCTGAGGGGCAAGCGGGCCTTCCTGATCCCTCACATCGGGGGCCGGAGAGCCATTCTCGATTATCTGACCCCTGAGGACCAGGAACTGGTCCCGGTGATCGAGATCGCCTCCGTCCACGGAAGATTCGAATGGTTCCTGCACGAAGCCCTAGAAAAGGGTCTGGTGGTCGGGGTGGTGGGAGCGAGCGATGATCACACCTGCCGGCCGGGGGCGGCGTATCCCACCGACGTGGAGTTGCGCTGCCGCGGCGGCCTCACCGGCATTTATGCCCGAGAGTTGACGCGGGAAGGCATCTGGGAGGCGCTCAAGGCCCGGCGTTGCTACGCCACCACCGGGGAACGCATAATACTCAAGGTCTCCTCCAACGGAAACCCCATGGGCTCCGTCATGACCACCTCTTCGCCCCCATCCATCGAGGTGGAGGTGATCGGGACCGCGCCCCTGGAGAAGGTTGAGATCGTGCGGGACACCACCACCATATATCGCCATTCCCTGGTGGATGAGGATGACTTCATTCCCGGTGCCTTCCGGATATTGTGGGGCGGGGCGAGGTTGAAGACCCGCGGTCGCCTCACGGTGTGGGACGGAACTCTGTCCATACAGGGCGGGCGCTTTGTGGAGGTGAGGGAGGTTGCCTTCGAGGATCCGGCCCAAGGTGTCAAGTACTGGGACCAGTGGCGGATAGAGTGGCAGTCCACCACCTCGGGAGACGTGGATGGTCTCGTCGTGCGAGTGGATGGCCCCGAGGACGCAGTGGTAACCTTCTCCAGCCCTCCGGTCACCTTCAGCTTTTCCCTGGCCGAACTTGCGAAAGGGAACATCCACAAGGATGTCGGGGGTGTACAACAGCGGGTGGAGGTCTCCAGGGTCCCCCGGGGAAGAGGTCCCCTTCGCACCAGGTTTTCCTTCACCGATAAGGGGGCTCCCCAAGGCCGGCACGCCTACTACGTCAGGGTGACCCAGGAAGATCAGGAGATGGCCTGGTCCAGTCCGATCTATATCACGGTGCGGTGACGGGGCAGGGAGGCTCGGGTTCCGGACAAGTTCCCCGACGCCCAGCGGAACTCATCCTGGGTGCAATGCTAGCCGAGCAGGTCGTACCACACGCGCACGGCAACCGTGAGCACCACGAAGGCGAGAATTGCCCTCAGGGTTCTGGGGGCGCATCTTCTGCTCACCAGACCCCCCAGGTAGGCGCCGGGCACGGCACCCGATACCAGGGCGATGGCAGGCGGGAGCGAGATTTGACTTGCGGCGACCTTTCCGGCGAACCCTCCCAAGGACGAAAGCAGGGACACCCCCAGGGCACTTCCGATGGCCAGCCTGGTGGGGGTCCCCAGGACGTAGACCATGTACGGCATCAGCATGAATCCCCCACCCGCGCCGATAAGACCCATGAGAAGACCCAGGGCCAGTAGCGGCACGGTGGCGAGCAGGCGACTGAAGGAAAGCGCCTCACCCGATTGAGGGGCGACTTCCCTTCGGGGGCGCGAAAGGAGCATGCCGAAGGCTAGGGTGGCCAGGATGGCGTAGACCCCGAGGAGGATGCGGTCGGGCACGTAACCAGACAAAATCCCCCCGAGGAAAGATCCTGCCAGCATGCTGCTCCCCGCCAGCACGACCAGGTCCCTGGATACGTTCCTTTGTCTGGAATGCACGATGGTTGCCGAGATGGACGCGGCCAGAACGTGCACGATGCTGAGTCCGGTGACCTCTTTCATTCCGAGGGAGCCCACTCCCAAGAGCTCGGGGACGTAAAACAGCAGCGGTATCATGATGACCGCACCGCCTATCCCCAGGAGTCCAGATAGAAAGCCCCCGAATGCTGCGATGCCTCCGATTGCTGCCAGCACTTGAGCCTACCTCCGGCAATGTCGCTGGGTACTATCCGGTCCATGTGGCGACGGAGCAGGTGAGGCAGGGGCAGCTGCCGGCTGAAAGATCTGCCCCGCCATCCAACCTCAACCTGGCACGTGCTCAGACCGGTGCCGCCATGAGGTCTTCGACGGCGGTGATGGTCAGCACCTGCCCCCTGGGCGGTCGGGCGTGATCTCACAACGACAGGTGAGATTTTCCACCGACCAGGCCGGGAAGGAATTCGGGAATTGGTGAAGGAATTTTCGCAATGGTCAGGAATCCGCGTGGCGGAGGAATGGGGTCATCACCCACGGGTGGGAACATATAGGTGCATGCGACGGGTTGAGGGACAGGGGCGGTGCGTTCTCGCGGGCGGGGAAAATTCCGGACCGCCGGTACCGGTGGGAGGGGGGAGAGTCATCGATGGGCAAACGCAGCAGCCACTCGGCGGCGGGAGCGGGAGTGGGTTCGCTTTCAGGATTTCCCAGCATAACCCTGACGGTGGAGCTGGAGTGTCTTCCCCACGACGGGATGTCCAACTGGCAGTGCATGTGTGTGTCGATGACCGAGGAGGATCTGGCAAACCTGCGGGCGGAGGCGCGGAGATTCTGCTATCGGGCTGCCCGTTCGCGGTTTCCCGGGCCCCGGGAGGGAGGGTGAGGCGGTGGAGTTTCACCTTTTGCCGGGTGGCGCTGAGGGGGTGCGAGAAGGCGACCAGTGCCTACTCGCCGGGTTGTGGCCAGGCAGGCAAGACCTCCAGGTGGAGCACGAAGCGCGTCGTTACCACCCCGGTCTGCTGAGGCGGATACTGGCCCGTTCCCGGAGCCTCTGGGTTTCCTCCGCGGGCAGGGAACGCGGCGAGCCGGGGAGGCCGGCGCGCTGAAAGCTGCACCCGGGGCCCTGGGAGAAAACCCCCGCCGAACGGGGGAATCGTTTCTCGTGATCGCGTCGTGGCAGTGACACGCTTAGCGGGGGCCCAGGATGCGGCTGTCCCGCAGCGGGCGGAAGCGGGCGGTGAAAAACCGCAGGGTCGCTGGCTCGTATACGAACTCCAGGCCAGGGATGTCTTCCGCCTCCCGGTGAAGATTCACCACTGCCTGTGCCACCACGTCCATGTGGCGGTCGGTGTACACCCGGCGCGGGATGGTGAGCCGTACCAGCTCCAGCTTGGGGTAGCGGTGGTCTCCCGTCTTGGGGTCCCGGCCAGCGGATACGATTCCCCGCTCCATGGCCCTCACCCCCGATTCCACGTACAGGGCGGCGGCCAAGGCCTGGGCGGGGAGCTGGTCCTGGCTGAGGTGGGGGAGAAAAGCCCGGGCGTCGAGGAATACCGCGTGCCCGCCGATGGGCCGCACTATGGGCACTCCGGCATCGATGAGCTGCTGGCCCAGGTAGGCCACCTGCCCCACCCGGTGGGCGAGGTAGGCGTCGTCCACCATCTCCCGGATGCCGACGGCCATGGCTTCCATGTCCCGTCCAGCCAGGCCTCCGTAGGTGGGGAATCCTTCAAATAGGGTGACGATCTCGGTGGCCCGCTCGTAAAGCTCCCGGTCGTTGGTGGCCAGGAACCCACCGATGTTGACCAGGCAGTCCTTCTTCCCGGACATGGTGCAGCCGTCCCCGTAGGACATCATCTCCCGCAGGATCTCTCTCACCGGCCGGTGACGTTGGCCTTCCTCGCGCTGCTGGATCAGGTAGGCGTTCTCGGCGCAGCGGGTGGCGTCGAAGTAAATGGGGATCCCGTAACGCGAGCACAACTCCCGCGTCTTCCGTAGGTTCTCCAGCGACACCGGCTGTCCGCCCGCCATGTTCACGGTCACCGCCAGGGACAGATAGGGGATCTTGTCCGGGCCCACCTTCTTGATCAGGTTTTCCAGCTTGTCGAGGTCGACGTTTCCCTTGAAGGGATGCTCGGCGGCGGGGTCGTGGGCCTCGTCGATGATGACGTCCACGAATTGACCCCCCGCTCGCTCCTGGTGGGCGCGGGTGGTGGTGAAGTACATGTTCCAGGGGACGTAATCCCGCGGCTTGATCAAGAGGGTGGCCAGGATGTGTTCCGCTCCCCGGCCCTGGTGGGTGGGGATGACGTACCTGAACCCGTAAATCTCCCGCACCGTTTCCACCAGGTGGTAGAAGTTGCGGCTGCCGGAGTAGGCTTCATCTCCCAACATCATGGCCGCCCACTGGCGGTCGCTCATGGCTGAGGTGCCGCTGTCGGTGAGCAGGTCGATGTAGACATCCTCTGACTTGAGGAGGAAGGTGTTGTACCCTGCCTCGCGGATGGCGCGCAACCGTTCCTCGCGAGTGGTTTGCTTGATGGGCTCCACCATCTTGATCCGATACGGCTCCGCGCGAATCTGTTCCATGCACTGCACCTCCAGACTGGTCAGGTTGAAGAGCGCGATCACGCCCGCGTCGGCCCCCCACGAACCTGTGGTCCCTTACTGGCGTACGCTGGCGGTGTCACTCGACCACCGCCGCCCACCGGGGCGGCGGCCGTGGCTGCACCGGTGAGCTACTGTGGAAGGATGCTCGCCAATTCGGTCGTGCAACCGGCCCCCGCGCCGGGACTGAGCTCGTGGTACGCCAGAGGGTTGAGGTGCCTTTCGGTCCACTGCCTCCTCGACCACCGCAGCAATCCCACCGGGCTGTCTGCCTGGCCGCCTGGGGGTTCCCGCCCGTATATTCAAGAAACCCCCGAGCAAGTCCTTTCCCAGCGCGCTGCCGGCTGCAGGGGGCGGTGGGCAAGGCCCGACCTTGCTGAGCAGGGCCGCGGTGGCTTCTAGGGAGTGGCCGATGCCGAACCAGCAAGGAAGCAGCGTGGGCAGTAGTCTCGTTCCCTCAAGCGGGCGCGGCGGGAGGGCAGAGCCGCCTTGTGCCGGAGTACGGCGCTGCCCTCGGAGTTTGCCAGGGGGTTCTAGCTCGATCCCGGCTGGGGGCAGCTATCGGACGGGCAGAGGTAGCTGGGCGCGCATCACCGTGGCCGTCTCCGGGCAGGCCCCCTGGAACTCCCGCGACTGGATCAGTTCTGGCGGCACCTGCTCACGGCCTACCGGGCGGAAGCCCAGGGTGCGGAAGTAGCCTTCAGCACCCACGGTGAGGAGATACACGTCGGTTCCTGCTGGCAGGGAGCGCGTGAGCCGTTCGATCAGGCGGCGGGCCAGGCCGAGGCGGCGCCAAGCGGGAAGGACCACCACCGAGCGGAGAAGCGCTGCCGAGCTGTAACACTCCAGCCCCGCCATGCCCACGATGCGGGAGTGCTCATCCACCGCTACCAGGAAATGCCCGAGGTGCTCAGCCACTCCCGCCGTCGGCAGTCCGGCGGCCTCCAGTATCTTCAGCATGATCTGGAGATCGCTGCCACTGGCCTTCCGCAGGTGCACGGACTGCAATCTGGGCGCAGGGGGCCGGCGGGCGCTGATGAGGGCGCTGGCCAGGGCATTGTGGCCGCCTTCTGGTGCCGGGCCCGAGCAACAATGGCAACCTCCTTGCTGATACGGGGTATCACCTTCTTCTGCCGCAAACTCGCCCAGCAGTCTGATGTCTATCTCCTGGAAACCAGCCTCGGTCAGCAGCCCGGGCCACTCGTCTCGCTCCAGGGCTCCACCTACGCAGCACGCCCACGCCTGCGCGTCTTGCCTCACCGTCTGGGGTGGTGGTGCCAGCCAGACGGGATCGGCGATGCAGATGCGGCCCCCCGGGCGCAGAACCCGGGCCATTTCCTTCATTACCCTTGCCTTGTCGGTGGACAGGTTGATGACGCAGTTGGATACCACCACGTCCACGCTGGCATCCTCGAGAGGGATGTCTTCCATGGGTCCTTGGATGAAGCGGACGTTGCGGCATCGGGCACGCCGCGCGTTTTCCTGGGCCAGATGGATCATCTCGGGCAAGAGATCCAGGCCGTAAGCGATCCCTGGGTCCACCATGCGGGCCAACCGTATGGTCTCCAGTCCTGGTCCGCTCCCGATATCCAGCAGATTCTCACCCGGGTAGAGCGGAACCAAGGCCACCAGATTGGCACACCCCAGTCCGCTCTCGGATTGCTGGGGTGCATCCACACCGCGGCCACAGCAGTCCGGCGGTGCAACGTCAGGGCAGCATTCGCGGCCTGCTGCCCTGCTGCGGACAGCCGCTGCGCGATAATACTCCAGGATGACCCGACGCAGCCCGTCATCTCTGTTCATTCTTGGCACTTTCGTCCTCCTTCCCCACTGGGGCATCACCGCACTGTCGCTCCAGCGCTTCGGCGACCGCCTGCAGCCAGGAGACGAGCTGCAGGCGTCCGTGAGGGGGGACCGTGGCCAGTATTGCCTGCCACCTCCGGGCCACGGCCGGCTCCATCTCCTGCCAGGTCTGGAGCCCGGAGGGCGTCAGCGAGAGCAGAACGTGGCGGCGGTCAGTGGCCGCAGGTTGCCGTTGCACCAGGCCTCCGTCTGCCAGCGAATCCACCAGCTTGGTCACCGTACTGGCATCGACACCCAGCGTCTCCGCCACCTCCCCCGGCGTGGTTGGCCCTCGCTTGGCGATGACCCAGAGAACCCTGCATTGACCCACGGTCATCCCGCAGCAGGCCGCGTCCAGGCGTTCCAGGTTGTTCAACCTTCGCACCAGCTTCAGCAAGATCTCCCTGAGCCTCAAGCCGGGATCCATGTCGGCCATGGGTCCACCTCCGGAATAATTGTATTCGCTAATTGTTGGTAATGTCAACAATTCATCGCCGGTACTGTAGTGCTGGCTCGGGTGACCGGGAGGTAGCATTCTTCTTGGTGTCGAAGGCTGCCACCGACGATGCCTTAGCGGGGGAGAGCGTATGATGCGGGCACCGGAGGTGCTCAGGCTGGGTTTGCTGGTACCGTCTTCCAACACGGTGATGGAGCCGGACTTCTACCGGAGGCTGCCGGACTGGATTACCCTGCATACCGCTCGCATGCACCTTGCGCGGACCACCGTGGAAGGTGAAGCCGAGATGCTTGATCGCCATCTTCCAGGGGCCCTGAAGGATTTGGCGTCCCTGAGACCCCACGTGGTGGTTTTCGGGTGCACCTCGGCGGGAGCGCTGCGAGGCAACGATTACGAGGAGGGGTTGTTGGCCACCATTGAAGCGCAGACGGGGGCAAAGCCGTACAGCGTCAATGCCTGCGTCAGAAGGGTCCTGAAAGGTTTGTCTGCAAGGCGGGTGGGAGTGGTGACTCCCTACGTCGAGGAGCTCAACCGACGCATCAGGCAGAGCCTCCAGCAGGACGGATTTGAGGTGGTGGTGATCCGCGGCATGGACATCGCTGACAACATGGCCATCGCGCGGGTCAGCCCCCGTGAGGTGCTGGAGTTTGCGGTTGGTGCCCTTGCCGGACGGGAGTTGGACTGCGCGTTCGTCTCCTGCACCAACCTGAGGGCTTTTGATATCCGTGAGGAGCTCGCCCGCAGGCTGAAGGTGCCGGTGGTCACCAGCAACCAGGCCACCTTACAGTGTGTGCTTTCTGATCTCACCGGTTCCGGGTAACGGCGAGAACCTGACTCCGCCGGCCGGCTGGCACGTCTGGCCCCCGGTCCAGGACAGATGCATGCGTTCTCCTGGCAATCTGAGAGGGCTTCTTCGCCGGGGCATCCCAACCGGGTCTCCGTTGCGCCAGCAGGCAGCATTCCAGCGCGCTCCTGTCGCGGCCTTATAGACCCACACGGGCGTGCCGAGCTGGGCTGAAGCAGCAACTTGGCTGTATACCCACCACTCAGCCGGGAAGCCGGACAGATCCAGTTGCCATTGACTTGCAGTTGGCGGTGCGGGGAAGTTGGCATTACCGCTTCTGCAACTACTGGCTACCGGTCCCGGCACTCCCCCTGGTCACATGCCGCGAGCTCAGCTGCTGCCATCAGCCAGCTTGACGGCGGTGCCGTAGGCCAGCAGTTCAGCGGCGCTCCCTATAACGCTGGTGGTCACGTAGCGCACATTGATGATGGCATCAGCGCCCATCTCCTCCGCCTGGGCCACCATCCGCGCGGTGGCCACCTCTCGTGCTTTGCCCATCATCTCGGTGTACTCCACCAGCTCGCCGCCCAGAAGAAGGCGGACTATGGCGGACAGGTCTTTGCCTATCCAGATGGCGAAGATGGTGTGGCCCCGGACCAGTCCCAGGACCTCGGTAATCTGGCGACCGGGGATCTCAGTGGCGTTGTGGAGTAGGATACGGCTGGTGCGCTCGGCGGAGGGGAGTTCGCCCGGTACCAACTGTTTTTGCTCCCCCATCAGGCTCAGCAGTACCAGGAGGACGCCTCCCAGAATGCTGTAGACCGCAACCTTCAGCCACCAGGGCAACAGAGGATCGTGGTACAGGTACCAGGGCATCCCCACGAAGACCGTCGTGACCAACCCCAGCACGAAGGCCAGGGACCCGATGAACCGGATAACGCCCATGTTTTCCCTCCTCCTCGTGTTCAGCTGGCGGAAAACCGCGAGCTCCATCCATCCCGTCCGCGGCGTGCACGGCACTGCGTTAGCGCCTGGACTCTTTCTTGCGGTCATCCGCCAGCGACGCGACCTCTCTAATGATTACTTAGGCGCCACCACCGGGTGACCTGCCTGATATTTCCTATAGCATCTCTGGTGGCCGGCCAGCACCGGAGTCGTGGGCAGTCGGCTCTTATGTTGACTGAGTCCACACAGCCGCGCTGGATCGGACGGACCGCCTGGCTAGGGGTCTTTCAGTGACAGCCTTCCCCGGTGCTTGAGGCTCATTCAGCCCGACCCTGGCGCATCTTGATACCACAGGCGGCCCATGACCAAGTATTGCGGGAGGGAATTGGGCAGTGCGGGGCGTGAAGTGAGGGTACTATCCGGGTCACGTAGACGAGGATCGCCATCCTGAGCCAACCTGAAACCATGACTAGTTGAGCGAGGGCCTGGCGGGACCTATCGCAAGATGCCGTATCGCTGCTGGCCGGTACCAACTTGTGCGGTACTACCTGCGAGTAGGGCCCCTGGTAACCCGTCTTCGTCCAGCCCGCCATCGTTCAAGCTGTGAGAGAGTTGCTCAGGGCACCAGCCGCCCAAGGCGTTCCTTGCACCAAGCTACAAACTCTTCCGTGCGATGGAGGAGCGATTTAACTTCGGCTCTGTCAAAGGTTACGAGCGGCTGGTAGTCTCCTTCATGGCGGTCGAGGAACAGCTGATTGTACAGCTCTCCGAATCGGCGCGGCATTACACCTGGGCGCACGTAGTCCTTGTTGAGCAAGCTGCGTACCATGGTGTGTTTCTTCGGGAAATGCCCGCCACGAATTAGTACGGCCGTAAAAGCGTAAAAGCAGGCGTAATAACACCGATTCACCGCAAATGCTGTATCTCCGTCCTCAAGTTCCCGACGCGCGGAGGTGACCGCTCGCTCTGCTCTTTCGAGCCATTAAGAAATTATGGCCTGGACGTCACCCGCGGCAGTCACACTGGCACCCCATCTCGCTCCACTTCGGCGCGGATTGGAACGAAGAGAGGGCCCTTTTGCCACTGATCCTCCCCCACGCAGATCACGCTGAGATTGACGTCGTAGCGAAGGTTCATGTCAAAGACGACGTCATAGATTTCGTGCTTCACAGACATCGGCAGCGAGTGGTTTGTCAGCACAAGTAAGTCCACATCGGATCCTGGCTCCGCGGTACCTCTCGCGGCAGACCCGAACAGAATCAGCTTCTTCACCTGTGGGAAACGGTGCTTCAACTCCCGTTTCAGGTGCAGGATGGCCTGGCGTTCTGCGGCAGTGAGCCGTGTATCATCGAGTGTGCCTCTCACCTTCCGTCCTCCCTGCGTCCCGCTCTGTCTGGGGCAGCGGGGTGTCTGACCTGCCCCAAACGCACCATTAAGCCATCTCGTCTCGATTCTAACTTACGGCAGCGGGCACTACAACCTTCGTCAGGTGACCGAGTTTCTCTCAATTTGGAGGCATGCGATCTCCGCAGGAATTGCTAGTCGGCGTACCACATACCCAATACCCTGGCGGGTCACTTCCCCGCACGCAGCCCGGGTACTCGGGCCTCGAGCCATACCACCAGGATCTCCCGCCGGGTGCCGCCAGTCTGCTCATGAACCAATCAGGTGCCGAAGTTCGCCACCCTCACGGGCACTCTATCACAGACTCACAATTCGCACCTGCACGGAGGACGAGGTGGGACGCCGTCGATACTGCTGATGCTAAGGCCGGTCAGGACAATTCACGAAAGCCCCCATAAAGAGACCTCACCTTCGGTATCGTCGGTCAGGACGAGGGCGGGTGAGGCCTCTTGATCACCTCACCAGTCACTGGCCAAAAGTTCATGGCTTCCCCCGGGTTGTGTCAGCGGTCCAGGACCTCCGCCGCGGGATGCAGCACCACGCCGGGGGAAGCAACCACCCTGTATCATCTACATCTAACAGTACTTCTACCGCATCCGAGGGGCGACGTCCCTCAGATCATCCCCACCCGGTCTAATGACCCGCGGGCTTCAGGCACCAGACAGTTTGAGGGACTTGAAGGCCCTCACCTGCTCCCTGATAGCGCGTTCCGTCGGCAGACGCTCGATGCTGGAGGCGCCAAAGAAGCCCGCGATGCCGGGCATTTTCTCCAGAGCGCGACCGACGTTCGCCGGTTCGTCGAAGGGTCCGCCGTGGCAGAGCACGATGATGTCCGGGTTGACCTCCTTGGCTGCCTTCGCCATGGCCAATACCCGCTCGATGGCCTCGTCAAGGCTGAGGGTCACCTTCGCCCCGATGGTGCCCGCGGCGGTGAGGCCCACGTGAGGCACCAGCACGTCCGCGCCCGCTTCGGTCATCTTCCGCGCCTGTTCCTCGTCAAACACGTACGGGGCGGTCAGAAGCCCCATCTGGTGAGCCAGCCTGATCATTTCCACTTCGCGGTCATAACCCATGCCGGTACCCTCCAGGTTGGCCCTGAAGACCCCGTCGATCAGCCCCACGGTGGGGAAGTTCTGCACCCCGCTGAACTTGAGCCTGGCCAGCTCCTCCAGGAACACGTCCATTTCCCGGAAGGGATCAGTCCCGCACACTCCTGCCAGGACCGGGGTGTGCCGCACCACCGGGATGACTTCCCGCGCCATCTCCACCACGATGGCGTTGGCGTCACCGTAGGGCATTAACCCGGCCAGAGAGCCCCGACCCGCCATCCGGTAGCGGCCGGAGTTGTAAATGATGATTAGGTCAGCGCCTCCGGCTTCCGCCATCTTGGCGGAGATACCCGTGCCCGCCCCGCAGCCTACGATGGGCTCTCCCCTCCTGACCTTCTCCCGCAGGTTCCGCAGGATCTCATCTCGCGGTATCCTCTTTCCCACAACAGCCACCTCCACACGATCCCGCCAGGATTCCGCCTGGTGCCGGATCCAGACGGGTATTCTCTTGACCTGCTGGCAGAGTCCCGGTACATTTCGCACTGGCGCTCCCCGTGACCCGTAGCCCCCTGGGCCCAACACGCGGGCGGAGCGAGGCAGATCCAAGGGCGAACAGGACCAACCCCGGGGCCTCCCTCTTTGCCCGCTGGGTCGGCTCGTGGGTCGCGCCTCCGTGATGTCCGCCCTGACTGCCGGTCATTCAGGGCCCCGCGAGTGCCCGCCGCAGGAGGCCCCCGAGTGCGCTTGCTGTCATGGTACGGGTATCCTGCTCCCTCAGTCCTTGAGGGGGCACAGCCAGGGAATGTCGCCGTACAAACCCCTGGCCCACCGCCCGCTCAGCATGTCATCCAGCACCCGGGCGAGGAAGAGGGCAAACTGCCGCTCGTTGATGTGTTTGTCGGCCACCAGCACCTCCAGGTTCTCCTTTTCCGGATCGATCCTCTTCTTCAGTTCGTCCACCAAGGCCACGCTTCTCTTCGACCACTCCGGCCGAGCAGGGTCCCCACCGTCCCAGAAAGGCCCAGGGCCCGGTCCAGCCCAGCCCAGCGCCAGGTCGGCCTCCCGGATGTCGTAGGCACTCCAGCCCCGCATGGGGACCACCAGGCAGGTGGGCCCCCTGCTCTGATTGAGGCGCTCAGCGACGGCGGCGGCCACCGCCCGCGCTTCCTCCGGCAGGGTTCCGATGACCGTCACCATGGGATTGTGTCGGTAAATGGTGCGACCCGGATACAGCTTCTCCTCCTCCTCGAAGGGACGCCCGGTTACCAGTGAGCGCTTCCCGGTGACCGTCTCCCGGGGACCGAAGTTGATCATGTCCGCCCCGCCCATGGACACCACCTGCGGCACCCCCGTCTTTCCGGCGGCGGTGAGCCTGGAGGGACCCGCGCTGAGCACGCCCCCGCACACCATGTCCGTGATCTCATGGGTGGTAACGTCGGCCATCCCCACTATGAACCCGCTCCTGCACATCTCCTCCATTGACCTGCCCCCCGACCCCACCGCGTGGACCACCATGGAATCGTAGCCCTTCTCCTCGAAATAGCTGCGGATGGCCTCCACGCACGGGGTGGTGGTCCCGAACATGGTGTACCCGATAAGGGGCTTGGTGGCCACACCGGGCTCGGGAGCCGACGCCGCCCCCACCGCAGCACCCGCTGCTGCGCTCAGAATCCTCACGGTGACCGAGTTGAGACCCTTCTCAGCCAGCGGGTACCACATGGCGATGTCCTTGACGTCCACGTAGGGACGGCAGTCTCCCGAGGCCATGGTGGAGAGCATGAACTTCCCGACTCCGTAAGGCAGCTGCTGCATGACCCTGGTGCAGATGGAGGTTCCCAGGGAACCCCCAAAGCCCAGTAACGCGCGCACCTTGCCTTCTTCCACCAGGCGGGATGCGATGACCGCAGCCCCCTGGGTCACCAGGTCCGCCGCCTTCTCACGGGGCATTCCCGCCAGCTGCTCCGCCCCGACCTCGGCGGCAGCGGCCACCTCCCCGATGGGGATGTCCGCCCATCCCACGGCCTTGCCGCTGACCGTCAGCTCCATTACGATGGGAGTCCCGCCTGCCCTTTCCACCTGGTCGCGCAGGAAACGAACCTCGTCCCCCTTGGTGTCCAGAATGCCCATGATCAATACGCCGGCTCTGGACGTTGCGCCTCGCTCCACGGCGCGCACCTCCTCCTGCAAGAAGCTCCTCGGCTCCAGCTCCGCCCGCTATGCTCAAACACGCCCGAGGGCGTTCCGTGCCCGGGTGTAGCTCCCCGCCCGGGCGGTTCCCACACGCCTCATGCCATCCTCAGCTTGGCATGCTGCCGGCCCGCTTTCTGCACGGGATTTGACGCACCACGACGTCGATGCTTGCCGCATGGTTCGGGGACCCTCGTCAACCCATAGGATGCCCGGAAATCACCCCGCTGGCCTCACCACGTAATCCAGTCTCGGATCACTGCGCTCTGGCGGAATATTCTGCCCCTTTTGCTAGTCCTCTCGGCACGGCTCCCCCCGGATGACCGACTCAGCCAAATACCCGTGCACCGCTTGCTCGGGGCATCAGTGGAGTGGTGGGCTGTACAGCAGCGTTTGTGCCCCGTCGTGCTTTGTGCTATCTTATGTGTGGCAAGCGTATCCCCAGGAGGTGTGGACAGTGAAGCTGCGGGGTGTTTTGGTTTCTCACCGCAATCGTCAGCGGGAGAGGTTATTGGAGCATCTGGACGTGATGGTGGGTACGGTGGTGGAATGTTACCGCACCTGTGGCAAGCCGGGGTGTGCGTGTCAGCAGGGCAAGAAGCACGGACCATACTACATGCTGACCTGGTCTGAGGGAGGCCGCACCAGGACGCGCCACATACCGCGGCACAAGCTTGAAGAGGTCAAGCGCATGACGCGCAACTATCAGGTGGCCAGAGAAGCTTTGAGGAAGCTGGGAGAGTTCAACCGCCGCCTGGTACTGGAAGAACAATAGGTGCTGCTGGATGGCTGGCAGCGCTTCCTCTTTGTTTCGGGCCGACGTTGGCGGTCCAGTGGTCTGCCCAAAGCGGATGACCAGGGTGCGGTCACAGATTTCGCGGAGTTTGCAAACGACGAGGTCTACTGGCGGTGCACGTCAGCGACACCCCGGATGGGGACGGGCTCCATGCAGGGCAGACGCCGCGATGGTTGCGCATGCCGCTCCCTCAGCGTGACCTTTGAAAACGGTATCTCCCTGGGTTTGCCGGCCAATCTGACCACGGAAACGTTGTCATGATCCTCGCTGGCCGTATCTGCTCGCTCCCTGACAGAACTCTGAGCTTCAGAAGGTGAGAGACTGCTGTTCACCTGCTGCATGCGCAGTCCGGAGGCTTTGCGTGGGATCGAATCTGGTTTGGCCGGGAGGGCGGGTGGATTGGTCGGGGAGGATGCGGTGAGACAGGGCAGGATCAGCATCCCCTGTGGCCCGACAGCTTGTGGACAGTAGCGGTCGTTGCGGAGATTTTCTGCTTCCGTCTCCCTGATGCTTGGGTAATGCCCTGGCGGAGCACCAGTGCCCACCGATGTGCGATTTTTCTGCAGACGGGAGGAAATGGGATTCATGGGACGAAGATGGTGGGCAACTGGCATATAACAGCCGACCAGGGGTGATTTGAAGTGTTCCGACGGCGACTGCTGCGGGTGGTGGTGCCGTTCATTTTGCTGTTGCTGGTGTCCGCCGCTGCCCATGCCGAGCCCAGAGCTCTGTCGGACAGCGAGGCCCAGCGCATTCGGGATGCGATACAGCATCTCAAAGACATGGGTGACGAGGCCATGGCCCGAAACGTGGAAGAGTGGCTAAAGGCCGGGAAGATCAAGGCTGAAGATGGCTTGACTCGCAGCGCGACCACCGACCGCAAGGGCACGATCGTCATAGATGCAGATCTGCTGACCATCCCGCCGAATGCTACTGATCCCCTCGAGAAGTTCAAGCGCGATGCGTGGCTGGCGCGACTGCTGTACCACGAGAAGGTGCATACGCGCCAGGCTCCGGAAGGCGGCAAGGTGGATGCAGAGGAGAATCGCACCAAAGAGGACTGGGACGCCTCCACCGATGCGTTTGCCCAGTGCAAGGGGCCCGAAGCCACCGAGGTGGAGGCATACTACCGTTTCATCCTCGCACTGCTGCGGTGGAACAAGGTCATCCAGGAAAGGAAGATCGACGAAGTGCTGGAGCCGGAACGTAGGGCGGCGGAGCAAAAGCTGAAAGAGGAAAAGATCAAGTGGCTGAACGCTCAGGTCGAATTCTGGCTGAAGAGGCTGAAGGAGACGCTGAAGTATGAGAAGGCGGAGGGAGGCAAGTTCCTGTATGATCGCGTTGCCGACTTGGAAAAGCGACTAAAGGAACAGGGCAACATCTCGGAGCATGACATCAAGCTGAAGAAGATGGATCTGTTGGAGTCGGCCCTGGACGATCTGTTCGAAGAGGGTGGCGCCTACAACAGGGTGAGGGAAATCTACAAGGAAAAGAGAGGAAACAAGAAAACGGAGGTCGAGGTTGGCCCGGAGGGCGGTGTTCTGCCGTTCCCCGACGAGGCGGGCATGATCGTGTATCCGGGGATGGAGGCGGCGGCCGGACCCGTTCGTCTGGCCGTCTACGAGTTCCAGGAGCCGCCCGGGCCACCTCCGGGTTACATATTCCTCAGTCCGGTCTACGACATAGAGCTCACCGGCTGGCCGGGTCCGTTGCCGAAGCTCAGCATATCCTTCTTCGGCATTGAGGTATCCCCGGAGGCCAAGATCTACTACTTCGCCCCTTACAAGGGTGAGCAGGTACCGTCCTGGGCGCCGCTGGAGACGGTGAAGTCGACCGAGCACTCCATCACCGCCACCACTGAGTTTGCCACCATGCACGTGGTCATGGCGCCAATCCTGGGCAAGCCTCTGGTGGTTGAGCCCTTGCCCATCACCGCAGAACCGGTGAAGACCACCGTCACCATGTTCATCGGATCCACCCGGTTTCTCAGCGCCGAGGTCGAGGACCACATGGATGTTGCTCCCTTCATAAAGGATGACCGCACCTTCGTCCCCGTCAGGTTCCTGGCGGAGTCCTTCGGCGCGGTGCCCGACTGGACCCCGAAGGATGCCCCGGTGGAGGAGGTCACCCTGACCCGGCCCGACATGCAGATCACCATCTGGATCGGCTCGCCCTGGATCCGGGTGGAGAGAGAAGACGGTGCGGTGATCTACATACAGTCGGACGTGGCCGCTTTCATCCAGGACGGGCGCACGGTCCTGCCGTTCCGGGTCATCGCCGAGGCCTTTGGCGCCGAGGTTGACTATGGGCCAAAGGACGCCCCGGTGGAGTGGGTGCGTTTTCGGAAGTAGGTCTGTCTCAGCGGACACCGGAACACAGGTCTTGGTGAGCGGCCGGACGGCCCGGAATAAGGCGGGGCAGGACGACCCCGCGGAAGGTGAACGAAAGACGTACACGTCGCTGTCCGGGCCGGTGCCGGGCCGGGTCTCGCCAGTGCCGGAACTGCTGAGGTGGAAGCAGAGTTGTACCGGCTTCAAGACACCAAATGCCACTGTCGTTGCGGCGGGCCAGTGCCACGTGGGCACGTTCGCATGATGAGCCTGCTGCCGGGGGGACGTTCCAGCAATGACCGAGGGTGCAGGGGTTGTCAGGCCCCGGCCAGCTGATGCCTTCCGGGTGGCGATTCAGCGTGGCCGATACCTCCGCACGAACACCCACGTGGTGGCGGCCGCCCGCGCTACCTCCTGGCAGAGTATGGCCCACCAGACGGCGGTCAGAGTGGGATGAGTCATGACTACCAGATATACCAGGGGCAGTCGCACGGCCCAGGAGACCACACTGCTTATGAGCATGGGGGTTCTGGTGTCGCCGGCACCCCGGAGGCTGCCCGACAGCACGCCCAGCACGCCGATCAGGGGCTGCATGAGACCGGCTATCCTCAGGCAGCGGGCGGCGATGGTCACTACCGCGCGATCGGGCGTGAACATGCTCACCAGGGCGGTGGGGAACAGCAAGAATGACGAGGCGATGGCCGCCATGATGCCCGCGGCCAGCGCCGCCGCTTGCCAGGTGGCGCGCCTGCCCAGCTCTTGCTCGCCCGCCCCCTGGTACTGTCCCATCAGCACGGTGGCGGCCACCGCGAACCCATGACCGGGCATGAAGGACAGGGACTCGGCGGCCGCGGTCACCTGGTGGGCGGCGAAGGGCACGGTGCCCAAGCGGGCGATGAGGAACATGCTCACCGTCCGGGCACCGTCCATCAGCAGTCCTTCCAAGCCGGCGGGCAGACTCAGTCGCAGCAGATCCCGGGCGTGCGCCATGCTGGGGCGGGCCCGGAGGTTGATCACTTGGGCCACCCGGCCTCCCTGGAGCACGCTGGCCAGCACTGCTGCTCCCACCACGTGGCCTCCGAATGCCGCCCAGGCTGCTCCCTCCACGCCCAGGGCGGGCAGCCCCAGCTTGCCGAATATCAACACATAGTCTCCCACCACGTTGAGGGCATTGGTGAGGGCGGTGACCAGCAGGGGAGTGCGGGTGTCCCCACCCGCCCTCAGGATGGCGTTCCCCGCCATCATGAACAGCATGAAGGGGGCGGCCAGAGTCAGTATCCTCATGTAGGCGATACCCAGCTCGGGTACCGGGGGCTCGGCACGGGCCGCCCGGAACACCCAGGGTGCGCAGGGGATCAGCAGGGCCATCACTACCAGGGAGCCGGCCAGGGAAAGGGCAAGGCCGGTGGTGGCCTGGCGGGCGGCGGTACGGGGCTGCTGGGCCCCCAGCGACTGGGCCACCGTGACCGTGATGCCCGTGCTCATGGATCCGATAAACCACATGACCGTCCAGCACACCTGTCCTCCCAGCCCCACTGCGCTGAGGGCGGCGGCCCCCAGCCGGCCCACCATGGCGGTGTCCACAATCCACACGAACATGTGCAGCACCATCTCCAGAATGGCGGGCCAGGCCAGGCGGAGGATCAGGGCGCGCTGGTCGGCGGGGGTGTAGGCAAGTGGCAAGGTCCCGTATGAAGTGCGTGAAGTGGCTGCGGATGCTTCTCTGTCGGTCATAGCTCCCCGACATTTCGCCACCAGTGCTGGTCCATCCTCCTGGCCGCATCGCGCATGAACGGTGGGTCCCGTGCTTTCCGGCGTGCTGGGTGTCGGGAAGCCAGGTGTGATCTGCGATGCGGGACCGCAACATGCCTGGTGAGGGGAGATCTCGGATTGACGGAAAAGCACCTGTCAGACAGCGGAGGAGTACGGTAGGCACCATCACAGGCCAGAGTTCAGCAGGTGAAGGCGCAGCAAAATTGTCGGTTACGTCGGCTGCGGGCCAGACCCTGGAGAGGGGACACTGCTCGGGGCGCTGAAGTGAGGTGTATGATGGCGACTCAATGGACGAGCTCGTCTATGTGGTGGCAGATTGAGGAAATACTCAGCTTCGGGTAGGTGGTAGTACTGTGGAAAGAAGCCGGGATTGGATGGATCAAGCGGAAGGAGATCTGGAGCACGCCAAGAACGACTTGGCGAGCGGCTTTTACGATTGGGCCTGTTTTCCTGCCAACAGGCGGCGGAAAAGGCGGCAACAGCGGTTTTCCAGAAGATGGGGGCGGAGGCTTGAGGGCACTCGGTGGCTGATCTGCTCTACGAGCTGTCGAAAAGTCAGCATGTCCCAGAAGACCTCGGAAATGCAGCCTTGGAGCTGAACAAAGCTTACATCCCCACGAGGTATCCCAATGCCCATCCCTCAGGATCCCCCCGAGGCCTTACACTAAGGACGAGGCGGCGAGGCTCGTTGAGTGCGCAGAGAAGATCATCGAGTTCTGTAAGGGTGTTCTATCCCAGATTTGACGGGGAGGAACTCCTCCAGGCCATCTCAGAAAGGCTTGAACGACTGGGACGAAGCTCCCCCTGGTTCGCGTGGTGCTCTTTGGCTCCTATGCCAGAGGAAATTACCCTGTCCGAAGTGATGTAGACCTCCTTGTCGGCTATCGGGGGAAGAGGCGGGAGGATGCCTTTTCCACTGTCAAGACGGCTCTGGGCATCCCGCGGCTTGAACCGCATGTTTACAGTTCAGAGGAATACAGGAGGATGAGGGAGACCCTGAGGAAGATGACCGAGGGCGGGATCGTGTTGCTTTCCAGGGATGAAGATGAGAGGGAGCGAGATCGTACCTGAGGTCTGGCTCAGCCTGCCGGAGGGCCACACCTGGATCTACACTCCGGGAGCCAAATCACTACTGAGCACCACCTGGCTAGTTCCTCGGGTGGGAGACGTTGGGCTGCAAAATGCCTCCAGGATGTTCTGGACCAGTCGCAGCCTCGGTTTCGGCAACTGCCGATCATCTGGCCAGGATCGTCCAAGCAGTGCAGCCCATGATCGGTTTGATCTCCGGCATGGAGCAATGGATAAAGAAGGGCAGCCCGGGTGGTGAAAGCGATTTAGGAGCGCAGGGAGACGGTGGCAGACGTAGAAGCTGGTGTGGGGTCACCCGAAGCGGCAAATCCGGAGTCTGCTGGCCTCGGGGCTTGCCGGAGGTGTTGTGATGGCGCATCAAATGGGGGAAGCTCAGGGCAGCCGGTGCGCGCTGGTCAAGGAGCGCCAGGCAGACGGTCGGACGTGGCGGGCCCTCCTGTACGTGGGGAGCAGTGAGGCCATGCCGGAGGTGGATGATGAAAGCATATCCCTCACCGTCACCTCACCGCCATACTGGAATGCCATCGACTACGACCGCCACGCCTCCGACCCCGAGCAGTCCTACCGCACTCGCACGTACGCCGCCGGCTTTGATGATTATCACTCGTATCTGTCCTGGGTCTGCGGCATCTTTTTCGAGACCTGGCGGAAGACCCGTCCGGGAGGGTTCCTGGCGGTGGTCGTAGGCACGGTGCTGCTGGATGGACGCCATTACCCGGTCCCCTTTGATCTGGTGCACCATCTCACCCGGGCGGGGTGGGTTTTCCACCAGGACATCGTGTGGCACAAGACCACGGCGGGAGTGAAGAGGGCGGGCGTGTTCATCCAGCACCCGTACCCCGGCTACTACCACCCCAACATAATGACCGAGTACATCCTGATATTCAGAAAGCCCGGTGATCCCATCTATCGCCGTGCTGAGGACCAGCGCCAGGAGGCCCGGGTGCAGGTGGGCACTCTGTTCACCAGGGAGATCGCCAACAACGTCTGGCACATCGCGCCCGTGCCCCCGGGGACGCTAGAGCATCCCTGTCCTTTCCCGGAGGAGATACCCTACCGGCTGATCCAGCTATACTCCTACCCCGGCGACCTGGTGCTGGACCCTTTTGTGGGCTCGGGGCAGACCACCAAGGTGGCCTTTGCCCTCGGTCGCAACACCATCGGCTACGACGTGGTGGGTGCGTACGTGGAGTACGCGTACCGGCGACTGGATGAGCCTCTGGCGGTCAGGAGTCAGCAGCTGGTGGTTGAGTACCGCCGCATTCCCATCGATGCACCCCTTGGCTTCCTGGAGCCCACGCGGCGGGGGGCCCGTACCCGTCACGGCTCGGGACTGGCCTGCCGAAAGTCGGAGGGTCGGGCTCGCCAGCTGAAGCTGTTCCGCGCCAGGGAAGATGCAAATTAGGAGCATCTGGACCTGACACGGGACGCGCATCATCGGGGCGCACCAGGGCCAGGAGGGCGGGACTTCCGGGGGTCCGTCGGGCAAGGAAGGGGCTGCGGCCCCGTAGGGGTACCTTTCCAACGAGCACGGCATCCGAATTCCGATGATGGTGAAGCCCGGGACTTCATCAGCGTCATCTCCCATGCGTAGTGCATTGCCGGCGGGTCCTGCCGGGAAATGCACCGTCACCTTTCGGGGAGGGTCAGCGCAACAAGACGCCTCACTAGCAGCGTCCACAGCGCGCAGCGCGGCCCTCTTCCTGAACTGCTCGGTGAGCTTGAGGCACTTTCCGGACCTGCGACACGGTGCCTGTGCCGTTCGCCCGGGGGTCCCTACCTTGGCGTTCCGGGGGCCGGAAGGCGGGAGCCCGTGCCTGCTGACGTCCTGCCGTTGGCCGATGCAGGGAAGCGGGCGGGACATCGTCCAGCTCGGGAGAGCTGTCGCCGGTTGGTAAGACCTGTGGCGTCAGGTCTTGTAGGATGTACCGGATGACCTGGCGGAAATTTCTCTGGCGGGCATCGCCAGCAGAGGATGTCTCCGTCGGCGGCGATCCATGTGGTTCCAGCTGGGTGCCTGGGGATAGCAGAGCGTAGGGAGAAAGTGGAGGGGCTCGGTGCTGAGGGTGGAGGTGAAAGCCGGTGAGGGAGAAGAAGCCCCTCTGGTATCGAGCGTGGCGGTTAGTGGCGGAGATGTTTACGGAGCCTGAGGAACTCAGGGGGCTTTCCGACCGCCGCGATCTGAGCTGGGAGGAGAAGATGGCCATCATCCGGCGCTGGCGGTACCGGCAGGTGCTCGGTGCGATATTGATCGTGTGTTTCATGTATGCCGGGGTGTGGGCGGCAGAAGTATATTGGGCGGAATCGGCATACTGGATCTTGCGTTCCATCCAAGGAACTGCCGTTCTGTTCTCCCTGGCTCTGCTGATCCTTTGGCTCCGGGCACGCTGGCTGCGCTGGATCCGCGGCAGGCAGCCCGGGAAGCGGGAGGAAGATCTGTGAGGCGCTGCCGGCTACTTGGCAACCTGACTGATGGTTGCCTGTGGGGTATTGGCCCTTTTCCGACCATGGTTTCAGCAAGGGCAACGAGGGGCGGTCAAGCGTCTGGGCGTCCAGACTGTGCCGGGCATGCAGAGGGCCGCGGGACTGGCTAGCAATCTGACAAGCGAAGCGCGTCATCGGCAGTGCGAGGTGCTGGGAGTGTTGGGGAGGCGGTACGAGGTGTCCGGAATGTTATCTGCACCGCCACCGAAGCCCATTGGGGCCTCCAAGAGTCGTGACGGCTCACACCTGCTAAGCTTGGCCGGGGCGACTACCAGGGCATATGCAGGCGCCTGTCCCGGAAGGTGAAGCGAGACGGCCGTAGGTCCCGCTGGCTGTATCTGTTGGCAGCACCGAAGATCGTGGCACCTGGAGCTGCATTTTGGTACCGCGCTCTGCTCTGACGGCGCGGCTTACGGCTGGGCCAGGAACCGTTCCTGGAGGTGGCGGTGCGGGTTCTGAGCCACTGAATCATTCGCCACCCGTAATGGTTGAGCTGAAGCAGGGAGGACTCGAAGTATGGCGCGGTGGCACGATGAGAGCTCCGGACTGTCGTGCCCGTACCATGGCCCGGGCCGCCGGGGCCACTGATGGAACTTGCGGGAGCCGTGGGAGCCTATCGCTCTCTGGGCTAACCTGGCCCGGGCCGTCCTCGGGATGGGCGAAGCTTTGCATATTGCTCGAGACCTCGAAATGAAGATCCTACGTGGTACCGGCGGATCAGCCGGAACGAGCAGCATGGGCTTCCCGCCAGCTTCCTGTCCCCTGGCACTTGACCAAGATGGAAGGTGCTGTGGGATACCTTCCTCACTGCGAGGGTGGCCGAGATCGCCGAGGGTGAGGGGGGAAATTGACCAGGCGGTGAAGTGATCACCGAGGTTTGGCCAGGGAGTGCTGATGGAACTGGCGTAGTATCAGGTACGTGTGACCAACACGGCCAGACCGGCAGTGGGGAGGGGAGCGGACACAGTGTCTGAACTTGAGAGCCGCGCTAGGCCCATGGCGACCATTCGGCGAGCGGGGAGAGATTGCGAGGGCGATCTCGCTGCACTAATCGCTGCCTTCCGGGCGGAGCTCGCCCGGCTCCGAGGCTGTGAGCGGGCCCCAGACCTCGATGCCGCCCGGAAGGAGCTGGAGCAGTACTGGAGCAAAGGGTTCCCCATATTCGTGGCTGAGCTGGAGGGAAGACTGGTCGGGTATCTGGTGTGCCGGGTGGATGGGAACGTCGTTTGGGCGGAGTCCTTGTACGTGGTGCCTGCCTACCGTCGGCGGGGGATCGGCTCGGCCCTTTATTCTCGCGCGGAAGAGCTCGCGGAGGAGTTGGGAGGCTCCCCGCCGTATAACTGGGTGCACCCCAACAATGGCGTCATAATCCGGTTCCTCGAACGGCGCGGGTACCGCGTCCTCAACTTGATCGAGCTGCGCCGCCCTCTGCCCGGGGAGCGGCCGCAGGCCAGGATCCGGGTGGGGAAGCACGAGTTTGACTACTGATCTGTGCGTTGTCCCCTCCGAGACTGGCTTTGCAGTTCGGCATGACCGACGAATCCCGCCCTTTCGCGAGATTGCCCCAATCGCGCTGGCTTTTTCCCTTGCGTCGGGCGGGGCATGGTGCGGCGAATGGTTCCCCACGCCCCGCCCGCGGTTTCCTGATTGTTGCCAGTCCGCTATGTATGCAGTCTCGAGCCCCAGTGACCTACGCGGGATGGCGCTTTGTGGGACTGACTCTGGGCCCGGTTGGTACCGCGCCCAGAGTTTGCGTAGCATTGGCAAATAGGGGTGCTGGTCCGCCGCAGTCGGTCAGGTTTGGGCGCCGGCGCCCGCAGGCGAGCGCATTAGAGGAGCCAATCGATCCTCAACGGGCACCTGGCGACGGTTCGGGCAGGTCACGGAAGGCCGCGTCCGTACCTCGTGGAGCACGGTGGCAGCAGTGCCTGGTTCTTCCAACATCAGAGGGCAACCACGATGACACCCAGCGCCATCCACCAGGCGTCGAGATGACTGCTGGCCGTGGCTCTCTGTGGGTCAGGGGTCCGGGGAGATCATCGCGACGAACGGCTGTCTCGGCAGGATCTGATGGCCGGAGATGGCAGATAATGCACACGTGCTCGAGCAGTAGTTTAGCTAGGACATGAACCAATCGGATTCGAAAGAGGGCATGCCTTTGCCAACAGAGGATAGATCTTTCGAGAGCCGGTAGCCTGGTGACGGGGTGTTGCCAATCCGGTGCCAGTCCCAAATAATAACGGTAGCTGAATGGAGTCGAGAGCATGTAGAGCAAGTAGCGTACGGACTACCCGGAGGTGGTCTGTCTCTCTGCGGGCGGGGTGGGGATGTCCCGGTTTAGGGGTGAGCACGGGAGGAAAGCCATGGATGAGCGTATCCGTGCTATAGGGCAGAGGGTCCGCCGGCGGCTCGAGGCATGCTACGGCTCGAGGGTCAAATTGGTCATCCTTTACGGATCTCATGCTCGCGGGACGGCCACGAAGGAGTCGGATGTGGATTTGCTCGTGGTGGTCGACGATGCCTTGGAACCCTGGGAGGTACGACGCAGCCTGGATGACCTTCTCTTTGACATCTTGCTGGAAACGAGTGAATTGGTATCGGTGGTCGTCGTGCCGCAGGGCTACTACGAGGGATACGCCTCGCCTTTCCTGAGGAAAGTGCGCCGCGAAGGGATTCCTCTGTGAAGCAGACTCACGACTTCATTGCCAAGGCGGAACGGTTTCTGGTGAGCGCTGAGCACCTCTTTGGACTGCAAGACTATGATTCCTGTGCCTTCCGTTGCTACTATGCCACTTCATGGCCGAAGCGGCCCTCATCACCCGCGGTTTTCGGCCTCGTCCCATCGGGGCGTGCTTCGGCAAATTCGGCAAATATTTTGTGCAAACTGGAGCTTTCGACCAGGAACTCGGGCGTGCCTTGAGAAGGGCTTACTACATTCGGCTCGCTGGCGACTACGCTGTTGGGCTTACCGTCACCCGTCGCGAAGCAGAAGACCTGCGCCCCCGAAAGCCCATGACTGAGGCACCCTTCCCGGTGGCACAAGGACTGAAGGGGTGGGCGAGACGAACGACAGCAGACACCCCGCAAGAAATATACAAGATGTGCGCGTGATGGAAATAACGCGAACAAGCTGACCGCGAAGGCAGTACGCTGTGACGGTGCTCGGCAATCGCAGAAGGAAGCTGGTGCTGAAGTGACGGACGTAATGGCGCCCACGTGCCTCGGCTGCAGGCACTTCAAGGACGGATGGGTCGCGAGTGTGATCGGCCAAACCGAGACCCGTGCGGTATTCCTCCGGGAATCCCGGGCGACATTTTATCGTGGCGTTTCGACCACCGTAAGTCCTGTCCGGGAGATCGAAGGATCCGGTTCGGATCGAAGGACGAACCAGCACTGGAGCGCGTGAGGTCGGTATACGACGACGAGGATGAAGAGACCGACTACAGCCTGAACGCTGCACGGGGAAGCAGGGAGCTACGGCACGCGGTTGACATGAAGAGGAGAGGTATTGTGGCGGAAGTAACCAAAGCGACGCATACTCTCAGCAGCGACGGGGAGGTCTTGGCTGTTTACGCTGAACATCCCGTTACGGAATGGGAGGTCAAGCCCTTCGAGGAATATCCCCTGGTAGCCATCCTTCGCGATGTCCGGACCAGTCGCATTGTGGACACTGAGGCACTGGGATTCAGGGACTTCGACGCGTGGCACTTACTGCCGGGCCTCGGTCTCTGGCAGCTGGGCCGGGAAGGACCAGTGTCCATAGCGGAGCTGCTGCGGCGGATTCAGCGACAGACCATTGGCGAAACCGGTGATACACACGATGACGAGTAAAGATCCACCAAAAGCCACACAGCTGCCCGCACCAGAGGCACAGACCTTCATCTGCAACCTCCGAAACAAGCAATGCTCTCATGCCGAGGATTTCGGGCCACAAGAGGGTGAGGTACCACTGCAATCCTGCTGGGGGTCTGTTCAGACGCGTGGCAGCTGAATGGCGCGGAGCGGTCGCCGGACGCCCACCGCGCGAGATGGCAAGGCAGCACGACCCGCCAGTTCTGCAACCCCGCATTTTGGCGCAGTTCGGCATACGGGGACAAAATGGGGAATGGGGGCGAGGATAGAGGCAGCAATGCCATTACGCATGGATTCCTAGGCGGGGACGGCTTTGGAACAGGCGGTGCTAAACTGACAGATATGGCAAGCGAAAAACCCCAGACGCAGGTGCGAGGTGGACAAAAACGGGCCGTGACCGGGAATCCTGGGATACCGGCGTCCGCAGGGTGGGCAAGGTCAGTATTCCACCAGCCACCCATGTTCTGCGAGGAGCACTTACGTCACCCACCGAGGTCGTATGATGATGCCCGTGCGCGGTTTGCTGACGGTTCTTATACGGGAGCGTGGGCGGAACGCTTTCATTGCCTGGCTACTAGATATGACGTGACTGTAGGCGACTAAGCGGCCAGGACGGCGGCTGTGACGGCTATCCCTTGATGAGCAGCGGAATTCCCGCCACCATCAAGTACACCCGGTCTGCTCTTTGCGCCACGTACTGGTTTGCCCTGCCCAGGAGGTCCCGATAAAGCCGTGAGGGGTAATGGGCGGGGACTATGCCTGAGCCCACCTCGTTGGATACCACCAGGCACTGCAGGTCCCACTGTCGCACCAGGCAGAGCAGCTCCTGCAGCTCGCCCTCGATCTCTCCCCACACCTGTTGTTCCGTCTGGCCTGGTTGTGCGGGGTCGAGGTTGGATGAAAGGAGGATGTTGGCCACCAGCAGCGTCAGACAGTCCAGAATCAGCACGTCGCCAGTGCTGATGCGCTCTGACAGCCGTTCGGCTACGTTTCTCCGTACCTCCACCAACAGCCAGTGCGGGGGGCGCTCCTTGCGGTGCCGAGCGATTCGGTATTCCATCTCCGCATCGCCGGCGGTGGCGGTGGCCACGTAGAGGACTCGCCGGCGGCCCTCGGCGGCCAGCTTCTGCGCAAGGTCGCTCTTTCCGCTCCTGGCACCTCCCAGGATGAGCACCACCTCGCCCTTCGTCACCGGACACCTCCCGTCCCAGCCAGGGCAGTGACCACCAGGGTGAGGGTCTCCGCCATCTCGCACACCGCGCCATAAACATCGCCGGTGGCCCCGCCCAGCTTTGCCACCGCGTATCTGCCCATGGCCCATGACAGGGCGGCGGAGAGAGTGAGGACCGCCAGCACGTAAACTGCCGGCAGGACCAGCGCTAAGGCAGCAACCACCGCGGTGCCAGCCAGCAGTCGAGCCGATCCTCCATGGGCCTTGAAGGCGGAGCCCAGGCCGGTATGGTGCGGAGGATAGGGGAAGCTGGTGAGCACCAGGGTCATTGCCCAGCGGCCGATCGCTGGGGCTGCCATGAGCGCAGCCCGTGCCCGAGCCAGGTCCAGAGAGGCCAGGGCCGCGAACTTGAGCAGCAGGAGGCAAACTACCCCCAGCAGACCGTAGATCCCCACCCGGGGATCAGCCATGATGGAAAGCCTTTCCCCAGGGTGTGACCCGGCCAGACCGTCGCACAGATCTGCAAGCCCATCAAGGTGTAGGCCGCCGGTGGCAGCGGTGAGGAAGGTGACCAGTAAGGCGGCACGCAGCAGAGCAGGAGCGAAGGAAAGAACCTCCGCCACTGCCGCCAGCCCCATCCCCAGCAGCAACCCCACCAGGGGGAAGAACGCCACCGCCCGCCTCAGGTCGGCATCGTCCCAGCTCGTGCCGCGGCCTGCAGGTACGATGGTTAAGGTGGATACAGCGGCCAGAAAGGCCCGCCAGGCGCCCAGCATCACTACCCCTCCCGGTCCGATACTCCTGCTTCCGAGAAGGTGGGCAACTCAGCGCCCAGCTTCAGGGCCGCTTTGACCAGCAACATTCCCAGGCACGCGCCCGTCCCTTCCCCGAGCCGCATCTCAAGGCGAAGCAGGGGCTCGAGCCCCAGGTGCTTCAGTACCAGGGCGTGGCCCGGTTCCGCCGACAGGTGTCCGGCAATCATGTAGTCCCGGGCGGCGGGAGCCAGGCGGGCGGCCAGTAGGGCCGCGGCCCCAGAGATGAAACCGTCGATGACCACGGGGATCCTGCTGGCGGCACAGCCCAAGATCACCCCGGCGATGGCTCCAATCTCGAAACCCCCTACCTTGGCCAGGACGTCCAGGGGCCGGGAGGGATTGGGCCGGTTGGCTTCCAGCGACCGTTTGATCACCTGGCACTTGTGTCCGAGACGGGCGGCTGGCAGCCCACTGCCCGGGCCGGCAAGCGCCTCCACCGGCTCGCCGGTGAGCGCGGCAGCCACGGCCGCACTGGGGGTGGTATTGCCAATGCCCATATCTCCGGTGGCCGCCAGGTCGAGGCCCCGTTTGTGTTGCTGCTGGACCAGACGTATGCCCACCTCGACGCACTCTACTGCCTGTCCCCAGCTCATGGCGGGGCCCCGGGCGATATTGTTGGTACCCGAGGCCACCTTGGCGACCACGACCCCGGCAGGCAGGGTGGTGGGATCGGCCCGCGAGCCCACATCCACCACCACGACCTCTACCCCAGCTATGTCAGCCAGCAGGTTCACCGCCGCCCGGCCGCGACCGAGCATGCCCAGCATCTGGGCAGTGACCGCCTGCGGGTAGGGACTGACCCCTTCCTCCACCACCCCGTGGTCTCCCACCATGACGAAAACCACCCCGCGGTTGACGGTTGGCTTCAGGCAGCGGGTCATCCCCGCTACCCGGCAGGCCAGCTCCTCCAGACGGCCCAGGCTGCCACGGGGTTTGATGAGGGAGTCCTGTCGTGTGCGCGCGGACTGCCTGATGACGGGGTCAGCCGGCTCGATGGACCTCAGGGTACGTTGCAGGAGATCCATTCAGGGCTGCCCCCTTTCGGCGTGCGGTGAGGGCTCTTGAGGTGAGCTCCCGGCGTAGGCGCTGCCGGGCTGGATGGGGGACTGTTCGAACCATGACACGTACCTCCCTTTGCCGCGAAGGTAGTACGCACCGGCAGGCAGGTCTCCTGGCTTCCGGATCACCGCTCCCCCCGCCCTTCCCGGCGTCGGCCAGTGGATCGCGCGGGTTCACTCCCCGGTCACAGTGGCGGGACCGCTCAGGATTCGCACCTGATTCCCTATTCTCCCTCGCGGGCACCTGCCGGTTGCCATCGACATGATGCTACTTTTCCTCCAACCAGGCGGTTGTCATGACTCCCGGTTGGCCCTGTGGTCTCAGCCCGAGGGGCAGCTGCTGAGGTACTCCAGCACTTCATCCAGGTTGGCCACGGCCAGGCCCACCACGCTGTCTGCCGCCCCATAGTACACCCTCATCTCGCGGGTTTCCTGGTCTATCACTACCCCGGTGGGGAAGGTCACTCCCGGGACATCTCCCCCGTGCTCGTACGGCGCGCGGGGGCCGAACACCCACTCTTCCGACCTCCTGATCACTTTCCGGGGATCCTCCAGGTCCAGCAACGCTAGCCCCACCCGGTAGAGGTTGCCGGCTGCCGTTTCCCTGACCCCGTGGTACATCACCAGCCAGCCATGCGGCGTCTCGATGGGCGGTGGTCCCAGGCCCACCCGGCGGCAATCCCAGGAACCGGGGCGGACGGGTATGATCACCTGGTGGTCCCCCCAGTACTGCAGGTCGTAGGAAAAGGCGATCCAGATGTGGGCTTCGCCCCGGATGATGGGCCGGTGGATGAGGGCATAGCGGTCCTTGATGCGCCTGGGAAACAGGGAGGCATCCTTGTCCTCGGGGGGAAGCAGGGCACCCCAGCGTTTGAAATCCATGAAGTCCCTGGTGGTGGCCAGCGACACTACCGGGCCCCCAGGGGAGAAGGAGACGTAGGTGACCGCGTACTCCTCCCGATCCTCCAGCCAGACGATGCGGGGATCCTCTATGCCCCACCGCTCCTCACGGTACTGGGGGTCGGGTCGCAGTGCCGGCTGGCGGCTGATCCGCCAGTTGCCCTTGCCGTCCCTGCTGCGGGCCACCGTGAGGTGGGAGTACCCCCGCATGTCCTCCACCCTCACCAGGAGCAGGGTCTCCCCATTCACCAGGGCCGCGCCCGGGTTGAAGACCGCGTTGGCCGGGTAGGGCCAGTCCTCGGGGGTGAGGATGGGGTTCTGCTCCCACCGGCGGAACAGAGTGGTGGGATCTCGGTACTCATCGAGAGGATGCCGGTGCATGTTGACTCCATCACCTCTGGGCTGTCCTCAGTACGGAGCTGGTACTTCGGCGCCCGGTGCGAACATCCCTTCATGGTACTTTTTGGCATGCAAGCAGGAGGCGGGTAGTCTGTGACCCTTTCGCAGCTGCTGAGGGTGGGGCAGGAGAGTCCGCCGGAAGTTATCGTCACAGAAGCGGTTTCACTCTGCCGAGTATGCCCGCTGTAAGCGGGAAGACAAATTGCTGGTGGGTGGCGAGGCGGCGGTTAACGGGTGACTACGGAGGTGGTGAATTGCGCCAGACGTCCGAACGTGCGCCGTTGGGCGTTCGGCAGCCGCAGGCAGGCAAAATGGTGGGTGAGGGGGGCTGGAGAGGAAGGCTGAGGCGGAGGCGAGAAAGAACAGCTGCCGCCCCAGCTTTGGTTCCTGTTGCCCAAATTTCGTACTGGCGCGCGGCCCCCGCTGCGGGTCGGAGTGACCAGTGTCCCGCAGGGGGGCCGCACCCCGAGGAGCCTGGTCAGTGCGGTCTGTGCTTGCGCTGCCCTTCAGCACTGCTCCCGGCACACTTCGCCGTCCGCGGTTACGGTCAACAATTCTGCGGTCATGTTTCGGGCCCTCTCCAGGGCGTCCGGGTCGAGGTAGTAGTGCACCTCGGGCCCACGCCGCACACCGCGCACCAGTCCCGCATCCTTCATGATCCGGAGGTGCTGAGAGACAGCTGGCTGACTGATGTCCAGGCGGCGGGCCAAGGCGCGGACGCACAGGGGTTTGCTCTCGTCCTGTCGCAGGAGGAGCTTCAACAGCCGCAGCCTCGTGGGATCGCTCAAAACGGCGAAGAACTTCGCGGCTTCCTCGGCAGGCCTTTCCCCGGCAGTTTTGGCCTCTGCCACCTACGTCCATCTCCCTCCATCTTGTTGTCTGGCGGGCACGGCCGTGCCCGCTGTTTTAGTGTATGCGCATACGCTTATACTTTCGGCGCTCATCCGCTCATTTCCTGCCCGGCTTGTTTACGGGGCGGATTTTTGGTGCTGCCACGACCGCATCCCACAGACACCGACCATGTCCTACGTCCCCCTCAGGGATCACGAAATGGCAGCGTTCAGAACCGGGTAACCGGGTGCTGATGCGGTGCGGGAAGCCCCGTTTCGGTGCTTGGGGGGGGGCCGGGGCTACGGAAAGGGGGTGGTAAGGCCGCGAGCGCTAAGGCGCGCTGCTTGCCCCATGTCCGTTTCCTTCCGGGCAGCTGGTTCATTGGCCTGGTGAGGGTGGTGTTGGGGCCTGCAGTTGCCAGCTTGGTGACGGTCTCCATCCACTTCGCCAGGCATTGGTGCTGCACAGTGCGACACAGCGCTCCGGATCAGCGGGGGAAGATCGCCACCGGTGCGGGGCCGGAGAGGCGCAAGGTCGGGACCAGTACCGCGGCGTGCTTCCTGCCCGGGTGCGTGCGGCGTGGCACTTTGGGTAGCGCTGCCTGACATGCGTTGGACTGGTGGGCCAGCTGGCGCCCCAGGGTGCCTGTCGTCGTGGTCGTGGTGGCCCTCAGACGGCATCCCGATCTCCGATCGCGTCGAGGGGTCAGTGGTACCGGCTGTGGCATTCCCGATAAAGGAGTGGGCCAGCTTGGCTGGCGGTCGCTATCAGGTGGTGATCCATTGGATCCCAGCGGGCAAACCTGGCCTGCCACGGTCCGTTCCCCGGTGGGTGAGAGGGCTCTGGGTATCTCCTTCATGTGTGGCTTTCTTTCTCAATTCCAGATCAGCCCGCCGATCAGAGCTCCGACCATTACCAGGGCGTTGTAAAGGGCATGGGCGATCACGGAGGGCGCCAGGCGGTCGGTGCGCTGGCGCAGCCAGGTGAAGAGTAGCACGCCTGGCAGGGTTCCCAATATGCGCGTCGGCGGCCAGTGGGCCAGGGCGGAGACTGCCACCGTCACCATAAAGGCGGTCCGGTGCCCCCGCCGGGCCAGCGCGCCGTACAGCACGCCTCGGAACAACAGCTCTTCGGCCACCGGTGCCAGGGCAATGGTGGAGAGCAGGCTAAGAGGGTGAAACATCGCTTCCATCTGCCAGTCCTCCAGGGTGATCACGAAACCGCTCCGGGTCTGGAGCCAGGCCAGCAGAGCCACCACCGGCAAGATGCAGAGGAGGCACCGGGAGACCAGCGCCAGGTCAGAGCGTTGGATGTGGGTGAGGAAGGTCAGGGCCGCCGCACGGGTGTTGGTGGCCTGCTCTTGGGAGCCCTGTGCCGCGTGGTTTCGGTTGCGGATCAGGATGGATCGGGCGGACAGCAGCGCAATGGCGGTACACATGGACACATCCATCACTGCTACCCACCCGGGAGCGATGGTGAAGTCACCCCCCGGTGGTGCCCGGTGGAAGGCGGGAAAAACGATGAAACCCACAAGGAAGCTCAACAGGGATGACAGCAGGAAGATGCCAACGGCGGTACCCACCGGTGGCCAGCTGAGGGAAGCGGTCAGGCGGTTTGGCTGCATAGTACGCATCACTCCCATCGCCAATCCTCGCTGCCCCTAATTCTCAGAATTTGTCTTCGCATCCTCCCGGCAGCCGTGCAGCACCGGCCGTGCAAGATTCACTCGCCCAGGGACCTCGTGGTGGTCAGGGGGGAATGTACGGACCAGGAGGTCACCGGGCATACATGGAGAAAGGGGGAGACGTGTTGTGGCAAATTGGGGACTGGGGGGCTCCGGGGGTATCTTCTGGAAGGTGGAGTCGGGGGGAGGAAGGGTAGGGCAGGGATTCGTCGGCCATTACGGTGATTTGGGTCATTTGGGCTTAATGGGGGTGGCAACAGTTGACTCGACGGTGGTCCTTGATGCCCATTTGGGTGGCGGTACTGCTTTTCCACAACCTCCTCCACGAAGGGGTGCATTACGCCGCTGCCCGGGCGTTCGGCGAGCCGGTGGCGGAGGTTAGGCTGTTCACCAACGGCTGGGGCACCAGCCAGGTGATCTACGCCACCCCGGTGGCCGAGCGGGTTGGTGCTCACTGGCTGGTGATCGCCTGGCTTCCGGCAGTGGTCACGGTATCCATCGGGTACCTGGTGTATCTGAATCGGGGCCGGCTCACGAGGGCTGGACATCCACTGATCCGCGTGGCGGTGTGGTACGCGGGCATCGTCTTCCTGCTCCTGGATCCCTTCTATTACGGCGTCGTGTCAGTGTTCGCCGGCGGGGACGTGGACGCGGTGGCGGCAGTGGGCTGGAGCCCCTGGCCGGTGCGGCTGGTCGCCCTGGGGGTGCTGGCGGTGAATTCGCGCCTCGTTCTCCGCTGGGCCCGGGAGCTGCAGGTGGGGCGACGGTAGACTAGCTGCTAGCTGGCGTTTGCTGGATCCACGGTGTGCTGCCAGCTTTCCGGGCACAGGCGGGGAGGGGATGCCGGCCGGAGTAGGAGGCGCCGGGAACGGTTGAAAACATCGCCTGCCCGCTGGCAGGTTTCCCTGTGAGCAGCACAGCCACCGAATCGGGGCTTTCGCGCTAGCATTGCTGGTGCAGTGGTGAACCCTGCCCAGGCATGTGCTGTACCCTTCGCCTACACTTTGGAATCGCCGGCGAGGCCCTCACCTGTCAGTGAGTACCCCGCCTACATCCTTGCCCTACGTACGGGCCCGGTGATAGCGGCCACGAAACTGGGATCCCACAAGCACCATTTCCCGATGTGATCCTCTCGTGGCCAGGGATGCAGCCACTGCGCAGACAAGCGGTTCATCCTTCACCGCGAACCTCCAGCGGAACCCGCTCCAGCACAAAGTCGCGCACCCTACGTGCGATCTCCACCGCCTGGCGGGTATCTTATATAGAAGGTTGTTCAAACTCAGGATACCGGCGCTCCACCACGCAGGGGGTGAGGACCGCCGCATCATCCACCAAGGCCTTGAAATCGGCATCGCATTCAGCGGCTAACAGCACGAGATCCTCGACAGCATGGGTCCTTGGGAGGGCGACCTTTTGGAAGGTTACATAGGCCTCGACGTATTTTTCCGCAGCTTGTTGGGCATGAAAGCAAACAATATCGGTAAAGGGCTCAGCTGCCCGGAGCTGCCACTCAGCCGCCAGCAAGTCGCGCCTTGCCCTCTTAAGCCATGCGCTTACTATGTCAAGCGCGTTCTTTCTCATAGATTGTCTTTCCCTCTCTGAGAACGCTGGTGATGAAAGCCTGGGGCACCTTGCTCCATTGCTCGATCTCCTGTTGCGTGTAAACGAGGACAGTCCTGCGAGTGCCCGGTATACTGCACACACTTTTGAACCATGCTTTGAGACGTGACTAGGCCCGGCGTTTTGGGCAGGAGAATGCACCCTTAGCCGAGTGCGAGATCTCGGCGAGGAGTTGGTGCTCGAGGCGGTGAAATGAGTGATGTGATGGCCCGACAGCCAGGTTTTCCCGGGAACTGGCCCAAGGTAGCGATCGTCGTCCTCAACTGGAACGGCTAGCGGGCAAGGCCGGGCGAACTGGCTGATTTAGCTCCTGGCAGAGAGAGCAGTCAGAGCGGTGTTCCAAAGGATGGGAGTTAAAGCCCAATGGGGAACCTCGAGGAAGGCCTGAGGTGGCTGGATCAGGCCGGTGCCGATATGAAAACGGCCAACGATTGCCGTGAGGCAGGAAATTTTTATGCCTCCGCCTTCTTTGCCCAACAGGCCGCCGAAAAGGCCCTAAAAGGGTTCCTCTACTCTAAGGGCTACCGCGCCCTCATTACCCGCTCCGTGGTGGAGCTCCTCGAGGAATCCGGGAAGATCGAAGAGCGATTCAGGCAGCTTCTGGACTACGGCAAGGAGCTCGACAGGCATTACGTTGGCTCCAGATATCCCAACTTCTACCCCTCAGGGGCGCCGTACAAGTTCTACACCGAGGAGGTAGCTCGAAAGTGCTTAAGCTACGCCGAGTCGATATTGAACGAAGTGAGGAAGTATCTGCAAGAATACCACAATATGTCCAGCGGGTAGTCGATCGATTGAAGCCCCAGACGGTGATCCTCTTCGGCTCCTTCGCGCGTGGGGACATCAATGAAGGCTCGGACGTGGACATCCTGGTGGTGGCGGACTTCCAGGAGCCGTTTTTGGACAGGATAAAGCTCCTCCTGGATCTCAACGACGGCATCGGCCTCCCGCTTGAGCCGGTAGGCTACACCCCCGAGGAGTTTCGAAGGATGCGGGGGGAAGGGAGTCGGTTCATCCAAGAAGTCCTCAAGGACGGGAGGATCCTCTACGGCCAACCCTGATGCCCGAAATGGTCCAGGCTAGGACTGCCGATTCGGAAGCTCGAGGCCAATTTTGGGCATCTTTTCCCCCCGGACAAAGGAGCGCTGGCTTTGGGCCTGCAAGACGCCGCGGATTACAGTGCCAGCGACCAAGGGGTACCTGGGCCGGCGAGACAAAATTTTTTACTCCACCGGACCTGTATTCACCCGCGGTTGGGGGCGCAGCCTCTTCAGATAACCGCTGGGACATGCAGGCCCCAGGATCACGCAGATGAACTCGCGCCGCGCCCCGGCCGCTGGAAGCAAGGAGGCGGCCGACAACAGGTCCCTCCCGATCTGATCTCATCTTCGGCCGTCTTCAATGACGATCAGGACGTTCCGCCGGAAATCGAGCAGAATCCGACTGGACCGAAAGGCCTCGTTTCCGAGGATGGCGTCTATCTGTCCTCTGGTGGAGCGGGCCAGCTGATCCATCATTGGAGAGCACCATAGGACGGGAAACGCGAACTCATGCCGGCCCGCGCGGAAGGTCAGGTCTGTTGGGGTCCCATGTAAGTCTATGGTTCTGCCCCAGCTGGGCGCGACAAGGACGCTGACCTGCTCGCTGTTAGGATCCAGCCCTGTAAGGGTGCGAAAGATGTCCAGCGTTACCATCAACCCGAGCGGAGAGCTGCCTGTATCATACAGGGCATGGAGAGTACAGCTACCGCTGAGGGTGATCACCGGTCTTCCCGATACGATCTTGAAGGGGATCACCCGACCTGAGACCCGCGGGGCTCGCTGAAATACTCCCAGTTTGCTGCTGACGAAGTCAATATACAGGGCTGCCGGTCTGGGTTCCCGGAAGAAATCGGTTCCGAGGTCGCCCAGCTTCACCAACCGGCCCGACCGTGGGTCCTGCTCTGCCGTGCGGTCAGATGTTCCGGTATTCTCTGACGGCAGCCCCCAAATGATCACGTCCATACCCTTGCGGGGAACACCGCCCACGGTAATCTTTGGGATTCGGGCTCTGTAGGCACCAGGGAGCTGGTTCCACTCCACCTTTTCACCAACTTCGTAACGGATTCCCAGCCGGTCCGCCAGGGGTCTGTAGAGTGTGGTCCGGCTGGCCCCGGTATCCAGCTGCATCAGTGCCTCCTTTCCGTCAATCAGTACGGGTATCATCAGGGCGGCTCTATCCAGGGTCGCAAGGGCAGGGTCTTCCCGGCTCCAAGGGACCCAGGTTATGTCCACCAGTTGATCTTCATCCAGGGGTTGACCGCATCCGGTAAGGGTCATCGACAGTATCGCCAGCAATACCGGAAATATGGCCGGGCGGAGAGGGGAAGACGAGTGATACATATGTGGACTGCACTTCCTTTCCGGGCTTAGTGAGCTCAAAACCAGATCGGGTTCAGGCGAGTACTTCGCTGTGCGGGTACATCCTCCCCTTTTCTCTGTTTGGTGATCGAAGAATGCAGAACAAGAGTTCCGAAAAACCCAGAAGGCGGTTTGGGGCGGAGTATTCGAAGTGTAAAGAGAACGCCCCATGAAGGCGATGAGTGTCGTACGCGGCGTCGGCGGGGCGGATGCGCGCGGTACTGCTCAGAGGAACGGGAGTCATCGCAGGAGTGGGGTAGTTCTGGTGTCTCTCCGCGATTCGCCGGCAGCCGGCCAGGTGCTCATGGTCACCCGGTCCCCCACAAGGCCCGGTGGTAGATAACAGGAGGATCCGCATTCATATTGGCACCGTCGTAGTCTGCCTTGGCCCTGCCGTGACAGCCGGCTGTGGGTACGCCGTTACTGTCAGGGTAGCTGCGGCTACTCGTCGAGGAAAAGAATGTGGCACTGGTAAATTGCAGGCACATATCGAGACTGGATGGGCGCGATTGATGAGTTGGTCCGTCTCTTCTGAACAACAACCGCCGCGGTGCCTAGTTTCGGCAAAAGGTCTCCCACTTCGGGGCTGGCTTGTGAGAGCTCAGCGACATGAGCACCACCGGGAACCTCGCGTCCGGCGCCATATGCCACGGGAGGAGTGAAGCTTTACGCACCATTTTGGGCGCACCGGTGGGTTGCATAGAGTACATAGTCGGGTGCGTTGCTGTTTGAAAGCTGCACAGGGTCGGTTCCTGTCTCGTCTGTCGCTTCGCACCCAAATGGGGTTTGCCCCGTTTAACCATGCCGTTACGTGACGGTAGGCCCCCGCGTTTGCGCTGGATCCATGGTGGGGAGCAGTAACTATTGGTCTCTCGAGTGGTGGCGGGACCCGGGTTAGCGTCTCAAGAATTGGTG
>DFNJ01000031.1 GCA_002376005.1 Firmicutes bacterium UBA3570
CTCAGGCCACGCAGGAGATCGCATGATGATGCCCATGCGCGGTTAGCCTACCGAATGTTGATACGGACCGCACACCCCCTGCGGTTGCCGTCCAGCGAGGGGATCAGTTATACTTAGGGCATGACGCTCCGCAGCTGGCAGGCAGACCTGGCCCTTCTGGGCGTTAGTCTCGTATGGGGGACCACCTTCGTGGTCGTGAAACAGGCGCTGGCTCGCCTGGCGCCTTTCTCCTTTCTGGCATGGCGTTTCTGTCTCGCCGGATTGTTCCTCCTGGCGGTTTGCAGGATCCAGGTTCGTCCTCAGGGACCTGGCATGGTGTCAGCGGGAATCAAAATCGGGGCCGCTCTGTTCGCCGCCTACGCCTTCCAGACCGTGGGCCTTCAATACACCACTCCCTCCAAGGCAGCCTTCATCACCGCGCTGTCCGTGGTGCTGGTGCCCATCATGTCCAGCGCTCTCCTCCGCCAACTGCCGGGCGCTCAGGCGGTGGTGGGTGTGGGCCTGGCGACGGTGGGGCTGGCGCTGCTGACCTGGGAGGGGTGGAGTGGACCCGGTTGGGGAGATCTGCTGGTGCTGGCCTGCGCCTTCGGCTTCGCCACCCACATCATCGCGGTGGCGCGCTATTCGGGGGAATACGATCCACTGTGGCTGACCGGCATCCAAATCATGACCGTGGGCATCCTCTCCCTGCCGCCGGCGATGGCAGAAGGGTTCCCGCTGCCCTCCCGCGGCGCCGCCTGGGCGGTGGTATACACCGCGCTGGTGGCAACCGCCGGCGCCTTCTTGATTCAAAACGCCGTTCAGCAGTTCACCACTCCCACTCATACGGCGCTAATCTTCTCCACGGAGCCGGTCTTTGCCGCCGCCTGGGCATACGTGCTGGTGGGCGATCTGCTCGAAAGCTGGCAGGTGGTGGGCGCGGCTCTGGTCCTGGCGGGAACCCTGGTGTCGGAGTTGGCCCACCAACGCGAAGGGCCCGCCGAAGCCGAGCCCCCGTCCATCCGCTAGCCAGTAGTCTGCCTCAGGCCGTCTCCTCCTTGCGCCGCGGCTTGCGCTCGGCAGTGACCAGCAGTGGTTCCTCTCGCCGCAACACCACCTCTTTGGTGACGATACATTTGGTGACGTCGCCTCGGGAGGGAATTTCGTACATGATATCCAGCATGATCTCCTCGATGATCGCACGTAGCCCTCTAGCCCCCGTGTCTCTACTCATGGCCTCCCTGGCAATTGCCCGCACCGCTTCGTCGGTGAACTCCAGGGTGATGGAATCCAGCTCGAGGAACTTCTGATACTGCTTGATCAGCGCATTGCGCGGCTCAAGAAGAATGCGGACCAGGTCATCCTCGGTGAGCGGGTCAAGGGTGACAATTATCGGCACCCGGCCGACGAACTCAGGTATCATGCCGAACTTCAGAAGATCCTGCGGCATGATCTGGGCGAGGATCTCGCCCAGTGGCCGTTCGCGGCGACCCCGCACGTCGGCCCCGAATCCCATCGTCCTCTGATTGACGCGGTTTTGGATGATCTTGTCGATGCCCTCAAAGGCACCCCCGCAGATGAACAGGATGTTGGTGGTATCGATCTGTATGAACTCCTGATGGGGATGCTTCCGCCCACCCTGGGGTGGCACGCTGGCCACCGTACCCTCGAGAATTTTCAGCAGAGCCTGCTGGACACCCTCACCAGAGACATCGCGGGTGATGGAGGGATTGTCCGACTTGCGGGCAATCTTGTCGATTTCGTCGATGTAGACTATGCCCTTCTCCGCGCGGTCGATGTCGTAGTCCGCGGCCTGTATGAGCTTCAGCAGGATGTTCTCCACGTCCTCGCCCACGTACCCGGCCTCGGTGAGCGAGGTGGCATCGGCGATGGCAAAGGGAACGTTGAGTATGCGGGCCAGCGTCTGCGCCAGCAGTGTCTTGCCGCACCCGGTCGGCCCAAGCATGACTATGTTGGACTTCTGCAGCTCCACGTCCTCCGCCTTACCACCCAGGTTGATGCGTTTGTAGTGGTTGTAAACCGCTACCGAGAGGATCTTCTTGGCCCGTTCCTGACCAATGACGTATTGATCCAGTATGGCCTTTATCTCCTTGGGCTTGGGTATGTCTCGAAGATCGACCTCTTCCTGTTCCTGCAGCTCTTCTTCGATGATCTCATTGCAAAGCTCTATGCACTCGTCGCAGATGTAGACCCCGGGTCCCGCCACCAGTCGGCGAACCTGGTCCTGGTACTTGCCGCAGAATGAACACTTCAGCTGGCCCTTGTCATCCGTGAACTTCAGCACCCACCCTTCACCCCTTCACAGGCGTCCTGCTCTTGTCGCGCCGGGGTACCATTACCTCATCCACGAGCCCGTACTTCTTCGCCTCTTCAGCAGACATGAAATAATCTCTCTCCGTGTCCGCCTCGATCTTTTTCAACGGCTGCCCGGTGTGCTTGGCCAGGATCTTGTTGAGGGTTTCGCGGGTTCTTAGTATCTCCCTGGCGTGAATTTGGATATCCGTGGCCTGACCCTGCACGCCTCCCCAGGGCTGGTGTATCATGCACCGCGCGTGAGGCAAACAGTATCGCTTCCCAGCTGCACCTCCCGCCAGAATGACCGCCGCCATGCTGGCCGCCATCCCCACGCATATGGTGCAAACGTCGGGTCTGATGTATTGCATGGTATCATAGATGGCCAACCCCGCCGACGGTGATCCTCCCGGCGAGTTGATGTACAGGAACACGTCCTTGTCGGGATCCTCCACCTCCAGAAACAGCAGCTGGGCCACCACTGTGTTGGCCACCTGATCGTCGATGGGTGTGCCTATGAAGATGATCCTGTCCTTCAGCAGACGAGAGTAGATGTCGTAAGCCCTCTCGCCGCGACCGGTCTGCTCGATTACAATCGGTACATAGTAATTCATCAATGCGGTCCGCTCCCGTGGGGACCTTCTCTCCTTTCCCTGATCTAGATTATTGCTGCCGGGGAGAGTTGTCAACACCGCTTCCCTCCCCCTCGGCGCTTTCATCAGCCTCCATGACCCGGGCCACCTCCATGAGGCGCCGCAGGATCTTGGACAGGAACAGATCGTTCCGGATCTCGCGCCGCAGCAATTCCATTTCTTGCAGTCGCTGCCTCGATGCCGTCGACAACCCGCGACGTTGCACGGCGGATTCCACCTCTTCATCGGACACCTCCAGGCCCTCTGCCTCCGCAAACGCCTGTGCCACCAGCCGAGTCCTTACCCGCCTGGCGGCCCTCGGCCTGGTCTGCTGGCGCAGCTCGGCCAGCGTCATATCCGTCAGGCGCAGATGATCCTCCAGGCTCAAGCTCCGCCGTTTCAGGTCATCTTCCAGCTCTTGGATGAGGAAATCCACTTCCCGCTCCACCAGGCTTTCCGGAAGGTCCACTTCCGCCTCTTCCACCAGTCGCTGGAACAGCTGCTCCTGTACCTCCTGATCGGCAATCTCATTTTCGGTCTTCAGCAGCATCGACTTGTAGTTTGCCCGCAGCTCTTCAAGATTGGCAAAACCGAACGACTGCGCGAACTCGTCGTTCAGCTCGGGAATGTGCCGGCGCCTGACCTCTTTGACCGTGATGGTGAACTCCACCTTCTTGCCCGCCCATCCTCGAGCGGGATGGTCATCGGGAAATCGGATCTCGCAACGTCTGGTGTCTCCTGCCTGCATGCCCTCGAGAGTGGCATCAAAGGGCGAGGGAAATCCGCTACTGCCCACTTCCATCAGCACATCTTGTTCGGACAACGCTTCTACCCGTTCTCCGTTCATTCGGCCCTCATAGTCCACGACCACGTGACATCCCGGGCGGGCCGGTTCATCCACCTTTTCGTACCCGCCGCGCCGGCGTGCCAGTTGATGCAATACCTCGTCCACCTGCTCCTCCGTCACCGTCACTTTCCGGCGACGGACTTCGAAAGAGCGGTATTCAGGGAGCTTCACTTCCGGGTAAAGCTCCACCGTGGCCCGAAAGCGTAGCGGCTTGCCTTCCTCCATCTGTATTATCTGTATCGAGGGAGTGCCCAGCGGTCTCAAGCCGCTTTCGCTCACCGCAGCGGACCAGGCGTTCGGCACCAGTTCGTCCAGGGCCTCGGTGTAGAGTTGGTCCTTCCCCACGAACCGCTCGAAGATCGGACGAGGTACCCGTCCCCGCCTAAACCCGGGGACGGTTATTCGCCTCACCAGACGGCGGTAGGCCCTCTCAAGAGCCCTGGCCACCTCCTCCTCCGGCAGCTCAATCTCCATGACGGCTTGATTTTCCTCTGGCTTCTTCTCCAGGCTGAAACGCATGCTATCTACAACCTCTCCTCCGCCATCAGTGCACCGCAAAACCGCCACCGTTCCGCACCAGGATCCAAATTCCCCGCCACTGCCGGCATGCCAGCTCCGGGACACCATTTTACAGCTTCGCCCGACAAAAGAAAAGCCTTGCCTCCCACCGACCTCCGTCAGGGCGCGGGAGAGGCAAGCTTCGGGTGACGCCTCGAATGCCCGCGACTCGAGGTGCAGATCACCAAAAACCCCTCCAACAGCGTGGGGACCGTCAACACCGACGGCCCCCGTGTCATCCAGGCTAGGGTGCGGGCGGGGAGACTCGAACTCCCACGGGGTAGACCCCACTAGATCCTAAGTCTAGCGCCTGTGCCAATTCGGCTACGCCCGCTCACCCAGGGGATGTGGGCCATGATGGATTCGAACCATCGACACCCCGCTTAAAAGGCGGGTGCTCTGCCTGCTGAGCTAATGGCCCACAGCTGGGGCGGCAGGATTCGAACCTGCGAATGCGGGATCCAAAGTCCCGTGCCTTACCAGCTTGGCGACACCCCAGTGGCGCGCCCGGCAGGACTCGAACCTGCGGCCTAGTGGTTCGAAGCCACTCACTCTATCCACCTGAGCTACGGGCGCAGAACCGGGACTCGGTAGTGGGTGAATGACGGGATTCGAACCCGCGACCTCCAGGGCCACAACCTGGCGCTCTCACCACTGAGCTACATCCACCACCGCGCGCCCGGCAGGACTCGAACCTGCGGCCAACGGATTAGAAGTCCGTTGCTCTGTCCGCTGAGCTACGGGCGCGAATGGAGCGGGTGATGGGAATCGAACCCACGCGACTGGCTTGGAAGGCCAGGGCTCTACCATTGAGCTACACCCGCTTGACGTAGCCACATGCGCCGAATTTGCAGTTTCAAGTATAGCACAGGGCCATAACCAAGTCAAAGCGGGGACCCGCGTCCCCGCTCCCCGTCGGGGCACCGGGATTTGAACCCGGGACCTCCTGCTCCCAAAGCAGGCGCGCTGCCAAGCTGCGCCATGCCCCGCCATCCGGTCGCAACCCCATGATACCACGTTTCGTTCGTCAAAGCCATAACTGAGGCTCAAGACCCCAGCGTGGTGGCAAGGAAACGCAGCTGATCGAGCAGACGCCTGAACGCCTGACCGCGGTGGCTGAGGAGATTCTTCTGTTGAAGCGACAGCTCCGCCACCGTCTTACCCATCGTCGGGACGAAGAACACCGGATCGTATCCAAATCCTCCCTCGCCGCGCGGGGTGACGATCACCTCCCCATCCCACGCCCCCTCGGCCCAGCGCACCTGGCCGGCGGGCGTTGCCGCAGCCAGCACTGCCCGGAAGCGCGCAGGACTGCGCTCGATTCCCCGTCGCCTCATCTCAGTAACCAGAGCGGCAACAGGCCCGCCCGCGGCAGCGGCAAACCGAGCCGACTGCGGCCCCGGACTTCCGTCCAGCGCCTCGACCTCCAAACCAGAATCATCGGCCAGCGCCAGCTTGCCCACTCGGGCTGCCGTCCACTTGGCTTTCATCACTGCTGCCTTGCGGTAATCATCGGTGGGTTCTTCGGGAGCTTCAGCCAACAGCTGCCCACTCACGGGCAGGGGGATGAAACCGGCCTCTCTCAGCAGGGCAGACAGTTCCCGGTACTTCCCGGGATTTCCGGTGGCCACCACTACCTCATGCATCCGGCAACTTGACACCCATCTTCCCTAATGCTTGCTTCTGATGCCAGATGAGGCGGTCGACTGCGGGCCGGGCAACTTCCACCAGTCGCCGCAACAGGTCGAAATCAAAGGGGCCTCTCTCTCCCGTGGCCTGGATCTCCACCAGTTCACCGCCATCGGTCATCACCACGTTGAGGTCCACCGCGGCGCGCGCGTCTTCCCCGGAGTCCAGGTCCACCACCAGCTGGCCGTCCACCACGCCCACGCTCACCCCCGCCACGTACCCACGGAGCGGCATCTGGGCGGCCAGCCCCTGATCAATCATCCATTGACACGCGAGAGCCAGCGCACAAAAGCCGGCCGTCACCGCCGCCATCCTCGTCCCCCCGTCCGCCTGCAGCACATCGCAGTCCACCACCACCAGATGGTCGCAGATGCGGTCCAAACGGCAAACCGCCCGCAGTGAACGGCCGATGAGTCGGGCAATCTCGGCCTTCCTCCTGCCCGCGCTACCGGTGACCCCACGCGGCAGCCGCACCGGACAGGACCGGGGTAGCATGTCGTATTCCGCCGTCACCCAGCCGAGACCTCTATCTTTGGCGAAAGACGGTGCTCCTCCCGGCTCCACGGTGGCACTACACAGCACCCACGTGTTTCCGCAGCGGATCCAGGCCGAACCCTCAGCATGCTGCAGCACGCCACATTCCAGACGCACGGGACGAACATCCCGCAGGCCGCGCTCGCGGCGACTGGTGAGCACCAGTGTCTTCCTCCCCATGGTCCGCAAAAGGCGGGTCAACCCGCCTCCGCACGCTGTTCCAGACCGACTTCTTGCGTCATCAGCTCGTGCAGCTGCTTCAACGAGGTGATCAGGCGCGCTTTGTCTTCAGCCGAGACGCGATCCAGTACCAGGCTCAGGTACCGGAGTCGAGCTGACAGGACCTCGTGGATGACGCGCTGTCCGCGTTCGGTGACGCGCAAACGCACCACTCTTCTGTCTTTTTCATCCCGGATACGCTCTATGTACCCGTTGCGCTCCATCCGGTTGATGAGGTCAGTCATAGTGCTGAATGCCAGGTACATCTTCTGACACAGCTCCCCCATGGTCAACGAGCCGTCGCGGTTCAGTATGTACAGCGCGTTGTACTGCGGCGGGGTGATACCGAAAGCGGACAGGATATCCCTGCCCCTCTTTCGGACGATCATGTTCACCGAACGCAGCAACCACTCGATCTCTTTCACGTAGCCGCACACCGCAAATTCCTTCACTTTGTCCCCCTCACTCCCTCGCTTTGTGTCTGACGCATTCCCTCTGGCTAGGCGGGCTGCGGCTCGAGAATACCAGAGCATACCTGTCCTGTCAACGGCAATCGCGTCTACCGTTGGAAAAATTCAAGAATACCCTCATACAGAGCCTGGACGATCCTCTCCCGGAAGGCGTCGCTGAGCAGCAACTGCTCCTCGCGCGGATTGGAGAGAAAACAGACCTCCACCAGCGCGGACGGCATCCGCGGCTCCCTGACCACCACAAACCCATCCGCCCGTCGCAATCCCCGGTCCACCAGCCCCAAAGCTTCCACCAGATGCCGGTGCACCGTGCGCGCCAGCACCAGATTGTCCCGATGGGACCCGCTGTAGTAGGTCTCGGTGCCTGACTCCCTGGGGTCCCAGAAGGAATTGCAGTGGATGGACAGGTACAGATCGGCTCCCCAGGCATTGGCTCTGGCCACCCGCTCATAAGTGCTGGGATTGTCGTTTCCTTCCCGTACCAACAGTACCCGGGCGCCGCTGCCCCGGAGACGCGCGGCCAACGCCTCTGCTAATGCCAGGTTCACGTCCTTTTCCTTGAGTCCCGTGCTTCCGACCGCCCCAGGATCGTCACCACCGTGACCGGGATCCAGCGCTATCCGCTTCCCGAACAGCGGGGAAGAGAACACCTCCACCAGCAGACGCCGTCCGTCCTGGGCGGTAACGATCCGGTGACCTTGATACGACGCCACCCACAGTTCCACCCGCGTGGTGGTGGGGCTGGCCTCGAACTGGTCAATGGTCATGCGCGCGTGGCCGTCGGCACTCGCGTACTCCCGTTGCGACACCGCTACCACCGTACAGGGCAAGTCGATGCGGAGGCATTGCTTGTCCGCGACAAATGCTGCATTATAGAGCAACGGGTAGTCGGCCTCCAGCGCGACCCGTACCCGACCGCCTTCCACCTCCCAGTCCACGTCCACCAGGCTGGACAAGAGCCACACCCGAAGGCCGTTGCCCTCGACGGTGACCGCGTAGGGGTTCTGTCGCTTCAGATCGAGCACCACCCGGGAGATGTCAGGATCAACCTGAAACTGCCCGACGCGCACTGCCCTCAGCGCCGGGCTGTCCACCTCCAGCTGGCGGTTGGCGGCAGGGTGTACGGTAAGCCCCGGCAGGTCGATCACCAATCGCAGGGGATCGGTCAGCGTCCAGACCCGGTACTCTACCGGGCCGTTGGTGCGGATGTAGACTGCCTGGACTCCGACCGCCTTCTCGAAAGCGACACCCAACAACTGGTAGGCAATGTTGACAAAGATTCGGGTGCCGTCTGAGGACTTGTCCATCCAATAACGCACCGGCTGACCGAGGTCACATATCAGACGGGTGCCCGTCCCGTCTGCTAAGGTGGCAGTCCGCACCCGGTGTACCCCCCCCGCCCGCACGGGGAAACCCGTCACTCCGGGAGCCAGGACAGCGTCCGGCAGATCGATCAAAAGGCGAGGAGGATCGTCGAGAGTATGCAGCAACGCCGACCCCGCCGCGCGGTCCAGCTGGATCTCCAGGCGGCCATGACCCACCAGCTGCGACCAGCTCAGGCCCACGATTCTGGGGGGAGAGGGCTTGTCCACCAAAACCGTTCTCGTCTCCTCGTCCCACCACACCTCCAGCCCCAGCGCATCCGCCACGAAACGGACCGGCACCAGGGTGCGCCCGTCTTCGATCACCGCCGGGACGTCCAGCTTAACCGGCTGGCGGTTCACGAAGGCGGTTTTGGATCCCACTGGAATGCTGACGTGGGTTTCCCCCAACTGAACCTCAACGGTGCGGATCTCGGGCACCCAGGTTACCTGCGCTCCCACCTTGTCACACAGGGCTCGCACCGGCACCAAGGTCCGACCTTCAACGATGCGGGGAGGAACATCGCACACCAGCTGGTCCCCGAACACCACCAGCCGTACCGGCGGGTGATTGGAACCAGCCAAGGCTGGTGACATAACTCCCAGCAGTACCAGGACGGCCAGCAGAACGCATGGGCGACGATAGTGCACCTGAGTCTCCCCCGAATTTTGGCGAGGTTTACAGAATCCGGATGCTGTGACCTTCGACTTTTTTCGCCCAGTTCCTGCCGCAGTCGCCAACCAAAAAGAGCTCCGGAACCAGGTTCCGGAGCCCGTGTGGAGGCGCGGGGAGTTGCACCCCGGTCCGAAGGTGCCGCGACAAGAGCTTCTACGAGCGTAGCCCTTGTTGCCTTGTTTCGCCCGCCGGTAATCCCAAGGGCAGGACGCCCGACGAGCTAGCCCGTGGGTTTCCGCCTGCGGGTCCGGGCTTCCCCGCAGACGTATCCCGCTGGGTTGACACCCTGTTGTCTCCGCGGGCGAGAGTACAACAGAGCGTAGCCGCGCTCTCTTAGGCGGCTAGAGCGTATCTTTCGTTGGCACTTATTGGTGTCCCGCTTATTTTACGAGGACACGGGAACCTCGGCTCGCCGCTCCTGCCGATGCCACCTCCGTCGAACCTACTTCGCCCCCTCATCAGCCACGCTTCAATGCCCTCTGCATCTCCCGTCTGGCCTGCCTCTCGGCAAGTTCCCGACGCTTATCGTACACCTTCTTGCCCTTGGCCACCGCCAGTTCTACCTTGGCGTATCCCCGCTGGTTGAAGTATATCCGCAATGGCACCAGGGTGTACCCGCGTTCTCTGGTCTTGCCCAGCAGTCGACGGATCTCGTGCTTGTGTAACAAAAGCCTCCGTGGGCGCATGGGGTCGTGGTTCCAGGCGCCCCCTTGCGGATACGGACTGATATGACAGCCGCGCAGAATGACCTCGCCGCCCTCTACCGTGGCGTAACTGTCCCGCAAGTTGCACCTGCCAGCCCGTAGCGACTTCACTTCGGTCCCCCGGAGTTCGATGCCGGCCTCCAGGGTTTCCTCAATGAAGTAATCGTGCCTGGCTTTCCTGTTTTCCACCGCTACCTTCCCCACTCGCCCCATGAGCCCCTCATCCCTCGACGGTACAATAACGCGCCCGTGCGACCCAGACACGTGGCGCGCGCTCACCCATGCTCATTCTACCGCCCACTTGCCGTGATGTCAAGCAACCTGCGACCTGCGGCTGCTGTTCACAGGCCCAGATCCTCGGCTATGCCTTGCATGGCCTCCAGGCCCAGCTGGATGAAACGCTCCAGCGTCATCCCCAGCTCCTCGCACGCCGAGATAGCCCTCCGATTGGCCCCGCGCGCGAAGGATTTTTCCCCGAAGCGATTGAGCACGAATTGGGCATCGACAGCCGCCAGCCGCCGTTCAGGGTGCACCAAAGTGGCGGCCACGATTAGCCCGGTCAGGGGATCGGTACTGTACAACGCCTTGGCTAACAACGACGTACGCGGCAGACCGTGCCTGTCGTTATGAGCTCGCACCGCCTCCACAATTTCCTCATCGAGCCCCATCTCCGCCAGCATGTCCGCCCCCAGCTGGCTGTGCCGATCAGGATCATTCTTGGTCTCCTCATAGTCGATGTCATGCAGCAGGCCGGCCAAACCCCACCGGTCCTGGTCCTGACCTAACTCCGCCGCCAGGCGCCTCATCACCGCCTCCACCGCCAAGGTATGCTTGAAGAGGTTCCTGGTCCTGATACGCTCCTTGACCAGCGCCAGCGCTTGTTCTCTCTGCATGTGGCAATCCCTCCGAACATACAGCTGGTCACCGCCCAGGCCGCGCCTACCGCCCCGTGCCCACCCACAGCGGGCTGGAGATCGAGCCTTGGTCGCTACCGGAGTACGGTCAGCGCTAGGGAGGTAATCAGAAAACCCACTGCGCAGACCACTGAAATTTGCGCGAACAGGCGATCCAGCTTTTTCTTTTTCCTACGTCCAAAAAGGGTCTCCGCCCCGCCGGCGATCACGCCCGAGAACCCCGCACTGCGCCCTGACTGCAGCAGCACGGTGGCGATCAATCCCAAACACAGAAGAACGTGAAGTACCACCAATGCTGAAGTCATCATGCATTCCCCCTGTGCTGGACCGTGACAGGCTCATTTTAGCACACTCCGGTTCCACCTCACAACCGCCTGCCGGGCAGCACCCGCCGTCCGGCGAATTCAGCCTGCTCCCCCAGTTCCTCCTCAATCCTGAGCAGGCGATTGTACTTGGCGACCCTTTCACCCCGCGCAGGAGCACCGGTCTTGATCTGTCCTGTCCCCAGGGCCACCGCCAGGTCGGCCACTGTTGAATCCTCCGTCTCTCCCGAGCGGTGGGAAACGATCACCCGGTAGCCGCTCCTCAAAGCGCACCGGGCGGTCGCCGCGGCTTCGGTCAAAGTGCCTACCTGATTCACCTTCATTATCATCGCGTTGGCACAGCCCTCACCTATGCCCCGGCACAGCCGCTGGAGATTGGTGACAAACAGGTCATCGCCCACCAGTTGCAGGGTGCTGCCCAGGCGCTCGGTGAGCTGCCGCCATCCCTGCCAATCATCTTCGGCCAACCCGTCCTCCACCGACACCAGAGGATACTGCTGGCTCCACGCGGCATACCGCTCGACGAGTTCTTCGCAGCTCAGGCGCTCACCCTCCAGCCGATACCTGCCCTCCTCGTCCATCAGCTCGCTGGCCGCCACGTCCACCGCCAGGTAGATGTCCTCCCCCGCTCGATAGCCAGCTTTCGCGATCGCCTCCAGCAGCAGATCCAGGGCGTGTTCGCTTCGGGAAAGCTGGGGGGCAAAGCCGCCCTCATCTCCAACTGCGGTAATCAGATTCCGCGCCTTGCATATCTCTTTCAGTGCAAGGTATACCTCACACCCCGCCCGCAGTGCTTGGGAGAAGGAATCAAACCCACAGGGAACTATCATGAACTCCTGCACATCCAGCTGGTTGGGCGCGTGTTTGCCACCGTTGATGACGTTCAGCATCGGCACCGGCAACAAGGTTGCCAGCGGACCTCCCAGATACCGGTACAGGGGCAAACCCAAATATTCAGCCGCCGCTTTGGCCACCGCCATCGACGCCCCCAGCACGGCGTTGGCACCGAGCCGGCCCTTATTGGGCGTCCCATCCAGGTTGATCAAAGTCCTGTCCACCAGGACTTGATCCAGAGCATCCATCCCCACCAGTGCTTCCGCTATCTCCTTGCGCACATTCTCGCAGGCTCCAAGGACCCCAAGGCCCCGGTATCTGTCGGCATCGCCGTCTCGCAGTTCCACTGCCTCAAAGGTTCCTGTGGAGGCCCCCGACGGCACCGCAAATGCGCCCCGCGAGCCGTCCGCGAGGGTGACTTCCACCTCCACGGTGGGCGTGCCTCGCGAGTCGATCACCTCGCGCGCGTGGACCTTGACGATGGTGCTCTTCATCGTGCTTCACCCCCGAATGGCATCAGGCATGCTCCAGAAGGCTCCCGCAGGTCATTTCGGCGGGCCTTTCGATCCCCAGCAGGTGCAGGACGGTGGGGGCAACGTGGCCAAGGCCGCCACTGCGCAGACCGCGCTCCCTGGCCAGGGGATGCACCACGATGAACGGGACCGGGTTGGCGGTATGCGCGGTATGAGGACCGCCATCATCGTCGATCATCTGCTCGGCATTGCCGTGATCACCCACCACCACCGCGGTGCCCCCGCATTCATCCACGCACTTCATCAGCCTTCCCAGGCACTGGTCCACCGCCTGGATGGCCCTCACCGCTGCTTCGAACACCCCGGTGTGACCCACCATGTCCGGGTTGGCGTAATTCACCACCACCAGCTGATACTGCCCGCTGGCTATGCGAGCCACCGCCTCCTCCGTCACCTCGAAGGCGCTCATCTCGGGCTTGAGATCGTAGGTGGCTACCCTGGGCGAGGGGATGAGGATCCGCTCTTCCCCCGGATACGGTTCTTCCCGACCCCCGTTGAGAAAATAGGTCACGTGGGCGTATTTCTCGGTCTCGGCTATGCGTAGCTGCCGCCATCCATGCCGGGCTATCACCTCCCCCAGGGTGTTGGTGACCTTCTGGGGGGCGAAAGCATGCGGAACCCGAATGTCCTCGTCGTACTGGGTGAAGGTGGTGAAGAAAAGCCGGGGGCGCTCAGGTCGGGGGAAATGGGCAAACCCATCATCCGCCAGGGCACGAGTGATTTGCCGGGCGCGGTCGGCCCTAAAGTTGAAGAATATCACCGAATCCCCGTCCCGCATGCGCCCGTCATGGTCCCGCCCCTCCCCTCGTAACACGATGGGTGGTACGAACTCGTCCGTGTCCCCCCGGCGGTAAGCCTCCTGCACCGCAGCCACCGGATCGTCCCCCACCCATCCCTCCCCCTGGACCATCGCCCGGTATGCCCTCTCCGTGCGGTCCCATCGGCCGTCGCGGTCCATGGCATAATACCGGCCGCAAATGGTGGCAATCCTCCCCACACCCACCGCCTTCAGCCGTTCCTGCAGCTGGCGGATGTACCCCACCCCGCTGGTGGGGGGAACATCCCGGCCATCCAGAAAGGCGTGTACGAAAACCCTCCGGACGCCCCTTCGCCTGGCCAAGTCCAACAAGGCGTACAAGTGTTCCTGGTGGCTGTGCACGCCACCATCAGAAACCAGCCCCATCAGGTGCAGCGCACCGGACTTGCCGCGTTCCACCGCCTCCACCAAGGCCGGGTTGTCAAAGAAGGAGCCATCTTCGATGGCCCGGAAGACGCGTACCAAGTCCTGATATACGATCCGGCCCGCCCCCAGATTGAGGTGGCCGACATTGGAGTTCCCCATTTGCCCGGGCAAAAGGCCGACCCATTCTCCATGGGCGTAAAGTTGGGTATGGGGCCACTCCGTCATCAGCCGGTCCATGGTGGGCGTCCGCGCGGCAGCTATGGCATTGCCCCGGCGCTTTGGGCTGATGCCCCATCCATCGAGAATCACCAGAACGAAGGGGCCCTTGTTCATCGGCGGCTACCACCCGGAGCGAACGCCCGCACTAATGGGATGAAGGTGTCTGGCCGCAGACTGGCTCCCCCCACCAGGGCGCCGTCGATGTCCGGTTCCGCAGCAAACCCACGGACGTTGCCCGGGTTGACGCTGCCACCGTAAAGCACGCGCACCCGCTGCCCGGCATTGCTGCCGAGCAGCTCGTCCACCGCCTCACGGATGACGCGACTCATTCTAGCTGCATCTTCGGGTGACGCCGCCCGGCCAGTGCCGATGGCCCAAACCGGCTCGTAGGCTATCACCGGCACCACTTGTCCTTCCTCCACCGCCACCAGCGCAGCCTTCACCTGACGACGCACCACGTCCTCGGCCCGACCTTTCTCCCTCTCCGCTAAGCTTTCCCCCACGCAGACGATGGGTATCAGCTGATGGCGGAGGCACGCCGATACTTTCCTGGCCACCTGATGGTCGGTCTCCCCGAAATGCCTTCTTCGCTCGGAATGACCCACTATACAATACTTGCACCCCACGTCGGCCAGCATGGGCGCCGAGATCTCCCCGGTGTAGGCCCCCTCGTCCTCCCAGAATACGTCCTGAGCGGCCAAGCCCACCGGGGACCCCTCAATGACTCGGGCCACGATCGCGAGAAAGGTAAAGGGAGGGGCCAGGGCTATCTCAAGGGGTGGGTTCTCCCGGGTCACCACGTCCACCACCGCCCCGGCCAGGCTTTCGGCGCACGACCTGGTGGTATGCAGTTTCCAGTTGCCCACCACCAGCCTCCTTCTCACGTGCCCGCCCCCCGACGCAAAGCAGCCAACCCGGGTAGCTCCCTGCCCTCGAGGAACTCCAGGGCCGCTCCGCCGCCCGTGGAGGCCCAGGTCACTCTGCCCTGCACACCGAATCGGTTCACTGCTGCCAGGGTGTCGCCCCCGCCAATCACCGTGAGTCCCTCATTGTCCGCAACCGCGTTCGCCACGCCGCGGGTACCGGCTGCGTATTCCTCTCTTTCGAATACGCCCATGGGGCCGTTCCAGAACACGGTCCGCGCCCGCGCTATGAAGTCGGCGTACTCCTTCACCGTGCGCGGCCCAATGTCCAAAACCCGCCAGCCCCTCGGCACCCCTGATGGTGGCACGATCCTGGAATGCTCCGAGTCCCCGGCCACCACCACATCCCGGGGGAGTTCAACCGGGCAACATCTCCCATCTTTCACCGCATCCAACACCTTCCGGGCTTCGCCCACCATGTCGGATTCCACCAACGAATCTCCCAGGTCAAGGCCGCAGGCGGCCAGGAAAGTGTTGGCCAAACCGCCTCCCAGCAGGAGCCGATCGGCTCGGCGGCCCAGGTTGGCGATCACTCCCAGTTTGTCCGAGACCTTGGCCCCGCCCAGTACCACCACGAAGGGCCTTTCCGCGGGATCCAACAAGGCCCCCAGTGCCTCGAGCTCCCGGACCAGCAGCAGCCCGGCCACCGAAGGAAGATGTTGCGTCACCCCCACGGTGGACGCGTGGGCGCGGTGGGCAACCCCGAAGGCGTCGTTCACGAACAGGTCCACTACCGAGGCCAGGTCACGGGCAAACGCGGGGTCGTTGGCCTCCTCACCCGGGTAAAAACGCACATTCTCCAGCATCAACACTCCCCCGGGGGCCAGCTCCCCCACCATGTGCCGCACCTCCGGCTCCACGCACCCCGGGGCCAGTGGCACCGACCGACCCAGCAACGTGGTGAGGCGGGCGGCCACCGGTCTCATGCTCAGACGCGGATCAACCTTGCCCTTCGGCCTCCCCAGATGGGACACCAGCACCACCCTGGCTCCCCGCGAGCGCAGGTGCTGGATGGTGGGTAGCGACGCCCGGAGGCGACTGTCGTCGGCCACTTCCCCCTCAGCATTGAGGGGTACGTTGAAGTCCACGCGCACCAGAACCCGCCGACCCTCAACCTCCACATCCTGTACCGTCCTCACGCCTTGCGCAACCATACCCTCCGCCCCGCCTCCGTCACAGTCCTCTTTCCGCCATCAGCTCAACCAGATCGGCAAGTCGAGTGGCATAACCCCACTCGTTGTCGTACCACGCTACTACCCGCACAAAATCTCCGCCCACCACCATGGTGGACGGCGCATCCACCACGGCGGAAAGCTCACAGCCACGGTAGTCAACCGAAACCAGCGGCTCCTCACATACTCCCAGGATGCCCCGCAATTCCCCCTCCGCTGCTTCGCGAAACGCCTGGTTCACTTCCTCCACCGTCACCGTCCGCTCCAGGAGAGCAGTGAGATCCAGTATTGACACGGTGGAGGTGGGCACCCTCAGCGCAAAGCCATCAAGACGACCTTCCAGCTCGGGAAACACCCTCCCCACGGCCACTGCCGCCCCGGTGGTGGTGGGAACGATGGACACGGCGGCCGCCCTCGCCCGCCGGAAGTCCCTGTGCGGGGCATCCAGAAGCCTCTGGTCACTGGTGTAGGCATGACACGTCATCATCATTCCCTTCCGTACCCCGAACCGACGGTGCAGCACTTTAACCACCGGAGCCAGGCAATTGGTGGTGCAGGAGGCCATGGAGATCACGTGGTGCTCTGCCGGTCGGTATGCGTCGTCGTTGACACCCAGCACGACGGTCAGATCATCACCCCTGGCCGGTGCGGAGATGATCACCTTCTTGGCACCAGCCGGGTCCAGATGCCGGGCCGCCGCGCCGCGGTCGCGAAAGATGCCCGTGGACTCAATCACCACATCCACACCCAGATCCCGCCAAGGAATCTCACCGGGATCGCGGTGGGACATGACCCGTACCCGTTTGCCGTCCACCACCAGCTCCTCGCCCTGTACCTCCACCTTACCCGGGAAATCTCCATAGTTGGAGTCGTATTTCAACAGATGCGCCAGCAGGCGCGCGTCCACGATATCATTTACCGCCCGAACCTCTATCCCCGGTCGCCGGCTGGCAATGCGAAAGAAACACCTGCCGATGCGACCAAAACCGTTGATTCCGACTTTCGTACCCACACGTCATCCCTCCTCCCACGCCGTCGGTTCGTGACAATCGCACACCGTCATTCGCCCCGCATCACGTGGGCGATGGAGCAAGCATGGTCACCGATGCGCTCGAGATTGCTTATGATATCCAGGAATACCACTCCCGATCCCGGATAACATTTCCCCTCGTTCAAGCGCTTTATGTGCGCACTTCGCAGCTCTTTCTCCATATTGTCCACATCCACTTCTCGAGCTATGACCTCCTGCGCCAACTGATCATCCTCGCTGCGCAGACACTCCAGCGCCTGGCGCACCAGCTGAGAAACGTTACCGTACATGTACCGTAACCCTTCTATCGCTTGGGGAGAGAACGGCAATCGGTGCTCTATCTTATAGTCGGCCAGCTCCGCGATGTTCTCCGCGTGATCGCCTATCCGCTCGATGTCGTTGACCACGTTGTGCAGCACGTTCAGACGACGGGACTGAACCTCGTCTAAAGCACGCTGGGAGAGTGCCACCAGATACACCGTGGTGGCCCGTTCCAGCTCGTTCACCACCTTCTCTTTCTCCAGCGCCTGCTCGACCAACCGCCGGTCACCCCGGAAGAATGCCTGCATGGCATCGGAAAGGGTCTCCAGGGCCAGCTCCCCCATCCGCAGGAGCTCCTTCACCACCTGGCTCATGGCAATGGACGGGTTGTTAAGCAACCGCCGGTCGAGGTACTTGGGCTTTCTGTCCAGCACCACGGGCTCCTGCCCCGGAATCACCCTGCAGACCAACCCCACCAGCAGCCCCACGAACGGGATCTGCAGCGCGGTGTTGACCACGTTGAACATGGTGTGAGCATTGGCGATCTGTCGCACGGGGTCCAGGGAGGTAGCCTCCACCGCCGGTACGATCACGGGCAGCAGGATCAGGAACACGCACGTGCCTATGATATTGAAGAACAGGTGGATGAACGCCGCCCTCCGGGCGGTGATGGATGCACCGATGCTGGAGAGCAACGCGGTGACGCAGGTACCAATGTTGTCCCCGAACAGGATGGGAAGGGCAGCGGGCAGACTCACCAGGCCCTGGCCGGCCAGTGCCTGCAGTATGCCGATGGTGGCGCTGGAGGATTGGATCACGCTGGTGGTGGCAAATCCTACCAGTACCCCCAATAGCGGATTCCTGCTCAGGGCCACGGTAGCCTGCGTGAAGGCAGGCATGCTTCGCAAAGGCTTCACGGCGCTGGACATCATGCCCATGCCCAAGAACAGCAAACCGAAACCCAGCAGGATCTGTCCCAGGTGCTTGTGCCGTCGTCGCCGCCCGAATGAGTACAGGGCCACACCGACCGCCACCGAGGGGAGTGCGTACTCGGTGAGGCGGAAGGCGATGAGCTGGGCGGTAACGGTGGTCCCGATGTTGGCACCCATGATGACTCCGGCAGCCTGCCGTAGCGTCATCAGCCCGGCGTTAACGAAACCGACCACCATGACCGTGGTAGCGCTGGACGACTGGATCAACGCGGTGACCAGCGCGCCCAGCAGCACGCCCATGAGGGCATTGGTGGTCAGCATCTCCAGTACGCGCCGAAGCTTCTCCCCCGCCCACTTCTGCAGGCCGTCACCCATGACCCGCATGCCATAGATGAACAGCCCCAGGCCCCCGACCAGTCCGAACACCATGTCGCGCGTCATGCGGCTCCTCCAGTTACTGTGAATTTCCCCGTTTGCCTGCTTTGTAGCCCTCCGGCAAGATGAGCCTCTTCGCTACCACATCCACCGCCTCGACATCCAGGCCGGTGGCGTACTCCACTACCTGCTTCACCCTTCTCTGTGCCTCGCGCAATACCTCCCGCAGCGCCCAGCGGTACTGCAGGACCATCTCCACCCTCAACCTCAGGCCCCTGGGTCGGTGGCGAACCTCGGTCCGCAGCACCCTATGCACACCGTCCACCTCGCGGGCAGCCCGGCTGGCCAGGGCCACCAGCACCCGCTCAGCTATGAAGAATCTGCCAAGCGAACTGAAGGTCGGCCGGACCACCGACTTCTCGACGTATACGCTGGGTTCCCGAGTATCTCGCCTCTTGATCAGGAATTTCAGAGGCCAGATGAAGTACCCCCGGAACCTCCTCTTCACCTCCAGGGTCGGTGCGGGGATAACGTGCTTGCCCTGCTCCCGCCTGGTGCGCAGCGCCTGCTGGATTTCCTCGGGCGTGGCGATCTCGTGGATTGATATATACCTGGTAGGCAAGGGAAGGTCCAGGGCCCGGACGATCCGCTGGATCATCGCCTTGGAGGTCCCCAGCACCAGCAGCCGGCGCGGCTTCATCTGGGCCAATTCTCGTCGCACTTCCTCGCGGTGCTGGGGATCGGAAAAGATCGCGGTGCGAACGGCACCGATGCGCGTGGAGGCCGCCTTGGCCGAGCGACCGGCCACGATCTTGGAGTCCTTGATGAGCAGTCCGTCGTCCAGGATCAGATCCGCCCCACACTGATGGGCCACCAGCACGGCGCGATGACTCTTCCCCGTCCCGCTGAGGCCAATGAGGGCAAACACTTCCATCCCCCGAAAACTCCTTCACCCCATCTGCAATTCTTCCCGGAGGAGAATTGTCCTCTATTCAGCACCAGCGCACCCTGGCGGGCAATATACTGGCTACGGACACCCCACAGGAGGTGCAGCCACCTTGGATGGGAAGATGAGATTGCTGTTTGCTGGCGGTAACACCGCCCAGGGATTTTACTCCTTCTACCAGTACATTCCTCCTCCCCACGCCCGGCGGGTATACATCCTCAAGGGAGGCCCCGGAGTGGGCAAGTCCACCTTGCTGTCATACCTTGGTGAGAAAATCCGCCAGCGAGGCTACCTGGTGGAAATGTTCCAGTGCTCCTCTGACAACTCCTCGTACGATGGCCTGGCGGTACCGGCCTTGAAGGTAGCGATATTGGACGGCACCGCGCCACACGTCGTAGACCCCCAGTACCCAGGAGCGCGGGACGAGATCGTGAACCTGGGCGAATATTGGTGCGGTGAGGCGCTGCGCAGTGAGCGAGAAGAAATCGTAGCCCTGACTGAGCAAGTAGCCTCATGTTTCGAACAGGCTTACGCTTACCTCAAGGCTGCCGCAGGAGTTCATCAAGCGATGAAGCAACTGAGAGCTCGCTACCTCGACCGAAAAGTGCTGGCGCAAACCTTGAGAGAACTTGAAGAATGCTGTTTCGGGCATGCACTCCCGCGTGACCGCACCATCCCCCCGGTGCGCCGCCTGTTTGCCTCCGCCCTCACACCCGAGGGCGCGGTCCACTTCCTGGATCAATTGTTTTCGGATGTGAGCAAGCGGGTGATAGTGCGCGGATCTCCTGGCTCGGGTCGGGCCTGGCTGCTAGAGCATCTGTTGCGCGCTGGCGAGCAACGGGGGTACCGGGCGGAAGCATTTCACTGCGGGTTCCACCCGCAGACGGTGGAACACCTGTACTGGCCGGAAATCGACACCGCCTGCATCAGCAGCTCGGAGCCCCACGTAGTACACCAGCTGCGCACTGACGACGTGTTGGTGGACCTGGAAGAACGGTCATCCCCCGCTACAGACGACGATACCGAACACCTACACCGAAGCCAGCGGATGTTCCGGTGGTGCCTGAAGGAAGCCATCGACTGGCTGCAGCGAGCCAAGCAGGTCCACGACCATCTGGAGCGCCATTACATCCCCAACATGGATCACGCCGCCATCAATCGCCTGGCCGAGCGGTTGCTGGGTGAAATCCTTCCCTAGGGACGGGGGCGAACCATTTCGCCCCCTCAGCTCTTTCTGTCGGCCTCGAGCAGGCTCCGCAGTCCTCTGGCAGCCTCTCTCGCAGTGGGCTGGATCCCTTCCTGGTTGATGAACCAGTCCAGCAGCTTCTCGTTCAAGCAGGCCCGGGCCACCGCCGCGAACTTCAAGGCGAAGTTGGGGTCGTCCCCCGCTGCTGCCGCCCAAGATTCGGCGGCCCCGCGGTGGTCGCCCTTGCGGATTTGCCGGATGCCCTTCAACATCAACGCGCGCTGGTCATTGGGCTCGATGCTCAGGGCACGGTCAATGTACGCGGCGGCTTCATCCCACCTGCCCTGACGCAGCCGCAGCTCGGCCACATTCAGGATGAAGTTGAGGTTCTCAGGCTCGATCTGCAGGGCTTTCATCCACTCCGAGGCTGCCTGTTCCAGGTCCCCCCGGAAGACATGAGCTACGGCGATATTGTTGCGGGCGGGCGCGAAACGAGGGTCGATCTCCAGGACCTTCCGCCAACAGCCGACGGCCTCGTCTACCCTGCCCTGTTGCACCAGAGCCAGACCCAGGTTATAGTGTGCATTCTTGTCCCGCGGGTCGATTTCCAATGCCCGCTGCCACTCCTTGACCGCCTCGTCAAGGCGTCCCTGCAGGGCCAGTACCTCGCCGAGGTTGACCCGGGCGGCAGCATCCTCGGGAGCTTGCTCCACCACCCGGCGAAGGTGTTTCTCCGCATTCCCATACTGCCCCTTCGCCAGATACGACAAGGCCAGGTTGTAGTGAAGACCGCTGTGGTCAGAGCCCAGCTCCAGCGCCTTGGTGCCCTCCTCAATCGCTTTGTCGTACTGCTTCATATCCAGATATGCCGCGGTGAGGTTGTGGCGCGCCCGCAGCTCCTTGGGGTTCAGCTCCAGGGCCTTCCGCCATGCGGACACCGCTTGCTGCATTTCGCCCTTGGCCAGGTGAACCTCGCCCATATGGACGTAGATCAAGCTGTGCGAGCCGCCACTCTCCAGGGCCTTCTTGAAGGCGTACAGTGCCGCATCCCACATGCCCTTGAGGGTGTACACCTTCCCCAGGAAATAGTGCGCATGTGCATGCCGGGGGTCGGCCTTCACCACCATCTTCCACTGCTCAATGGCCCTGTCCAGGTCTGCCTTCTCAGCATAAGCAATCCCCAGGAGGTAGCGTGCGCTCACGTGGCGGGGATTCAGGTCCAGAGCCTTCTTGAAGCACTCGATGGCCGCATCCACGTCTCCCTTCTCCATGTACGCCACGCCCAGGTCATGGTGCGCCGTGACGTTGCGGGGGTTCCGCTGGATGGCCTCCTGGCACTTGCTTATTATCTCTTCCAACATTTGGGGAGTGATGTTCTTGCGCACCTCTTCACCCCCTGCTCATTCGACTAAGCCTTGCTTCGAGACCACCCACCTTCATACCTTCCCCCATTCCATCAGGATCCGCCGGGCTTGCAACAGAGATTCTCTGACCCGCTCCGGCGCGGTTCCCCCAGGAGAGCGCTTGCTGGCCACGGTGCGCTCCGGATCCAACCGCTCCAGGGCAGCCAGATCGAGTAATGGATGAGCACGCTTCAGATCCTCCTCCGACCACTCCCGCCATGATCGACCTTCGTCCAAGCACCTGCGCACCATGCGGGCCACAGCCGCATGGGCATCGCGGAAAGGTGCCCCCTTCCTCACCAGGTAATCCACCAACTCGGTAGCGCATATGTGCTCCTGAGTAGCACGTGCCATCCTATCGGTGCAGAACCGCACAGTTCGCATCAAGCCACTCATGACCCGCAGCGACCCTAGCGTGTGATCCACGGAGTCGAACGTCGCTTCTTTGTCCTCCTGCAGGTCGCGGTTGTAGGCCAGCGGCAGACCTTTCAACACGGTGAGCAACCTCACCAGGTTCCCGTAGGCGCGCCCGCATTTGGCCCGTGCCAGCTCGGCCACGTCGGGGTTCTTTTTCTGGGGCATGGTGCTGGATCCAGTGGCGTATGCGTCATCCAGTTCCACGAAGCCCCACTCATAGCTGCTCCAGATGATGATCTCCTCCGCCAAACGGCTCAAGTGTGTCATTATCATCGCGCACGCAAACAGCAATTCGCACACGAAGTCGCGGTCGGAGACCGCATCGATGCTGTTTGCATAGCACGACTCCAGCCCCAGGACGCGACGCGTGTACTCCGGATCTACGGGCAATGAAGTGCCGGCCAATGCACAGGCCCCCAGAGGGTTCATCGACGCCCGCTGGCGGAATTCAGCCAGTCTGGCAACATCCCGTTGAAACGCCCAGAAGTGGGCCAGCAGGTGGTGTGCCAGCAGCACTGGCTGTGCCTGCTGCAAGTGTGTGTAGCCGGGCATCACCGCCCTCATCCCCTCTGCTTCCGCTCGGTCCAGCAAGACGCCCTGAAGCTCGCGCACCGCACCCATGAGCTCCTGGAAGGCATCGAGCGCCCACAAGTGCATATCCAGGGCCACCTGGTCATTCCGGCTGCGGGCGGTGTGCAACTTGCCCGCCACTTTTCCCAGCTTCTCCCTTAGCCGCACCTCAATATTCATGTGGATGTCCTCGTGTTCGACGCGCACAGGAAAGGCCCCGCAGGCCAGCTCATCGGCAATCTCGCGCAGGGCACGCAGGATGGCTCGCGCCTCTTCGGCATCGATTATGCCGCACCGTGCCAACATCCGCACATGCGCAATACTGCCCCGGATGTCGTAAGGCCACAAACGAAGGTCAAAGGGGACGGAGGAACTGAACTCCTCCACCTCTGCAGCTGTGCGCTTGCCGAACCGGCCAGCCCAGGCCTTCACTACGCCCTTCTGGGAAGAGACATGGTGGCGACCTTTCTCTGACATGCCGCGTACACCTCCGTGGGTAACCCCCAGAGCTTGACGAAACCCTGAGCAGCAGTGTGATCGTAACTATCGGCCCGGTCGTAGGTAGCCACGGAGTGATCATAGACGGAATAGGGCGACTTGCGCCCCACCACCCGGCAGCATCCCTTGTGCAGGCGGACCCTGACCACACCGGTCACGTGGTGCTGGGTGTACTCGCAGAAGACCTGCAGCGCTCCACGCAAGGGAGAGTACCAGAGGCCCTGGTACACGACCTCAGCGAATCGCTGCTCCACCAGCCGTTTGAAAGCAGTGACCTCGCGCGGCAGGCACAACTGTTCCAGATCGCGGTGAGCGGTCAGCAGGACCACCGCGGCGGGGCATTCGTATACCTCACGCGACTTGATGCCCACCACGCGGTTCTCCACGTGGTCGATGCGCCCCACACCGTGCACACCCGCCAGACGGTTCAATTCGGTCACCAGCTGGACTATGTCCAAAGGCCTGCCGTCAAGCGAGGCAAACCAGCCTCGAAGCTGATCTCCACGTAACGGGGACATTCGGGGGTGTCCTCCACCGACCGGGTCCACTGGAAGACCTCTTCCGGCGGTTCCACCCAGGGATCCTCCAGGCAGCCGCATTCTATGCTCCTGCCCCACAGGTTCTGATCGATGCTGTAGGGGCTGTCCCCGGTCACCGGAAGGGGCACTCCCCGCTCCCGGGCATAAGCTACCTCCTCTTGCCGGGACATCGACCACTCGCGGACCGGTGCTATGATCTCCAGGTCCGGGGCCAGCGCCCTGATGGAGACGTCGAACCGCACCTGGTCATTTCCTTTGCCCGTGCACCCGTGGGCTACGGCAACCGCCCCTTCCTCCCGCGCCACCTCCACCAATGCCCGAGCAATCAGAGGTCGCGACAGGGCCGACGACAGAGGATATTTGTCCTCGTACATGGCGTTGGCTTGCAGGGCAGGCATCACGTATTCCTGCAGAAAGGTCCGGCGCGCGTCCAGCGTCCTCACCTTGGCGGCTCCCGCCGCAACAGCCCGCCGGCTGACTTCGCCCAGATCCTTACCCTGGCCAACGTCCAGGGTGAGGGCGATCACCTCGTATCCGTACCGCTCGCGCATCCACGCCACCGCAACTGAAGTATCCAGGCCGCCAGAGTACGCTAGTACCACCTTTTTCATGCCCACCACCACCTCCGATGAGCATCTGATGGGAAGATTATACACAGGAATGCAATAGTATGCAATACCAGCACCTGGACCGCCCGCCCCCCTAGGCTGCCCTCAAGATCAGTCGGTGGGTGCCCGCCCACCCAGCGCGCCATCTACCCCGGTCACCCACGAACGAGTAGAACTCGGCCAATCCCGGGAGGGAAGTGCCCTTGAGGTCCGGGCGCACGCGGTCCGTGCAGTGACGCAGCCGACCCAGCATCGCTCAACGAAGATGGCAAACCGGCGGTCGGGCCCCGGGGGCTGGGACCGGTGAGAGTCCAGCTTTCCCGAATGAGATCCTCGGCGCCAGCGTCTCCGGCCATCTGCACCAAGCTGCCAGAACCACCAAACCGGGAACCGGGCCTCCCGCGCCGTCGGATTGCACCGCCAAGAGAGTGCACTGGCAGAGGGCCAGACAGCCGGGCAATCGATCCCCGGCGTCACCAGGGCCTTCACCGTTGGAGGCGGTTATGATATCCTAATGTCAGCACTTTTCAACGCCGGGGGGTCGAAGTTGGCTCTCAACAGAGCAACGCGCGATCTGCTACGGGCATTGGTAGGTGGGCCTTTGCCGTACCGGGAGGTGGTCGCCGCTACCGGCTTGTGCGTACGGGAATTTGCCTCAGAACTGGACCAGGCCATGCAGGATGACCTGGTGGAGTGGCTGGAAGGAGGGATACTGCGCCTCACGGCCAAAGGGCAGCAGTACGCAGAGCAGTGCTCGTTGAGGCACCAGCCACAAGTACGCTGCGACCAGTGCCACGGACGCGGGGTTGACCTCCGTCGCCCGCCGTACGCGAGCCTGCTGCAGCAGTTCCGGGACCTGACCGCCGACCGTCCCCAACCGCTGGCGAAATACGACCAGGGTCCGGTGCGACCAGAAGTGACCGTGGCACGGGTGGCACTAATGGACTTGCTCGGAGATCTGGACGGTCAGCGGATACTGGTCCTCGGAGATGACGATCTGACCGGCCTGGCGCTGGGCCTCACCGGCAAGCCTGCAGCAGTGGAAGTGCTGGACATCGACACCCGCATCCTGGAGTTCATCGCCGAGAAAGCGCGTTCTGCGGGGATAAGGAACCTCTCGGTACACCAATACGATGTGCGCGATCCGCTCCCCGCTAATCTGCAGAAAAGCTGCGACGTGTTCCTCACTGATCCGGTGGAGACGCTGCCCGGCTTCACTCTCTTCCTCTCTCGTTGTGCCGAGGCCCTCCGCGGTGCTCGCACGGCGGGGTACTTTGGCCTGACCAAGATCGAGGCCTCGCGCTACAAATGGCTGCTGCTTCAGCGCAGGCTCACCGAAATGGGATTCGCCATCACTGACGCCCTGCGCGATTTCAACACGTACCTGGTGGGCTGGGCAGACATGGTGGCGGGAGACAGGATAATCGAAGGAACCAAGGCATACCTGCCATCGGCCACGGATTCGCCTCAGGAAGACTGGTACCGGTCCACGCTGATCCGGGTGGAAGCGGCCAACGCTCCCACACCGCTGTTCCTGGGATCCCTGGACTTGGGCCCGGCGCTGTACAAAGACGACGATAGTTACGAATATCTGGTCCCGCTCGAATCCTGAGGCACCCAGATACTACGCTCGAGATAGCGGTCCCACGGCGCCCACTCGACTTCGCGATCCACATGCGATTCGGCGACTCCGCGGAACAGGTTCAGCCTGGCGCTGAACAGATCAGCGTGAAACAGCGCGCATGCCTCGGGTGTCTTCGGGACCTCCGGAGAACCCCACTCGCGTCGCCCGTGATGGGACAGGATCATGTGTCTCAGGTGCAGTCCCATCCTCCCCTCCGCCAACCCGAGTTCCCAGAGCCGGCGCTCCACGATGTTCTCCCCCAGGACCACGTGTCCGAGCAGACGCCCCTCGTCGGTCAAGCGGAAAGTCAGGCTATCGAGATCATACTCCCTGATCTTACCAATGTCGTGAAGGAGGCACCCGGCCAGCAGGTGGTCGCGATCCAGGAAGTCACCGTGTAGCCGGCACGCGGTGAGTGCCAGCTCCACCACCTCCAGGGTATGCTCCAGCAGTCCCCCCACGTATGCGTGATGGACCCGCTGCCCGGCAGGCGCAATACGAAAGGCCCGGCCCAGCTGTGTATCCTCCAGGAAGATCCCCACCAGCAGCTTGCGTATGTCGGAGCTGGTGACTCCGCGAATTATCTGCTCGAGAGTCGTCCACATCTGTTGACGATCCCTCGTGGTGCAGGGTCGGTAACGCCCGGGGTCTACCCGGTCCTTGGGGACCCGGCGGAGGGAACGCACCGTCAGCTGTGGCCCGTTGTAATCCACCACCGTACCCTCGACCCAGACTACGTCGTCCACCTCACAGGCCTTGGAGGCCTCCAGGGCCCCCTCCCACACCCGGGCCTCGATGGTGCCCGTGGCATCGCCCAGCAGGAGCTTGAGGTACTGCTCGCCGGCACGCGAACTGGTGGGAGAGTAGTTGGCCAGAGTCTTCTTGAACACAGCCAGGGTGGTTCCGACCTGATCACCAATCCGCAGGTCCTTGACCATCTGGGGACCGTCGATGAGCACTGTGGCTCCCTCCCTCGCTCCCTGGTTCATTTCGATGCCTGACGCGCTTACCCTTTAAAGGAACCAGGAAAGGAACGGAAGAATAAGCAAAAGGGGGTTCCTGGTGGGGCTGATCATCATCAGTGCCTGCCTCGCTGGTCTGCCGTGCAGGTACGATGGAAGGAGCTGCGCGGAACCAGCGGTGGTGCGCCTGCTGGAACAGGGCCGCGCCCTCCCTGTGTGCCCGGAACAGCTGGGCGGACTGCCCACTCCGCGCGAACCAGCAGAAATACAAGGCGGAACGGGAACTGAGGTCCTGGACGGGAAGGCAAAGGTAGTGAACAGGTGCGGCGAAGACTTGACCTCGCCATTCGTCCGAGGAGCCGAGGCTGCCGCCTACCTGGCACGGAAAGTGAACGCGCACTATGCCGTGCTGGTCGATGGCAGTCCTTCCTGCGGGGTCACGTATGTGTACGATGGCACTTTCAGCTCGCGTGCTATACCAGGCATGGGGGTCACCGCCGCGGCTCTGTCACGGACCGGGATCCGCGTGCTCACGCCTGACCAGCTTCCGTTCGCATGAGGGGGAAAAGGATCATCAAGGCCGTTGCACTGCTGTCGGGCGGGCTTGACAGCATGCTCGCCGTCAGGATCATCCAGATGCAGGATATCGAGATCCTCGCGCTCAATTTCCGTACGCCCTTCTTCGGGGGCAGCCGCAAGGTCGAGCGTGCCGCTGAGCAGCTGGGGGTACCCCTCAGGGTCATCGACATCTCCAAACAGCATCTCCGCATCGTCCTCAACCCTAAATACGGGTACGGCAAGCAGATGAACCCTTGTATAGATTGCCATGCTCTAATGGTACGGGAAGCCGGAAGGGTCATGGAGGAACAGTCAGCGCGGTTCATCGTCACCGGTGAGGTTCTGCACCAGCGACCGAAATCGCAAAACCTCCAAGCCCTGAAAATCGTGGAAAGGGAGTCGGGCTACGAAGGCCTGGTACTTCGACCTCTTTCGGCGAAACTGCTGCCCCCCACCATCCCGGAACAGGAAGGGTGGGTGTGCCGCGAGCGCCTTCTAGATATCTCTGGTCGCTCACGGAAGCGGCAGATGGAACTCGCCGCTCGCCTGGGCATAACCGAATATTCGAGCCCGGGTGGCGGGTGCATACTCACGGATCCCAGCTTCGCCCGCAGATTCAGGAGCCTGCTGGATGAAACACCCAAGCCTAGCCTCAACGACGTATATCTACTCACGGTGGGGAGACATTTCCGCCTTCAAGGAGCCGCCAGGTTGGTGGTGGGCAGGAATGCCCACGAAAACGAAAGGATCGCTTCATTGGCAAGCCGCCACGACGTACTCATGAAGGTGAGAGATCATCCGGGTCCCACCTCGCTCCTGCGGGGAAGCACTGAGCACGCGGTACAAGAACTGGCCGCAGCCATCACCGCCCGATACAGCGACGCGACGGCCGGGCAACCAGTTACTGTGGTGGCCTGGCGACCGGATGGCGGGACCTGGACGCATGAGGTGGTGCCCGCCGTCCCCGGCGAGCACCCGGAACCCGAATAGGAGGTTAGGCCAATGAACATGCCAACGGCACTGGTGTTGCTGGCCAGCTACCTGTTGGGGTCCATCCCATTCGCGTACATCTGGAGCAAGCGGTTCAAGGGGATAGACATTCGCGAAGTCGGCAGCGGCAACGTGGGCACGACCAACGTGGTCCTCAACGTGGGCTGGGTCCCCGGCATCCTCACCGCCATATGTGATGCGGGAAAGGGCATGCTGGCGGTACACCTGGCCAGGGTCACCCTCCCCGAGATACCGTGGGCCCAGCTGGCCGCGGTCTTCTTCGCGGTAGTCGGGCACAACTGGTCGGTCTGGTTGAACTTCGAGGGAGGGGGTGGCCTGGCGACCTACGTGGGCGGGTTGCTGCTGATCTCAGCGGTGTCGGTGCTGTATCTGGGGCTGGTGTGGGGAAGCTCATTCCTCCTCACCGGACACAAGTACGCGGCCAGCGTGCTCACCTGCGCCCTCATGCCGGTCTTCTTTGCATTTATGGGCGGATCGGTTTATCACGTGTGGTTCGGAATCAGCATGGGGGTGGCGTTGGGCATCAAACAGGTTGTGGCGTGGTTCCGCGTGGCCCGCACGGCGTGACGGCTCTCTGTTGACCGGGGGCAGTCGCTGAAGTCCGAAAACAGCCCTCCGATCCCGTAGCGATAGCGGGCTTAAATCCTCCTTGTCCTCTGCTGATGGAAAGGTGTCTCTCTGAATCCCTCCCTCGTAACCCGCCAATCAATCCCAGCATATGATGAAGCGGTATCGACAAGGGCTGTCAAGATGCCCAACCACAGCAGGGGAAGGGGGGAGACTACCGTGATTCCCAAACTGCAAACCCGGGAGCATGACAGGGTGCTCCTGAAGATGCGGTGCGTGGAGGGAGAGGCCAGCCAGGATCACGACGTAACCAGCACGGTTACGCTAATGACACCCGCCAAGAAGATCAGGGAAATACGGGCGTCCATAGTAGAGCTCAGCGAAGTAGTCCAGAGGGGACGCGTGATCGTATCCGGCAAGATCCACAAACAGATCCTTTACGTTGGACCGGACGACCTGGTCCGCCATCAGGCCGAGGAAGTGGAGTTCACTAAGACTATCCCGGTGGCGGGGGCAAGGCCCGGCCTGCGTTCCCAGCTGAGGGGGAAGGTAGAGTCGGTCACGTTCGAGCTGGTGGACCGCAACACGGTTCGGCAAACCGTGACCATCCACATCGAGGTAAAGGTGTACCGCTTCTGCCAGCTGCGGGTCGTCGTGGACGAGGAAGGGCCTTTGCTCAAAGCACTGGTCGTGGTGGCCAAAAGAGCAGTTGCCGGTTTGAAGGAAGACATACAGGACTTCGAGGCCCGCAAGCTCATCAGGGTCAGCGTGCGCGTCCGCGATGTGAGCTGGGAGGTAGTGCCCGGGCAGGTACGGGTGAGCTTCAAGATCGTCAAGGAAATATTCTTCGTGGATGTCGACAACAAGAAGGCTTTCAAGGAAAAGGTTTTGGACGTGATGCACACCGTCACCATACCCGAGGCAGAGCCGGGCATGGACTGTCAGGTATTAGTACAACTGGGCAATCCCTTTGTCCGTTTGATCTTCCCTCCCTCCTGCCCGGTTTCCGTGAAGATCGAGGAGCGCCTACCTTTCAGCATCTTCGTCAAGCTGGCGCGGCTGGTTCAGGTACCGGTAGCACTGGATCCAGAAGCGGGACGTCTGGTCAAGGCTGACGTGGTCGTAGCGGAGAACCAGAAACAGATCCTGGTTGAAGACCTGATCAAGATACCTCCGGCCAAGAAGATCATCGAGGTGCTCGCGCGGGCCAGGAGGGTGCGCTGTAAGGTCATAGACGACAAGGTGATAGTACAGGGCTTCATCCACAAGCAGATCTTCTTCGTGGGACGCGATGATGTGGTGCACCATATCGCGGTGGACGTTCCTTTCAGCGCTCTGATTGACGTACCGGGAGCACGTCCGGGCATGCACTGCCAGGTATTCACGCGAATTGAACATCTTCAGGCTGATCTGATCCGCAAGAAAGACTGGAAGCCCTGGTGGTGGGGCTGCGATGACGACAAAGACCCAGACACGCTTGATGAGGAACAGGAGTCAGAAGCCATGGATTCACCGCATCACCACCATCACCGTCGCCACCGGCGCAAGCTTGTTCTTCAGAAGGTGGTGCTGCTGATCTTCGTCAAGGTGACCGAGGAGCGTCAGCTGCGCGTTCGTTTCGTCGAGGAAGAGGAAGATCCCCCAGAAACGCCGTGCGAATCCACCGTCACCGTCCTGGAGTGAAAAGCAGGGTGGTCGGGTTCCTGGCAGCCACGCCAGGAACCCGCCCCATCCTTGGGGGTGTGAAGCCATGACCTGGTTGAGCGAATGGATAGACAGATTGATGTCCGGTGCCATGCGCGCCCTGGGGGTACCGGACGTTCCGCCGCCCGAGCGAGCGGACGGGATGGCGATGGACTGCGGCGCACCAGATGCTCCGTCGGAGGCTGCCCCTTCCACCAATCCGCCGGCGCCCGTGCCTCCGGCAACCGACACTGCGTCGCCCTCCCCACCAACGGAAGCCAACGAAAGCCCTTCGGGCGATCGCGACCGTTCCTCCCCTCCGACCGTCAACGCCCCGGTGATTCTGAGGGTATGGCTGCGCGAGTGAAAGAAGCGCAAGCGACGGCTCTAATCCTCAGGGTAGTACCCCGCTCTCTTCCACCACTGCCCTGCACGCTGTCGCATCCAGCGTGACCAGAACCCCCAGAGGGAGGGTCAGCCGGCTCTTGCCGTGTCCGGCTGCCAGGCCATAGATGGCCGGCTTGCCCAGGGGTTCAATGAGGTCTCCGATAACCTCCCGAAGCGAAAGGCTGGGCCGTTGGGGGTCAGCCGGATCGCAATCCACGCATTCCGCGATGATGAACCCGGCGGCCGCCTGCAGCTTGCCCGCCAACATCAGGTGGGTCAACATCCGGTCAAGACGGTAAGGAGCTTCCCCCACGTCTTCCAGCAGGAGGATCTTACCCTCAGTATCGATCTCGTAGGGCGTTCCCAGCGTGCTCACCAGCAAGGACAGATTCCCGCCTACCAGCGGGGCACTCACCCGCCCCGGGCATATCGTCTCCAGCTGAGGTCCCTCCGGAGGATGGGCCAGCTCACCCAGAGGTTCCGGTGTGCATACGGCCCTCTCGAACCAGTATCTGGTGTACTCGAACTCGCGACTCATGTCATAGCCAGCCATGGGACCGTGAAAGGTCACGAAGTGCAACGCTGTGATATCGCTGTATCTATCCCACGAACACCTTCGGGTTGCTCCTGATGATTCCATAATCGAGTAGTTCGGGGCAATCCGTATCCACCCTGTATGCAAATGATGCCCTTCACCGTATCATCAGCAAAGGCCCACATCACATCATCCGCCCTCTCCCGGTCGGAGCCTGCCAGATACCCCCGCGCGTTGAGTGCATTGGGGGAAAGTTTGGTCCGAAAACCGATTCCGTGTAGACGGTCTCTGGCCAGCTCCAACATCTCGGGAGTGACATGTCCTCCCGGACATACGGGGGAAGAAGGAGATACCAGCGCGAGCGTATCTCCAGGCCTCAGCATCTTCGGTTTGATGCGATTCACCGCAACCACCTCATTCCCACCAGCATCGCAGCCCAAAAGCCCCCTCCAGGCGGTCGCGCACGAACCGGCCGCCCGGGCGCTCTATAGCCCGAACCACCACTGGCCCCACCGATCCCGCGTCCCCACCGGGGCGCAGGGTACCCAGGTCCGGTGGCGGGTGGCGGGGCTCAGGATTCATCGCGGTCAACCGCTCGTTTGGCAAGGAGGGTGAGGATCTCCAGCGCCTGAACTACCACCTCCGGATCCGTGACCCTGCCCAGCTCATAGAGAAACACGCCCGTCCGTGATACCGCTATGCCCTTGAATCCGGTCCGTCCCCATCTCAGCAGTCTCTGCCGCACCTGCTCACCCAGTAGTTCCCGTATCGCCTCCGCCTGTCTTCCGATAACCACGAACTTGCGGTCGAACGCATCGTCACCGGTTTCCACTATCCTGGAGGGGAGCTTCTTCAGCATCTCGCGGTTGTAGATGGTGAATTGGGGCACTTTGCTCCTGAAGTGAACGGCGATGCGGGTGCACTCCGGCCCCAGATAGTCGAAATCCACCGCCAGAGGAACCCTAACCGACACAGGTAACCCCTCAATTCTGCCAACCAAACAGGGGAATCGCCCGGCCACCTTCCACGTCCTGGTATCGCGGTCGAACAATCTCTTGAACTCCGCCCAGAGGTCGCGGTATGCATCATCATCCTTGTTCGTCACGAGATGCAGTCCCGTGCGCTGAGCGGCCTCCGCCAGCGCCCTCCGGTACTTACGGCCCGTGACGACCCCGGCCGCCACGAGGCCCAGCGCTCCCAGTGCCATCAGACCTATCGCCACGCGACCTCCGCCTTCGGGCAGCGCGACAATCGCCCCCAGCACCAATACCCCGGTGATCGCCAAGATGATGATGCTCAGTCGCCTCTCGTAGGGGAGTTCGCTCCATCCCACTGCACACACCCCCGCTGAGCGGTATATACAAGCCTCTTACCATCTTTCACCAGCTGCATCAGGGTTCCTGCCTGAAAAGTGTGGACAATACTGGACGCGCGAGGAGAAAGCTGCTATATTTCTAGGTGATCAATCTATACAATCAGGACGTGACGGCCGTGGAAATCCGCCGGGTCTTCAGATCCGGAAATAGCCTAGTGGTTACGCTTCCTCCGGGAATGGCGAGGGAGTTGGGGATCGGGGAGGGGTCTTACGTTACGGTGGAGCTGGATCAAGTGAGGGGGGGAGTCTGGCTCAAGCCGCTGGAGGCTGGCGGACTGCGCCCCTCCTTCAGGGCAATGGCCACGCGGTCCCGACCATCCCGCGAGGAAAGTAAGCTGAGGGAGCTACTGGAAACCCACGAGGGCCTGTTGAGGGCGCTGACCGAAATATGAATGAGGGGCAGCTGCTGATCACCGCCTACCGGATGCTCAGCGAGCACTTCCGCCGCGAGGGAAGCCTGGATCTGGATAGCCTGCACCGCACCCTTCGATCCATGGCCGAGGAAAAGTCTGCCTTTCCACCGCGCCGCGCTGCAGCCATGCTGACATCCATCGTGCTCAACAATCCCTTCGGGACCCTCAGCCCTGCAGTGGCCATGCTTCGCGCCCTGCTAGAGCTCGATGACACGGGCTGGGAATGGCGATCCAGCCCAGCAGAGCTGGCCCGCAAGCTGCACACTTTACGGGACTCAGGAAACGCCGAGGACTTCATCAAGTGGTTTGAACAGAGGTGCCAGAAAAAGGGGTCGAAGTAACCGCACAAACGAAGCGCCCGCCCGGCTTGGGCGGGCGTGGTGCGCCCGGAGGGAATCGAACCCCCGCAGGACGTGGCTCCGGAGGCCACCGCTCTATCCGCTGAGCTACGGGCGCACGAGCTCGCACTCTGATTATACCGCAGCCATGCCCCTTTCGCAAGGGTCACAGGCGCCCCAGCAGAAGGAGCCCGCCGAGCACCACGAACCCCACCCCTGCTACCCGCCTGACATAAGCCAGGGGAACCGCGCGGGCAAGGAACTCCCCCACGGTTACCCCCAGGAGCGAAGTCAGGCATAGCGCGGCAGCCGCGCCCAAGAACACCGCCCAGGGCTTCTTGCTCTGGATAGCCAGCATCATCGTCGTCAGCTGAGTCTTGTCTCCTAGCTCGGCCAGGAAAATCAACCCGAACGTCACCAGCGCCGTACGGAGCAGGGCCACACCACCTCCCGAGGGGCAAGGTCGCCTTCACCGGGACAGTGAGCCTCTCGCCCCCGCGCGTCGGTTGCCGATACGATTCTCAGTACACGAGCCGACCTTCATGCGGATACAGATCGCAGGAATTCACACAACACGCCTTCAAGGTCTGGCTTTCCAATTTCCTGCAACTCGTACCGGACCCGCAGCGCGGGTCTGTCCAGTTCGGCAATCCGCCGCAGGTCCACCGGAGTAGCGATCAGCACCAGGTCACAGTCGGCGGCGTTTATGGTCTCCGCCAGCTCCCTCACCTGCCGCTCGCCATAACCCATCGCGGGAAGCACCGTCCCCAGATGAGGATACTTGTCGTACGTTTCCTTGATGCTCCCCACCGCGTAGGGACGCGGGTCCACGATCTCCCTGGCTCCGAATCGCCGCGCGGCGATGACCCCGGCACCGAAAGACATCTCTCCGTGGGTCAAGGTAGGACCGTCTTCTACCACCAGTACCCTCTTGCCGCGGATGGCGGACTCGTCGTCGACGAAGATGGGCAGGGCAGCTTCAATCACCACCGCCTCAGGGTTCACTTCCGCCACCGCCTCGCGCAACGCCATCACCTTTTCGGGAGGCGCAGTGTCCACCTTGTTGATTACCACCACGTCCGCCATGCGAAGGTTGGTCTCCCCGGGATGATACCGGGTTTCATGCCCTGCCCGATGAGGGTCCACCAGAACGATGTGCAGGTCGGACTTGATGAACGGGAAGTCGTTGTTCCCACCATCCCACACTATTATTTCCGCTTCCCGTTCCGCCTCCCGCAGTATGAGTTCATAGTCCACTCCCGCATACACCACCGTCCCGCGTTCGATGTGGGGTTCGTACTCCTCTCGCTCCTCGATAGTGCAGTTGTACCTGTCCAGATCTTCCAGGGCAGCAAACCGCTGGCAAGCATGACGGCGCAAGTCCCCGTACGGCATGGGGTGCCTTATGACCGCCAATCTCTTGCCCCGGCTGCGCAGGATGTCGGTTACCCGCCTAGTACAGGGGCTCTTACCTGCTCCAGTGCGCACCGCGCCCACGGAAATCACCGGCTTGGTGGACTCGAGCATGGTGTGCTTGGGACCCAACAGACAGAAATCCACTCCGTAAGACAAAGCCAGGGATGCCCGGTTCATCACATATTCGTGCGGGACATCGGAATACGCAAACACCACTTGATCTACTTCCAGCCTCCGGATGAGCTCCCCCAGCTGATCCTCACTGTAGATGGGAATCCCCTCCGGGTAACCTTCGCCCGCCAGCTCTGGGGGGTATACTCTACCCTCGATGTCCGGGATTTGGGTGGCCGTAAAGCCCACGACCCGGTAGCGGGGATTATTTCGAAAGTACACGTTGAAATTGTGAAAATCCCTACCTGCTGCTCCCAGGATGATTACCTTGACTATGTCGTCTTTCGCCAATGTTCTCCCCCCTCGTTGAGAATGACAGTTCAAGCCGAGGTCCAGGCTCACAGAAGCAGCATCAGGATGGCTTTATGGGTGTGCAACCGATTCTCGGCTTGGTCGAACACTGCGGACCACTTACCGTCCATCACCTCATCGGTTACCTCTTCGCCCCGGTGCGCGGGAAGACAGTGCATGAAAATGGCATCTTCCCGGGCCAGCCTCATGAGATCAGCATTCACCTGAAACTCCCCGAATCTCCGCAAGCGCTGCTGCTTTTCCGCCTCCTGGCCCATGCTCACCCACACGTCGGTATACACCACGTCGGCACCGCGAACCGCTTCCCGGGGATCGGAAGTCAGGTGAACCGACCCGCCGCTTTCTTCGGCCTGTCGGCGGGCAAGCTCCAATACCTCGGGGTCCGGCTGGTATCCCTCGGGGCTGGCCACGACGATGTGCATCCCCATCTTCGTGCCGCCCAGCAGCAGGCTATGGGCTACATTGTTACCGTCTCCCACGTAGGCTAGACGAACACCCTGCAACCGGCCCTTCTTCTCCCAGATCGTCATCAGGTCCGCCAGCGCCTGGCAAGGATGTACGAAGTCGGTAAGCCCGTTAATGACCGGCACACTGGCGGCTTCAGCCAGTCGCACGACCTCGGTATGATCGAACGTACGTATCATCACCGCGTCGAGATATCTCGATAGCACCCTGGCAGTATCTTCTATCGTTTCCCCCCGGCCCAGCTGGAGCTCGGACGCGCTGAGGAATATCCCGTGGCCGCCCAGCTGGAAGATGGCCACCTCAAACGCAACTCGGGTCCTGGTGGAAGGTTTCGTGAATATCATGCCCAGGCTCTTCCCTTCCAGAGGCCGATGTGTGACCCCGCGGTAGAGGTCTCTCTTTGCCTGCGCCGCCACCTCGAGGAATTGCCATATCTCCTGGCGATCGAAATCCTTGAGACAGATGAAGTCCCGACCCTTCAAACGCGCCATCTTCGTCACCTCCGCATGTTCATGCCCCTGGGTTCCCAACATCAGCACCTCGTCACGGTACGTCAGGGGACAATAGTGGTCCCAGCTTTTCCTTCAAGACCGGCAAGGGCTGACTCGATGCTGCAAATCACCGCCTGTTCCCCTCCCCCGCTAACGAAACGAACGGCCGCCTCCACCTTTGGGCCCATACTGCCCGGGGGGAAGTGCCCCTCCGCCTGGTACTTGCGCGCCTCCTGAACGGTCATGCTGGTGATGAACCTCTGGTCGGGCCTCTGCCAGTTGACCGCGACTCCGTCCACATCGGTCAGGATCAAGAGTACGTCAGCTCCCAGCTCCGAAGCGAGTCGTTGGCTGGCCAGATCCTTGTCGATGACCGCCTCCACGCCCACCAGCCGGTCTCCGCGCACCACTACCGGAATTCCGCCTCCACCGCAAGCGATGGTCACCACCCCTAGTTCCACAAGGCCGCGGATGGCTTCCCGCTCGCATATGCGCTTTGGTTCCGGTGAGGGTACCACTCGCCTCCACCCACGCGAGGTATCCTGTTTCATGATGTAACCCTTGCGCTCCATGAGCTCTCGCGCCCTCGCCTCGCTGTAACAGGGGCCGATGGGTTTAGTGGGCTGCTGGAACGCTGGATCATTCTCGTCGACCACCACCATGGTGACGACAGTGGCCACCGGGTGCTTCATCCCCCGGACTCGCAATGCGTCCTGCAGCGCGCGTTGTAGCAAGTAGCCGATCTGGCCCTGGCTTTCCGCTCCACAGACGTCAAGGGGCATGGGTGGGACGACATGCCGGGCCTCCTCGTTCTGCAGCAGTATATTGCCCACCTGAGGGCCGTTGCCGTGGGTAAGTATGACTCGCCAATCCGCGGCAATGATCTCCGCGATCTGCTCCGCGGTAGCCCGCAGGTTGGCCAGCTGTTCCTCGGCCGTACCGCTCTGGCCGCGACGCAGGATGGCATTACCGCCCAGGGCAATGACAACCGTCCCGTCCACCCGCGTCCCCCTTTCTCCTCTCCAGTCACATGGGTTGACCGACGAGGGAGATTGTGCTCCCGCATGTCCGGCACGCCCCGTCTCGGTACCCAGGAGCCGACACAGAAAGCCCCTCGCGGGCCAGCACCAGCTGTCCACAATCAGGGCAGACCGTATCCTGAGCCCCCTCCACCCAGACGTTCCCCAAGTATACGAACCGCAGATGCGCTCTGGCCACCGCACGAAGCCGTTTCAATGTCTCTACGGGAGTGGGTGGTACGTCAATCATTTGATGATTGGGGAAAAACCGGGACAGATGGAGGGGGAGGTCGGGAGAGAGCTGGGCAAGCCACCTCGACAGAGCCCGGATTTCCTCCTCTCCGTCGTTCCACCCCGGTATTATGAGCGTGGTGACCTCAACGTGGCATCCCTTGCGGTGGGCCCTTTCAACCGTCTCCTTGACCGGTTCAAGCTGGGCACGACAGAGTTCCCTGTAGAACTCATCCGAAAAAGCCTTCACGTCCACATTCATTGCAGCTACCAGAGGCAGCAGTGCCTCCAGCGGCTCCCGATTCACATACCCATTGGTCACCAATACATTGACCAATCCTTCTCGGGCCGCCAGCTCGCAGCAATCGTAGACGTACTCGTACCAAATGAACGGCTCGTTATAGGTGTAGGCAATCCCGATACAACGGCTATCCCGGTCCCGCGCTCGAAGGGCCAACTGCACGGCTTGTTGCGGGGTGATGTGGCGAGTCGGAGCGTCGGATTGACTTATGTGCCAGTTCTGGCAGAAGGGGCACGCGAAATTGCAGCCGACGCTGCCCAAAGAGAGCAAATATGACCCCGGCCAAAAGTGGTAGAGGGGTTTCTTTTCTGTCGGGTCTACCGCCACGGAGCTGACTCTCCCGTAGATCTCGGAAACCAATGTGCCGTCGCGGTTCACTCTCGCCCGACAAGCTCCGTGACGGCCGGGTGGAATATAGCAGCGCTGGGGACACAGCAAGCACTGCACCCCACCATTTCGCGCCCTCCAGTAGCGCGCCTCTCGGCCCATCGCCTACCTCCGCCTACCACTTTCGGTGAACCGTGTGACCCGGAACCGGTACATCTGCACGTCCTCATCGGACGGGTGAATGCCGGCCTTCCGCTTTGCAATTGCCAGCTGCTGCTCCACGGTATCCACCCCCGGCAGGTCTGGCAGCAGGAGCCCTGTCCGCGGGCCCTTTCTGACCACCACGCCGTATCGCCGGGGATCCAGCTGAGTCGCATCCTCCACCAGCTCTGGCTCTTCCAGAACATCCACAGTGTAAACCAGCTGCTCGAGCTCGTCAGCTGTCACCGGCGGAAACCGCGGATCCCGGCTGCCGGCAGCTATGGCGTTGTGAATCACTTCCTCCGCCAGGCTGGAGCGAGTTGGCGTTACCGTGCCAATGCATCCCCGTAACTGTGCGCCCTTTTTTAGAGAAACGAAGCAGCCCTTCCTGGCCCGCCAGGCCTCTGGAAGCGAGATAGGAGGCTCGATGATACGGCCTTCTCGCACGAAGGTTTCCAGGCTGTCCCTGGCCAGGTCCACCAGTGACGGTTCCCCATCGGTCGCGTCGGCAGCCGCCGTAACCACCAATGATGCCACTGCGTAACCCACGCCGAACGGCCCTTCATAGGACAGCACCCGTGAGTCAATGTCCAAACCGGTGAGCATACCGAGCATCATCACCACAGGACGAAACCCACATTCTCCTGCGCGCTCCACCAGGCGAGGGCTCAAATCCAGAATTGCCCGCACGTCGTACCGCTCCAGTGCCTGCACCAGCTGTCTGTCGAATTCCTCACCCGCCGGATCATACCCCGCAGGGGCGCCAGGCGACAGACGATGGGAAAGATCACCACTGGCAATCACCACAACGCGACCGCCAGCGTGACGCTCAATAGCCCGCCGTACTCGGCTGCCGAATTCAAACAGTGCTTTCACCGGTTGCACAGCCATGGACATGCAAACGAAGCGGGCACGCAAGCCCTCGCGGGTAAGAAAGTAGCAGGGCACCAGAACGCCGTGGTCCAGATGATGGCTGTATTCCGGGGGATATAGCCGGCTTCGGACAGGTCCCCGCCGCGTTTCGTCAACGATCATCCGGGCCAGAACTACATCGTTGGCCAGCTCGACGCGCACCTGCGGCGCGCCAAACGAAGCGAAGTCACCCACCAGAGTCTCTCCAGCATGGATCCCCACATACCCACCCAACATCGGCGAGTGCGGCGAGATGACCAGTACAACATCGGGTCGTACCGCAGCCACCTGACGCGCAAGCTCGCCCATGCTATCGACGGTCCTCCGGACCCGCCGGATCTCGGCTCCTCCGATGTCAGGGATGATTATGGGCGGGTGTGGTACCAGCCCCGCCATCGCTATCTCTGCCACCGCTTTACCCTCCGCTGAATATCCTTTGCGCTGCTCTCTTATACATTCGTGTATAGACCAGTCCTTTCCTCCCCCGCTGGTAAGGTGGACAGTCCCGAAAGACCCTCAGCGCGCCGTCTCCGGGTGGCTGGAGAAGATCATTCGGCTTCGACCCCAGGCCCTCCGCCTACAGCCACCACTGGCCGCGAGAGTCACATCCAGAATGGCGCCCCTTCCTCCTGTATCCCATTGCCTCCGGGAATACAGCACCAGAAACAATGCCCGTTGGGATCCCATCTCCCCCCAGAGCTACTTCACGGTGCGGCCGAGCACCACTCCGTGCACCATAGACCATCTCTCCTGGCACTCTGGCCACTGGCTCACGCCGGGATGAGCAGGGGCAGTCGGCCGCGGAGGATTTCGACGGCAAGGGCTGGGGATGGGTTTCTGGTCAGCGCTGGCCGGAGAAGAAGTATATCAAACCCAGGACCAGGGCCCACGCCACCCTATCTCGATAGCCAGCGTCGGCCAATAGTCGCTCCTCATGGGGATTGGACAAGAATCCCACTTCCACGGTACACGCGGGCATGGTAGCAGTCTCGAGCAGGTAGTGCTCAACGTTGCTCGAGGGCCTGCGATGCGTATTGCGCGTCACCTCAGCCAGGGCCCGCTGCAGGCACGCTGCCAGATGTGCACTGGCAGGGTGGGTCGGGCGATAGAAACACTGGGCACCAAACCATCGGGGAGCAGGAAAGGAATTGGCATGTATGCTCAAAAGGACATCGGGAGCAGTACTCGCCACTAATGCCGCACGCGCCCGCATATCCAGCACCTTGCGCTGGCTAAGGCTGAGGCTGGGGTTGTCACCTGCCAAATCGTAATCACCATCCCGGGTAAGTACCACGCGGCAGCCCATCTCCTCCAGGAGTGACTTCACCCGCCGAGCTATGTCCAGGACCAGATCGGATTCAATCAGACCACCCTTACCGGTGGCACCGGGGTCAACTCCCCCGTGCCCGGGATCGACCACCACCACCCGACCCTCCAGGCAACCAGCAAGTACCTCCATGGCCGAGCCTTGTACCACCCAGCTACGAGCGGCAGCCGAGGCCAGCGCTACGACGAGCACCAGCAGTACCGTAGATGGCGGCAGCGCACGCTCCAAGCCAATACCACCCCGGTACTGTCTGTATTCTTGGTCCACTGCGATGCATTCCCCGGCTGTCCAAAAACAAAAACGAAGAGCCACCTCCGCGGGAGGTGCTCTTCCTTGCCGTTTACGTGCTCAAGTCAGCGCTTGGAAAATTGCGGGGCCTTACGCGCCTTCTTCAGGCCGTATTTCTTCCGCTCCTTCACGCGCGCATCACGCGTTAACAACCCGGCTTGCTTCAGGGCCGGTCGTAGCCTTTCGTCGAAAGCCAACAAGGCACGGGCCAGACCGTGATTGATGGCACCAGCTTGCCCGGAAATGCCCCCTCCGGTAACCCGAACGTGCACATCGAATTTCCCCTGCATCTTGGTCACTTCAAGTGGGCGTATCACCAGACGGCGGAGGTGCTCGCTCGGGAAATAGTCCTCCAACGGGCGCTCGTTGACTATGATCCGCCCTCCCCCCGGAAGCAAGCGTACTCGCGCTACCGCCTCCTTCCGGCGACCCGTCCCTCTGCACTCCAACTTGGCGTCCACCATATCCCCCCTCTTGGCGCACCGATTCATTTCAGCGGCTTGGGTTGTTGAGCCTGGTGTGGGTGGTCCGGTCCCCTGTACACCTTCAGCTTCTTCAGCATCTTTCGCCCCAGACGATTGTGCGGCAGCATCCCTTTCACCGCCAGACGTATCGCCAACTCCGGTTTCCTCTCCAGCAGATGGGCGTATTTTTCGTAGCGGGCTCCCCCCGGATACCCGGAATGGCGGAAGTATATCTTCTGTTCCAGCTTCTTCCCCGTCAGACGCACTTTCTCCGCATTCACCACTATCACATAGTCACCCATATCCAGGTGTGGCGTATATGTCGGCTTGTGCTTGCCGCGAAGGATGGTGGCTATGCGGCTGGCAAGTCTTCCGAGGACCTGGTCCGTAGCATCGACTACGTACCACTCCTGCTTGACTTCTCCTGGCTTAGCCATGTACGTGGTCCGCACGTCAATCCCTCCATCAAACCACGGCTTCAATTCTAACCAACCCGACCGGCCCCTGTCAAGGCAGTCGGCGGGTGCACATCAGAGGTGTTGGGTAACGCCGCCTGCTTCGTCATCGAAACTCTCCTTCCGCGGCAGCTGTCTGGATCCGTGCGTTTCCATCAGTACAAGACCTCCTCCAGACACAGCCCATGCGCGGGGGCTTTGGGAGCTATGGGATGGGGGTACGGCCGCCTCAGGGCATCCGCAATGATGTCCGGCCCCAGCTTGCCCACGCCCACCCAGACCAGAGCACCGACCATCAGTCGTGCCATGTGGTATAAAAACCCGTCAGCTTCAATGAGAAAACGTGACAGATCTTTTCCAGGTATCACCTCCAACCGCCTGATGTGCCGCACCGTGGTCTTAGCGCTGCTACCCGTAGCTCGAAAGGCCCTGAAGTCGTGGCGACCCAGGAAATGGCAGGCAGCCATTTGTACCGCATCCCAGTTCAGCTGTCGAGGCACAAGCCAAGCGTAGTCGCGCCAGAACGGAGATGGGATCCTTCGATGGTACAGGGTGTAGCTGTATAATTTGCCTTTAGCATCGTAGCGCGGGTGGAAGATCGGCGGCACTTCTCTGCACCGCACCACCACGATGTCAGACGGTAGTCTATGGTTCAGGGCGTAAGGAATCCGCTCCGCCGGGATCGTCCTGCGGGCCAGGTCAAAACATATCACTTGACCCCGCGCGTGGACACCTGCGTCCGTCCTGGCCGCGTACGTAATCGATACGGGAGTTCCTTCCAGCGCTGAGAGTGCCTGCTCCAGCTCATCTTGTATCGTTGGCAGCCCGCTTTGCCGCTGAAATCCGTGGTAGCGGGTGCCCACATACTCAACCACCGCCATGAGCCGTCGCATGATCCACGTTCACCACCGCACCCAGCCCATGCGCAGAAGGATAACCCCCACCATGAACGGCAGCGAGACCAGGCAGGCCGCAATATCAGGAGCACCGATGCGCAGCTGTCTTAGCCTGGTCCGGGAATGTCCCCCCCTGTAGCAACGGGCTTCCATCGCCAGGGCTAAGTCGTCAGCTCTACGGAAAGCGCTGATGAAGAGAGGGACGAGGAGCGGGACCAGACTCCTGGCCCGCTGTACCACATTCCCTGACTCAAAATCGGCTCCACGGGCCATTTGCGCCTTCATGATCCTGTCCGCTTCATCAAGCAGTGCGGGGATGAATCTGAGCGCGATAGTGATCATCATGGCCAGCTCGTGCACCGGGATGCCAAACCGCTGCGCCGGTGCCATCAGTCGCTCCAGTCCGTCGGTCAGGGCGATGGGCGAAGTAGTCAGGGTCAACAGCGAAGTGGTGAAGATAAGGAGTATGATTCTGGTAGCCATCAGCACGCCGATCCTGGCCCCTTCCCTAGTAGCTACGAGGGGCCCCACTCTGAACCAGACCACACCGTCGGTTATGAACAGATGTATGAGGAACGCGATGATGACCAGGACGAGTATGGGCCGCAACCCACGAAGCAGGATCCCTGCGGGTATTCGGGACACCGCGGCAGCCAGGATGGAATAAGCCGCCATGAGCGCGTAGCCGGTAGCACCTCTGGCCAGGAACAGGAACACTATGAACGCGAAAGTCAGGGCGATCTTGACCCGGGGATCCAGTCGGTGAATGACGGAGTCCGAGGGATAGTATTGTCCGATTGTGAGATTCTTCAGCACGGCCGCCTCTGCCTCCAGTGGTTAACGATTTCCTGCTCCGCCTCTTCCACGGTCAGCACATCCGCTCTGACCGGCAGCCCCCGATGGCGCAGCTGATGCATCAAGGCAGTGACTGGCGGGATGTCCAGGCCAATCCCCCGCAGCCGTTCGGCTTGCCCAAATACCTTCCGGGTGGGCCCCTGCAGGAAGACCTCTCCACGATGGAGCACCACGATCCGCTGGGCCAGTTCGGCCACGTCTTCCATGTTGTGAGAGACCAGAATTACGGTGATTCCCTCTTTTTGGTGCATCTTCCGGATGTGACCGAGGATATCTCGGCGACCTCGCGGATCGAGACCGGCGGCAGGTTCATCGAGCACCAAGACTCGAGGGCGCATAGCGAGGACCCCGGCGATGGCCACCCTCCGCATTTGTCCACCGCTCAGCTCGAAGGGTGACCGGCTGAGCATCTCCTCCGGCAGCCCAACCAGGGAGGTGGCCCAGTGAACTCGCCTCTTCACCTCCGCCTCGTCCAGCCCCAGGTTGCGCGGTCCGAAGGCGACGTCATCATACACCGTCTCCTCAAATAGCTGGTGTTCAGGATATTGAAAAACCAATCCCACCTTCTGCCGAAGGCTCCGCAGGGGCTTACGCTTGGCGGATATATCCTCTCCCTCGACCACCACGCGCCCCGAAGTCGGTCGCAGCAGTCCGTTCAAATGCTGAGCCAGCGTCGATTTCCCGGATCCCGTGGGACCAATTAGCCCGAGGAATTCCCCCTCCGCAACCTGCAGATCCACCCCGCGCAATGCAGTTACCTCTAGCGGGCTACCTCGTAGGTAAACATGGGTCAGCTCCGTCACCTCTATGAGCATAGTGAGCTCACCAGCTCCTCAGCGTCCAGCACCACCTCGGGCACCGGCAAGCCCCTCATCCTCAGGCGACGAGCCAGACGAGTGAGCGGGGGCACACCGAGACCAATCCGTTCCAGCAGCTCCGTTTGACCAAAAATCCGGCGAGGAGGGCCATCTGCCACTATCCGCCCGTCGTCCATGACCAGCACTCGCCCGGCAGCTGCAGCCTCCTCCATGAAATGGGTTATGTACACCACCGTCATGCCACGAGATTCGTTCAGCCCCCGGATGGTCCTCAATACCTCCCGCCGTCCCTGAGGATCGAGCATTGAGGTGGGCTCGTCCAAAACGATGCAGCTGGGTTCCATGGCCAGTACCCCCGCAATGGCCACCCTCTGCTTCTGCCCGCCGGAAAGGAGATGTGGTGGGTGATTCCTGTACGTGGCCATCCCCACCGTTTCGAGAGCCTGTTCCACCCGCCTCCGAATCTCCGCGGGGGGAAGCCCCAGGTTCTCCGGGCCGAATGCTACGTCTTCTTCCACGATGGTAGCAACCAGCTGATTATCTGGATTCTCAAAAACCATACCCACCCTTCGTCTGATTTCTTGCAAGTGCTCCGACGACCGGGTATCAAGGTTGCATACCTTGACCCACCCCCGCGTGGGCAGCAACAGCCCATTCAGGTGCCGCGCCAGCGTGGACTTGCCAGAACCGTTGGATCCTATGATTGCAACGAACTCCCCCTGGTCGATCCTTAAGTTCACGCCTTTCAGCGCCACCACTTCGCCGGCGGTTCCGCTGCCGTACACGTGCCACAGATCGTGGATTTCTATCATCACGGGCATCAGATATGGCCCCCATTACGAGATACCGCCCGGCCTGCGGGCCGGGTGGTGCATGAGGCTGAAGGGAGTAGCCCACCCGTCAAACCAGCTCCACCACTGTCATCTCCGCGCCGTCGCCACGTCGCGGACCCAGACGCGTGATTCGGGTGTATCCGCCCGGACGGTCATAGTATCGGGGACCCAAAGTATCGAATAGCTTTTTCACCACGTCTTCATCCAGGAGGTAGCGGAGTGCCTGCCGGCGCGCATGCAAACCCCCGTGTTTGCCCAGAGTTATCATCTTTTCGGCAATGGAGCGAACTGCCTTGGCCTTGGCCTCAGTGGTCACAATCCGTTCTTCGGCCAGCAACGCGGTCACCAGACTACGGAGCAGCGCGCGACGATGGGCGGTGTTACGTCCCAGCTTCGACCTGCCCAATTACAGTCACCCCCAGGGTTTCAGTAGTCTTCCGACTTGCGCAAGGAAAGCCCAAACTGCGCGAGCTTCTGCTTTACCTCTTCCAGCGATTTCTTGCCCAGGTTACGTACCTTGATCATTTCCTCATCGGTCTTGGCAGTGAGCTCGCCTATGGTGTTCACGCCTGCGCGCTTCAGACAGTTGTATGAACGCACCGAGAGATCCAGCTCTTCGATGGGCAGCTGCAATATACGAGCTTTTTCGTCTTCTTCGGTGGGCGGTGTCACCTGAATCTTCTCCTCGGTCGCCGCCAGCTCGGTAAACAACTGCAAATGCTCGATCAAGATTTGGGCAGCCACAGTCACCGCTTCGTCCGGCGCTACACTCCCGTTGGTCCACACTTCCAGGGTGAGCCGGTCGTAGTCCGTAACTTGACCGACCCGGGTATTCTCTACTGTGTAGTTGACCTTCCGCACGGGACTGAAAATAGAGTCGACAGGGATGACACCGATAGACTGGTTGGGCTTCTTGTTCCGCTCAGCGGGCACATATCCCCGCCCTTTCTCCACCGTCATTTCCATGGCCAGCCGCCCACCTTCTGCCAAATGGGCTATGTGGAGATCGGGATTGAGTATCTCGACCTCGGCGTCGTGCTCGATATCCCCCGCCACTACCTCGCCTTCGCCTTCCCGGTCCAGCCGAAGAACCTTCGGCTCATCGGTGTACATCTTGATGACTAACTTCTTCAGATTCAGTATGATATCCACCGTGTCCTCCACCACGCCTGGAATGGTCGAAAACTCATGGAGGACACCATCAATCCTCACCGAAGTCACCGCCGCGCCGGGCAAAGAGGAAAGGAGCATCCTGCGCAAGGCATTTCCTAAGGTGATGCCGTAGCCTCTCTCCAGCGGCTCTATTACCAGACGGCCGTAAGTGCCATCCTCCGACTTCTCCACGCATTCGATGCGCGGCTTGGCAATTTCAATCACAGCAAGCATCACCCCCACCGGTCAACGCGAATACAATTCAACGATGAGGTGCTCCTGGACCGGAACGTCGATTTCATCGCGTCGGGGCAGGCGCACCACTTTTCCACGCATGTTCTGGACATCCACGTCCAACCAGTCAGGCGATCGACGTCCCTCAGCCTCTTCGGCCAGAACCTTGAACAAGTCCAGCTGTCTGCTCTTCGGCCTCACTGCCACGACGTCACCCGGCCGGACACTGTACGAAGGGATGTCGACTTTTCTACCGTTCACGCTGAAATGCCCGTGCCTGACCAGCTGCCTCGCCTGACGTCTCGAGCTGGCGAAGCCCATGCGGTATACCACGTTATCCAGTCGGGTCTCCAGTATTTGAAGCAAGGCCTCCCCGGTAACGCCCCGGGCCCTCGTGGCCCGTTCCAGGTAACGACGGAACTGGGCCTCCAGCACACCATATATCCTCTTCGCCTTCTGCTTCTCGCGAAGACGCAAGGCATACTCACTGACCTTCCGCCTGGCCTGTCCGTGTTCACCCGGGGGCCGAGCGCGTCGCTCCAGCGGGCACTTGTCAGTGTAGCATCGGTCTCCTTTGAGGTACAGCTTCTCCATTTCCCGTCGGCATAGTCTGCATACCGGTCCGGTATACCTGGCCACCCGTTTCACCTCCGTTGGCCCATCTCAAACCCGCCGCCGTTTCCGCGGCCGGCACCCGTTATGTGGAATAGGAGTAACATCCTTTATGACGCTTACCTCCAGACCGGCGGCCTGTAACGACCGGATGGCCGCCTCCCGCCCAGCGCCCGGACCCTTGACCCACACTTCGACCTCACGCATGCCTGAATTGATGGCCTCTTTTGCTGCCCGTTCCGCTGCCACCTGGGCAGCAAAAGGTGTGCCTTTGCGCGAGCCCTTGAAGCCCATGGTGCCAGCACTGGCCCAGGTGATGGTATTACCACTCATATCGGTAATGGTCACGATGGTGTTATTGAACGTCGAGCGGATGTGTGCCACACCCCGCTCCACCCGGCGTCGCTCTTTCTTCCGCTGTCGAGTCCGCCTTGGCATGATACCCCTCCTGATCGATCACTTCTTCTTGCGACGCACGCCCACCGTCCGACGCGGCCCCTTCCGCGTCCTGGCGTTGGTCCGCGTTCGCTGCCCTCGAACCGGCAGGCCACGACGGTGTCGTATCCCCCGATAGCATCCGATGTCGATGAGTCTCCTGATGTTCATCTGTACTTCCCGCTGCAGTTCGCCCTCAACCTTGAAATTGCGGTCGATGCACTCCCGCAGGCGGGTTATCTCCTCCTCGGTGAGGTCGCGCACGCGAGTGTCCGGGTTGATGTGAGTCATCTCACATATCTTGCGGGCTCGCGACCGTCCGATGCCGTAGATGTACGGCAGGGCAGCCTCGATGCGCTTGTCGCGCGGCAAATCCACACCCGCAATTCGCGCCATATGAAGACACCTCCCTCCCTGAAGGCTGGGTTAGTTTCCCTGCCGCTGCTTGTGCTTGGGATTTTCGCAAATCACCATGACCCGGCCCTTACGCCGGATGATCTTGCATTTTTCGCACATGCGTTTAACCGAAGGTCGAACCTTCACGCTTTCCGGCCCCCTTCGCCAATTTTTGACTGATCGTCGCGTTACTTGTATCGGTATATAATTCGCCCGCGGGTCAGGTCATAAGGTGACAGTTCCACCAGCACCCGATCACCGGGCAGGATGCGAATGAAGTGCATCCGAATCTTGCCGGAAACATGCGCCAGAACCTTGTGCCCGTTGGGCAGTTCAACGCGAAACATCGCGTTGGGCAGAGTCTCTATGACCCTTCCCTCGACCTCAATGGTATCCTCCTTGGGCATGAACTTAAGCGAGCCCCCCTTGTGTGGCCTGGCTACGGCCCTTTTCCTCCCTGGCCAGCGCTTCCCGCAACTCCGCGTCGGTCACCGGACGGTTTTGCTCCAGCTTGCGGGCAATCTCCTCGAGCACCGTGGTCTCTGGCACCACGTGTTTGACGTTCTTCTTTTTGGCCCTGGCAATCGGACGGCTCTTGCCGTCTGCCAGCTTGACAAACCGCTCGTCCAAGATCCCCACCACAGCATACAGTCGCCCAGCATCGCGCCCGGCACGAGAGCGAACCAGCTGGCCCAAACGTAAGCCGTGGGTCGATTCCAAGAGCACACCCCCTCAGAAGAAGCCAAAGGATCACCCGAGGGTGAGGACCTCTGCCCCGTTGTCGGTGATGGCCACCACGTGTTCAAAGTGGGCGGATAGCTTTCCGTCCCGCGTCACCACCGTCCACCCATCGGGCATGGTCATCACTTCCCAGGTACCAACGTTGACCATGGGCTCAATGGCCAGAACCATGCCCGGGCGGAGGCGGGGTCCCTGGCCGGGTGGCCCGTAATTCGGTATTTGGGGCTCATCGTGTATCTTGGTACCGATGCCATGACCAGCGTAATCGCGAACCACTGAGTATCCGCGGCTCTCCACATATCTCTGGATGGTATGCGAAATGTCCGAGAGATGATTTCCCGGGATACACCGCCTTATGGCAGCCCATAAGGCGCCCTGGCACACCTCAAGCAGCCTGCGGGCCGTCCCGTCCACTTCTCCCACGGGGAAGGTCATAGCCGCGTCGGAGAAATACCCGTCCAGACATGCACCGACGTCGATGCTGATGATGTCTCCTTCTCGCAATACTCGCTCGCCAGGTAACCCATGAACTACCTGCTCGTTCACCGACGTACATATGGTAGCTGGGTAGCCCCGGTACCCCTTAAAGGCAGGTCGGACGCCGTGCTCAAGCAGGAAAGCCTCCGCGAGGCGATCCAGCTCGCCAGTGCTGACCCCCGGCCGGACCGCCTCCCGCAGGGTCTCGAGCAGCTTCGCCACGGTCCTGCCGCATTTGCGCATGATGGCGATCTCGCGCTCCGACCAGATCTTGATCACCCGTCTCCTCCCCCGACGGCCTCCAGGATACTCCTGAACACTTCTTCCACTGGCTGGTCGCCGTCCACCGTCCGCAACAGTCCGCGCGCAGCGTAGAAATCTCGGACCGGCAGGGACTCCTGCTGGTACACCTCCAGGCGCTTGCGCACGGTGTCTTCCTGATCGTCTTGCCGATGAATCAACCTTCCCCCACACCTGTCACACTTCCCCGACTCTCGCGGTGGTCGCGTGACGACATTGTAGTTAGCCCCGCATGCCGAACATACCACGCGCCCGCTACTCCTGCTCACCAGCACCTCGGTGGGCACGCTGAGGAACACCACCGCATTCAGGGTCAATCCTTGGCGACAAAGATCTTCTTCCAGCATCCGGGCCTGCTTCACATTCCGCGGGTAGCCGTCCAACACGAATCCCCGGCTACATTCAGGCTGCGACAAGCGGTTCCTGACGATTTCCCTAACCAGTTCATCCGGTACCAGGACTCCCTGGTGCATGTATTCAGCTGCGCGCTTGCCCAACTCAGTGCCCTTCGCCACCTCGTCGCGCAGCATGTCGCCAGTGGCCACGTGCGGAACACCATAGTGACGCGCCAGCTTTTCCGCCTGGGTCCCTTTCCCCGCTCCCGGAGGCCCGAGAAGTACCAATCTCATGTGCTGCATCCTCCTAACGCAAGAATCCCTGGTAGTGTCGCAACAGCAAGTGGGCCTCGATCTGTTTCATCGTTTCCAGGGCAACTCCCACCACTATGAGCAGAGCAGTGCCCCCGAAGTACAGCCCGGGGATGTTGGCAATGGCCATAACGAAGTTGGGCATGATGGCCACCGTGGCCAGGAAGATGGCCCCGGGCAGAGTAATTCGAGTGAGAATGCGGTCCAAGTACGCCGCTGTTGGGCGCCCGGGCCTTATCCCCGGAACGAAGCCCCCGTATTTTCGGATGTTGTTGGCCATGTCGGCCGGGTTGAACACCAGAGCAGTGTAAAAATAGGTGAAAAAGATGATCAGCATTGCAAATACAGTAGTATACAACGTCCCGCCATAATTGAACAGCTCCTGCACCCGCTGGGCTATGGGGTGTTGTATGAAAGAAGCAATGGTCACTGGGAAGGCCAGCACCGAGGACGCAAATATCACCGGGATGACGCCGGCCTGATTGATCCTGACTGGAATGTGCGTGCTCTGGCCCCCGTACATGCGCCTTCCGACGATTCGCTTGGCGTACTGAACCGGAACCCGGCGTTGTCCCTCCTGGATCCAGACCACCGCCGCAATTACCGCCGCGCCTATGAGGGCCAGCACCAGCAGGTTCAAAACCGTGACTCGCCCCACGGTGAGGTAGCGGATTATGTTGCCAGTGCCAGCGGGCAGTCTCGAGACGATCCCTGCGAAAATGATGAGCGATATGCCATTGCCAATTCCCTTCTCGGTAATCTGCTCGCCCAGCCACATCAAGAAGGCAGTGCCCGCGGTCAGCGTCAGGGCTATGACGGCAAAGGAGGTAAAATTAGGGTCGCGAACCGCATTTCGGAAACCAAAACTCATGCCCACCGCCTGGATCAACGCGAGTACCACCGTGAGGTACCTGACGTACCGGGCTATGGTCTTACGGCCCTCCTCCCCCTCCTTGGACAGTTTCTCCAGACGGGGGATCACCATGGTAAGCAATTGCATGATGATAGTGGCGTTGATGTAGGGAGTTATGCTCATTGCGAACACGGAAAAAGTGCTTAGCGCGCCTCCCGAGAACAGATCCAGCAAACTGAAGATGGTGCCCTCGCCGAACATCCGGGCAATGGCAGAAGGATCGATGCCCGGCACCGGCACGTGGGTGCCCACTCGGAACACCACTATCATCGCCAGAGTGAACAGTATCCGGCGGCGCAAATCGCCAATTCGAACCGCCCTACGCAACGTATCCAGCACTCAGATCACCTCTACGCGCCCGCCGGCTTGCTCAATCTTACGCCTGGCACTCTCGGAGAAGGCATGGGCTCTGACGGTGAGCGGCCGATCAATTTCTCCGCGACCCAAGATCTTGACCCCGTCACGAAGGCGCGAGACAATGCCCTCCTGCAGGAGCCTTTCCGGGGTAACCACCGCTCCCTCCGGGAACTTGTTCAGCTGCTCCACGTTGACGGGCTGGAACTCGCGCCTGTGGGGTTGATTGGTAAAGCCCCGCTTGGGCACGCGGCGGTACAGAGGCATCTGCCCCCCTTCAAACCCCGGGCGCACTCCCCCTCCTGAACGAGCCTTCTGTCCCTTATGACCACGGCCTGAGGTCTTGCCCCGCCCGGAGCCAATACCTCTCCCTACTCGACGTCTTTCCTTCCTTGAGCCGGGCGCCGGTTTCAACTCATGAATCCTCATGGTCAACGTCCCCCACTCAACCTTCCTCGATTTCCTCAACCGTCACCAAATGTGTGATCTTACGGATCATTCCCCTGATGGAAGGATGATCCTTATGAATTACGGTCTTACCTCGCTTACTGAGCCCCAAGGCACGCGCCGTGGCCCTTTGGTCTGGTGGACGTCCCGCCAGACTCCGAGCCAGCGTGATGCGGAGTTTCTTGGGCATATTCCCTCGCCTCCACTCAGCTGAGGATCTCCTCCACCGGCTTGCCCCGCAGACGGGCGACCTCCTCCGGTCGCTTGAGCTGCTTCAGCCCCTCCAGAGCAGCGAATGCCATATTCGCGGGATTGGACGATCCCAAAGACTTGGTCAGTATGTCGCGGATGCCGGCCAGCTCCATCACCGCGCGTACCGAGCCGCCGGCGATCACTCCTGTACCTTCTGAAGCGGGTTTCAACAGCACTCGAGCCGCGCCGAACTCCCCAATGATCTCGTGGGGAATGGTGGTGCCCATCAGCGGCACGCGCACCAAATTCTTCTTGGCTTGCTCAATGGCCTTGCGGACGGCCTCGGGAATTTCCGCCGCCTTGCCTAACGCAACACCCACTTGACCCTGCTCGTCACCCACCACCACCAGGACTCGGAAGTTGAAGCGTCTACCACCTTTCACCACCTTGGCCACGCGGTTGATAGCCACCACTTTCTCCTTGAACTCTTGTTCCTGCTGCTCCATCTCCACCCTGCTTGTCTCCCCCCTCAGAATTCCAGGCCACCTTCACGAGCGCCTTCCGCCAGCGCGGCCACGCGACCGTGATACTTGTACCCACCCCGGTCGAAAACCACCCTGGTGATTCCCCGCTCCAATGCCCGGCGGGCGAGCAGCAAACCCACCTTCTTGGCCGCCTCTACCGTACCCCCGCTCCGCAGCTCGCTTCGGAGAACCGGGTCAAGGGAAGACGCCGCGACCAGGGTATGCCCCACATGGTCGTCGATGATCTGAGCGTAGATATGCTTGTGGCTGCGAAACACGCTCAGCCGGGGTCGCGAGGCAGTACCAAATACTTTCTTGCGGACGCGCGCGTGGCGCCGCTTGCGCGCTTCGTTTCGCGACTCAGCTTTCACAGTCACGCTGCACCCCCTGGCTACTTACCGCTCTTGCCGACCTTTCTTCGCACCTTTTCGCCTGCGTACCTTATACCCGCGCCTTTGTACGGCTCCGGGGGTTTGACGGCGCGGATGCGCGCCGCCAGCTGACCTACTTTCTCCTTATCGCAGCCCCTCACCACTACCGTGGTGGGATTGGGCACTTCGACGTGGATGTCCTCGGGCGGCTCAATCTCCACCGGGTGCGAGAAACCCACATTCAGCACCAGCTTCCCCTTGCTCATGGAAGCCCGGTAGCCCACGCCCTCCAGCAACAGGGTCTTCTCGAAACCCTTTGTCACCCCTTCGGTCATATTGGCAATCAGGCTGCGTGTCAGCCCGTGCAGCGCCTTGTGCTGCTTGGAATCACTGGGCCGGAGGACAACCACCTTGCCATCCTCCACCAGTACGCGCATGTCGGGATGTACCTTGCGCTGAAGCACTCCCTTCGGCCCGGTAACCCGAACCAAGCTCCCTTCAACCTCAACCCGAACCCCAGGAGGAATGACTATTGGCATCTTGCCCACTCTGGACATCGTGCTGGCCTCCCTACCAGACGTAGCAGATGACCTCGCCGCCCACGCCCAGCTTGCGGGCTTCACGGTCCGCCAGGACCCCCTTTGAGGTGGACAGGATTGCGATGCCCAGCCCACCCAGCACGCGAGGTATCTCGTCTTTCTTGCAGTACACGCGCAAACCCGGTCGGGATATCCGCTTGATTCCCGTTATAACGCGCTGCTTGCCCGGGCCGTATTTGAGATAAATACGCAAGATGCCTTGCTTGTCATCGTCTATCCACTCGTAGTCGCGGATGTACCCTTCCTTCTTCAGGACCTCGGCCACAGCGCGCTTCAGTCGCGAGCCAGGTATATCGACCCGGTCGTGGAGCGCCATGTTGGCGTTCCTTATGCGGGTCAGCATATCAGCGATCGGGTCCACCATCACAGCCAAATCCCCTCCTCAGCCCCTACCAGCTGGCCTTCTTCACGCCGGGAATTTCTCCCCGCAGTGCTCGCTCGCGAAAGCAAATCCGGCACATGCCGAACTTGCGCAGGTACGCACGCGGCCGACCACAAATACGGCAACGGTTGTACTTCCGCACCCTGTACTTGGGCTCACGTTTGGCCTTCTCGATGAGCGCCTTGCGGGCCACTCAACCACCCCCAGCATCGGCCCGCCAGTCCCGAAGAGGGAGGCCCAGAGCTACTAACAATTCGCGAGCCTCCTCATCGGTACGGGCGGTAGTCACTATCGTCACATTCATTCCCCGTATCTTTTCGACTTTGTCGTAATCGACCTCGGGAAATATGAGCTGCTCCTTCAAACCTATGGAGTAATTGCCGCGCCCGTCAAATCCCCGCGACGAAAGTCCCCGAAAATCGCGTACCCTGGGCAGGGCGATGTTGAACAGTTTGTCCAGGAAGTAGTACATGCGATCACCGCGTAAGGTGACCTTACAGCCAATACGCATCCCCTTGCGTACGCGGAAGGCAGCAATCGACTTCTTAGCCCGGGTGATCACCGGCCGCTGACCGGTGATCTGGGTAAGTTCTTCAACTGCTGACTCCAGAGCCCTAGGATTCTGGATAGCGTCCCCGACCCCCATATTCACTACCACTTTCTCAACTCTAGGCACGGCCATCGGATTGTCGTATCCGAAGCGCTCCATCAGGTAAGGGACAACTTCCTTCTTGTACTTCTCCTTCAGCGTAACCGCCATCTGCCGGACCTCCTACCAGCTCGCCTTAGCGATCTAGTACCTCCCCGCACTTGCGACATATCCTCACCTTGTTGCCACCTTCCAGGATTTTCTTGGCCACCCGGGTAGCCCGATTGCAGCGGGTGCAATACAGCATCACCTTGGAGGCATGAAGTGGTGCCTCCTTTTCGATAATACCCCCTTGCATCATTTGCCGGGTGGGCCGCATGTGCTTCTTGACCATATTCACTCCTTCTACCACTACCCGCCCTTGTCGGGGCATGGCTCGCAGCACCTTCCCTCGCTTGCCCTTGTCCTTGCCCCGGACGACGATTACCATATCTCCTTTCCTCACATGCAGACGAGCGGACACCGGCTCGTCACCTCCCTGAGCATCAGAGGACCTCGGGCGCTAGCGAGATGATCTTCATGAACTCCTTGTCCCGCAACTCTCTGGCCACCGGTCCAAAGATTCGCGTACCCTGCGGCTCCCTCTCATCCCGCAGGATGACCGCAGCGTTGTCGTCGAAGCGAATGTAAGAGCCGTCCTCTCGACGCAGACCTTTCTTGGTGCGCACAACCACTGCGCGAACGATGTCCCCTTTCTTCACCGATCCGCCGGGTGCAGCCTGCTTAACCGACGCCACAATGACATCACCTATGTTGGCATAACGCTTGTTGGACCCGCCCAACACTCGTATGCACATGATCTCCTTTGCGCCGGTGTTATCGGCCACCGTGAGTCTGCTCTGGACCTGGATCATTACCTTCGCCGTCCCCTTTCAGCAGCACCCAGATCATGGCTGGCGAATGATCTCCACCACGCGCCAGCGCTTCTCTTTGCTCAAGGGTCGGGTTTCCATTATCCGCACCCGATCACCCACCTGACAAGCGTTCTCCTCATCATGCGCCTTGACTTTTTTCACTCGGCGGATGCGCCGCCCGTATAGCGGATGGGCGGTGATGCGTTCGATTGCCACTACCACCGTTTTGTCCATGGCATTGGAGACAACCGTGCCCACCCTGACCTTTCTCCTTCCACGCTGCCTAGCCACAGGTCACGCCCCCTTCCTCTTGCCATCGCGGCCTTCGGTCAAGCCCAACTCACGCTCCCGCAGGACGGTCTTGACCCGCGCGATGTCGCGTTTGACCTGTCGCAGCCGCATGGGATTCTCTAAACGCCCTGTAGCCTGTTGAAATCGCAAGTTGAAAAGCTCTTCCTTCAGGCGCTGCAGCTGCCGGTGCAGCTCTTGGTCGGGCAACTCCCTGAGCTCACTGGCCTTCATGACGCGCCTCACCTACCTCCGGTGACTTGATGACCTTCGTCTTGATGGGAAGCTTGTGCCCGGCCAGGGTCAGCGCCTCTCTTGCCACTTCCTCCGAAACACCAGCCAGCTCGAAGAGGACCCGGCCCGGCTTCACCACCGCCACCCAAAACTCAGGGCTGCCCTTGCCGCCGCCCATCCGCACCTCGGCAGGCTTGGCGGTCACGGGTTTGTCGGGAAAGATTCTGACCCACACTTTGCCGCCGCGCTTCATCCGACGCGTCAGCGCAACTCTGGCGGCTTCGATTTGCCGATCAGTTATCCACCCCGGCTCGAGAGCCTGCAGCCCGTAATCGCCATAGAAGATCTCAGCTCCCCGCGAAGCCTTACCTCTGGTACGACCGCGGTGCTGCTTCCGATATTTCACCCGCTTGGGCATCATCATGCGCCAGCGCCCCCCTCAGCAGCAGGCTTAGAAGGAGGCAGCACTTCTCCCTTGTAGATCCACACCTTCACCCCGATTTGCCCGTACGTCGTCCGCGCCACGGCAAACCCATAGTCAATGTCCGCGCGCAGGGTGTGAAGAGGAACCGTCCCCTCCGCTGCCCATTCCCGCCGCGACATTTCCGCACCACCGAGGCGTCCCGAGACCATGATCTTCGCTCCCTTGGCGCCCATGCGCATCGCCCTGCTTATCGCCTGCCGCATCGCCCGTCGGAAGGAGACCCGCTTCTCTAAAGCTTGGGCCACGTTCTCCGCCACCAGCTGGGCGTCTATCTCCGGAATCTTCACTTCCACGATGTTGATAGTCACTTGCCGCTGGCTCATCTTCTCGATTTCCTGCCTCAGCCGTTCGACGCCGGCGCCTCCTCGACCGATCAGCATACCAGGCTTGGCAGTGTGTACGGTGACCCTCAGCCGATTGGCTGCCCTTTCGATTTCGATGCGCGAAATCCCGGCTGCTTGAAACTTCTGCTTGATGTAGTCCCGGATGCGGATATCCTCGTGAAGGAGCTCCGCGTACTCCTTGTCAGCATACCATCGGGCGTCCCAGTCTTTGATAACCCCAATACGGAACCCTTTGGGATGGGTCTTTTGGCCCACTACATCCCCTCCTCTCGCTGACGCAGGACAACGGTGACGTGACTGGTCCGCTTCAGTATCGGAAAAACCATTCCCCTCATTCTCGGTCTCCAACGCTTGAGGGTAGGCCCCGGATTGACGTACGCCTCAGCAACGTACAGTTCGTCACGGTCCAGGTCTTGATTGCTCTCGGCGTTCGCTATCGCCGACTCTACCAGCTTCAATACCACTCGAGCTGCCCGGCGTGGTACGTGCCGCAGGATCGACACTGCTTCGTTGACACCACGTCCCCGGATCAAGTCGAGCACGACCTTGACCTTTCTCGGTGATATGCGGACGTAACGCGCATGGGCTCTCGTCTCCATACCTCCCTGCCTCCCGTCACTTCAGCGCCGTGGAACGCTCGTGATGCTCGCCGTGACCCCGGAAAGTTCGGGTCGGCGCGAATTCCCCCAGCTTGTGACCCACCATTTCCTCAGTGATATAAACGGGGACGTGGCGGCGCCCGTCATGAACGGCAATCGTGTGACCCACCATTTCGGGCACGATGGTGCTCGCGCGCGACCAAGTTTTGATCACCCGCTTCTGGCCAGTCTTGTTCATCTCCCGGATCCGCTCTAGGAGCTTTTGATCAACGTACGGTGCACGCACCCTACGCCTGGCCAAAATGATTGACCTCCTTTCATCACCTGCGTCTCTTGACGATGTACTTGTCGGACGGCTTCTTCCTGCGCCTGGTTTTGTACCCCAAGGTAGGCTTGCCCCACGGCGTCACCGGACTAGGCAGACCGATCGGTGCCTTGCCCTCACCACCGCCGTGCGGGTGGTCCACCGGGTTCATGGCCACACCACGCACCGCGGGTCTGCGCCCCAGCCAGCGTGCACGGCCCGCCTTACCCAAGGACACATTTTCGTGATCCACGTTACCCACCTGTCCGATAGTGGCACGGCAGTCCAGATGAAAGAGCCGTTGCTCACCCGACGGGAGGCGTACCAGGGCGTAGTCTCCCTCCTTGGCCATCAGCTGCGCGGCGGTGCCCGCAGCTCGCACCAGCTGACCACCCCTTCCGGGCTTGAGTTCCAGATTGTGTATGAGTTGTCCGGTGGGTATGTGACGAAGCGGCAGTGCGTTACCAGGCTTGATGTCTGCCTCGGGACCGGAGATCACGGTATCTCCCACCGACAGCCCAACCGGGGCCAGGATGTACCTCTTCTCGCCGTCCGCGTAATGCAGCAGTGCGATATTGGCCGAGCGGTTCGGGTCGTACTCTATGGCCGCCACCCTGGCGGGAACCCCGTCCTTGTCGCGCCGGAAATCTATGATGCGGTAGCGCCGCTTATGCCCTCCGCCGCGATGACGAACGGTGATCTTGCCGCGCATATTTCGCCCCGCCTTCTTACGAAGGACCGCCAGCAACGACTTTTCGGGCTCCTTCTTGGTTATCTCTTCGAATGTCAGGCTGGTGGCCTGTCGACGGCCCGGCGATGTGGGTCTGTATGCGCGTATGGGCACTGCACTTTTCCCCCCTTTGCGGAACCGGCAAAGGACTTCACAGCCCCTCGAACACTTCGATGCGTTGACCCGGTTCCAACGTCACAATCGCCTTCTTCCAGCTGGGTCGGCGCCCTTCAAATCTCCCCATACGCCTGACCTTCCCCAGCACGCGCATGGTATTGACCTTGGCCACTTTGACTCCAAATATCTCTTCTACTGCCCATCTGATGTCGGTCTTGGTGGCCCGCGGGTTCACCACGAATGTGTATTTCCCTTCCTCCATCAGCTTGGTCGTCTTCTCCGTGATGACAGGCCTGATGATCACATCCCGTGGATCCATGGCTCAGGAGAACACCTCCTGCAGCTTCTCCACTGCCCCGAGCGTCATCACCAACTGTTCGTGGGCCAAGACCTCATAGGCGTTGATGCCAGCGGCAAACATGGCCGATACGCCGGGCAGGTTGCGGACCGACTTGACAACATTAGCGTCCGGCTCGGACGTCACCAGCAATGCCGACCCCCGGATGCCCAGCGCAGCCAGCATGCGCGCGATGACCTGCGTGCGAGGCTCGTCCAGATGAAGCCTATCGATCACCCGTACGTTTCCCGTCAAAACGCGGCTGGACAGAGCCTGCCTGATGGCCGCCCGGCGAACTTTCTTGGGAACAGAATACGAATAATCTCGGGGCTTGGGCCCGAACACTACCCCGCCTCCCCGCCACAGGGGGGACCGGATACTGCCATGCCGCGCCCTTCCGGTTCCCTTCTGTCGCCACGGCTTCCTACCACCGCCCCGCACCTCGGCACGGGTCTTGGTGGACGCCGTTCCCGCTCGCCGATTGGCCTGGTACATGGTGATCACCTGGTGCAACAAGGCGGGATCCGGCCGTTGCCCGAACACCTCTTCGCTTAACTCGATGTCGCCTACCTTTCGACCCTGCATGTCGTATACATCTACCGTTGGCAACGCTTCCGCCTCCCTCAGGACCTGGCCCGGCCCTGACGCCGCGCCTTCACGCTTTCAGCAATCGCCACCAGTCCTCCTCGGGGACCAGGTACGGCGCCCTTGACCACCAGGAGGTGCTCTTCAGGGTCCACCCTCAGCACCCGGAGGCCCTGTACCGTGACTCGCTCACCGCCCATCCGGCCGGGCATCTTCCGTCCCGGAAAGACCCTCGAAGCATCGCGAGCAGCCAGAGAACCCGGGCGGCGATGATACTTCGAGCCGTGCGCCATGGGACCGCGCCGGAACCCCCAGCGCTTCACACCACCGGCAAAACCCTTCCCCTTGGAGGTCCCGGTCACGTCGACCAGATCGCCGGGCTTGAATATGTCCACCGTAATCTGCTGCCCGGGACTGTATTGGTCCGCATCATCCACCCGAAACTCCCGCAGGTGGCGGTGGGGAGTAACCCCGTGCTTCTTGAAATGCCCGCGCAGTGGCAGATTCACTTTCCTTTCGCTTACGGGTTCGTACCCTAGCTGGACCGCGCAATAGCCGTCTCGCTCCGCGGTGCGAGTCTGTACCACCGTGCACGGACCGGCTTTGATGACGGTGGCGGGGACCGCCCGGCCATCCTCATCAAAGACCTGTGTCATCCCCACTTTCTTGCCCAGTATTGCCTTCAGCAATTCTGGCGACCTCCTCTTCAGCCGCCGACCCGCGCCAGCGAGTCTTGATACATCATAACTTGATTTCTATGTCCACCCCTGCCGGCAGATCCAGTCGCATTAGTGCATCCACCGTCTTGGTGGTGGGCTCCTTTATGTCAATCAGGCGCTTGTGAGTGCACATCTCGAACTGCTCGCGGATGTCCTTCTCGCCATTCGGCGCCACCAGAACCGTGTACAGAGAACGCTCGGTGGGCAAGGGTACCGGGCCCGAAACCAGCGCTCCGGTACGGCGCGCCGTGGCGACGATCCGCTGCGCCGAGTGGTCGAGAATCTTGTGATCAAAACCGCGTAGCTTGATCCTGATTCTCTGTCCCGGCACAACCCCTCACCTCCCTCACTCCGATATCTCGGTCACCACGCCGGCG
>DFNJ01000008.1 GCA_002376005.1 Firmicutes bacterium UBA3570
TATGGGCCGCATGCTGGTCGTGCCTGGGTGAGGCACGTGCTGAGAGGACTGGCTCAGGCCACGCAGGAGATCGCATGATGATGTCCATGCGCGGGTTGCCTACCAAACGTTGACGCGGACACAGCACAACCTGCTTCTTGCAATACAATATGTTGTGTGTTATACTGGTGATACATCCAACATAGTGGGAGGCGGTGCCGTGCGGTGTCCGTTCTGCGGGCATGCGGAAAGTCGGGTGGTGGATTCGCGGCCCACAGCAGAAGGAAGCGTCATCAGGCGCAGGCGGGAGTGCAACGGTTGTCAGCAGCGCTTCACCACTTACGAGCGAGTGGAGGAACAACCCCTGGTGGTGATCAAGAAAGACGGCCGGCGGGAGTCCTTCGACCGTAAGAAGATCCTGGCAGGGCTGTTGAAGGCCTGCGAAAAGCGGCCCATTTCACTGGAGACCCTGGAGGGCCTGGTGGACGATGTGGAGCGGGAGCTGAGACGTTCCATGAAGGGTGAAGTCCGCTCGCGCGAGGTGGGGGACCTGGTGATGGCTCGCTTGCGGGAGCTGGACGAGGTGGCCTATGTTCGATTTGCTTCCGTGTATCGGCAATTTGCCGATGTTACCAGCTTCATGGATGAGCTGCGGGAGCTCATGCAGTACAGGAAATGCGAACGGGAGGGGTAGAAGCACGTGCAACTGAGTAACAGCGCCCGGGCGGTGCTAGAGAAGCGTTACCTGAAAAAGGAAAACGGCGTCGTGGTGGAGACCCCGGAGGAGATGCTCTGGCGGGTGGCGTGCAATGTGGCCTCGGTGGAGCGCAGGTGGGGTCTGAGCGCCTCCCAAGTAGAGCAGCTCAGTCAGCAGTACTTCGAGATGATGGACAACCTGGAGTTTCTCCCCAATTCGCCCACGCTAATGAACGCGGGGCGAGAGCTCCAGCAGCTGTCCGCCTGCTTCGTGCTTCCCGTGGATGACTCCATGGAAAGCATATTCGAGAGTATCAAGAACATGGCCATCATCCAGAAGAGCGGGGGAGGCACGGGATTTTCCTTCTCGCGCCTGCGGCCCAAGAACGACCAGGTACGCACCACCGGCGGAGTGGCCAGTGGCCCGGTGTCCTTCCTGCGGGTTTTCAATGCGGCTACCGACGCCATAAAGCAGGGGGGCACGAGGCGGGGCGCCAATATGGGGATACTTCGCGTCGACCACCCCGACATTCTGGAGTTCATAACCTGCAAGGACGTGGAGGGAGAGATCAGCAACTTCAACCTGTCGGTGGCACTGACCGAGAGTTTCATGGAAGCCGTACTGGAGGACCGCGAATACCCCTTGGTTAACCCCCGCACCGGTCAGGTGGTTCGTCGGATGCGGGCGCGGGAGGTCTTTGATCTCATCGTGGAAATGGCGTGGAAGAACGGAGAGCCAGGGATAGTGTTTCTGGATCGCATCAACCGGGACAACCCAACACCGAACCTGGGAGAGATTGAGTCCACCAATCCGTGCCTCACCGGGGACACCTGGGTGGTGACCGACGCAGGTCCGCGGCAGATCCGGGACCTGGTGGGGAGGCCGACGAGGCTACTGGTGAATGGCAGGTTCGTCTGCACCGGCCGGGAGGGGTTTTTCAGGACCGGCATCAAGAGGGTCCTCAGGATCAAGACCGACCGGGGGTACGAACTCGCGGCCACCGCCGAGCATCCGGTGCTGGTGGCCGAAGATCTCAGCCGCCACCAGGTGGAGTGGAGGCAGGCGGGTGCCCTCAAGCCGGGGGACCTGGTGGTGCTGTCCGACAACCGCGGGGCTGAGTGGGACGGGCCCGGAACCTTTGAGGAGGGCCGTCTCCTGGCGCTCCTTGTCCGCGGCGGCAGGCTGAAGGCGGATGAGGCAGTGCTCTCCGTGGCGGGCGAGAGCGAGGGGGCAAGGCGGGAACCGGAGCTGGTGGCCGCCTGTGCTGGCAGGCTTTCCCACCGGGCCAGGTTTTCCTACTACCAGCAGCCGGTGGCCGGCCGTGCTGAGCTTAGGGTAGAGTTGGGGACCATCCCAAAGCTGGCCAAGGAATGCGAGCCTGTCCAGGGCAGCATGGCGGTGACCTCAGTCATCGAGGCCACCTCCTCGGAGTTTCACAAGGGCTTCCTGAGGGAACTGTTTGGTGCCCATGGTTGCGTCGAGGCGTCGGGCGGGAAGGGAGTCTCGGTGACCCTCCGGCAGGGCGACCTCGCCTTCCTCAAGGCGGTCCAGAGGATGCTCCACCGGCTGGGGATTGCCTCCACCATCCACCAGAATCGCTTCCTGCCCACCTGGGCTCTCCCCGGAGGGGGCGGTAGGGGGGCTGGCCACGAGCTGGTCATCGCGGACGACAACTTGGCGGTCTTCGCCGAGGTCGTCGGTTTCTCGGACCTGGAAAAGCAAAGAGCTCTGGAGGAGATGCTTCCGGGGGGCCTCAACAGGGAGAGGTTCCTGGCCAGGGTGGAGGAGATTGTCGAGGAAGGCGAGGAGGAGGTGTTCGATGCCCGCATCCCCGGTGTCCATGCCTTCGACGCCAACGGGCTGGTGGTTCACAACTGCGGTGAGCAGCCGCTCCTGCCTTATGAGTCTTGCAATCTGGGCTCGATCAATCTCGCCAAGATGGTCAAGGGCCCCCTGGGGCGCGGAGAGGTTGATTGGGACAAGCTGCAGCGAACCGTGGAGATGGCCATTCGTTTCCTGGACGATGTGGTGGACGCCAATCGCTACCCGATTCCGGCCATCGAGGAGAAGACGAAGGCAAACCGCAAGGTGGGGCTAGGGGTGATGGGATGGGCCCATGCTCTCATTCTCCTCGGGTTGCGGTATGACTCTCCCGAGGCCCTGGATAAGGCGCGGGAAATAATGGAGTTCATAGCCTATCATGCGAAACGTGCATCCCTGGCATTAGCCGAGCAGCGGGGCGCTTTTCCCAACTTTGCCGATAGCATCTACTCCCAGCCTTCCTGGGCGGGGCGGTTCTCCCACGGGCGGCTGCCCTGGGAGGAACTGGCAAGGGAGATCGCCGCCAAAGGGCTGAGGAACGCTACCGTCACCACCATTGCCCCCACCGGCACCATCTCCATCATCGCCGGCGTCTCCAGCGGCATCGAGCCGATCTTCGCCCTGGCCTTCGTCAGAAACGTGTTGGACGGGCAACGCCTGGTGGAGAGCGACCCTTTGTTCGAGCGGGTGGCGCGCGACAGAGGTTTTTACAGCCCCGAGTTGATGAGTCTGGTGGCGCAAGCAGGATCGGTCCAGGCCCTCGACCAGGTGCCCCAGGACGTGCGCCGGCTGTTCGTGACCGCGTTGGAGGTGTCGCCCGAGTATCACGTGCGCATGCAGGCGGCGTTCCAGGCGTTCACCGATAACGCGGTATCCAAAACCATCAACATGAAAGCCAGCGCGACCAAGGAAGATGTCCGGGAGGCATACCTCCTGGCTTATCGGCTGGGCTGCAAGGGACTGACCGTGTACCGTGACCAGAGCCGTCAGTCCCAGGTACTGAAGGTAGAGGCATCTCCCTCCGGGGAGAAGGCGAAGCCTCAGGCCGCGCAGCAAGGGGTGCAGGTGCCTCAGACCATCGCGCCGCGCCCGCGTCCCGAGGCCACCCGAGGAATCACTCGTCGAATCCGCACTGGTTGCGGCAACCTTTACGTCACGGTGAACGAGGACGAGTACGGTCTATGTGAGGTATTCGCCAGCATGGGCAAGTCGGGGGGGTGCGCGGCGTCTCAGTCAGAGGCCACCGCCCGACTCATCTCCCTGGCCCTGCGGTCAGGGGTGAAGGTGGAGTCCATCATCAAAGAGCTGCGCGGCATCCGGTGCCCGTCTCCGGCCTGGCAGGAGGGGGGACCGGTGCTGTCCTGTCCCGACGCCATCGGGATAGTGCTGCAGGAATACCTGCGCAAGTATCGGGGCGAGGGGACATCGGATGATTCCGATTGCGATCTGAACAACATGATGGGGGCCTGTCCGGAGTGCGGTGGTCACCTGAAGCACGAGGACGGGTGCGTGACCTGCGTTTTCTGCGGCTATTCCAAGTGTTGAATGCGGCGTCAACGGGTACGGTTGTCCCTCTTTTCGCCGGCACGGGACTGCTGCAGCAGCCATGCTGCAGCAGTCCGCATTGAAGCGACCGGATGCCGTAGGAGGTTTTCGGTGTTCCGGGAGAGTACCTGAAGCCAAGACGGCATGGCGCGTGGGGGGCGTGGCTTTGAAAGAGCCGCATCAGGTGGCAGGCAGCGGTGAAGCCGAGAAGGAAGGCGGCGGTTGGAGATCTGGCTGGCGGAATGTATGGCTGTTGTCGGGTACCGTGGCCTGGCTGCTTTTGTGGTATTTCTCCTGGTTCCGGCTGGTGCCGCTGTTGCTGCGCCAGCTGGGGGCCAGCGATCTGGCGGTCTCAATGGGCTATGGAGCCATGAGTGTCGCCTTTGCGCTCATGCAGTTGCCAGCAGGGATATTATCGGACCGGTGGGGGAGACGGCCGTTTGTGCTCTGGCCCACTTTTGCCGCCGTGGTCATGTACCTGGTGGCCTCCGGTGCTGGGCATTGGGGCACCCTGGTGGCGGCACTGGTGGGGCTGAACGTCCTCAGTGCCATTCAGATGCCGGCGTTCATGGCCCTTCTGGCAGAATCCGTGCCCGAGGCCCGGCGGGGCATGGCATTTGCGATTTTCGAATTCTCGGTGGCCCTGGCGCAGGCAGCGGGTCCCGCGCTGGGTGGCTTGGTGATGGATCGGTGGGGAATGCGAGGTTTGATGAGGGCCACTGCGGGGGCTGCTCTATTGGCGGCGGTGGTGCGTTGGGTCTGGCTCCGAGAAACGCGCGCCGGTCCGGGCGCCGCTCCCCGTCTCGTCTTGGCTGGCCTGGGGAGAAGGCCCTTGCCCATGCTGCTGTGGGTGGGGCTGTGTTTCGCCCTCATCCAGAACCTGACCATATTTGGGCCGTTTGTCCAGCTCCATGCCACCGACGTCATGGGCATGCATCCGCGGGCGATAAACTACATGTTTGCCGCCGCTACGGTGGCGGCGGCCGGACTGGGTCTGGCGGGGGGCAAGCTGACGGAGCTGTGGGGGGCAGGAAAAGTGCTCACCTGGGCGGTGATCGGACAGGTTGTGCTTCTGCTCCTCTGGTCGCGAACATCCAGCAGCTGGGCAGCGGTGGCGACCTTCGGGGCCACCTATGCATTCTTTCAGTTGGCCATGATAGCCCACAATACCTGGCGGACCCGCATCGTGGATCCCGCTACCCTGGGGGCGGTGCTGGGGGGCCTGGGCACCGTCACCGGCGTCATGGGTGCCGCCGCCACCCCGCTGGGAGGGTTCGTTCGTTCCCGCTGGGGATCAGACGCTCCTTTCTTGCTGGCAAGTGCCATCGCGGGGGTCATGGCATTGAGCAGCTGGCGTTTGCTCTCGCGCTCTGAGGCCGCCTGGCGTAGGGTGATGAAGCGTGAGGATCACCGACCGCATGCTGGGCGAAGTCCGTCGGATTTTTGAGGCGCTGTGGACTGGCTACGGCCCGCAGGGGTGGTGGCCGGCCGAGCATCCCTGGGAGATGATGGTGGGGGCAGTGCTGACGCAGGGGACGGCGTGGCGGAATGCGGTACGGTGTCTGGAAAACCTGTCCGCGGGCCGCCTTCTCGACCACCCGGCACAGCTGCTGGACGTATCTGTCCATTGCCTGGAAGAGATGCTGAAGCCCGGTGGTTTCTGGCGAGTGAAGGCCAGGCGGCTGAGGGCCCTGTCACGGTTCATCGTCGACCGTTGGGAAGGCGACCTGGACAGGATGTTCGCGGTCCCCACCGCCTTGCTGCGCCGCAAGCTGCTATCGGTAGACGGGATCGGGCCGGAGACGGCGGATTGCATCCTGCTGTATGCGGCACGGAGACCCGTGGCGGTGGCCGACGCCTATACCCGGCGGATTCTGCAGCGTTGCGGGGTAACCGGCGAACTGGGTTACGAAGCCACCCGCAGGCTTCTCGAAGCTGCCTTCCCGGGAGAGGTGGAAAAGCTGCAGGAACTGCACGCGCTGATGGTGAGAGTGGGGAAGGAATGCTGCCGCAAGCGGAGGCCGCGGTGCGGGGCCTGCCTGCTGGAGTCCTTGTGCGAAGCGGCAGCGGGTACCGGTCCGTCCCCGGGCGGGGTTCGCGGGCCGCGGAGGAACTGCTTGCGGGGAGGTTGAACAGCTTAGGGTAAGTGGGCATGAGGGATCAGGTGGCTGTGGTCAAGGGGGGTTTTCGGTGAGGATCACCTGTCTGGGTTGCTGGGGTCCCTATCCCCCACCCGGGGGGGCCTGCAGCTGTTACCTGGTGGAAGAGGGCGACTGCCGGTTGCTTCTCGACTGCGGCACTGGCGCTTTGCCTAACCTGGGCCGGATGTTGGAGCCCGGCACGGTCCGCGCGGTGCTGCTGACCCATCTGCACGGTGACCATATTTCCGACCTGTTGGCCTTGCGGTACGCGGTGGCGGAGGCGATGGACCGGGGGGGCCGGAGGGAGAGTTTGCCGGTATTCTCGCCGGCCGAGCCGGCGGAGGTACGGCGCATCCTCCCCTATCGTGACGCGGTCCGACTGCATGAGCTGGTGGAGGGCAAACCGCTGGGGGTGGGCCCGCTGCTGATCACCCCGTATCGCGTGGAGCACCCGGTGCCCGCATATGCGGTGCGCATCAGCAGTTCCAGTGGCAGCATGTGTTATTCGGGAGATGCAGAACTCTGCGAGGGGCTGCTGCAGGCAGCGTCCGGCGCTGATCTGTTCATCTGCGAGGCCACCTGGAGGGAGGGCAGGGTACCGGCTGGCCGGCGGGGCCACCTGACTGCCCGTCAGGCCGGTGAGGTGGCAGCGCGGGCGCGCGTTGCCAGATTGGTACTGACCCATCTGCATCCCTCGGCTGACCCGGAGGCCTTCCGGGAGGAGGCGTCCTCGGCTTTCGGTGGCAACGTGGAGGTGGCCCGGGAAGGCGAGTCCTGGGAGGTGGGATGATGGGATCGGAGGAAGTGCTGCGGGAGGTGAAGGCGCAGGCCCGGCGGCTGATACCTGGTGCCCGCGTGGGGGTGGCGGTCAGCTCGCTGGAGACGGGAGAAGAATTCGGGTGGAACCAGGACGTGGTGTTCCCGGGATGTAGTGTGGTCAAGGTCGCCATTCTGGTGGAACTGTTCCGCCAGTACCGCCAGGGGATCATTGATCTTGACGCGCCCGTTACGGTGACGGAGGATACCGGGGGCCAGCGAGGCTCGGGCATCCTGAAACACCTCCGGCTGCCGGTGAGCCTGAGCGTGCGCAACCTGGCCACCCTGATGATCATAGTCAGCGACAACGTTGCCTCCAACTGCATCACGGATTTGGTAGGGAGGGAGGCCGTCAACGCCAGCATGCGTCAGCTGGGACGCGGGGGCATCATCCTCCGCCGTCCTTTCATTGGCGCGGCGGTGACGGATCTGGACCAGGACAATGTCTGCACTGCGGAGGCGGTGTGCGGATTGCTGGCCGATATCCACAGCGGGCGCGCCTGCGACCAGGAGGCGGGCAGGTGGATGATCGACATCCTGTCCCGCCAGCAGTTCAGGTCGCGCATTCCCCGCTATCTGCCCAAAGGCACCGTGGTGGCCAACAAGACGGGTACGCAGCCGGTGTCGGTGCACGATGCAGGACTGGTGTACCCACAGGAGGGTGCGCCATTTAGCCTTTGCGTGCTCTGCACCCAGGTGGAGGACAGGGGGCGCGCGGAAGAGTTCATCGCTCGGACGGCGAAGATAATCCACGAGTATCACACCACGGGAGGAGGCAGGCGATGAAACTATCCAACCGGGTGTTGGCGATCGAACCCAGCCCCACCCTGGCATTGAATGCCCGGGCCCTGGAGCTGAGGAGGAAGGGAGAAGACGTCATATCGTTCGCGGTGGGGGAGCCGGATTTCGACACGCCTGCGCACATCAAGGAAGCGGCAGTGGCAGCCATACGAGAGGGCTTCACCAAATATACCCCGGCCAGCGGGATCCCGGAGTTGCGGGAAGCCGTGGCTCGGGCCATGGAACGGGAGCAGGGCGTCCGGTATGCCAGCGACGAGGTGATCATATCCACGGGGGCCAAACAGGCCCTGTACAACGCCTTCCAGGCGCTCTGCGGCCCCGGAGACGAGGTCATCATACCCGCCCCCTACTGGGTCACCTACCCTGAGCAGGCCAAAATGGCGGGGGCGACGCCGGTGATTGTGCCCACCGGACCGGGCACCGGCTTCAAGATAACCCCGGAGCTGCTCCGGGAAGTGATCACTCCCAACAGCCGGGTGCTGGTGCTCAACAGTCCCGCCAATCCCACGGGAAGCATGTACAGCCGCGATGAGCTGCTGGCTTTGGCCCAAGTGTGCATCGAGCACGACCTTTACGTGTTTTCGGATGAAGTTTATGGAAAGCTGGTCTATGACGGCGGGCGTCACACCTCAATTGCTGCCGTTTTGCCGGAGATGCGAGAGCGTACCATAGTCGTAGACGGCGTGTCCAAGGCATACGCCATGACCGGCTGGCGCATAGGATGGGCTTTGGGACCGCGGGAGACCATCCGTGCCATGGGTGTTGTACAGGGACATGCCACTTCCAACGCAACTTCCATCGCTCAGAAGGCGGCCCTGGCGGCTTTACAGGGGTCTCAAGAGCCGGTGCGCGCGATGGTGGAGGAATTCCAGAGGCGTCGTGACTACATGTTCCAGCGCCTGTCGAGGATGCCGGGTCTAACCGTGGAACCGGCGGCGGGGGCGTTCTACCTCTTTCCCGGGATCCACCAGCTGAAAGGCCAGAAGCTGGGATCTAGGGTCATCGCCGGGGATGCGGACCTCGCCGAGCTGCTCCTGGAGGAGGCGCGGGTGGTGGTGGTTCCCGGTTCGGCTTTCGGGTGTCCCGATCACCTTCGTTTGTCCTATGCAACTTCCATGGAAAACATCGCTAAGGGGCTGGATCGGCTCGAGGGGCTGTTGATGCGGCTTGGCTGAGGGGGCGAATTAGGTGGCCGCCGAATCCCACTGGGCAGGTAAGCGGGTGGGCGTGGTCGGACTGGGCAGGAGCAACCTGGCCCTGATCCGCCATCTGCTGCAGCGAGGGGCGGTGGTGGAAGGGCTGGACCAGAAGGGCCGAGAGGAGTTGGGCCCGATTGCCGCCGAGCTGGAAGCGCTGGGCGTCAAGCTGTCCCTGGGGCCTGGGTATCTGGAGGAGTTGGGACGCTTCGAGGCGTTGGCATTGACGCCCGGCATGAGGAAGGACTTGCCCCAGCTGGTGGCGGCGCGGGCCCGGGGCGTGGAGTTCACATGCGAAATGCAGGTGTTCCTGCAAGAATGTCCGGCACCCGTGGTGGGCATAACCGGGACGGCGGGCAAGACCACCACCTCCACCCTGGTTGCCCGCGTCCTTTCCCTTGCCGGCCGACGGGTTCACCTGGGGGGGAACATTGGCACTCCCCTGGTGGATCAGCTGGAGTCCATACGATCCGACGACCTGGTGGTACTGGAGATGAGCTCGTTTCAGCTGGAACTGGTCACCCGAAGCCCTAACGTGGCCGCCCTCTTGAATCTCAGTCCCGATCACCTGGACATCCATGGATCCTACCGCCGTTACGTGGAGGCCAAGACCAGGATTTTTCAATTTCAGCGAGCCGGGGACGAGGCGGTGTTCAACTACGACCAGGAGGAGACCCGCCAGCTGGCGGTCGGGGCCCCAGCGGGCCTGTGTTACTTCAGCCTGGAGCGAAGGCTGGAGCGGGGGGCATTCATATCGGGAAACCGGGCGGTATGGGCAGAAGAAGGCCGAGTGACCCCCCTTTTTGAAATCAGCCAGGTGGGGTTGCCCGGCCGCCACAACCTGGCCAACTGCCTGGCGGCCGCGGCCATCGCCACGCTGCTGGGGATCGGGTCCGACCCCATAGCCCGGGCGGTGGCCGACTTTCGGGGCGTGCCTCACCGCCTGGAGGAGGTAGGCGAGATCGGCGGGGTGCGCTTCGTGAACGATTCCATCGCCACCAACCCCTTCCGCACCCTGGCCGCCCTGGAGGCGTTGAGCGGGCCGGTGATCTTGCTGCTGGGAGGGTACGACAAGGGGGTGGATTTTGCGCAGCTGGCCCGCAGGGCGGTGAACCGGGCGCGGGTGATACTGGTCTTTGGCCAGGCCGCCCCCAAGCTCGCTGCCGCCGTGGAGCGCTTCCTCACACCGGGCACGGAAGCACAGCTCACCAGGTGTCGGGACCTGGAGGAGGCCTTCTGGCAGGCCTGGTCACGGGCCCGACCCGGCGACACGATACTCCTGTCGCCGGCTTGCGCCAGCTACGATGCCTTCCGCAACTTCGAGGAGCGGGGGGAGAGGTTTCGGCACCTGGTACGGGCGATCATGCAGGAGGGGCCTCGTTGACCGACCTGGGCGAACGCCTCCGCCAGGTGGACGAGCTGCTCCGGCAGGCCTACGGGGATCCGGGGCACCGCCGGCCGGGGGAGTTCCTGTTGTCGGACCAACGGGGTCATCCGGTGGACGTGCTGGTGGCCACCCTGCTTTCCCAGTCCACCACCGACCGCCAGAGCGCGCGGGCTCTGGAGGCACTCCGGCGCCGGTTCTGCCGCTGGGATCGCGCTGCCTCCGCGGCGGTGGAGGAAATAGCGGAGCTGATCGCCGGTGCCGGATTGCAGCAGCAGAAGGCCCAGCGCATCAGCAGGATTCTCGCTGGGCTGAAGCGGGTTGACCCCACCATGACCCTTTCCTTCCTTCACCACTGGGACACGGGGTCGATACTCAGCTGGCTGAGGTCTTTCGAGGGCGTGGGACCCAAGACCGCCGCCTGCGTGGCCCTGTTCGCCCTGGGACGCCACCAGGTGCCCGTGGACACCCACGTACGCCGGGTTCTTGGCCGCCTGGGCATCGCCCGCGAGAAGGATACCGCCACCCTGCAGAGAAAGCTATCCCAGGCAGTGCCCCGAGGTCGGGGGTTGTCGCTGCACCTGAACCTGATGCGTCTCGGGCGCTCGGTGTGTCGCCCACGCCGTCCCCGGTGCGGCTGCTGCCCGTTACGCGCGCTATGTCCGCGCGAGGGCGTCAGGGATTGATCATTGCTGGCGAGGTGGCCGTTGTCTTTGTGCTTCCAGCTCCTTCTTGTCGGGAACGTGGTCGGGCACGTCCTGGATATCCCGCCCGCAGTACGGGCAGATCCATTCCTCATGGGTAGTGGCTGCCGAGTACGAAAGACCCTGACAATGGGGACACTTCTTCCACGGCAACTGCACATCGCCTCCCTGATGGCAAACCCGGGTTCAGACCTGATGTCGGGCAGCTGTCACTGATATGGTATCACGCCGCGCGCAAATCGGCCAGACGGGGGTGATCATTTGGTCATGTCGCAATCGTTCGTCCACTTGCACCTTCATACCGAATACAGCCTTCTGGATGGTGCATGCCGCATCCAGGCACTGGTGGACAAAACCAGGGAAATGGGCATGCCTGCTCTGGCCATCACCGACCACGGAGTTATGTACGCGGTGGTGGATTTCTTCAAGGCCTGCGCCGGTGCGGGCATCAAACCCATCATCGGATGTGAGGTTTACCTGGCCCAGCGCACCCGCCACGATCGCACGCCCAGGGTAGATGACGATCCCTACCATTTGATTCTCCTGGCGGAGGACGAGACGGGCTACCGCAACCTGGTCCGCCTGGTCTCCCTGGGTTTCATCGAGGGTTTTTACTACCGCCCCCGCATTGACTGGGAGCTGTTGGGGAGGTACCACCAGGGCTTGATCGCTCTCAGCGGGTGCCTGGCGGGCCAGATACCCCGGGCGATTCTGGGCGGTGACCCTGATGAGGCCGACCGCGTGGTGAGACAGTACCTGGAGATATTCGGGAAGGAGCGGTTCTTCCTCGAGCTGCAGGATCACGGCATTCCCCGTCAGCGACAGCTCAACCGCGCCCTTTTGGAGATGGCGGCGCGTTTCGGGCTACCGGTGGTGGCGACCAACGACTGCCATTACATCAACCGGGAAGATGCCCAGGCCCATGATGTGCTGCTGTGCATCCAGACCAACAAGTCGGTGGACGATCCGGACCGGCTCAGGTTCGAAACGGAAGAATTCTACCTGAAATCGCCCCAGGAGATGGCGGATCTCTTCTCGGAGGTGCCGCAGGCGCTGCGCACCACGCTGGAGATCGCGGAGCGCTGCAACGTGTCTTTCCAGTTCGGGCAGATCCACCTGCCGGAGTACGATATCCCCGAAGGGTATGATGCATCAGGCTACTTGCGGAAACTGTGCTACGAACGGTTGCCACAGCGGTGCCCCCGGGTCACCGAGGAGATGCGGAGGCGCCTGGATTATGAACTGGACATGATCGATCGCATGGGGTATGCGGGATACTTCCTGGTGGTGTGGGATTTCGTGGATTTCGCCCGGCGGCGGGGCATCCCCGTGGGGCCGGGGCGAGGGTCGGCCGCCGGCAGCATGGTGGCATACGTGTTGGGCATCACCAACATAAACCCCCTGGAGCACGGTCTGCTGTTCGAGCGGTTTCTCAATCCTGAGCGGGTGACCATGCCCGACATGGACATTGATTTCTGTTTCGAGCGCCGGGGAGAGGTCATAGACTACGTGGTGAACAAGTACGGGGAGGACTGCGTGGCTCAGATCATCACCTTCGGTACCATGGCCGCCCGGGCGGTCATCCGGGACGTGGGGCGGGCGCTGGGGCTACCCTACGCGGAGGTGGATCGCATCGCCAAGATGGTCCCGTTTCAGCCGGGGATGACGCTGGACCGCGCCCTGGAGCAGGTGGAGGAGTTGCGAGACGCCTACCAACGCCTTCCGGAAGTGCGGAACCTGTTGGATCTGGCCAGGAATCTGGAGGGGATGCCCAGGCACGCTTCGGTTCATGCGGCAGGGGTGGTCATATCGCGAACACCGCTGTTGGACCACGTACCCCTGCAGCGGATGAGCGACGGCGCCGTGGTGACCCAGTTCCCCATGGAGACCCTGGAGGAACTGGGTCTCCTCAAGATAGACTTCCTCGGGTTGAGGACTCTGACGGTGATGCAAAAGACCGTGGATACCGTTCGGCGCACCAGGGGCGAGGAGCTGGACCTGGACCGCATTCCCCTCGATGACCCTCTCACCTATCGCCTGTTGAGTGAGGGGGACACCCTGGGCGTGTTCCAGCTGGAAAGTGCCTGGGTGCGGGAGGGGTTGCTCCGCGAGCTGAAACCCTCCCGTTTTCAGGATATCATTGCTGCGGTGGCCCTGTGTCGGCCCGGTCCCATGGAGAACATTCCCGAGTTCGTACGACGAAAATTCACCGGGGCCAAGTATCCACACCCTGCCCTGGAGCCGATACTGCGCGAGACGTACGGGGTAATGATCTACCAGGAGCAGATCATCCAGGTGGCCTCGGTCATGGCGGGATTCAGCCTGGGGGAGGGCGATATCCTGCGCTGGGCCATCGCCAAGAAGAAGCGCCAGCTGTTGGATCAGCAACGTGAGGCCTTCATCAAAGGCTGTCTCGCCAACGGCTTTGACCGGTCCCTGGCCTCCCAGGTCTACGAGATGATCATGAAATTTGCCAACTACGGGTTCAACAAAAGCCATGCGGCGGCGTACGGCCTGGTGGCGTACCAAACCGCTTTCCTCAAGGCCCATTACCGGCTGGAGTTCATGGCCGCCCTTCTGACTTCGGTCATGAGTTCGTCGGATAAAGTGGCTCTGTACGTGGAGGACTGCCGGCGCAACGGCATTGAGGTCCTGCCTCCCGACATAAACGAAAGCGATGCTGATTTCACGGTGGCCGGGGGCAAGATTCGGTTCGGGCTGGCGGCGATCAAGAATGTGGGGCGATCCACCATTGAAGCCATCGTGGAAGAACGACGCAAGGGAGGTCCGTTCCGCAGCTTTTTTGATTTTTGCCAGCGGGTGGACCCTCACCACCTGAACCGGCGGACGTTGGAGTCACTGATCAAGGTGGGGGCCTTCGAGTCGCTGGGCGCCAACCGGGCCCAGTTGCTTCAGGTGGTTGACCGGGCCCTGGAGGTGTGTGCCGCCGCCTGGCGCCGACGGCAGCAGGGGCAGATATCGTTGTTTGACCTCGCCGGGGCGGAGGATGTGTTTTCGCAGCTGGAGATGCAGCTCCCGGAGGTACCGGAGCTGCCCAGGTCCGAGCTCCTCAAGTACGAGAAGGAACTGGTGGGAATGTACCTCACGGGCCACCCGCTGAGCGAGTACCAGGCGGAGCTGGAAAAGTGGCAGCCCCTGGGGACGGCGGCGCTGGCTGAGATGCCGGATGGAAGTCGGGCCGTGGTGGGGGGCCTGGTTACCGCTACCCGGACCGTCACCACCAGGAACGGTCAGCGGATGATGTTCCTCACCCTGGAGGATACCACGGGCAGCGTGGAGGTGGTGGTATTTCCGCGCACCTATGAGCAGTGCTACCAACACCTGCAGAAGGAAGCGGTCCTGGTGGTGGAGGGACAGGTGAGCGTGGAGGAGGATGTGGTGCGCCTCAAGGCGGATCAGGTGCACCCGGTGGTCCGTCGGCGCAAAGTATGGATACAGGTCGGCGACGGTCGAGAAGCGGGGGAGATCCTGGAGCAGCTGCGCGATGTGCTCGCTGCCCACCGGGGGTCGTGCCCTGTTTACGTGTACCTGGCCTCCTCGGGCAAGACGGTGCTCACCGACCGCGAGTACTGGGTCAGCTGGTCGTCTCGCTTGCGGGAAGCGATCGAAGAACTGCTGGGCCCCGGTTCGGTTCGTACATCGGTGGGGTGAGCCCAGCATGGTATGGGGAAGGCGAGGTGGTTATCATACAGCTGGATGACGACGGGGCGTCGAGGGAAACCTGGGCGATGGTGAGGGTGGCTCCCAATCTGGCCGTGGCGGAGATGCTGCAAGAACTGCTGCAGAGCGAGGGAATCATAGTGATGTTGCGCCCGGCCAGCATACCGCACCTCGGGGCAGGTGGTCCGGTAGAGGTACTGGTTCCCGAAGGACAGCTCATCGAGGCTCGACGGGTGCTTGGCCCGGGAGAGGAGCTGGAGTGCGAGCCGGACGAGCCGTGGCGGGAGACATAAGACCTACCGAGCCAGCCGACGGGCTGATGGGATTGTGCCCAGCAAGGGGATGAGCGGTCGGCGGGGGCCAGGGCCGGCGGCAGTGACCGCTGGTGGTGGAAGGATGTTATCCAGGCGGAAGCGCCATTGACATTCGGGGGGGACGCCGGTGAGGAGGACGAAAATCGTATGTACGCTGGGGCCCGCGACCACCGCGGTAGATACCCTGGAAAGTCTCCTCATGGCGGGCATGGATGTCGCCCGCTTCAACCTTTCTCACGGCAGGTGGGAGGAGCACCTACCCAGATTGCGCAATCTGCGGGAGGCCATGGCGCGCACGGGTAGGGAGATCGGGTGGCTGCTGGACACCCGGGGGCCGGAGATCAGGATCGGCCGTCTGCAGGGCGGACAAGTCATGTTACAGGAAGGCCGCCGCTTTGTGCTGACTACCCAAGAGGTGGTAGGCGACGAAGAGAAGGCGCATGTCCAGTACCCGGCGTTGCCGGAGGACGTCCGCCCCGGCGACCGGATCTTGCTGGACGACGGCAAGGTGGTCCTGGAGGTGGAGGAGTCCTCCCCCACCGAGGTGTGCTGCCGGGTGGTAGTGCCCGGGGTTTTGCTGGAGCGCAAGAAGGTCAGCCTGCCGGGTGTGGCCATCCGGCTGCCGGTGCTGTCGGAGGAAGACGTGCGTGACCTGCAGCTGGCGGCGAAAGAAGGGATGGATTTCGTGGCCGTCTCCTTCGTCCGCAGCCCCGACGACGTGCTGGAAGTAAGGCGCCTGCTGGAGCAGGTGGGCTCGAGTGCCCAGGTCATCGCCAAGGTGGAAAGTAGTGCTGGAGTGGAGCGATTGGCGGAGATCCTCAAGGTGAGCGATGGACTGATGGTGGCCCGGGGCGACCTGGGAGTGGAGTTTCCCACCGAAGAAGTCCCGTTGCTGCAGAAAGAGATGATCGGGCACGCTGGTCGGGTGGGCAAACCGGTGATAACCGCCACCCAGATGCTGGAGTCCATGGTGGAGCGACCGCGTCCCACCCGGGCGGAGGCGACGGACGTGGCGAATGCCATTTTCGACGGCACGGACGCGGTGATGCTCTCTGCCGAGACGGCCGTGGGCAAGTACCCCGTGGAAGCTGTGCGGGTAATGGCCCGCATTGCCGAACGCACGGAGCGCGCCCTGGAGTGGGGGGAATTGCTGCAGCGGCGTGGTCTGGCCGAGCCCACCACCGTCACCGGGGCCATCAGTTACGCCACCTGCACCACCGCGCGGGACCTGAGAGCGGCCGCCATCATCACCGCCACCCGCTCCGGCTACACGGCCAGAATGGTGGCCCGCTTTCGCCCGCAAGCCCCGGTGGTGGCCGTCACCCCCGACCGCACCGTGGCGCGGCAGCTTTGCCTGGTTTGGGGGGTACGTCCCCTGGTGGCACCATCGCGGGCCAGCATTGACGAAACCATTGATGAGGCCATCCAGTGTGCGCTGCAGGCGGGTGCCATCAAGCAAGGTGACCTGGTGGTGATAACGGCGGGCGTACCGGTGGGAGTGCCGGGGACCACCAACATGCTCAAGGTGCACACGGTGGGCGACATCCTGCTGAAAGGAACGGGCATCGGCACGCGGTCGGCCAGCGGGCGGGTGTGCGTGGTCAGGACCGTCCAGGACGCCCGGCGCAAGTTCAGGCCCGGCGATATCATGGTCGTGCCGGCCAGCCACCGCGACCTGATACCGTGGATAGAGAAGGCTGGTGCCCTGATCGCCGAGGAAGGGGGGATGACCTCGCACGCCGCGGTGGTGGCTCTATCCCTGGGATTGCCCGCGGTGGTGGGGGCGGAAGGTGCCACGGGCCTGCTGGCTGACGGCGACGTGGTGACGGTGGACGCTGAAAGAGGGTTGGTGTACAAGGGAGAGGCAAGAGTATTGTGAGTGAACTGGAGAGAGGGCCTCATGTTCTGGAAACTTCTGGCTGCTTTTGCAGTGGTACCTCTGGTGGAGCTGGCGCTCCTGGTAGAGGTGGGACGAAGGATCGGGACCTGGTATACGGTGTTACTGGTGATAGGCACCGGTGCCTTAGGTGCACTGCTAGCGCAGACCCAAGGCTGGAGCATCTGGCGGCGCACCAGGCGCGAGATCCGCTCCGGCCGCATCCCCGGTGACGAGCTCCTGGACGCCTTGCTGGTGCTGATAGGAGCGGTGTTGCTGCTCACCCCTGGTCTGATTACTGACGCCGTGGGTCTGAGCTTGCTGATCCCCCTCACTCGCGGCATGGTGCGCAAGTTCATCAAGCGCAGGATCGCCGAGTACGTACGAATAGATCCTAGTTGGGCCAGATGGGGTTGCTGAGGTTAGGAGGGTCGATGATGATCGATCAAACACTGCTCAGGCGGCTGGCCGGCTTCGATTCGGGAACAGGGGCGGTAACCAGCGTGATGCTGTGTGTGGACGGGGCCAGGTACCGGACGAGGGACGAGTATCTCACCGCGCTGAAGGCATTGCTGGGGCAGGCCCGCCAGGAATTTCGGGAATGGTATTCCGACCGTTCTCTGGGCCAGAGCCTGGAGGAAGATGTCAGTAGGATCGAGTCTTTCGTCACCTGGGAGTTCCAGCGGGGGGCCTATCGCGGACTGGCCATCTGGTGTCAGTCGAGTGCAGAGTTCTGGGAGGTACTGCCTCTTCGCTGGGCCCCTAGGGATGAAATATTGGTGGATAGGTATCCTTTGCTGCGACAGCTGGTCAGGTGCCTCAACAGCCGCCGTAATGCCATACTGCTATTGCTCGAGCGGGCAGCGGCACGCATTCTCACAGTGCGTCAGGGGGTAGTGGACGACGAACTGGAGATCACCAGTGACGTGCCGTCTCAGGTGCGCGAGGGCGGGTTCCAGGGATTTGCCGAACGACGGATATCGCGGCACGTCGATGAACACGTCAGCCGGCACCTGCAGAAGGTAGCCGCTGAAGTCCGGCAGCTGGTGGATCGGCACCAGGCGGGCGAGGTACTGGTGGGCGGTTCTGAAAGCGTGGTGGCCTGGTTCTGCGACTCCGCCGCCCACTGGGTACCCGGTGTCTGTGTGCGCCCAGTCGAGCTGAGCTTTGCGCAAGATGTGCGGGCAGTGGATGAGTACCTTGAGCGCCTGGACGCGGCGGAGAACTTAGAGCGAGAAAAGAAGCTTCTTGAGCAGTGGGCGAAAGCACGGGCAAGCGGGCTGGCGGTGGCCGGGGCCATCCCCACCCTGCGCTGCCTGCAGCGGGGCCAGGTGGACACCCTGCTGCTGGAGAATGATTACCGGCAGCAGGGGTGGCGATGCGAGGGTTGTGGGTTGCTGACGACAGAAAATGGTCCGGAATGCCCGCTCTGCCAGGGCCACATGGTACTGCTCGCTGATATGGGGAACGCAGCTTTGTGCGCGGCACTGCGGCAGGGCTGCAATGTCGAGGTGATTGAACGACTGGATCCTGGGGAGTCCTGGGGAGGTATGGCCTCCATATTGCGCTTTCCACTGTGAGACCAGGGAGGCGAAAGAGTCGTGCCGCTGACGGATTTGTTCTGGCTTTTGCTCATTCTGTCGGCCATCACTCCCTTCGTGCAGCAGAAGATGCTGGAAAGAGCCCGTCTCCGGCTGATGACCAGGATGGAGAAGAAGCGCAACAGCCGCGTGATTGCCCTCATACATCGCCAGGAAACGGTGGGATTTCTGGGAATCCCGATTCTGCGCTACATCGACGTGCACGACTCCGAGGAAGTGCTGAGGGCCATTCGGATGACACCCCCCGACATGCCCATAGACTTCATCGTCCATACCCCCGGCGGCCTGATGCTGGCCTCGGAGCTCATCGCCCGGGCCATAGCCCGGCACCCCGCCAAGGTGACGGTGTTCGTGCCCCATTACGCGATGTCCGGTGGGACGCTGCTGGCCCTTGCTGCCGATGAGATCGTCATGGACGAAAATGCAGTGCTGGGGCCAATAGACCCGCAGCTGGGGGAGTACCCGGCGGCTTCGATCCTGGCGGCAGTTCGCCGAAAGCCGAGCGAGCGCCTGGACGACCGCACCCTCATCCTGGCCGACGTCGCCGAGAAGGCCATCTTCCAGATGAGAGCCTACGTGAAGAGCCTCCTGGAGGACAAGATGGGGGCTGAGCGGGCGGAGGAGATGGCGCGAGTGCTCACCGAGGGTAGGTGGACACATGATTATCCCATCACCGCCGAAGAACTGCGCAAGCTGGGCCTCAACGTGAAGATCGGGCTACCGGAAGAGGTTTACATGCTCATGAACCTGTACGGACAGCCTTACCAGCGCCGTCCTTCGGTTATGTACGTGCCCATCCCCTATCACCGCGACGAGTCCGCTCCGCCAGCGCGTCCGCCCAGAAAGCGGGGCCGGGTGGAGTAGCGTTCCTTCCCGGCAGCGCGGAATGGTTCACCGCAGGTTGTCTGGTGGATGTTTCCCAGCAACATGGAGCTGGTTCTTAGAATCTCACAACGGATGACGGGCCGGCATCCACCTTGGCGACAAGGCGCCAGGCGGCGCCTTTGAGTGGCAGTTAAGACGGTCACGCTCCGAGGTGCCCGCAACGACCATCACCGCACCCGTGGGCTCGCTCTGGGGCTATTCCGGCGTGTGGTCGGTGGGGCCCGAGAAGGGTGGTGCTACCTGTCAGCCCCCCAGTGGTGACCACCTACATCGGTCCCGGACCCCAGGAGACAGGTAGTGCCTGTTGCATCCTGCCTTTGTTTCCTGATGCGTGACTCCTTAATTGAACCTCAGGGGATCATCGGCGCGAATCCCAGCAGTACGACCTCGGAAAGCCGCGACGAGAAGGGAAAAGTCGCACCCATTCCCTTGCTGAAGCCGGTACTCCGGGGCCCGTCTGACCAGATCTCTGAAGAACCAAGGAATTTAGAGGGATTTTCGGGTGCTGGGAGCTGGCTAATGAGGTATTCTGGGTGGGAGAAGTGGCCGGAGGTCTGTAATCCTGCCTGGTCCTGGTTTCCATACCCCTGCTTTGGCTTTTTCCTTCCCGTTCATCCTGTTCCCAGCAATCTTGCCATCAGCTTCAGGTTGAGGACAAGGAAGATCATGAGCACCTGTATTGCCACCCGCCATCTGCCATGGTAACGTGCTCGGCCGAGCCCGTGCCAGCATTTGGCTT
>DFNJ01000033.1 GCA_002376005.1 Firmicutes bacterium UBA3570
CTACCAAAAGTTTATACGCTCTGCCGCCATCAAGAGCTTGCATCGGCGAACGGAGGGCAAATACTAGATCTCATTTTTCCTTGGGTATTGGGCCGACCGGGCGGGTGCCACTGAACAAAGGATGGCACCCGTCCGAATACTATCTTGGGCAGCTCGTCGCAGGTTCCCCTAGGGCCGGCCGGGGAGATGCCGGGCAAGAAGCGGCCGATTCGAGCCCGGAGGCGAGCCAGAACCCGGCGGGGCAAGGAGGCCTCGCGGAACAAACTTCAGGGAGGAGGGCAAGAGATGGGACTGAGGATCAACAGCAACATTGAGGCTCTCAACGCTCACCGGAACCTGCTCAGGACCTCCCGGGCGCTGGCGAGGTCCATGGAGCGACTCTCATCTGGTTTGCGGATCAACCGCGCTTCTGATGACGCCGCGGGACTGGCCATATCGGAAAAGCTGCACGGCCAGATCAGGGGCCTGAATCAGGCCATCCGCAACGCTCAGGACGGCATATCCCTCATCCAGACCGCGGAAGGCGCCCTGCAGGAGACCCACAGCATCCTCCAGCGGATGCGCGAGCTGGCAGTGCAGGCAGCTAACGACACGCTCACTCAGACCGACCGTACTGCCATCCAGGAGGAGATCGATGCGCTGGTCGCGGAGATCGACCGAATTGCCAATGCTACCGAATTCAACACCAAGAAGTTGCTGGACGGCAGCGTTGCTGGCACACCCTTGAGCTTCCAGGTGGGAGCCAACACCGGGCAGGCCATCACGGTGACCATCGATACCGCCAGCTCCGTCGCGCTAACGGTCGATAGCCTCTCGGTGACCTCGGTGGACGGTGCGTTGTCTGCCATTGAGCTGATAGATGCTGCTATCACTGCCGTATCCAGCAGTCGTGCCAAGCTGGGCGCCGTGCAGAACCGTCTGGAGCACACCATCAATAACCTGAGCGTGGCCACGGAAAACCTCCAGGCAGCCCAGTCCCGCATCCGGGACGTGGACATGGCCCAGGAGATGATGAACTTCACCAGGCTCCAGATCCTGCAGCAGGCAGGTACCGCCATGCTGGCGCAGGCAAACCTGGCGCCACAGGCAGTGCTCCAGCTTCTGGCGTAATGAGACCCGAGGAGGTGGGCCCGTCCGATGGGCGAGCCCACCTCCAAATCTCACCCACAAGGAGCGTCCGACGTGAACTCCGACCGACCACTGCTGAGTTTGTGCATGATAGTGAAGGACGAAGAGAGGAATCTTCCACGCTGTCTTCGCAGCGTGGAGGGCGTGGTTGACCAGATCGTGGTGGTGGATACCGGATCTACCGATCGCACCATCCAGATAGCCCGCCAGATGGGCGCCGAGGTATACACCATGCGCTGGGAGGAGGACTTCGCCCAGGCCCGCAATTACTCGCTTTCCAAGGCCACCGGGCGGTGGATCCTTTGTCTCGACGCCGACGAGGAGCTGGTCCGGGAGGACCACGAGGAGCTCCTACGGCTTTTGAAAGCGCAGGATGCCGATGCCTACTACCTCAACGGCATCAGTTACCTGGGGGACAAACCCGAGGGGGATGCCTTCGTACATATCGCCCCGCGGCTCTGGCGCCATCACCCCGAATGTCGATTCGAGCGAGCGATCCACGAGCAGATCCTGCCGGCGTGGCAGAGGCTGGGGTATCGGACCCAGCTGAGTCGGGTGAGGTTCAAGCACTACGGCTACCTTGCGGGGGCATGCCGCGACCGCAACAAGATTGCCCGCAACATGGCAATATTGCGTCGGGAAGCCGAAAGACGACCCCACGATAGCTTCACCCGCTTCAACCTGGGGGTGGAGTACCTGCGGCTGGGGGATTATGAGAGTGCCCTGAACGAGTTCCAGGCCGCCTTCAGGACACTGCGCTCCCTGCGTGTGGGGTACGGCTCCCTTCTCGTCCGTAACATCGCCCTCTGTCTGGCCAAGATGGAACGGCACCATGAGGCATTCCTGGTGCTGGAAGACGCCCTGGAAGCTTACCCCGACTACACCGACCTGGTGTTCATCAAAGGCTTGGCCCTCCAAGGGATGGGACGATACTCCGAGGCAGCGCGGGCGTACCGACGTTGCCTGGAACTCGGCGACCAACCGCGCGGGTACGTGAGCCAGCTCGGCATGGGAAGCTACCGCGCGCTGGTGGGTTTGGGCGATGTGCTTCATTCCAGCGGCGACCCTCATGGGGCGACCGCTGCCTACGCCCGGGCATTGGCTCTGGAGCCAGGCTTCCTCATGGCACTGGAGAGGCTGGCCCGGATGCTGCTTGCTCACGAAGACCCGGAGGCAGCAGTACGGTGCCTCCGCCGCGGCATGTCCGGTAAGCGACCCGAGGAATGGCAGCTGCTGGGAGAACTGTTACTGGAGCACGGCTTGCCTCGCCTGGCGGCCAGGATCCTCGAGGAGGGCCGCGACCGCTACCCGGATGATCCCGGTATCCAGGTGCTGGCAGCAGAATGTGCTGCCTGGCTCGGCGAACCAGGCAAGGCGGTGGACAATTGCCGGCGGGTGGCAGAAACACTTCGAGAGGAGCGGTGGCTGATCCGGGCGGCAGTGGTGGTAGCGACCTGCAGCTTCCTGGATGACCTGCAACTGCTCGAACGGGCAGCGGCGTTGAGATCCCTACTGGATGCGACACTTCCCCCCGGCGTGAGCTGCTTGCTGAGGGCGTGCAGTCGGTTGTTGCACGAGGAAGCTCCCCAGCGGGTGGCATTCTGCGACGGTGCGGATGAGCGGCAACTTGCCAATTGCATATGGGGGGTCCTGGAGCGTCTTGCCCGCTGGGAACAGTGGGCGGCATTCGCCCGCGCCGAGAAGCTGGTGGCGCTCCTGCCCAGGGACGAGCCCGTGGACGACAGGCTGGGGAAGATCCTGGTCGCCGCTGGCCGGACGGCAGAAGGGGCTCAGCGCCTGATGGCGGCGGTGAAGGCAGGCAAACACGATGATGAAACGCTGGTTTCCCTGGCCGACCTCGCGGCAGGAATGGGCTTGCTGGAGGATTGCGAGGTCTTCCTGCGTGCGGCCATCGACCGGGCACCCCATCGGGTGAAACACTACACTAACCTAGTCAGGTTGCTGGTTGAGCAGGGGCGACATCGCGAGGCCATGGAGGTGCTGGGGGTAGCCCGACGGGCACTTCCCCACAACGAACTACTGCAGGTCTCGGAGCGGGCCCTGCGGGCGGTCCAGGTGTAGTCTCGGGTGTCTGGGGCCCGCAAAGGGAGGGCTGGGAACGCATGCGGATTGGACTCGTGTGGCGGCTGTCCCAGGAACTCAAAATGGAAAACCGCAACCTGGATACCGTGCCAGTTCTGGCCGCGGAGCAGAACACGGTTGCTGCTGCAGGTACCTCCGGCACGCCCACCCGCCTCGACCACCCGCCCGGGACCGATGAGCCCTCTGCACTCAGAGAGTTGCTGGAGAAACTGGAGCTGATGGCCGACGGCGCTCCCGTCCTGCTGCGCTATGAGGTTCACGCCGATACCGGTCGGGTGCAGGTGCAGGTTCTCAATGCGGTGACGGGGGAAGTCATCGAAGAGGTGCCTCCTGACCGATACCTGGATATGATTGCCAAAATGGCCCGGTTCATCAGGTTGCTCGTGGAAGAAAACCACGGCTAGACCCACGCGGGGGGATCTACGTTGTCGATTCTGTCGGTGAGTGGTTTGAGCTCGGGAGTGGATTGGCGCTCGGTGATTGACGAATTGATGGCGGTGGAGCGTCGACCCATCGAGTTGCTCGAGCAGCGCCAGGCTGCGCTTACCGAGGAGCGTTCGGTGTGGGAGCAGATCTCCACCAAACTGCAGGGACTGGAAGACGCCCTGGCAGCCCTGGAGGAGGACGACACCTTCCAGGCTCGGACTGCAACGGTGAGCGACGAGACCAAGCTCACCGCATCGGTGACCAGCGATGCTGTTATCGGTAGCTACCGCATCACCATCACGCAACTAGCCCTGGCCCACAGCGTGGCTTCCGATCAGCAGGCAAGCTCCAGCGAGGCATTGGGACTGGAAGGTCAGTTCCAGATCAACGGGGTGGCGGTGACGGTGTCAGCCGCCGATAGCCTGAGCGATATACGCGATGCCATAAACACCGCGGACGCCGGGGTCACCGCTACAGTGGTGGACCAGCGTCTGATCATAACGCGCAATGAGACTGGCTCCACGGAGATTAGCTTCACTGACCCCGACGGGGTGTTGAAGGCCCTGGGGGTGCTGGAGGTCGATGATACGCCCAAGCACACCCTTCAGCCGGCCCAGGACGCGGTGTTCACGGTGAACGGGCTCACCGTCACCCGGAGCAGCAACACGGTGTCCGATGTGCTGAGCGGCATAACTCTCGAACTGAAAGCTCCAACCGATTCAGAAGTGATCATCGAAGTAGTCCACGATACTGAGGTGGCGGTAGAAGCCGTAAAGTCTTTCATTGAAGCGTACAATGACCTGCTCTCGCTGCTCAGGAATGAGCTGGGGGAGGAGGGTAAGCTGCGCGGAGATCCCACTGCCGCGCGCATGGCAACCACATTGCGGCGAATGGTGTCGGATCGGGTTGCCGGGATCGAGGGGGCGTACGAGTCCCTGGCGGAAATCGGGGTCACCACCATGGATCGCCGGGGCGACCTCAACCTCGACGAGGAGAAGCTGCGCGAAGCCCTCAGCGCTGATCCCGCGAGCGTCCAAGTATTGTTTTCTCACTCCAGCGACGACATCGTGGGAGTAGCCGAGCGATTGGCCGCCTTCTGCGATACTTGGGGCGATAGCGTGGACGGGCTCATCGCTGCTCGCACAGAGGGGATTGACGCCCGCCTGCGAGACCTTAGCGAACAGATCGGTAACATGGAATATCGGCTCACCCTGAAGGAGGCTCAGCTGGTGAGGCAGTTCACCGCGCTGGAGACGGCGCTTTCCGTCATGCAGAGTCAAGCTTTGTGGCTTACGGGACAGATCAGTGCCCTGCTGGGCAGCTGGTCCACGTGAGGGGGGTAAACATTGAACGCAGCTTACCAGCAGTACAAAATGGTCACCATTCAGACCGCCAGCCCAGGAAAGCTGGTACTGTTGATGTATGAAGGGGCGCTGGTGGCGCTGGATGCGGCCAAGAAATCGCTGTTGGAGGGACGGGAGGAAGCTGCCCATGCTTCCATCCTCAAGGCTCAGGATATCATTAGCGAGCTACTCATAGCTTTAGATTCCAGGGGTGGCAAGGTGGCGGAGTGCCTGGGAGCGCTTTATGAGTTCATGAAAAGCACTTTGGTGGAGGCCAACATTCAGAAGGACGTCAAGAAGGTAGAAGTGGTGGCTTCCCTGCTGCAGGGTCTTCACAGCGCCTGGGCGGAAATGCTCAAACGGTACAATCACGCGCCAACAGCGGAAACCCTGATCTGAGGAAGGGTAAGCCCCGATGAGCGCGCGACCGGACGCCTGGCGACAGATGTTGCGACTAGCCGAGAGGCAGAAAGAAGCGGCAATGCGTGGGGACTGGGAGGAGGTCTACCGCCTGGCGCTGGAACGAAAGTGGCTGGCGACCGAGATCGACCGCGCACCCTCCCAACGCGCCGAGGGTGCTATGACTGACGAAGAACTCATCGAGTTGATTCGGCGAATCGAGGACATCGACGGGTGGGTCCGGAATTGGCTGCAAAACCAGCTGCGGGAAGTGGCGGGCAGGTTTCAGTTGTTGCAGACGCAGTTGGCCGGCGTCCGTGCATTTGCTTGGTGCCGGAGATGGGATGAAAGCAAACCGCGCTACCTGGATGAGCGGAGATAGACAGCGTTCGCCAAAAAGCACCAACTTTGAGGTACCATATTGCGACATCGTTCGACTACCTGGAAGAGCGGGTTTGCGGAAAAACCTGTGGCTTCAGTTATCAACAGACTTATCCACATTTTCCACAATAATGCTCGAGGACAGAAAGTTCGGGTTGGATGGTCTGCCTGGAGAGAACCCACCGAGGTGGGCGACGGGGTGGGCTGCAGAAAGAGAAACTTTGATGCATCAATCGTTGACGCGGGACGCAGCCTATGATATAGTCATCCTTGCATCAACGGCCGTTGCGGCTGAAGTTAGGAGGAATAGGGGTAGATGCAAGGCACGGTCAAGTGGTTCAACGCCCAGAAGGGCTACGGGTTCATCGAGAAGGACGGGGGCGGGGACGTCTTCGTTCACTTTTCGGCGATCCAGCAGCCCGGTTTCAAGACCCTGGTGGAAGGCGAAAGGGTCGAGTTCGACATCGTGGAGGGCGCGAAGGGTCCGCAGGCTGCCAACGTCAGAAAGCTCAGCTGACAGCTGCGTTAGCCTGGGAAGGAACGGTGACGGATGCGGGCGGCTCCGACTTTGGTTGGGGCCGCCCAGCGTGTGGGAGGCAGGGGGCGATGCGGGAGATGCGGGAATGGAAGGTTCCGCGGATGGCAGCGATCTGAGGAAGGGGGGATCTTGCGGTCGTGAAGGCTCAAATACGAGGCCGGAATGTGGAAGTAACGCAGGCCTTGAGGGACTACGTGCACAAGAGACTGCGAAAGCTGGACAAGTACTTTGACGAGCCCCCGACGGTGCAGGTGATGCTCACCGTTCAGCGCGGGCGTCATCGGGCTGAAATGACTCTGACCATCAACGCAATGCTGCTCAGGGGCGAAGAAGAAACCGACGATATGTTTGCTTCCATCGATCTGGTGGTTGATAAACTGGAACGACAGATGGCCAAGTACAAGACCAGACTACAAAGACGGGGAAAAGAAGGACTTGGCCGGACGGCTGCCAACGCCGTGGCCGCAGAGCCAGACGAAGAACCGCGTATCGTCCGGACCAAGCGGTTTGCCATCAAGCCCATGACCCCCGAGGAAGCAGTGATGCAGATGAATCTGCTGGGTCACGATTTCTTCGTGTTCACCAATGCTCTGACGGAAGAGGTCAACGTGGTTTACCGGCGCAAGGATGGCAACTACGGATTGATCGAGCCGATACCGGGGGATTGAAGCTACCGGCGTCCTGCGACTGCTTTTCGTGTAGCTGGGAAGGATTGCGTCTACTGCGGGTCGAATGCCGTCCTACAATGGCCGGATCCGGGAAGGATGATCATGCCGGGCCCCCTGAGCACTGCTGAGGAAATGGAGTTGGTCCTGCGCCATCTGGCGGCAGTGGTGACCGCCAGGGTGGTGGTGGATGCAGCTGGACAGGTTGAGGAGGTCCGGGTGATCTCCGACGGCCGGAGGAGTCCTGGGCAGATCTGCAGGAACGTTCGCTCCGCCCTGTGGGCTCATTGCGGCGTCGACGTCCCGGTGGACAAGATCAGGGTGACTCAACTGGCCGAGGATGCCCACCTCATAGCGCCGGCAGTTCGGCCGCGACTGGTATCGGTTGGCTACCAGTGGACCGGCGGGCAGGTGCGCACGGAAGTGGTTCTGGAGGTTGGTGAGCGGGTGCTGCCGGGACGGGCGGCTGCCGCGGCCCGGGGAGCGAAGGCGTTACATTCGGTGGCTGAAGCCACGGTCGCCGCTCTCAGGCAGTGGCTCGGCACCGGCGTGCACCTGGGAGTGGAAGAAGTGCTGACGGTTTCTGCTGCCGACCACCGGGTGGTCGTGGTGGTGGTTGACCTGGTGTTCGATAACGGACGTCGGGAGGTGCTCTGCGGGAGCAGCTTGATCAGAGAAAACGACAAAGAGGCGGTGGCCAGGGCAACGCTGGATGCAGTGAACCGGCGCCTGGTGATGCCAGCATCGGCGCAGGTACCGCGCGATATTTGGCGAAAGAAAAGAGATGTGGCCGGCAGTCCCCCGTCCTGAACCCTGGAGCGGAGGATTTCTACCCCAATAGCGGAGGCGGGGTAGAGCTTGGGCGATGGGGGAAATGGAAACGATGAAGAAGCTAGCCAAGGCCATCCTGGCGCTGCTTGCCCTGGTGCTGGGCGGCGGAGCCGCTTTCCAGCTCGGCTGATGGTGGCCCGGGGGCTGCCGGCCCCCACAGCAGGGAGTTGGGTTGAGGATGCACCTGGGTCGGGGCGCGCAGACGTACCTCATGGCGGTATTTGTGGCGGGCATGCTGCTGGTGGCGTTACTGCTTCCCAGCGTGGATCGGGAGTGGATTCGCGGCATTTTGTTTTTTTTGGTTTTGGCTCTCCTTGCGGAGGCGGTCCCGGTCACTTTGCCCCGCGGCTTTTCCACCGTGTCGGTCAGCATTGCCATCTTCTTCGCGAGTACTATCGTTTATGGCCCCGGGGTGGGTGCCATCGTGGGCGCGTTCGGGACCATCCGGCCTCGGGATCTCAGGGGGCAGGTGCCGCTGCAAGTCGTCTTGTTCAACCGGGGACAGCTGGCGCTGGCTGCCGGTCTGGGAGGTCTGGCCTACGTGGGATTGGGCGGGGTGCCCGGGCAGCTGGCCTTTCCGGGATCCTTATTACCTCTGGGCGGATGTGCCCTGGTTTGCTTCCTCATCAACGTCATCACCGTGACGCTGGGGCTGTCCCTGGTACAGCGGGTGTCACCGCGTGGTTTGTGGCGGGTGAATTTCCGGGGGGTGATCCCCCACTACCTCGCCCTCACCCCGGTGGGCGTCCTGGTGGCTTACGTGTACATCGAACTGGGCTGGGTGAGCGTGCTACTCTTCTTCTTTCCCTTACTGGTGGCACGCTATGCGTTTCAGCGCTACATGGACATGCGGAATACTTACCTCTCCACCATTAGGGCGCTCACCGCAGCGCTTGAGGCCAAGGATCCCCACACCCGGGGTCACGCGGCACGGGTGGCTCAGATAGCGGTGCTCACCGGTCGTCAGATGTCCTTGCCGGAGGACGAGCTGGAGCTCTTGGAGTACGTGGGGTTGCTGCACGATATCGGCAAAATTGCCGTGCCCGATGCGGTTTTGAAGAAGCCGGGCATCTTCACCGAGGATGAATACCTGGAAATGCAGCATCATCCGGTGATTGGCGCTGAGATCGTACGGGGCATCAGGATGTTGGGCAAGGGCTCCTCCTGGATCAGATATCACCACGAGCGCTGGGATGGCCGGGGGTTTCCGGAAGGCCTCAAAGGAGACCAGATCCCGCTGGGTGCCCGGATCATCGCCGCTGCCGATGCCTTTGATGCCATGATCTCCGACCGTCCGTACAAGCAAGCCCTGACGGTCACGGAAGCCAAAGAGGAAATGCGGCGGGCATCAGGGACTCAGTTCGACCCCGAGGTGGCGCGGGCGTTGCTGCGGGCCATCGAGAACGTTTCATTTGAGGGGGCTGCCGGTAACGCCCAGCCGCCAGGAGGCAGGACGCAGTGAAGATGGCGGTATCCAACCGAGTGAAATTCATGGTGGTGGCGGTGTGGCTGGCTGCTGCTGGCTTGGCTGCCTACTGGTGGTGGCGGTATCCGGTGCTGGACGCCGGAGCGTGGGCGTTCGTGCTTTTGACCGGCATGCTCGCCAACCTCTCCCCGGTACGCACCACGCATTGGGGTATCGTTTCCATGTCGGGCGCGCCCAATTTTGCTGGACTGCTTCTCGTCGGTCCCGGTGGTGCTGCGGCAGCGGCGACCCTCACCTGGCTGGCGACTCGCTGGGCCCAGGGAGAGGGTAGGGGCAGCGATTTGCTGAGCTGGTTCCGCCCCGGTTGCACATGCCTGGCACTGGGTGCGGCGGGCCTAGCTTGCGAGTACTTCGGACTCACTCCTCCTCTGGCTGAGATCTCATCCCTTCCCACCACGTGTTGGGCGGTGGTGCTGGCTTTGCTCCTGCTGGTGGGCACGGAAATCATGGTGAGGGCGGCTGCGTGGTGGGTACGGTACAGCGTCAATCCGTTTCGGGTCATGACCAAGTTCCTGGTCCAAAGGGCGCCACGGGAGCTGCTGGTGGGATCCATGGGGCTTTTGCTCACCGCGATATACGGACAGGCCCGCTTCCAACTGGCGGGATTGGCTCTTTTCATCGTCTTCTTTCTGCTGGTGATATATGCCAACCGTCTGTATGTGGACATACGGGAGGTACACTGGAGCACGCTGACCGCCCTGATGAACGCAGTAGAAGGACAGTCGCTGGATGCCCCGGGACACGGCCAGCGGGTGGCTCGTTACGTGCTGGCTCTCAGCCGCAAGCTACTGCTGGCAGACTGGGAGGCTGAGCGGTTTTATTACTGCGCCCTGCTCCACGACGTGGGGTGGATAGGACGGCCGGAAGGGATAGCGGACAAGCCCGGCCCACTGACGGTGAGCGAGTACGCGGGGGCGGTGGAACACGCGCTGGTTGGAGCCAGCATTGTGCGGGAAATTCCCTTCCTGCGCGGGTTGGCGGACGTGATCCGGTTAAGCCATGCCCGTTTTGATGGAACCGGCTGGCCCCCGGGAGTCAAGGAGAAGGAGATTCCCCTGGCGGCGCGCATGATCGCGGTCGCCGACGCATTCGATTCCATGCTCAGGGCACGGCCCTACCGACCACCCTTGACACGGCGGCAGGCGGAGGCTGAGCTGATACGAGGTAGCGGAAGACAATTCGACCCGCAGCTGGTGGCGGTATTCCGGGAAGTGATCAGGGAGGAGGAGAGGGCGCCCGATGTTTTTGCTGGCCATTATGCTCTCCATCCTGGTTGGTAAGCTGCGGGGTGGTCGCCTCCGGCGTTTGGGGAACCTGCAAATGCGCGCCTATCCCCTCCTGCTGGCGGGTCTGCTGCTTCAGATGGCGTTGCACGCTTGTGGAGCGCTGGATGTCGATTTGCCACTGGTGTGGGCCTCGGTCGTCCACGTGGCATCTTACGGCTTGTTGCTCTACGCGATCCTGGTGAACCTGCGCCTGGCGGGAATGCCCCTGGTGGCAACTGGCATGGCCCTCAATTTGGCAGTGATCGCGGCCAACCGAGGCCGCATGCCCATCTCCACCACTGCATTGATGCGCGCGGGACTTCACGGCTACTATAACTTCCTGGCCACCGGCGCCAGCTATACCCATCAGCTGGCGGACAGTCACACCAGGCTGTGGTGTCTGGGAGATGTGCTCTTCCTCCCTCGTCCCTTTCCCCGCCCCTGCGTGCTCAGCGTGGGGGACCTCTTCCTGGTGGTGGGGCTTTTCCTCTTGATCCAGCATTTCATGCTCCAGCCGGATGGTTCCTGATTGGAAGAAAACGTCAGGGCGTCTCATGCCCGAAGACAGCCCCCACCCCACTTGCCGAACTTGTCACCTGCTTCCTGACGGTGCTAGAATGTTATTGTCGCGGCAGCAGGCAGTTAGACTGCGGTATCCGTTGATGGGAGTTTCCCCCGGGAGGAGTGAGGGAACGGTGTATCAAGAAATGTGGGATCAGATCGAGGAGATTCGAGGGATCCTCGAGAATACCAGGGATTCTCTTTGACCTGCCCGAGAAGGAGAAGCAGCTCCGGCAACTGGAGGCCCTGATGGCGGAGCCTCAATTCTGGTCTGACCAGAACCGGGCGCAGCGGATCAGTCGTGAGCTGGCGGCCCTGCGCAGCACACTAGAGGAATACCGACAGCTGCATCGCCGGTACGAAGATCTGGTGGCGTTAACGGAGATGGGTGAGGCAGACCAGGACCCGGAGCTCTTGGAGGAGTTGCGCCAGGAGGCGGAATCGTTGCTCCGGGCGGCCAACCACCTTTACATCAAGGTTCTTCTGTCCGGAGAGTACGATCAGCGGAACGCCATCGTCACCCTCCACGCGGGTGCTGGAGGAACGGAGTCACAAGACTGGGTGGCTATGTTGTTGCGCATGTATACCCGGTGGGCGCAGGCCCGCGGCTACCAGGTGGAGACTCTGGATTCCCTCGAAGGGGAAGAAGCGGGGCTGAAGAGCGTGACCGTGCTGATCAAGGGTGAGTATGCCTACGGTTACTTGCGGGCGGAGAAGGGCGTGCACCGGCTGGTGCGCATCTCACCCTTCGATTCTTCTGGGCGCCGTCACACTTCTTTTGCCTCCGTCGATGTGCTGCCGGAGATCGAACAGGACGATGAAGTCACCATCAACCCCGAGGACCTGAAGGTGGAGACGTTCCGGGCCAGCGGCGCGGGTGGCCAGCACGTGAACAAGACCGATTCCGCGGTGCGCATAACCCATCTGCCTACCGGCATCGTCGTGCAGTGCCAGAACGAGCGCTCGCAACACGCCAACCGTAACACGGCCATGAAGATCCTGCGTTCCAAGCTGATCCAGCTCAAAGAGGAGGAACGGCGGCGGCAGATCGAGGAATTGCGGGGCCCGGTGAAGGAAATTGCCTGGGGTAACCAAATCAGGTCTTACGTCCTGCAGCCGTACACCCTGGTTAAAGACCATCGCACGGGCGTGGAGATTGGTGATGTGCGCTCCGTCCTGGACGGGGAGATCGATTGCTTCATCCATGCTTTCCTCCGGGAAGAGGCGCTCCGAAACGCGCGAGGGGTTAAGGAGGCAGGCCGGGCAGGGGAGGTGTGAGGAATGAGGTGGCTGGCCGGGTTGTTGGTGTTCCTGATCGCGGCGCTGGCATTTGCCCAATTCATGTTGCCCCGGTTGGTCGAGCGGGCAGTGGCGGAGGCCCTCGAGGAGCGTTTGGGGCCGGGCGAGACGCTCCGGGTGCAGTTGAAAGCGTATCCCACGCTGCGAATGCTGCTGGGGCAGTTCGATTCCATTGCAGTGGAGGCGCGGCAGGTCCGGGCGTTGGGTGAGGCCGGGGTCTTGATAGATCGGCTGCGCTCCATGCTATACGAGGTTCGGGTGGACATGCAGGCGTTGCTCCGGGAAAGGGAGCTGGTCATCACCAGGAGCCGCCAAGTGAACGTGGAGATGGAGATCAGCGAAAGTAGCCTGAACCAGTACCTGTGGCTTGCATTCCCGGAGCTCGAAGGGATGAAGTTCAAATTGGAGACGGGTCGCGCCGTACTGGAAGGAGAAGTGACCCTCGCCGGCATTTCTCTGCAGGTTCGGACGGTGGGGCAGTTTGTGGGCATGGACGAGAGCAAGGTAGGCTATCGGGTCCAAGAGCTGGAAGTGGAAGGCTTCCTGCTGCCGAAGCCATTGCGGGATAAAGTGATCCAGATTCTGGGTGGAGAGCAGATGTTCTTCGACCTCGCCAAGGCCCCGTTGCCGGTGGTGGTCCGTGAGGTGAAGAACGAGGAAGGACGACTGATCATCATCGGGGAGGCCAAGGGAGATTGAAGATTCGCGTGGGTTGGTGGCCACTGCTCGTTGTGCTCCTGTTGGTGGTCGCGGCGACGTGGCCGAGTGTACGTGGCGCGTGGGCTTCGGTCAGTGACCCCGGATCCGAGCAGGATCCGTTGGTGACCAAGAGTTATGTGGATGAACAGACGCTGTTCCGGGTGGTGACGATGTATCCCGGGCAGCGGCTGGTGGCCGATGCGGGGGCCGAGATCATCGTCCGCGCGGGAAAGGCAACGGCAGTGGTCTCACAGCTCGGCGGCCTGGCCGACGTCACCGCTGGGCGCGACGTGGGCCAGGGGGAGGTAGTCGACTTGAACCATTTGCTGGTGATTCCCCGGTCGGACGGGCGAGGTCTGGTAGCGGTGACCGAAGTGATCCTCATGGTGCGGGGCCGGTATCGGATCATTCGTTAGGAGCGCGTCCAGCATGCGAGTGTTGCACCTCATATCTGGAGGTGACACCGGGGGCGGCAAGAGCCACGTCATCAATCTGGTGGAGCAGCTGCGGCGCCACATGGAGGTCCTGGTGGGCTGTTTCGTGCCCGGCGCGTTCTACCAGGAAGTTCGCAGGCGGCAGATTCCCGCGGTGTTGTTTGCCCAACGCGGTCGCTGGGACCTGCGCGTGTTGACCCAGCTGGTACGTTTGGTACGCGACCGGGGGTATCAGCTGGTACACTCACACGGGCCGCGTGCCAACTTCCTGGTGGGTCTGGCCAGGGGCGCGCTGCAGGTACCGTGTGTCACCACGATACACAGCGACTGGCGGTTGGATTTCGAGGGAAGCACGTACAAGAAGCTGGTTTACACTCGGCTGAACGCCCTCGCCCTGCGGCGGTTTGATTTCTTCGTCACCGTTTCGGAGGAGTTCGCCAGGATGCTGGAGGCTCGGGGCTACCCCCGGGACCGGATCTTTGCCCTATACAACGGTCTGGATTTCGAGGCTCCTCTGGAGGTCCAGGAGCGTGAGAAATTCCTGCGCAACTTCGGGGTTGAGAGCACTGGCGTGCGCACGGTGGGTGCTATGGGACGACTGCATCCGGTCAAGGGCCACGACGTGTTCTTGCGGGCTGCTGCGGCGGTAGCCAGGGAGTACCCGGAACCGGTGCGCTTTCTGGTAGCGGGCGAGGGTCCGCAGCTACCCGCTCTCATTCGCCTGGCCCGCGAGCTGGGGATCGCCAACCGGGTGCATTTCTTGGGCCACGTGGAATCCCCCTTCGATTTCCTCAACGCGGTGGAGGTGAACGTTCTCGCATCGCGGAGCGAGAGCTTCCCTTACGCCCTGCTGGAAGGAGCGCGCCTGAGGAAGCCCACGGTGGCAACCGCGGTAGGGGGGATCCCGGAGCTGGTGGAGCACGAAAAGACCGGGCTGCTGGTGGCGCCGGGCGCCCACGAGGAGATGGCGAAGGCTATCCTGAAGCTGTTGAGCGATTCGGACCTGGCGCAACGGCTGGGCCATGCTCTGTGGTCCCGCGCCCGGGAGCGTTTCTCCGCGCGATCTATGGCCGAGGATCAGATACGGATATATCGCGAGATTATGGACAGGTGTGGTGCGAGAGAGGGGCGTAGGGGATGAGGATCATTGACGAGCACGGTCGACTGCTGGGACGGATCAACGTCATCGATTTCCTGGCCGCGTTGCTGGTATTGTCGCTGGTAGCCGGTGGGATATACAAGGTCACCCAGCTGGGCCAGGCCCCCGGAGGGGCGGTGCCCAAAGAGGTAACGTTGGAAGTGCTCATCGAAGGGGTCCGGCAGCCCACGGTCGACGCCATCTCGGTGGGAGACGCGGTGAGAGAATACAACAGCGGCGAACCCTTCGGGGTGATCACGGCGAAGCGGGTCGAGGCGGCCACCGAGGTCGTGCCCACAGCGGACGGCCGGCTGGTGCTGGCCACGGTCCCGGGAAAGTATAACATCAACCTGACCATCAGGTGCGACGCCATGGTTTCCGACCGCGCCATTACCATCGGGCGCACCGAGGTCAGGATCGGCAGCATGATCCGGGTCAAGACCGTCAAGTATGCGGTGATGTTCACGGTCATGGGGATCGAGGTTACGCCGTGAAGAGGCAGATTGCGAGCGCATGGGAGACAAGCAGGGTGGTCTGCCTGCTGGGCGCGGTGGCCGAGAGGGCGAACCGGGCCTGGGGCGACAGCTCGCTCGCTCGCCTGCTGGCCGGCTATGAGGCTGCCGTTGCCCGCAGTGCTCTAGGGCGCTCCATTACCCACTGCCTGGCCATCCTGGAGGATGCTGCTCCTGCCATCACGCACGCGGTCCTGCGAAGGATGCGGTCGGCTGCGTACTGCCTGGGGGCGAAGCTCCGTGGCTTGGCCGCGTGGTTGGCCCTGGGCTACGTGGTGGGCGCGGTGGTGGCCATGGGGCGCGCTGCTGAGGAGGCCACTGCGGAGGGGCTGGCAGGGCTGCTCGTGGTGGTATTGCTCGGCCTGTATTCCTACTGGCCATCCCTGGCGAGGGGAAGCCGGTTAGTTTCGGCAATCAGAACCTGGGCGGGAGAATGGGACAATTGACACCATTGTTTGCCATCAGAAGTCCGCCGAGAGTGCTCTTGGCCTTGCTGGCCGGTAGCCTGGCCGGCTATTTATTCACTGCCGTTGGCCCGGCGGTGTGGGCGTTACTGGCGGTCCCGGTGACCGTGGCCGCCTGGCTCCAGCCGGCGGCGGCGCTGGCGGCATACTGCCTTGCCTTCCCCTTTCTTCCCGACGATGTGCTGGTTTGGGGCGGGCTCGCGCTGGTGATTGTCTGGCTGGCGGCGGTGGTGGCGCGGCGGGAGCGATGGGTGGTACCATGGCCAGTACCCATGGTGATCTTCGGATTGGCAGTGCTGGTCAGTTTCGTGACCTCGGTGGATCCAACCGGCAGCTTCCGAGATCTGGTCCTGCACTGCACGGGGATGGGATTGTTTACCGTGGCCGCCAATGTGCTCCGTCGCGGGCGAAACGCTGCCTGGTTCTGCCTGGCGGTATCCTTGGCTGCTGCCCTGGTGGGCGCTCACGGGATCTACCAGGTGGCTTCCGGTGCCCCCATTGAGTCGGGTTGGGTGGATCGAGTTCATAACCCGTGGCTGGTAGCCCGTGCCTATTCCGTTTTCGGCAACCCCAACGTACTGGCTGCCTACCTGCTGATGGTTTTGCCGCTGGCGGCGACGGCGGGATGGATCAGCAGCGGTGGTTGGCGGGTACTGCTGGGCATCTGCTGGATCTGCGCCATGCTCTGCCTGGTGTTGACCTTCTCCCGGGGAGCGTGGGTGGCCATGGCCGCGTCCGGTCTCGCGCTGAGCGTGCTGCTCGAGCGGAAGCTGCTGCCGTGGTTGCTGGTGGTGTGCCTGCTGGCCCTCCTCATCAGCCCCAGTGCGCGCGCATTGCGACAGAGAGTGCACACCATGTTCACCCTGCAGGACAGCTCAACGCGTTACCGGGTCACTGTGTGGCGAGAGTCGTTGCGGATGCTATCCGATTACTGGATGTCCGGTGTCGGCCTGGGGTACCAGTCGTTTCGGCGCGTCTACCCTGCGTACATGCTCGATCGCACCAAAGACCCCTACCATGCCCACAGCCTGTACTTGGAGCTGGCGGTGGAGCTGGGGCTGTTCGGCCTGCTGGCCTTCCTGTGGTTCTGTGGGGATCTCGGTCTGCGCTTGCTTCGCAAGCTGAAGGGGGCCGGCCGGCGGCACCGGGGAATGTTGGCCGCTGCTGTGGCCTTTCTGGTGGCGGTGGCCTGTTACGGAATCGTGGAGAACGTACTGTACATGCCGAAAATCACTTTGAGCTTCTGGATCTTCTGCGGGTACGCCGCTGCGACGGTCAGCCGGAGAACGGAGAAGGCGAGGGGTTAGATGCCGCGGGCGGTGATTTCTGGTTATTACGGGTTCGGGAACTGCGGCGATGACGCCATCCTGCGGGGCATCATCTCCGGTCTGCGCCAGCAGGATGCGGACCTGGAGGTCGTGGTTCTGTCTGCCAACCCGGCGGAGACCAGGAATCGGCTGGGGGTGGCGGCGGTCAATCGGTACAACCCGGTGGCAGTGGCACGCGCCATCGCCGGCGCGGATCTTCTCATCAGCGGTGGGGGCAGCCTGCTTCAGGATATCACCAGCACGCGGTCGCTGCTGTACTACCTTTCGGTTATCCAGATGGCGCTCAGCATGGGAAAGAGGGTAATGCTGTACGCCAACGGCATCGGGCCCATCACCCGTGCGACCAACCGCCAGTTGTGTCGGAGGGTTTTGTGCCGGGTACACCTCATCACCGTGCGCGATGATTCCTCGCGGGAGGAGCTGGAATCCCTCGGGGTGCGCGGGCCGTTGATCGAGGTGACTGCCGACCCGGTATTCGCGCTGGATGAGCTGGGGACCCAGGAACCCCCCGAGACGGAGGTGACGGTGGGAGCGGCCTTTCGTCCGTGGGGACCCCCTGATCGACTGCAGTGGGTATTCTCGGTCTTGGCCAGTACCCTGACCCGCCGTGGGTGGAGGATCCGGCTCATCCCCATGCACTGGAAAGAGGATCATCCCCTGGCTGCCCGGCTGCGGACGGCGGCACCAGGTGGAGTGGAGGTGTGGACGGGTCCGCTGGCCGAACCCGCCGATCTCAGGGCGGCCTTCTCCGGACTGTCGGTGATGGTGGGTATGCGACTGCACGCTCTGATGTTCGCGGTGAAAATGGGGATACCGGTGGTGGGCCTGGCTTACGATCCGAAAGTAACGGCGTTTTTGCGTTCAGTGGGGCAGGAACAGCTGGCGGAGTCCCTCGATTCGGTGGACCCGCAACGTCTGTGCGAAGCGGTGAGCGGCGCGGTGAGAAGTGGGCCGGAGCTGCGTGCCCGCGTCAGGGAACACGCCGCCCAGCTGGCCGCACGTGCCCGACGAAACGCGGAGCTGGCGGTGGCGCTCCTCCGGGGGGAGATGGTCGGTGACCCGCGCTGACCAGCGGTGGCACCTCATGGGGGTACCGGTGGACCCGGTGACCATGTCGCAGGCGGTGGCGAGATGCCTCCATCTGGTCCGGGAGGCGGGGAGGCCCCGGCTGGTGATGACGCCGAACCCGGAGATCGTGGTCATGGCCCAGCGCGATGGTGAGCTGATGGACGCCCTGCGGCAGGCGGATCTGTTGGCTCCTGATGGGGTGGGGCTCCTGTGGGCGTCCAGGAAGCTGGGCTGCCCTTTACCGGAACGGGTGGCGGGCATCGATCTGGCGGGGAGAGTGCTGGCATGGGCGGCGGCCAACGACGTGCCGGTATACCTGCTTGGAGGACGGGCGGGAGTGGCGCGGGATGCGGCGGCCAGGCTGCAGCAGCGATACCGTGGGCTGAGGATCGTTGGTTGGCATCACGGTTATTTCTCTCACCGGGAATCAGAGGAGATTTGCCGCCAGGTAGTGCGGTCGGGGGCCAAAATACTCCTGGTGGGCATGGGTGCTCCCCGACAGGAAAAATGGATGGTGCGGCACCGCCGGCAGCTGCAGGGCGTGGGCCTGATCATGGCAGTGGGGGGCAGCTTAGATGTGTTCGCGGGGCGGTTCCGTCGCGCTCCCGCCTTGGTGCGGGCGGTGGGGTTGGAGTGGCTTTTCCGGCTACTGCAACAACCGTGGCGGTGGCGCAGGATGCTGGCACTGGTGAGGTTCGCCAGGCTGGTGTGGGGGAGGAGGGTGGCCAAATGCTGAAGGATGGTCAGCTACAGTTCCTGCAAGAAAAGGCGCGGGTGGTCCGCCGACACGTCCTTCGCATGATCGGGCTGGCGGGATCGGGGCATCCCGGTGGTTCGCTGTCCTGCGTCGAGGTGCTGGTGACCTTGTACTTCACGGTGATGCGCATACGACCGGAAGACCCTGGGTGGCCGGAACGCGACCGACTCGTGCTATCCAAAGGTCACGCGGCGCCCGCGCTTTATGCCGTGTTGGCGGAAAGAGGATACTTTCCCGTTGAGGAGTTGTGGACCCTCAGGAAGCTGGGCTCGAGGCTACAGGGGCACCCCGACATGCGCAAGACCCCGGGCGTTGAGGTCTGCACGGGTTCGTTGGGGCAGGGCCTGTCGCAGGCGGTGGGAATGGCACTGGCGGGCAGGATGGACGGTGCCGACTTCCACGTCTACTGCCTGGTGGGCGATGGGGAGTGCGAGGAGGGGCAGATTTGGGAGGCGGTGATGGCGGCGGCGCACTACCGCCTGGGCAATCTCACCGTCATCCTCGACCACAACGGCCTGCAGATAGATGGGCCGATTCGACAAGTGCTGTGTCCGGAGCCATTTCCCGAGAAGTGGCGGGCCTTCGGATGGGAATGCGTGGAAGTGGACGGACACGACTTCGGGCAGCTGTACGATAGCTTGCTGCGCCCAGAGAGGCCTTCCTCCGTTCCCCGCGTGGTGGTTGCCCACACGGTCAAAGGCAAAGGAGTATCCTACATGGAAAACCGCGTGGAGTGGCACGGGAAGGCCCCCGGGCCGGAGCTGCTGAGGATCGCATTAGAGGAGCTGGAGCGATGAAGAGACACACCCGCGATGCTTACGCCGAGGCACTGGTGGAGTTGGGGAGGAAGAGGCCGGAAGTGGTGGTGCTGGATGCGGACCTGTCGGTGTCCACTCGCACCGCCAGGTTCGCGGAGGCCTTCCCGGACCGGTTCTTCAACTGCGGAATAGCCGAGCAGAATATGCTGGGCATTGCCGCCGGACTTGCGGCCAGCGGCAAAATACCCTTCGTCAGCACGTTTGCCGTGTTCGCCAGCATGAGGGCGTGCGAACAGATACGACAGTCCATCGCCTATCCCCGTCTCAAGGTAAGGGTGGTGGCCAGTCACGGTGGCATCACGGTGGGCGCCGACGGTGCTTCCCATCAGTGTACGGAGGACGCGGGGGTCATGAGGGCCATCCCCAACATGACGGTGGTGATACCCGCCGACGCCACAGAAACCGCCTGGGCGGTACACCAGATTGTGGACATACCCGGTCCCGTGTACATGCGTTTGGGGCGGCCGGCGGCGCCGGTGGTCTACCCGGACGCAAGCAGGCTGCGCTGGGGCAAGGTCACGCTCCTGCGGGAGGGCAGTGACGTGGTACTGCTGGGGACCGGTATCATGGTGTCCAGATGCCTCGAGGCGTCTGCGATCCTGGAGGCGGAAGGTGTGGAGGCCGCGGTGGGCGCAGTATCGGTCCTGAAACCGCTGGACGAGGAGTCGGTGGTCGCGTTGGCCCGGCGATGCGGCGCGGTGGTCACCGCGGAGGAACACAGCGTGATAGGCGGTCTCGGGTCGGCAGTGTGCGAATGTCTGGCCGAACGGTACCCGGTTCCGGTTCGCAGGGTGGGGATTGGTGATGTGTTCGGACAGTCCGGAGAACCCGACCAACTACTGGCTCACTACGGTCTGACGCCGGAGGCTATAGCCGAGGCTGCCCTGGAGGTGATAAGGCGGAAACAGTCTTGACCCTAAGGAGGCGCACTCCCTTAGGGGTCGGTCGCGGGAAATGTTGGCGGCCGACCCCATATTTTTCTTCCAGCGCCGTACAGCCTTCCCTGTTTTTGGAGGATTCTGCTGCATTATGTCGAATTGGCATACCGCAATTCGCATCACGGTGCGCGGGGCGATATGGTGCTGTCACGTTATGTTGACGAGGGCGCGGCTGGCCCGGTGATCAGGCTCGAACGGGTAACCAAGGTCTACGACGGGCGGGTGGTGGCCTTGGAAGACATCACGCTGTCCATCCACAAGGGCGAATTCGTCTTCGTGGTGGGACCTTCCGGGGCGGGAAAATCCACCTTCGTCAAGCTCATCTACCGGGAGGAGCTGCCCACGTCCGGGCGGGTCTGGGTGGAGGGCCGGGAACTGGGCCGGATGCCGCGCTGGCAGGTGCCGCATTTGCGGCGGCGAATCGGGGTGGTATTTCAAGACTTCAAGCTGCTGCCCGACCGCACCGTGTACGAGAACGTGGCCTTCGCCCTGCGGGTGACGGAGGCTTCCCCGCGAGAGATACGAAGGCGCGTGCCCGCGGTGCTGGAGCTGGTGGGCCTGAAAGACCGGGCGCGCGCCTTTCCCAATCAGCTGTCGGGAGGGGAGCAGCAACGGGTTGCCCTCGCCCGAGCGGTGGTGAACAACCCGGCCATAGTGATTGCCGACGAGCCCACCGGCAATCTGGATCCGGACACCGCCTGGGACATCATGCGGCTGCTGGTGGACATCAACCGTCTGGGGACTACGGTGATCGTCGCCACCCATGCCCGCTACATAGTGAACGCCTTGCGCAGACGGGTGGTGGCAATGGAACGCGGACGACTGATACGGGACGTACCCAGGGGCACTTACGATCATGAGAGTTAGGACGCTGGGGTTTCTCTTCGGCGAGGCCTGGCGCAACGTTCTCCGGAATGGTCTCATGAGCCTGGCTTCCATATCCACCGTGGCGGTCTCGCTCTGCATAGCGGCGTCCATGGCCATTTGTGCTGCCAACCTGGATCATGTGGCCTCCACTTTGGAGTCGCAGCTGGAGGTCAAGGTATTCTTGGCCCCGGGCCTCACCGAAGAGGCCCGCCAGGCCCTGATACAGCAGGTAACCGCGATGGACGGAGTACAGGAAGTCCGGTTCGTGAGCCGGGAGGAGGCACTGCAGCGACTTCGGGATCGATTTGGCGAGGACAGCATCCTGCTGGATGCGGTGGGGGATTCCAACCCCCTTCCTGATTCGCTGGAGATACGGGCGACGGGCCTGCAGGCGGTCAAGCTGGTGGCACTGCGAGTGGGGGAGCTGGAGGGAGTGGAAGAGGTACTCTTCCACCGCGAGGTGGCGGACAAGCTGTCCAGAATCACCAGGGGGTTGCGGATCGTGGGCGTCCTCGTGGTCTCACTGTTGCTGGTGGGAATGCTGCTGATCATCTACAACACCATCCGGCTCACCGTGTTCGCGCGCCGGCGGGAGGTGGCCATCATGAAGCTGGTCGGGGCCACCGACTGGTTCATTCGCTTGCCCTTCTTTCTGGAAGGAGTATTGCTGGGGACCGTGGGAGCTGGACTGGCTGCGCTGGTGATCCGAAGTGGGTATGTCTGGGTGGCGGCCTCGGTACGGGGCTCCCTGCCGTTCCTGCCGCTGCTGCCTCCTTATCCCCTGGTCAATTACGCAACTGCTCTCCTCCTCTGCCTGGGCGCTGTGGTGGGGGGACTGGGTAGCAGCTGGTCGCTGCGGCGGTACCTCGAGGTGTGAGGGACGGTGTCATGATCACGTTACGGCGAGCCAATACAGTGATAGCGGCGTTGCTGATAGTTCTGCTGGTGCCCGGCCTGGTCCTTTCTTCCACTGAGTCAGAGTTGGAGCGGATGAAGGAGCAGCTGGAGCGGGTCCGGGAGGAAATCGAAGAGTACAAGCGGAGCCTCCAGCGCACCGAAAGCAACGAGCGAAGTCTCCTCCAAGAACTGGAGCGGATGGATCGGGCCCTGGAACGGGCTGAGTCAGAGCTACGTTTCCTGCAGGGGCAGCTGGAAATCACCAAACGCCGCATTGCCGCCGTGGAAGCCGAGCTGGCGCAGGCGGAGGCAGCGCTGCAGGAGCGCCTCAGGTTACTCAACGAACGGGTGCGCTTCATTTACATCCACGGGGTGGTGGGGTACCTGGAGGTGTTGCTCGAGGCGGAGAGCTTTGCCGACTTCTTGAGCCGCTTTGAGCTCATCAAGCGCATCATCCGGCAGGACGTTTCTCTCCTCAGGGAAGCCCAGCAGCAGCGGGAATTGATTCGGGCCAAGAGAGAACAGCTGGAAGAGCAAAAGAACAACCTGGTCAGGTTGCAGCAGCAGACCGAGCAGCAGAAGGTGCGGATCGCCGCGCAGGCCCGCCAGCGGCGGCAGTATCTGTCCAAGTTGCAGAGCGAAAAGCGGCAATACGAACGGGCGCTGGACGAGCTGGAGGCCCTGTCGAACAAGCTGGTCAAGGTGATCCAGGAGCTGCAGGCCAGGCAGCGGATGACCGTTCGCGGCAACCTCGAGTTCATCTGGCCCACCGCCGGCCCCATCACTTCTCCCTTCGGCCCCCGTTACCATCCCATCCTGGGGACGCGACGCATGCATACCGGCATAGACATTGGTGCTCCCTACGGACAGCGGATAGTGGCGGCAGAAAGCGGGGTGGTGATATACAGTGGCTGGCTGGGCGGTTATGGCAAGACGGTCATCATCGATCACGGTGGCGGTATCTCCACTCTCTATGCCCATTGCTCGCGCCTGCTGGTGACCTCCGGTCAGAAGGTGGCCAAAGGCCAGGTCATTGCGCTGGTGGGGAGCACCGGCCTGAGCACCGGTCCGCACCTGCACTTCGAGCTCCGCGTGGACGGCACCCCGGTCAATCCCCTGGCACGCATGTAGTCGTTGTCGGGCCCTCACGTAATGTGTTACACTCAAGTAGGCCCTTTAGTGGCAGTATTTTCACTTTGCGATCCCCGAGGAGCGTGTAATGGAAATGCCTCGAAAGATGTATTCGGCTTCCATGGTGCGGAAAGTGATCCAGCGGCGCCGCCGCCGGGAGAGGTGGCGCACCGCCCTGACCGTAGCGGGCCTGGTATTCCTCATGGCCATGGTCGCCTATGCCGCCGCCAGCCCGCGAGGGCAGGCGATGCAGGACCCGCGGCTGCAGAAGCTGCTGACGATCATCGATCTGGTGAAGGACAGATACGTCGAAGAGGTGGATGACTCCCGCCTCCTCGAGGGTGCGGTGCGAGGCGCGGTGGAGGCCCTCGATGATCCTTACTCGTATTATCTGGATCCCCAGCAGTACCGGAATTTGATGATAAGGGCCACCGGCGAATATCAGGGGATCGGGATCATCGTGGGAATCAAAGACGGATATGTAACGGTCATTGCCCCCATAAAAGGGACTCCCGCGGAGCGCGCGGGAATGCAGGGGGGGGACCGGATCCTGCGGGTGGACGGCCGGGACATCACCAACCTCACGCTGGACGAGGTGGCGCAGCTCATCAGGGGCCCCGCCGGGACCAAAGTCACCCTGACCATTTCCCGGCCGGGCCGCGAGGAGTTGCTGACCTTCGAGATAACCAGGGCCAGGGTGAAGATCGTCAGCGTGGAACACGAGATGGTCGCCCCCGGCATCGGGTACCTCAGGATCACCACCTTCAACGAGAATACGCCGGCCGAGGTGCGCGAGGCCCTGGATGATCTCCGAGCTTGCGACATGAAGGGACTGATACTGGATCTCCGACATAACCCCGGGGGGTTGCTCTCCCAGTGCGTGGAAGTGGCCGATCACTTCGTCCCGCCGGGACCGGTGACGGAGATCATCAGCCGGGAAGGGAAATCGGAAGTACTGAAGGCTGATTCGCCCCCCCTGGGGGTTCCGTTGGTGGTGCTGGTGGATCGGGGTACCGCCAGCGCTTCCGAGATCCTGGCCGGCGCCATACAGGACACCGGGACCGGGATCCTGGTGGGCACCAGGACTTTCGGGAAGGGTACCATGCAGCATCTCATCAACATGCCCGATGGTTCGGGTTTGAAACTCACCACCGCCCGGTTCTATACCCCCGAGGGAAGGAAGATCGACGGCGTGGGCCTTGAGCCAGACGTGGCAGTGCCGGTGCCCGAGGACTTCAACCCGTTTGCCGTTCCGCGCGAGGAGGATCCGCAGTTTCAGAAAGCGCTCCAGATAATCACGGAAAAGGTGGCCGGCGAAGGCTGATACCGTCGCGGGGAGAGTGACGCCCTTGCTATGGGGCTTTCCGGCAGGCAGGGTGCTCGTGGCCATACTGCGTCTTTTGCCCCAGGTGATGCTGCACCCTTCTTACACCCTCATCTTCATGGTGGTGCTTGGTCTGGTGGCCATGCAGTACCGGCGCATCGCCCTGACGGAGGAGAAACTGTACGGGCGGGTGAAGAACCCGCCCTTGAGGCAGACCCTCCTCGGTCTGGGTTTTGGCTTCCTGGGTGGCATCTTTGCCTCCTTCCTGCTGGCGCTGATCGGGGTTCCTTTACGGGGGTCGGGGCTAATATACCTGTGGCCGGTGGCGGTGCTGTTGTTCCTGATCAATCCCCGACTGATGTGCTTCTCCTACGCCGGGGGTCTACTGTCCATCGCCAGTTTGGCTTTGGGGTTCCCCGACATAAACGTTCCTGCCCTCATGGGGCTGGTGGGCGTGCTGCACGTGACCGAAAGCCTGTTGATCGCAGCCACCGGAGCCACCTGCGTCACCCCGCTTTATCTACGTAACCGCCGGGGAAAAACGGTGGGCGGCCTCAGCCTCCAGCGCTTCTGGCTGGTTCCTCTGGTGGTGATCGTGGTGGTGTTCATACCCCAGGGGACCAGGCTGCACGGTGCCCTGGAGATGCCCGACTGGTGGCCCTTGCTGGGGGGCACCGAGGGGCTGCAGGTTCCCCCGGGGCGAATACCGGCCTATACCATGTTGCCGGTGCTGGCCGCTCTGGGATATTCAGACGTGGCAGTGATTTCCGATCCCCGCCGCAAGGCCCAACGGAGTGCCACCAACCTGGCCTTTTACAGCCTGTCCCTGCTGGCGCTGGCCATTCTGTCCGCCCGCCACCCCTGGGTGCGGTGGCTGGCGGCCGCGTACGCTGCACTGGGACACGAGATGGTGGTGCTGCTGGGCAGTTACTGGGAGCTCCGCAGCGATCCCCGCAGACCCGTGGGGCCGGGAGTACTCATCCTGGACGTCTTCCCGGACACGCCCGCCGCGCGATCAGGGCTGCGGCCCGGCGACCAGGTGGTGGCGGTGGACGGGCACATCACCAGCACCCGGGAAGAGCTCAGGGCACTGCTCGCCACCACCCACCCACCCTACACCCTGGCTGTGCTCTCGCCCGGTGACCAGGAGCCCAGGGAAATCGTCATCTCGGAGCCGGGCCGGTTGGGCGTAGTTCCCTTCCCTGACGCCGATGACCGGGCTCAGGTGCAGCTCCGCACCGGCGGGATTCTGGTCCGGTGGTGGAGGAAGTGGAGGAGACGCCGTTGAACGCTCACCGCCACCCATCGGTCGTCCTGGTGGTAGTGGTCATCCTTCTCGCGGCCGGTGGGTTTTCCGAATGGTACCATCAGGCAGTGGATCAGCCCGACCCACCAGCTGACGGAGCCGCAACCGTCCCGGAGCCTCGAGATCCGTCGCCGGCCTACCTGGATGCGGACGTTCTTTTCTCCGCCGGACTGCATCCCCACCGCCTGGAAAACCCCTCGCCCTTGCTGGCGGTGGTCATCGACGATCTGGGCTGGGGTGCGGCAGTGATTCGAGACCTGCTGGAGGCAGGGATTCCCCTCACCTGCACGGTGCTTCCCGATGGACCGTTCACTGCCCGCGACGCGCAGCTGGTACTGCGGGCGGGTCACGACCTGTTTCTGCACGTCCCCATGGAACCGCTGCAACCGCGACCCCATGCGGGACGCATAATAACCTGCGGGGCCGATCCCCACAAGGTGCGCCAGCTACTGGAGGACTGGCTGGCGCAGGTCCCGGGGGCGGTGGGGATCAGCAATCACATGGGCTCGCGGGCCTGTGCCGATCCGGGCATCGTGGACGTCCTGCTGGACGTGGCCGCCGAGCACGGTTTGCTGGTGTTGGATTCCCGCACCAGTCCCCGTTCTCTCATAGCAGCGCGGGCGCGGGAACGGGGTCTGATTGCCTTTGAGAACTGTCTCTTTCTGGACAACCAGCGGGATTTTGAGGCCATCAAGCGCCAGCTGCGTAAGGCGGTGGAGTGGGCACGGCGCCATGGTCACGCGGTGGTGATCGGGCATCCCCACGAGAGCATGCTCAGGGCGTTGCGATGGCTGGTGACCGAGCTGCCCGCCCTGGGTGTCCGACCGGTGAAGCTCTCCGAAATCGCCACTGGCCGATGAGCCCGGTGCCTTGACATGGGCCCAGAGGAAAATTATAATGAAAGTCAGGGCTTGTATGGCGGCAGGAGCAGAGGAAGTTTGCGCCTAGATCGTAAATCTCTTGCACCCATCTGACCCGACCCGCTGATCGTGGGACGGGTCAGGTTTTCCCGGGTATATAACTGGCCGAGGAGGCGGGATGAGTTGCGCAGCAGTGCTGGACGCAGGTGGTTGCTGCCGGAGGGATACCAGGTCAAGTTCGGAACCGATGGATGGCGCGGCATCATTGCCGATGATTTCACCTTTGGGATGGTCAGACTGGTGGCCCGGGCCATCGCCGAGTACGTGGTCAGCCGCGGGGGTCCGGGCCAGGCGGTGGCCGTCGGCTACGACACCCGATTCATGGGGGCGGAGTTTGCGCTCCAGGTGGCCTCTAGCCTGCGGGACGCCGGGCTGAAGGCTCTGTTGTCGGAAGGATGGATCCCCACTCCCGCGCTGTCGTGTGCGGTGATCGATGGGGGACTGGCGGGAGGCGTGATGGTCACGGCGAGCCACAACCCCGCCCGATACAACGGGATAAAGTTCAAGCCTCCTTACGGCGGTTCGGCCACCCGGGAAGTTACTGATGAAATCGAACGCATCGCCAACGCCCTGCTGGAGAGGGGCTTGCCCCCGTCGCGCCATGGGGGTACCATCCAGCGGGTATCCATGGCCGAGGGATACTTCCGCCGTCTGGCCCGGGTGGTGGATTTCCAGCTGTTACGCTCTGCACCCTTACGGGTGGCAGTGGATCCCATGCACGGTGCCACCATGGGATACCTGCAGGAGGCGTTTCACAGAGCGGGCTGCGAGGTCCTGGCGGTGGGCGATCAGCCCAACCCGGCCTTCGGCGGCCGTCACCCTGAGCCCATTGCTGAGCACCTCAAGCAGCTGATGGAGCTGGTGCCCCGGGAGGGGGTCGATCTGGGGGTGGCCTGTGACGGCGACGGTGACCGGGTTGGCCTGGTGGATGAGCAGGGCAATTTCGTCAACTCCCACCAGATATTCGCCATCCTGCTGATTCATCTGGTAAAGAACCGTGATTGGCGGGGTGGAGTGGTGAAGACCATTTCCACTACCTCCATGATTGACATACTGGCGCGGCAATACCAGCTGCCACTGTTCGAGACCCCGGTGGGGTTCAAGCACATATGCCGCCTCATGTTGGAGAAAGATATACTCATGGGTGGCGAGGAGAGTGGGGGGTTGGGCTTCAAGGGGCACATTCCGGAGCGCGACGGGATCCTCTCCGCTCTGCTGGTGGCGGAGCGGATGGTGGCAGAACAGAAGTCCCTCGCCCAGCTGATCGAGGATCTGGAGGCTCGGGTGGGACCTCACCATTATCGCCGGCGCGATGTTCACGTCCCGGCCAGCGCGCGGGAGGCCATCCTGGAGGAGCTTCGTCTTCGTCCGCCGCGGGAGGTAGCGGGCAGGACCGTGGATCGATTGCAGTGCACGGACGGATTCAAGTTCCACTTCACGGACAGCAGTTGGCTACTGGTCCGACCTTCGGGGACCGAGCCGCTGGTGCGGCTGTACGCGGAAGCGGCCGATCCCCGTCAAGTAGAGGCGTACCTCGATGCTGCGTACGGCTGGCTGCGAGAACGGGCGCATGCGGCTGATGAAGGAATCTGAAGTTGGATGGGAGGTGAAGCACCGTGGTCAAGAACATGAGGCTGCGGGTTGCCTACCTGAGCACGTTCCCGCCGCGGCAGTGTGGTCTTGCCACCTTCACGCAGGACCTCACGGCGGCGATCAACGACCACGGGCTGTTCGAGCCCGCCAGGATCATCGCCATGATCAATGGCGATGCGCGACAATATCCCGCCAACGTCCGATTCCTGATCCGCGAAGATGACCCTGATGATTACGTCAAGGCAGCGGAATACGTGCACAAGGCAGGCATCGATCTGGTCAGTCTTCAACATGAGTTCGGCATCTTCGGTGGCGAAGATGGGGAGTACATTCTGCGTTTCCTGCGCGCGTGTCGGGTGCCCGTCATCGCCACCATGCACACCATCTTGCAGAGGCCGTCGCCCCGGCAGCGCCGGATTGTCAGAGAAATTGCCAAACATAGCCAGGTGCTGGTGTCGTTGTGCCGCAAGGGGGTGGACTTCCTGACTCAGATTTATGGAGTGCCCCGGGATAGGCTGGTCCACATCCCCCACGGCGTGCCGGTACCGCCCAATAGCTGTCCCGATGAGGCGAAACGGAAGCTGGGGCTGGAAGGCCGTCAGCTGATCACCAGCTTCGGGCTCATCGGGCCGGGCAAGGGCATCGAGGTGATGCTGAAGGCCATGCGCGACGTGGTGCGGGCCTGCCCCCGGGCACTGTACCTGGTGCTGGGTAGAACCCACCCCAGGGTGCAGCGGCAGTGGAAAGAATCCTATCGGGAATGGCTGGTCGACCTGGCGCGACAGCTGGGGATTTCAGACTACGTCCGCTTCGTCAATCGCTACCTGACCAGGTCGGAGTTGCTGGAGTATCTGGTGGCCAGCGACGTGGTGGTGACTCCGCACCTGAGTAGGGAACAGGTGTCCAGCGGTACGCTGACCTACGCCCTCGCCTTGGGAAAGGCCATCGTGTCCACTCCCTTTCACTACGCGGTGGAAATGCTGGCCGGACGCAAGGGATTGCTGGCCCGGTTCGCGGACCCGAGGTCACTGGCCGAATGCGTCAGGAGGATCCTCACCGACTCTGAGTTGAGGCGTTCGCTGGAGCAGGGGGCAGCGAGGACAGGACGGCGGCTGTTCTGGCCATCTGTGGCCTGGGACTACTGCCGGCTGTTCTCCCAGGTGATGGCCATGACTGCGTCTGCCAGCTGAATGGAGGGGAGATGAATGCCATGAAGCGGGTGGAGAAGCCGTGGGGATGGGAGCTGTGGTGGGCGGTCACTGATCGATACGTGGGCAAGGTGATTCACGTCCGGGCCGGCGAGGCCCTCAGCCTGCAGTACCATCAGAGGAAGAAAGAGAGCATGCTGTTTTGGGAAGGCGAGGGCGTACTCACCCTGGGTGATGCTGAGCGACGGGTGCGGCCCATGGAAGCTGTAACCATCGAGCCTGGCACCGTTCACCGCATCAGGGCGATCACCGACCTGACCTTCATGGAGGTATCCACACCCGAAGTCGACGATGTGGTGCGATTGGCCGATGATTACGGTCGTGCCGCATCATCCCCTACGGAAACCTCATAGGAGGTGTTCCTCATGCCCAAGCTCCCTGAGCTGGACCTCTCTCACCTGGATCGCATGACCGATGACACTGGAATTATCCAGCATGCTTTCTACGGGATCCCGGACCGGCGCACCGGCTACACCACCGACGACAACGCCCGGGCGTTCCTGGTGGCCCTCAAGCTGCACGAGCTGTACGGCAGCCGGCGGGCCGAGGAGCTCGCTGCCGTGTACCTGGCGTTCCTGTGCCACGCTCAGCGCGAGGACGGGCGCTTTCACAACTTCATGGATTATGAGCGCCGGTTCGTGGATGAGGTGGGGTCGGAAGACTGTTTCGGCAGGTGCCTGTGGGCCCTGGGTTACTGCATCGCCTGCCGCGGCAGAGACCTCTTCGGTGTTGCTGCGGCGGAGATGTTCAGGCGGGCGTTACCGTGGGTGGAGCGTTTGAGGGCACCTCGGGGTAAGGCATTTTCCCTGCGGGGGCTGTACCATTACTGGCAGGCCCACCCGGATAGCGAAGCGATACGGCGAATGTGCACCCACCTGGCCAACGACCTGGTGATGAGTTTCAGGCGCAACAGCGGACCCGAGTGGCAGTGGTTTGAGCGGCAGTTGACCTATGACAACGGCATACTACCCAGCGCCCTGATGGTCGCCTATCGTGTCACCGGGAAGGCCACTTTTCTGGAAGTGGGACGGAAGGCCCTGGAATTTCTCCACCGGATGGTGATGCCCAGCGGGATCCTAGAACCCATAGGCAACCGCGGTTGGGCCACCGCCGACGGCTACCGGGCGGAGTTCGATCAGCAGCCGCTGGAGGCGGGCTCCATGGTGGATGCCTATCTGTGCGCTTGGAACGTCACCAAGGACACTCGGTACTTGAAATACGCCACCCAGGCCTTCGGGTGGTTCCTCGGCCGCAACCGCCACGGGATCTGGATTTACGACTCGGAAACTGGTGGATGCCGGGATGGACTGACGCCCACCGGGCTAAACTTAAACCAGGGAGCGGAGTCGCTCCTCACCTACTTGTGGGCGTGGGTCAGCCTGCAGGAAGTGCAGCGGGACCGCCGCAGCCGCGTGGCCGGCGAGGGGAGGTGAACGGGTATTGTCCGGGCCCAAGGATGTGGTCCTGGCGCAAACTGTACGCTCGTTGCTCGATGCCAATCGCCAGCTGGGTGCTTGCATGATAAAGGTCAAGGCACAGGACGGGGCCATCTGGTTGAGTGGCCGGGTCAACACCCCGGGGGAGCGCGCGGTGGCGGAACAGATCGCCCGCAGCGTGGTGGGTGTGCGCAACGTCATCAATGAACTAACGGTTAGCTGAACGGAGCAACCTGGCGGAAAGCAGGTGAGGAAGCAACAGTGGAGTACGGTCGCTTCAGCGATGACGGCAGGGAGTACATCATCTTTCGTCCGGACACACCAAGACCGTGGATCAACTATCTGACCAACGGCAGATACTGCGCGCTGATTTCCCACACCGGGGGCGGGTACTCATTTCACCAAAGCTCGGGATACAACCGCCTCACCAGGGCTCACCCGGCCCAGATGAACGTGACGGATCAGCCGGGCCGTTACCTGTACCTGCGGGATGGAGAGACCGACGAGTTCTGGACGGTGAACTGGCAACCGGTACGCCGCGCCCTGACGCGCTGGGAGGCCAGGCATGCTCCAGGGTGGACTCGGATTTCTTGTTCCCACCGCGACGTCGAGGCGGTGGTCACTTACTTCGTACCCCTGGACGATGACGTGGAGCTGTGGCGAGTTACCCTGCGTAATCACAGCGACCAGCGGCGGCGTCTGGGGATATTCGGTTTCGTGGAATGGTGCCTCGGCTCATACGCCTTCGATTTGCTGGAGAACAGCTTCGCCAATCTGTTCAATGAACTTGCCTTCAGAGACGAGGTGATCCTGGCCACCAAGCGGCTGTGGGAAGCAGGGCGGCGACCCAGCAAGCCGCTGGCAGGGTGGGATCGCTGGACATTCTTCGCCATGAGCGAGCCGGTGACCAGCTACGATGTCCTGAGGGACCATTTCCTGGGAGGCGGCGGGCTGGAGGCGCCGGCTGCCGTGGTCAGAGGACGTTGCAGTAACGTGGTGGCATCGGGCCGCGACGCGGTGGCCGTCCTGCACGCGGAGCTGGAAATGGACCCCGCCCAGGATCGGGAAGTAACCTTCGTCCTGGGGGTGGCCCCCGACCCCGAGGAGGCCATCAGCAGGGCGGCTCGGTACCGCGATCGCGGGGAGGTGGAGCGGGCCTGGCAGCACCTGTGCTCGTACTGGGACCGGTATCTGGGGCGACTGTGGGTGCAGACCCCCGACGAGGATATGAACCTGGCGGTGAACATATGGAACAAGTATCAGGCTTGGGTCACCGCCTGGTGGGCGCGGATGGCCTCGTATTATGTGGGCGGCGGTTCCATTGCCGGATTCCGCGATACCTGCCAGGACATCCTGGGGATCCTGCCCCTGGAGCCTGACCGCGCCCGCCGGACGTTGCTGGAGTTACACCGGCACCAGTTCGCCGACGGAGGGTGCCTTCACAACTGGGACCCGGTTACCGACCGGGGCCCCCGCACCGGGCATTCCGATGACCCCCTGTGGCTGGTCCTGGGCACTGTTGCCTATCTCAACGAGACCGGCGACATGACGCTGCTGGACGAACGGGTTCCCTTCTACGACCAGGGGGATGGCTCCGTATGGGAGCACCTGATGAGGGCAGTGGACTTCACCCTCTCGCGGTTCAGCGCGCGGGGGCTGCCGCTGATGGGGGCGGGCGACTGGAACGACGGATTGAACTGCGTGGGCGAAGCCGGCCGGGGAGAGAGCATCATGGTGGCGGCGCATCTCTGCTGGACGCTCAGGGACCTGGCACCGCTGGCCCAGCTGCGCGGGGATGACCGCACGGCACACAGGTGCCGGCGGATGGCCGCCGACATCGCGAAGAAGGTGAACGAGCTCTGCTGGACCGGCGAGTGGTACCTGCGGGCCTTCACCGATGATGGCGAGCCGGTGGGGCATCCTTCCTGCCGGGAGGGCAAGATCTACCTCAACGCTCAGACCTGGGCAGTTCTCTCCGGCATAGCGACCAGGGAGCGGGCATTGGCCGCCATGGACAGCTGCCACCGCCACCTGGATACACCGTATGGTCCCGCGCTGTTTCTTCCCGCCTACCGCCAGCCCGATGACCGTTTGGGGATCATCAGCCGATTTGCTCCCGGGTGCAAGGAAAACGGGACCATTTTCAACCACACAGTGGCCTGGGCGGTGATCGCCGAATGCACGTTGAAGCGGCCGGAGCACGCCTATAAGTGGTGGCGGAACAGCTCCTTCGTGGTGCGGGGCCGTGATGTGGCATCCTACCAGGCGGAGCCCTATGTGTACGCGGAGTACGTGCACGGTCCCGACTCGCCATTTTTCGGGCGGGGGGAATTTACCTGGACTACCGGTACCGCTGCCTGGATGTGGCGGGCGTGCCTGGACTGGATCCTGGGCGTCAGGCCAGAACTGGAGGGGTTGAGGATTGCCCCCTGCATACCTCCCAGCTGGGCCGGATACGAGATGACCCGACCCTTCCGCGGGGCGGACTACCTCATCAGGGTGAAAAACCAGGGCAGCGGTTGTTCGGTGAGAGAGGTGAAGGTGAACGGCAAATCTCTGTCCGACAATTTGGTGCCCCCACAACCGGGGGCTGGCCCCCATCTGGTGGAGGTGGTGCTCGCGTAGCCGGGGCTGATTTATGGTATAATTGTATCCCGAGGGCTGGGGAGCGTCCTCGCTCTCCGGCCTTTTGACGCCGTCGCGAAGGTGTGCTTTGCTATGGACGGGTTCCGTCTGGTCACTGATTTTGTGCCGCGGGGAGACCAGCCTAAAGCCATCGAGGAGCTGGTGGCCGGGCTGAAGGCCGGGCTCCGGGACCAGGTTCTGCTGGGCGTTACCGGGAGCGGGAAGACTTACGTGATGGCCGAAGTGATCGCGCGGGTGCAGCGCCCCACCCTGGTGATCGCTCCCAACAAGACCCTGGCCGCCCAGCTGTGCAGTGAGTTCAAGGAGTTCTTCCCTCACAATGCGGTGGAGTACTTCGTCAGCTATTACGATTACTACCAGCCCGAAGCATACATCCCGCAAACTGACACCTACATCGAAAAGGATGCGCTGATCAACGAGGAGATCGACAAACTGCGCCATTCGGCCACCAGTGCCCTGTTCGAACGCCGCGACGTGATCATCGTGGCCAGCGTGTCTTGCATCTACGGTCTGGGGTCTCCTGAGGACTACCGCGATCTGGTGGTGTCGCTGCGTACCGGCATGGTCAACGATCGGGATGAGGTGCTGCGGCGTCTGGTGGAGATCCAGTACGAGCGCAATGACGTCAATTTCACCCGCGGCACCTTCCGAGTACGGGGTGACGTGGTGGAGATATTCCCGGCTTCCTTCGGGGAGCGGGCCATCCGCGTGGAGTTCTTCGGGGATGAGATCGAGCGCATCACGGAAATCGACGTCCTCACCGGCGAGGTGCTGGCCGAACGGCAGCACGCGGCCATCTACCCTGCCAGCCATTACGTGACCAGGGAAGAGAAGATGCGGCGGGCCATATCCAGCATCGAGGAAGAGCTGGAGGCGAGGTTGAAGGAGCTCCGCTCCCGCGGAAAGCTGCTGGAAGCGCAGCGGCTGGAACAGCGAACCCGCTACGACCTGGAGATGCTGCGGGAGGTGGGGTACTGCCCCGGCATCGAGAACTACTCCCGGCATCTCACCGGCCGGCGACCGGGAGAGCCCCCCTACACCCTGCTGGACTTCTTCCCTCCCGATTACCTGATGTTCATCGACGAATCCCACGTCACCGTGCCCCAGCTGGGAGGAATGTACGAGGGGGACAAGACCCGCAAGGATGCTTTGGTGGAACACGGCTTCCGCCTCCCGTCGGCCTACGACAACCGACCCCTGACCTTTGAGGAGTTTGAGCGGCGCATCAATCAGGTCATATATGTTTCCGCCACCCCCGGGCCATACGAGCTCAGGCGCGCCCAGAAGGTGGTGGAACTCATCGTGCGCCCCACGGGACTGGTGGACCCGGAGGTGGAGATTCGGCCCACGGCGGGACAGATCGACGATCTGCTGAGCGAGATAAAAAAGAGGGTTCAAAAGAACCAGCGGGTCCTGATCACCACCCTGACCAAGAGGATGGCGGAGGATCTGTGCGACTACTTAAGGGAGGCCGGGATTCGCGTGCGGTATCTGCACTCGGAAATCGATACCCTGGAGCGCATGCAGATCATCCGCGACCTCCGATTGGGCGCCTTCGACGTGCTGGTGGGGATCAACCTCCTCAGGGAGGGCTTGGACCTCCCGGAGGTGTCTCTCGTGGCCATCCTGGATGCCGACAAGGAGGGTTTCCTTCGCTCGGAGACCTCCCTCATTCAGACCATCGGCCGCGCCGCCCGCAATGTGGAGGGAAAGGTGATCATGTACGCGGACCAGGTCACCGGTTCCATGCGCAGGGCGGTGGAGGAGACCAACCGGAGGCGGCGCCTGCAGCAGGAGTTCAACCGCCGCCACGGCATCACCCCGGAGACGGTCAGGAAGGCGGTACGGGAGGTAATCGAAGCTACCAGGGCGGTGCGGCGCCCGGAGGGTTACTGGCTTGAGCACGACGTGGCCGACATTCCCCGCCGTCAGCTACCAGCCATGATAAAGAAGCTCAGGCGCGAGATGAAGGAAGCCGCCCGCAGGCTGGAGTTCGAGCGGGCGGCCAGCCTGCGAGACCTGATCCTGGAGCTGGAAGCCAGGATGGACGGCAAGCGAGCGGGTGGTGCTTGATGGCCAGGGATAGCATCTGCATCCGAGGGGCGCGCCAGCACAACTTGAAGAACATCGATCTGGAGATCCCCCGCGGTCAGCTGGTGGTGATTACCGGCCTCAGCGGTTCCGGAAAATCATCGCTGGCCTTTGACACCATATATGCGGAAGGACAGCGCCGATACGTGGAGTCGCTCTCGGCCTACGCCCGCCAGTTCCTGGGACGGATGGACAAACCGGATGTGGATTACATCGAAGGCCTGTCTCCGGCCATATCCATCGATCAGAAGGGTCCCAGCAGCAACCCTCGTTCCACTGTGGGCACGGTCACCGAGATATATGATTACCTGCGTCTGTTGTACGCCAGGATCGGCAAGCCACACTGTTATCGTTGCGGCCGCCCCATAAGTCGCCAGACCGTGGATCAGATGGTGGACCAGCTGATGGCCATGCCTGCAGGCACTAAGTTCCTGGTTCTGGCCCCGCTCATTCGCGGCAGGAAGGGGGAGCACGGACGGGTTCTGTCGCAGATCGCCAGTGCCGGCTTCGTCCGGGTTCGGGTGGACGGGGAGATCTACGAGGTCGATGAGGTGCCCCCGCTGGATCGCAACAAGAAACACACCATTGAGGCGGTGGTGGACCGGCTGGTGATGCGCCCGGGCATCCGCAAGCGCCTGGCCGATTCCCTGGAGACGGCCCTGGAGATGTCCGGCGGGCTGGTGGTGGTCAACTCTCTTGAGGGAGAGGAAATGGTGTTCAGCCAGCACCTGGCCTGCGCGGACTGCGGGGTGAGCATGGAGGAGCTGTCACCTCGAATGTTTTCCTTCAACAGTCCCTACGGGGCCTGTCCGGACTGCGACGGTCTCGGCACCAGGATGGAGATCGACCCCGAGCTGGTCATCCCCGACAAGACCAGGACTCTGGCGGAGGGGGCGGTGGTGCCCTGGAGCAGGGGCAATTCCCGGTATTACCCCCAGCTGCTGCGGGCGGTGTGCGAGCACTTCGGGATACCCATGGACGTGCCCGTGTCTCAGCTGGACCCCCGGCACCTGAAGCTCTTGCTTTACGGGGCGCCACACGAGGTCATCAGGTTCCGTTACCGCAACGCCTATGGCCGGGTGAGGGTCTACCATACGAGATTCCGGGGTATCCTGGAAAACCTGGAACGCCGGTACAGAGAGAGCACCAGCGACAGCGTGCGCGAGGAAATAGAACAGTACATGACCAGCGCCCCATGTCCGTCATGTGGAGGCGCCCGTCTGAAGCCCCAGAGCCTGGCGGTCACGGTGGGCGGCAAGTCCATTGCCCAGGTGACGGCCATGTCGGTGAAGGAATGTCTTGCGTTCTTCCGCCAGCTCCAGCTGGGCGAGCGCGACCGCATCATCGCCGCTCAGGTGCTGAAGGAGATAACCGCCCGGCTTCAGTTCCTGGTAGATGTGGGGCTCGATTATCTCACCTTAGACCGACCGGCAGGTACCCTGGCGGGGGGAGAGGCCCAGCGCATCCGGCTGGCCACCCAGATCGGATCCGGCCTGGTGGGGGTGCTGTACGTCCTGGACGAGCCCAGCATCGGGCTGCACCAGCGAGACCAGCGGCGCCTGCTGGACACCCTCAAGCAGCTACGGGACCTCGGCAACACGGTGCTGGTGGTGGAGCACGACGAGAGTACCATCCGGGAGGCTGACTTCATCATCGACATCGGCCCGGGGGCGGGAGCCCAGGGTGGGCGGGTGGTGGCGACGGGTACCGTCGCCGACGTGTGCGCGGTGCCCGAATCCATCACCGGCCAGTACCTCAGCGGGGCCCGCCGCATACCGGTGCCCCGCAGCCGCCGCCGACCGGACGGGCGCTGGCTGGTGGTGCGTGGGGCCCGTCATCACAACCTGAAGAACATAGAGGTGGCCTTTCCGCTGGGGCTGTTCATTTGCGTAACCGGGGTGTCTGGTTCCGGAAAATCCAGCCTGGTCAACGAAGTGCTTTACCGCCGTCTGGCCCAGGAGCTGTACGGGGCCAGGGTTCGCCCCGGTGAGCACGACGCAGTGGAGGGGATGGAGTACATCGACCGGGTGGTGGAGATCGACCAGTCCCCCATCGGACGTACTCCGCGTTCAAACCCCGCCACTTACACCGGTGTCTTCGACCACATCCGCCAGGTGTTTGCCCGCACCCCGGAGGCCAGGATGAGGGGCTACCGGCCGGGGAGATTCAGCTTCAATGTCCCCGGTGGGCGCTGCGAGGCCTGCCGGGGAGCGGGGATCATCCGCATCGAGATGCATTTCTTGCCCGACGTGTACGTACCTTGCGAGGTGTGCAATGGGCGCCGGTACAACCGGGAGACCCTCGAGGTGCGGTACAAGGGCAAGAATATCGCCGACGTGCTGGAGATGACCGTCGATGAGGCGCTGGAATTCTTCTCCGCCGTTCCTTCGGTGAGGCGACGCTTGCAGACGCTGCGCGATATCGGTCTCGGTTACATTCGGCTGGGACAGCCCGCCACCACGCTCTCCGGCGGCGAGGCGCAGAGGGTGAAGCTGGCGGCGGAGCTGGGGTCGCGAAGCACCGGCCACACTCTGTACGTGCTGGATGAGCCCACCACCGGTCTGCACGTGGCGGATATCCACAAGCTGCTGCGGGTGCTGGGCGAACTGGTGGATGCCGGGAATACGGTGATAGTGATCGAGCACAATCTGGATGTGATCAAGTGCGCCGACTACATCATCGACCTGGGTCCGGAGGGCGGAGCTGAAGGCGGCTACGTGGTGGCCACCGGCACTCCCGAGGAGGTGGCGGGGGTTTCCGAGTCCTGGACGGGGCGGTATCTGGGTCCGGTGCTGGAGCGGGATCGACAGCTGCAGGAGGCCAGGGCGGGGGGCTGATGGCCGGTGGGTGCCTGGCGGGAGAAGGTGGAGTTGGCTCCCGAGCAACCCGGCGTTTACCTTTTCCGCGACCAGCAAGGCCGGGTGCTGTATGTGGGAAAGGCGCGCCATCTCCGTCACCGACTGCGCTCATATCTGCAGGGGGGCGGACGGCTGCCTCCGCGCATTCAGGTCATGCTGTCCCACGCCGCCGATGTGGAATTGCTCACCACCGACTCCGAGCTGGAAGCATTGCTGCTGGAGTGCAACCTCATCAAGAAATACTCCCCCCGTTACAACATCATGCTCCGCGATGACAAGCATTACCCCTACCTGCGGGTCAGCGTCCAGGAAGAATGGCCCCGGGTCACCATTGCCAGGCGCATCCGGGACGACGGGGCCCGGTATTTCGGCCCCTATTACCCCGCCCAGGCGGTGTGGGAGACCCTTCGTCTGGTCCGGCACTTGTTCCCCCTGCGCATATGTTCGGAGCGGACCCTGCGCCACGCGAGCCGGCCCTGCCTGCACTATCACATCAAGCGGTGCCCTGCTCCCTGCTGTCGGAAGGTCTCCCGGGAAGAATACCAGAGGACGGTGGAGGACCTGTGTCTATTCCTGTCGGGGCGTAGCGAGGAAATCGTCCAGCGGCTCCGGCGCCGCATGGAGCAGGCCGCCGAGAACATGGAGTTCGAGCGGGCGGCCCGCCTGCGCGATCAGCTGAGAGCGGTGGAGCGGATCACCGAAGAACAGAAGGTGATCTCGGAGCGGGCCGAGGATCTCGATGCCATCGGCATTGCCCGGCGAGGTGCGGTTGCCGCCTTTCAGGTATTCCGCATCCGGCGGGGGAAACTGGTGGGGTATCACCACTGGGTGATGGAAGGGACGGAGGAGGTGGACCGCGAGGAGCTGCTGCTGGCCGGCCTGGAGCAGTATTACGCCGTGTGTGAGGATCTCCCCCGCCAGGTGCTCCTCCCATGGGAGGTGGGGGAGGCGGTGGGCGTGCTGGAGGCGCTGCTGAGCAGCCGGGCGGGCCATCGGGTGGCATTTCCGGTTCCCAAGCGGGGTCGGAAGCGACAGCTGGTGAAGATGGCCGCTGCCAATGCTGCCGCCATGCTGGAGCAAGCCTGGGCCCAGTCGTCTCGAAGGCAGTGGGAGCGGGAGGCCACTGCCCTGCGAGAGGCCCTGGCGCTCCCCCGTGCTCCGGTGCGGGTGGAGGCATTCGATGTTTCCAACGTACAGGGGAAGCAGCCGGTGGGGGTGATGGTGGTATTCGAAAAGGGCCAGGCCCAGCCCTCGCAGTACCGGCGGTTCCGCCTTACGGGAGCGAGTCCCGATGACGTGGGGATGATGCGCCAGCTGCTCACCAGGAGGCTCAAGTACCTGCTGCCGGAGGTTCCCGCCCCCGCCACCCGGGCGGCGTTCCGCCGAACGCCTGACCTGCTCCTGGTGGACGGAGGACTGCCCCAGGCGAACGCGGCGGCGAACATCTTACGGGATCTGGGGCTGGAGGGGATTCCGGTGGTGGCGCTGGCCAAGCGCCGCGAAGAACTCTATCTGCCTGGCAATCCCCACCCGGTGGCACTGCCTGACGACTCGCCTGCCCTGAAGTTCTTGCAGCGGGTGAGAGACGAGGCACATCGCTTCGCCGTGGAGTATCACCGCCGGCTGCGCCGAAAGCGCGCCCTGCAATCCCTGCTAGATGAGGTGGAGGGAATCGGGCCCCGGCGCCGTAAGGCTCTCTTGAGCCGCTATGCGGACTGGAGGCAGATGGCGAAAGCGACGGTGGAGGAACTGGCCCAGGTGCCGGGCATGAATACGGCGGTTGCCCGTCGCCTGAAGGAGACCCTACAACGCCTGGCGGAGGAGGGAGAGGGAGGTTGACGTGCTATTGGGACGGTCGAGGGCGAGAGTACACCGAGCGGACGGTAAAAGCGGCAGTCAATCGGGCTCACCAGCTGGGGATCCAGCATCTGGTGGTGGCCTCCAACACCGGTTACACCGCGCTGAAATGCCTTAATGAGGGCCTGGAAGTGGTGGTGGTGACCCACCACGTGGGCTTCCGCAATCCAGGCGAGGACGAAATGCCTCCCGAAGTGCGGCAGCAGCTGCTCCAGGCAGGTGCCCGCCTGCTGACCACCACTCATCTGTTCGCCAACGTGGAACGGGCGGTGACCAGCCAGTGGGGCGGACTCTACCCGGGAGGTATCATCTCCCACACGCTCCGGATGTTCGGCCAGGGGACGAAGGTCTGTCTGGAGATAGCCACCATGGCCCTCGATGCGGGCCTGATCCCCTACGGGCGCGAAATCGTGGCCATCGGTGGCTCGGGTCGCGGGGCGGACACCGCGCTGGTCCTGCTGCCCGAGCACGCCAAGAACTTTTTCGCCGGACAGGTCCTGGAGATCATATGCAAACCGAGGTTCCCGCGGGGATGAAAGGGCCGACGGCCATCGGGGTGGACGTGGGGGCAAGTCACGTCCTGGCCGTGCTGGTGGATTCTGACGGTGAGGTTCTGCGGGTGGCCTCCGGTCCCGCCCCATCTGCCTCGGCAGCGGATACCGCTGCGGCTATTGGCGCATTGGTGCGCGAGCTGATCCCGGATGAGGTGGTGGGCGTGGGGGTGGGAGTGGCCGGGCAGGTGGATTTCCAGACCGGGTCGGTGTGCATCTCGCCCAACATTGGCTGGCGCGACGTCCCGCTGCGAAGGTTGATCGAGCGGGAAGTTGGGTTGCCAGTCATTCTGGACAACGATGCCCATGCGGCGGCGCTGGGGGAGGTCAGGTGGGGAGCGGGTGCAGGGCACGACCCGGTGCTGGTGGTGACCTGGGGTACCGGCATCGGGGGCGGCCTGGTCGCTGGGGGGAGGATATACCGCGGTCGTTGGGGCGGCGGGCTGGAAATCGGCCACATCATGGTCATGCCCCGGGGGCCCCGGTGCGGGTGCGGGAATCGAGGATGTCTGGAAGCCCTGGCCGGTGGCCGCAGCATCGAGGCGGAGTACGAACGCCGCGCCGGAAGGAGGGCGTCGGTGAGGGAAATCGCCGCCCTGGCCAGGCAGGGCCAGCGGGAGGCGCGGGCGGTGTTGCGCCGCGCAGCGCGGTTCCTGGGCCGGGCTTTGGGGGGATTGGTGAACCTGTTTCAGCCGGAGATGATCATCCTGGTCGGGGGGATAGCGGGTGCCGCGGACCTGGTCCTTGACGTGGTGCGGGAGGGATTGCGCACCCAGGCGCTCCCCGGGGTGAACCGGGAGATCGTGACGGTGGTGGGCGAGCTGGGGGAAATGGCGGGGCCGCTGGGGGCGGCCTGCCTGGCGTTGGAGAGATGGGGAGGTGCTTCTTGACACGGTACGGCCCGGCATCGCAGTAATGCTTGAGCGGCGCCCTGTCCTGCCGGAGCGCCTGGCCCTGCTCTGCAACGCCTCATCGCTGACTCCGGACTGGGAGCCTGTCCAGGTGGCCCTGCTGAAGGCCGGTTATGATGTGGTGCGGCTGCTGGCTCCTGAGCACGGGCTGCAGGGTGCCCTGGCCGCGGGAGCTGAAGTGGCCCGAGGGCGGGATCTCTTCACGGGGCTGCCGGTGGAGCCGGCCTACGGTCCTGGTTGCGATTTTGACCGTGCCCTGGAGGGCGTGTGTGGCCTGCTGGTGGATCTCCAGGACATCGGCGCCCGGTATTACACGTACGTGGCCACTGCGCTGCGGGTGATCGATGCCTGCTGGCAACGGGACATCCCGGTTTGGATTCTGGATCGGCCCAACCCGCTGGGAGGCAGAGTGCGGACGGGCCCGGTGTGGATCCGGGCTGACCACCGATCTCTGGTGGCTGCCATGGAGGTGCCCATCCGGCATGGTCTCACCATGGGAGAACTGGTCCGGCTGCAGGTGGCCCGTCGGGGCGACCAGGTCCCCCTGCAGGTGATACCGTGCTCCGGCTGGGATCGCCGGCATCGCTGGCATGCCACGGGACTGCCCTGGGTTCCGCCTTCTCCCGCCGCCACCGATGAGATCATGATGGCCCTGTATCCCGGCACCTGCCTCCTGGAGGGGCTGAACGTGTCTTTTGGCCGGGGTACCGCGCTCCCCTTCCGGGTAGTGGGGGCGCCGTGGATGGAAGCGCCGGTTCTCTGGCGGCGCCTGAAGGAGTCGGTGCCCGCGGGCGTGCGGGTACGGCCTCATTCCTTCGTCCCCGCCTGCCACCCCTACCGGGACCAGTTATGCCGGGGTGTGGCCCTGGACGTGGAGTCGGGGGCGGAGTTCGACGCCGTGGCCTTGGGTCTGGAGATCATCGCCGCCGTCCGCCAGCTGTTCCCGGACCGGGTGCGATGGCGGAAAGCCGACGGTCGGCCCTGGATCGATCGGCTCCTGGGAAGGCCAGACGAGCGGCTGTTGCTGGAGCAGGGACTGTCGGTGGAGCGCATCGCTGAGGGCTGGCGCCGTGAGGTTGAGCAGTTCGAGGCCGAGTTGGCCACGGCTGATTGTTTGCTGCCCGAGTACGGGGAGGAGTGGCGCTGATGCACCGAGGGTCCGATGCGGGCAAGGCGGCTGCCGAGATGGTGCTGGTGGGGTTCGTGGGGACGGAGCCCCACGAGGCGATGAGGGCCCTGGGCGAGGTTGCCTGGGGTGGGGTGATTCTGTTTTCCCGGAACGTGAGGAACCCCCGGCAGCTTCGTCGGCTCACACAGGGACTGCGGAGGCGGTGGAGGGAGCTGGGCGCCCAGTTGCCCCCGCTGATTGCGGTGGACCAGGAAGGGGGTCGGGTGGCCCGGTTGCGGACCGGTGCCACCCGGTTCCCCGGCGCCATGGCTCTGGGTGCTACCGCCGACGACTGCCTGGCCCGGGCCCAGGGCAGGGCCACCGCCCGGGAGCTGCGGGCGGTGGGCGCTAATCTCAACCTGGCCCCGGTGCTGGACGTGAACAGCATGCTCAGCAACCCGGTGATCGGAACTCGCTCCTTGGGGGCGGATCCGGAATCGGTGGCCCGTCTGGGGGTGGCTTTCATCCGCGGTCATCAGGAGCAAGGTGTGGCGGCTACCGCCAAGCATTTCCCGGGGCATGGAGATACCGACCGGGACTCCCACCGGGAGCTGCCGGTGGTGGAAGCGGATGAGCCCACTCTGTGGAAGCGGGAGCTGTTGCCCTTCCGCCGGGCGGTGGCGGAAGGGGTGGCGGTGGTGATGACTGCCCACGTGGTGTTCAAGGCCTTGGACCCGGTGCTGCCCGCCACTCTGTCCCCCCGGGTCATCGACGGCCTGTTGAGGGACCGCCTGGGATACCACGGAGTGGTGGTCACCGACTGCATGGAAATGAGGGCGATAGCCGACCGTTACGACCCGGAGGAGGCGGCGGTGCTGGCCATTGAGGCGGGATGTGATGCGGTTCTGGTGTCCCATTCGCCCCAGTTTCAGCACCGCAGCTGGCGGGGGCTGGTCCGAGCCATCAACGAAGGAAGGCTGACCGAACGCCGGGTTGCGCAGTCGCTGGACCGCCTGCGCCGCCTGAGGAGACTTTGGGGCGAACCCGCTCCCCTGCCCATGGCGGTGGTGGGGTGCGATGAACATCAGCAGCTGGCCCTGGAGATCGCCCGGGCGTCCCTCACGGTGGTGAGGGATCCCCGCGGACTCATACCCCTGCAGCCCGCCACCGTCCTCCTGGCGTGGGTTGACCTGGACTCGGGGGCGGCGGACGGCGGTCGCGATCTTTCCTTCTGGTTGCGGGAGGCGGGCTTTCAGGTGACCGGTCCTTCTCGGGACCAGCCCACTCTTCCCCCGGCCCGCCAGGTGGTGGTGCTGGTGACGGTGGACGGCCCGTTGGTATCCGAAAGGCACGGCCATGAATGGTCGCGGATCCAGCGGTGGCAGCTGCCCACCATAGTGATCTCCACCGGTGTACCGTTCGGTCTTGGAGAGGTACCCGGCCACTGGTCGGTGGTGGCCGCATACGGAGCAGAACCGTGTACCCTGATGGCCCTGGCGGAGCTGTTGGCGGGGAGGGTGTCACACCGCGGCCGGCTTCCCGTTCCCATCCCGCGGGAGTGAGGGGAGTTGTATCCTGAGCGGTGGGCGGAGCTGTCCGTGCAAACGGAGCTGACGGTCATCGGCCTGATGTCCGGAACCTCGGCGGACGGGGTGGACGCGGCGTGCGTTCGCATTCGGAGGAGCCAGGAGCACCTGGAGGTGGAGCTGCTGGCCCACCTGACCCGGCCCCTTCCCGACTGGTGGCGGGCCCTGGTGTGTCGGGCGGCGCGGTCGGAGCTGGGGGTTGCCGAGGTCTGCCTGGCCAATCAGGTGGGAGGGGAACTCTTCGCCGAGGCCGCCCTGTCGGTGGCGGAGGCGGCGGGGATGGCGGCCAGCGAAATCCACCTGGTGGGATCTCACGGTCAGACCGTTTTTCACTGTCCCGCTCCCCGGTCCCTGGGTGACCGCCGGGTCCGCTGCACCCTGCAGGTGGGGGACATCAGCGTCATCGCCGCGCGTACCGGTATCATCACCGTGGGGGACTTCCGGCAGGCGGACGTGGCGGCGGGCGGTCAGGGGGCACCCCTGGTGCCCCTGGTGGACTACCTCCTTTTCCGGAGCGACCACCGCGACCGGATCATCCAGAACATCGGCGGCATCGCCAACCTCACCTGGCTCCCGGCGGGCGGCAGTCGACACCAGGTGCTGGCTTTCGACACCGGGCCGGGGAACGTCCTGATCGATGCGGTCACCAGGCGGCTGGCCGGTCGGGCCTATGACGTGGGCGGCGCGATGGCTCGGAGGGGGCGTCCGTGCCCGGAGCTGCTGGCCTGGCTGCTGCAGCACCCGTACTACCGAAAGTCCCCGCCCAAGTCCACCGGGCGCGAGGAGTTCGGCGACCAGTACGTGACCCAGCTCCTGGAGCGGGCCCGCGGGTTGAGTCCCGAAGACGTGGTGGCCACGGTGACTCAACTCACCGCCTTGACCATCGCCGATGCTTACCGGCGCTTCCTGCCGCCGCCGCGCAGCGGCGTGGCCGAGGTCTACGTGTCCGGGGGTGGTGCCCAGAACCCCACATTGATGGAGTGGCTGACGCGGCTTCTGCGGCCCTGGCCGGTCCGGCCTCACGAGGAACTGGGCATTCCGGGAGCGGCGAAGGAGGCGGTGGCTTTCGCCGTGCTGGCTGCCCTGGCGGCGTGGAGGGTTCCCGGTAGCCTGCCCCAGGTCACCGGTGCCTCCCGCCCGGTGGTGCTGGGCAAGGTGGCATTTCCACCCTGAGGTAGCATTCCTTCCCTGCAGGGGGGTGCACTGCCGGTGGAGAAGGCTTCTGTGGTATGGGCCGGCGGATGTGGGTGGGATGGGTGGTGGTCATCGCCCTCTTCGCCTCCGTGGGGATACAGGCCCGCTGGATGGCGGGGTCGGAGAGATGTTTCGTGACCGGCGGTAACCCGGACCCCAACCGGGCAGTGCTGCGAGTCCTCACCCTCAATATGCGACATGCCCGCGGTCCCGATGGCGTGGTTTCGCTCGAGAGGGTGGCCCGGGCCATCGAGGCGTACCAACCCGACCTGGTAGCCCTGCAGGAGGTGGACCGGTGGCTGTCCCGCAGCGGATGGGTTCATCAAGCCACGTGGCTGGGGGAGCGCCTGGGCATGTACTGGGTGTTTGGGGAAAACCTGCGGGTGGGACTGGGTGGCTACGGCAACGCCCTGCTCAGCCGGTATCCCATCGTGGATTTTGACAATCACCGGCTCAGCAGCTCGTCAGAACCGCGTGGGTGCCTGGAGGTCACCGTGAGGTGGGGGGAACAGCTGGTGACGGTGTTCGTCGTGCACCTGGGGGTGGACGAGGAGGAGCGACGCCGGCAGCTGGCCACGCTGGAGACGGTAACGCTGGGTCAGGGACCGGTCATCCTGTGTGGCGACTTCAACGATGAGGACCTCCCGGAGCTGGACGCGGGATGGCGCTGGCTGCGGACGAGCGCGACCTTTCCCGCCTGGGGGCCGGTTGCCACCATCGATCGTGTCTACGTGTCGGAGGCGTGGAGACGGGCCGAGGCCCAGGTGGTGGAAGTGGGGGTATCCGATCACCACGCGGTGCTGGCCACCATGGGTCTGGGGGACTGGGGTGAGCGCAGCCGCCAGGATGAGGCACCGGGTCGCGGTGGGTGAGGGTGGTTGCTGATGGCGCATGGCGTGGATCGCGACGACCGGATCCGGCTGGTCATCGTTACCGGTCTCTCCGGCGCCGGTAAAACTCAGGCGTTGAGGGCCCTGGAGGACATGGGTTTTTTTTGCGTGGACAACCTACCTCCCAGCTTGCTCCCTAAATTCGGGCAACTATGCGTGGAATCGGGGGGAGAGATCCGGGACATCGCCCTGGTCATCGACATACGCGGGGGCCAGTTTTTCGATTCCCTGGCCGATGCCCTCGCCGAGGTGGAGCGCATGGGGTTGCAGCCCCGCATTTTGTTCCTGGAGGCCACCGACGAGGTCCTGGTGAGGCGTTTCAAGGAGACCCGTCGGCGTCATCCCCTGGCGCCGCAGGCGCGGGTGCTGGAGGGCCTGCGCATGGAGCGGGCCCGGCTCGAGCTCCTCAAGGAGAGGGCGCAGTTCATCATCGACACCACCGACCTGACTCCCGCTCAGCTGCGCCGCGAGGTGGAGGAGATTTTCGCCGGCGGGGCCAGGGAGGGGCGGCTGGTCATCACCGTGGTCAGCTTCGGGTTCAAGTACGGCCTCCCCCTGGATGCGGACCTGGTCTTCGACGTTCGGTTTCTGCCCAATCCTCATTACGTGGAAGAATTGCGGGAGCTTCCGGGCACTGATGAGGCGGTGGCGAAATACGTCATGAGCAGGGGCATCTCCCGGGCTTTCATCAGGAGGCTCCAGCGCTTCACCGAGTTCCTGCTGCCTCATTACCTCAACGAGGGGAAGACCCAGCTCACCATCGCGGTGGGCTGCACCGGGGGCAGACATCGCTCGGTGGTGGTGGCGGAGAGGCTTGGCGAGCAGCTACGCCGCACCAAGCATACAGTGCTGATAGAACACCGGGACCTCGATAAACGGAGTGGCGAGGGCTGACGCGCCGGGGCAAGAGGAATAGCAGGCGCCGTGGGCGGGCAGCCCCCAGGCAGGGAGGTCGTTTCATGGACGCGGGGGGATGCGTTGAAGGACTCCCCCTCCAGCGCCGTCCGCGCGTGGTGGCGGTGGGCGGTGGCACCGGGCTGGCGGTGCTCCTCAGAGGACTGAAGGAGCACACCGACGCTATCACCGCCGTGGTGGCGGTATCGGACGACGGGGGGAGCTCGGGAAGGCTGCGGGGCGATCTGGGGATCCTTCCTCCCGGGGACATCCGCAACTGCCTGGTGGCCCTGGCGGAGGCAGAGCCCCTGATGAGGAGACTTTTTCAGCACCGTTTCAGCGGCAACCACCAGCTAGCCGGGCATAGCTTCGGGAATCTGTTCATAGCGGCGTTGACCGAGGTGACCGGGGATTTCGAGGAGGCGATACGCCAGTCCAGCCGCGTGCTGGCCACCCGCGGCCGGGTGCTCCCCTGCACCCTGGCTCACGTGACCTTGTGCGCGGAGTTCTCCGATGGCCGGGTGATCCGGGGAGAGAGCAGCATAGCTGCGACCAGAGGCCGCATCCTGCGGGTATTCCTGGAGCCGCCCGATCCCCCGGCACTACCGGAGGTCCTGGAGGCAGTTCGGGAGGCGGACCTGGTGGTGCTGGGTCCGGGGAGTCTGTACACCAGCGTGATCCCTCCCCTGCTGGTGAGGGGAGTGAGGGAAGCGCTCCAGGAGACGAGGGCATGGCGGGTGTACGTGTGCAACATCATGACGCAGCCGGGTGAGACCGACGGTTACTCGGCATCCGACCACGTCAGGGAACTGTTGTGGCATCTCGAGGGAGCGGTGGTGGATGCAGTGGTGGTCAACGAGCAGCAACCTTCTCCCCCCATGCGGGCGAAATACCGCGCGGAAGGAGCGGAGCCGGTGCGGGTGGACCGGGAGGCGCTCTCGCAGCTGAATGTGGAGATAGTTGCGGGAATGCTACTGGCCGAGGGGGGGGCTGGCGCGGCACGATTCCAGCTCGCTGGCGTCGGTGATTCTCAGGCGACTGCGCGCCAGCGGCAGGCGGGGGGTATGCGACCGTTGAGAAGGGCAAGCTTTCTTCCCGAACCCTACCGGATCAAGATGGTGGAGAGGATCCAGCTACCGGAACGCGACCGCCGTCTCCGCCTGATCCAGGAGGCAAAGTACAACCCTTTTTGTTTGAGATCCCAGGACGTGTACATTGATCTGCTCACCGACAGCGGGACGGGAGCCATGAGCGACGAACAGTGGGCGGCGCTCATGCGCGGTGACGAGGCGTACGCGGGGAGTCGCAGCTACTACCTGCTGGCGGAGGTGGTGAGGGATCTTTTCGGATTCCGCTACGTCATCCCCACTCACCAGGGTCGCGGAGCGGAGAACCTGCTGATGGGAGCTCTGGTGACTGCCGGGCAGTACGTGATCAACAACATGCATTTTGATACCACCAAGGCTCACGTCCGTCATCGGGGCGCAGTACCTCTGGATCTGGTCTGCCGGGAGGGCCGCGACCCGGCCTGCGACGCCCCCTTCAAGGGCAACATGGACCTGGACAAGCTGGAGCGGGCGCTGGATGAACTCGGCCCCCGGGTGGCGCTGGTCATGATCACGGTGACCTGCAATTCCAACGGGGGACAGCCGGTCTCCCTGGCCAACATCCGGGCGGTGAGTCGCATTGCTCGCCAGCGCGGCGTTCCGCTGTACATCGACGCCTGCCGCTTCGCGGAGAACGCCTACTTCATAAAGATGCGCGAGCCGGGGCAGGCCGACCGGTCGGTGGCCGATATTGCCCGGGAAATGATGTCGTACGCCGACGGCTGCACCATGAGCGCGAAGAAGGATGGTCTGGCCAACATCGGGGGGTTCCTGGCCACCAACTGCGAGGAGGTCTACCGGAAGGCGCGGTCGCTGGCCGTCCTCTTCGAGGGATTCCCCACCTATGGTGGGCTGGCCGGTCGGGACATGCAGGTCATCGCCCAGGGACTGCGGGAGGTGTTGGACGACGAATACCTCCGGGCCCGGTTGCAGCAGGTGGAGTACCTGGCCCGTTGCCTGGAGGAGGAAGGAGTTCCCATCGTGCGGCCGCCGGGTGGCCATGCCGTGTACCTGGACGCGGGGCGCTTCGTGCCCCACATACCGCCCGATCAGTTCCCGGCGTGGTCGCTGTCGGTGGGGGTGTACGCGGAGGGGGGAATCCGGGGCGCGGAGATCGGCACCGTCCTGGCGGGACGCAAGCCGGATGGGCAGCACGATCATCCGCCCATGGAGTTGTTGCGTCTGGCCATCCCCCGCAGAACGTACACCCGGTCGCACCTGGACTGGGTATGCGAGAGCGTGGTGCGACTGTACCGGAAGCGCGAACAGCTGGGGGGCTACCGGTTTACCTATGAGCCCCCGACGCTGCGGCATTTCCTGGGGGAATTTGCCCCGGTGAAGGACCAACAATGGCCGTGAGGTCATTCTGCGAGGACGTCAAAGAGGAGCTGCTGCACCTGGCGCTGGGCTCATGCTGCTGCATTCGGGCGGAGTTGGCCGCCTGGGTGATGGTGCTGGGCAGGGGCTCGGCCCTCCGCGCCAGCCAGCCCGCGGTGGCCCGGCGGCTGTTCGGCCTCATCAAGGAGTGCACAGGAAGGCGGCCCCGGGTCATCCTGCGTCGGGACAAGTACGCTGCTAACCGGAGGACGTATGCCATCCGGCTGGCGGGAGCCAGCAACGGTCAGCTGCCGGGGGTGGGAGAGGTGTTGCAGGCGCTTGAGGGTGAGGGGCTGGCGCGCTGTTGCCTGCAGGCCTACCTGCGGGGCGCTTTCCTCGCCGCCGGTTCGGTGACCAGTCCGGATGGGGCTCACCACCTGGAAATGGTATTGCCCACTCGTTCGGCGGCGGAAGGGGTGGTGAGGGCGCTGGCGCGGCTTGGGCTGCGGGGGCGGTGCCGCTGCCGAAGGGGCCGCTGGGTGGTGTATCTCAAGGGAGCGGAGGAGATTGGCCATTTCCTGGCCTTGGTAGGGGCCCATCGTTCGCTGCTGGAGTATGAGAACGTACGCGTGGTCCGCCACCTGCGGGGCCAGGTTAACCGGGTGGTCAACTGTGAGACGGCCAACCTGGGCAAGGCCATCGAGGCTTCTCTCAGGCAGGTGCAGGACATAAGGGTCATTGCTCAACGGGTGGGGCTGTCCAGCCTGCCGCCCCATCTGGAGCAGACCGCCCGCGCCCGCCTGGCCCACCCCGAGATGACCATGAGGGAGCTGGGCCAGCTGCTGGATCCCCCGGTGGGCAAGTCGGGGGTGAGGTACCGCCTGGAGAGGTTGCGCCGGCTGGCGCGACGGCTGTCCGCCAAAACAGCACCGTGACGCAGGAGATCGGGGATGTTTGTGGAAAAATTCACAGGCGTGTCCCGCCGGGGAGGACGGGAGGAAGCATGGTTGGCAGCCGCTTGATGAGGCCGGATCTGCAGAAGTCTGAGCGCTTGAGGCAGCGAATCCAGGAGCTGGCAGGTACCGATGTCGGGCGATGCTATCAGTGCGGCAAGTGCACCGGTGGCTGCCCACTGGTGGAGGCCATGGATTTCACCCCTCGCCAGATCATGCGTCTGGTGAACTGGGGTGCGGAGGACGAGGTTCTGCGCTGCCAGACCATATGGGTCTGCGCTACTTGTTTTACCTGCACTGTCCGTTGCCCCCGCCAAATCAAGGTTGCCGAGGTCATGGAGGCCCTCCGCTCGCTGGCCCGAAGGGAGGGCGTCCGGTCCCCGGCCAGGGACATCCTGCGGTTTCACCGTCTCTTCCTGGCCATTGTTGGCCGCTTCGGGAGGTTGCACGAGCTGTCCCTGGTGATGGGCTACAAGGTGTTCACCGGGCGCCTGTTTCAGGACCTGGGGCTGGGCCTGCAAATGTTCCTGCGGGGAAAGCTCTCGCCGGTTCCCGAACGTCCTGGGGGGGCGCGACAACTGGCCAGGATAGTGTCCTGGTGGGCTGAGCGCGAAAGGAAGGGTGGGCGATGAACTCTTACCTCTACTACCCCGGCTGTTCCCTGGCGGGCACGGCGAGAGAATACGGGCAGTCCACCCTTGCGGTGCTGAGGCGCCTGGGCTGCGAGATTCCCGAGCTGGATGACTGGACCTGTTGCGGAGCCTCGTCTGCGCACTCACTCGATCACCGACTGGGTCTGGCACTGGCCGCCCGCAATCTGGCGCTGGCCGAAGCACAGGGGCGGGGGCTGTTGACGCCGTGTGCCGCCTGTTACAGCCGCCTGGCCGCCGCCTGGCACGGGGTGCGGCAGGGCGGCGAGGTGGCGGAGTGGCTGCGTGAGATCCTGGGCCGGCCCCTCGAGGGAACCTTCCGTCCTCGCTCATTGCTGGAGTTCCTGGTGGTGGAGATCGGTTCCCATGAGATCGCCCGGCAGGCGGGCGTACCGCTGGACGGCCTGAAAGTTGCCTGCTACTACGGCTGTCTGCTCAGCCGCCCGGCGGAGTGGGCGATTGACGATGCGGACAACCCCCAGCTCATGGATGGCTTGCTGGAAGAGCTGGGAGCCAGGGCGGTGCCCTGGGCTTACAAGACCGAATGCTGCGGCAGCTTCCTGGCCCTGGCCCGCACCGCAGTCGTCTTCGGGCTGGTGGAACGGATCGTGGAGGCAGCCCGGGAGGCGGGTGCCGACTGCCTGGTCACCGCCTGCCCCATGTGCCAGGCCAATCTGGACATGCGACAGAGGCGCGGCCGGCCACCCCTGCCCATCTTTTACTTCACCCAGCTGGTGGGGGTGAGCCTGGGACTGGCCCCGGAGGTGCTGGGCCTGGACCGGCACATCATCCCCGGGCTGCCGCTGCTGCGGGAGCGAAATCTGGTGTCTGGTCCGGTGGGTCTGAGGGAGAGGTTGCTCCGATGAAGCGGGTGGGCGTGTTCCTGTGCTGGTGCGGATCGAACATCGCGGGCGTGGTGGATATGGATCGACTGCAGGCGGAAGTGGAGCGGATGCCCGGAGTGGTCCACGTGGAGCAGAACAAGTACACCTGCTCCGACCCGGGCCAGGAGTCCATCCGCCGGGCCATCCGGGAACACCGTCTTCAGCGGGTGGTGGTGGCGGCGTGCTCGCCACGCATGCACGAACGGACCTTCCGGGCCATGATGCGCACTGCCGGACTCAATCCCTACCTGCTGGAGATGGCCAACCTGCGGGAGCACTGCTCCTGGGTCCACCGCGACATCGACGAGGCTACCGCCAAGGCGGTGGACCTGGTGCGGCGGGCGGTGTTCAAGGTGCGGCTGGCTCGTCCTTTGCAGTCCGGGAAGGTGCCCATCACCCGGAGGGCCCTGGTGCTGGGAGGGGGGATTGCCGGCATACAGGCGGCGCTGGACCTGGCCGACTTCGGGATACCGGTCGTGCTGGTGGAATCCAGCCCCAGCTTGGGCGGCAGGATGGCCCAGCTGGACAAGACCTTTCCCACCCTGGATTGTTCTTCCTGCATCCTGACGCCCAAGATGGTGGAGGTCGCCACCCATCCCTCCATCCGGCTGCTCACCTATTCCGAGGTGGAATCGGTGGAGGGCTACGTGGGCAACTTCAAGGTCCTGGTGCGCAGGAAGGCCCGGTCGGTGGACGAGCAAAGGTGCACGGGCTGTGGCGAATGCCTGAGCAAGTGCCCGGCCAAGGTGCCCAGCGAGTTCGACCTGGGGCTGGGCACCCGCGGGGCGATCTACGTGCCCTTCCCTCAGGCGGTGCCCAACGTGCCGGTGATCGACCGCCAGAGCTGCCTCTACTTCACCCGGGGCCGATGCCGGATCTGCCAGCGCGCATGCCCGGCGGGAGCCATCGACTACCAGCAAGAGGATCGACTGGAGAGCTATGAAGTAGGGGCCATAGTGGTGGCCACGGGATACGACCAGTTCGATCCGGCAGCTTACGGTGAGTATGCCTATCGTGCCTCCCCCAACGTGATCACCGGGTTGGAGTTCGAACGCTTGGTCAGTTCCACCGGTCCCACCGGTGGCCGCATCCTCACGCCGGGGGGCGGGCGAGAGCCCCAGCGGGTGGTGTTCATCAAGTGCGTGGGGTCGCGGGACGAGCAACGGGGGGCCAGCTACTGTTCCAAGACCTGTTGCATGTACGTCGCCAAACAGGCCATCTTGCTGAAGGAGAAGCTCCCCCGCTGCGAGGTGTACGTGTTTTACATGGACGTGCGCGCGGCCGGCAAGGATTACGAGGAGTTCTACCTCCGCGCCCGGGAGATGGGAGTCCAGTACGTGAGGGGTCGGGTGGCGCGGGTGTTCCCGCACGGCGACCGCCTCCGGATCCGCGCCGAGGATACACTCATAGGCCGACGCCTGGAGCTGGAAGCCGACCTGGTGGTGCTGGCCAGTGCCATGGTGCCGCGCCCGGACGCCCGCCAGGTGGCGCGGAAGCTGGGCATAGCCGCCAACCAGCACGGTTTCTTCAGCGAAGCCCACCCCAAGCTGCGACCGGTGGAAACGCACACCGCGGGGATTTTCCTGGCCGGGGCGGCCCAGGGGCCCAAAGACATACCCGATTCGGTGGCGCAGGCGGGGGCGGCCGCCTCCAAGGCTGCCGCGCTGCTCAGTCGACAGGAGATGGAGACCGAGCCGGTGGTGGCCGAGGTGAACGAACACTGGTGTTCCGGCTGCCTGCGTTGTGCGCGGGTATGCCCATATAACGCCATTTCCGAACGGGAGATCCGGGTGCGGACCGCCGCCGGCGTGCGCACAAAGACGGTGGCCACGGTGAACCCCGGGTTGTGTCAGGGCTGTGGCGCCTGCGCGGTGGCGTGCCGCGACGGTGCCATGAACCTGGCCGGGTTTGCCGACCAGCAGGTGCTGGCGGAGGTGGATGCCCTTTGTCTGTGAGGGAGGGGTGGCGCCCGAAGATCGTGGCCTTCTGCTGCAACTGGTGCAGCTACGCGGGGGCGGATCTGGCCGGCACCAGCCGGATACCCTACCCGGCGTCGGTACGCATCATCCGGGTTCCCTGTTCGGGGCGGGTCAACCCGGTGTTCGTGGTCCGGGCCCTGCAACGGGGTGCCGACGGCGTCCTGGTGGCGGGGTGTCACCCCGGGGACTGTCACTACAGCACGGGGAATCTGTACGCGCGGCGAAGGCTGCTGGTGACGCGGAGGTTGCTGGCTTACATGGGCATTGAACCGGAGCGGTTGCGGCTGTGCTGGGTGTCGGCGTCGGAGGGGGAGCGTTTCGCCAAAGTGATCGAGGAGATGACCGCCGTACTCGAAAAGCTGGGCCCGGTGCAGCAGCTGAGGGAGGAGGGACCACCTTGAGCTGGGCACTCCCCGCCGTGGATGCCCTGGCGGCCAGGCTGCTGGAGGATCGCCTGGTGGACGCGGTTCTGGGCTGGGCCCGTGACCCGGACCTGCCCTGGCAGCGTTACCCTCATCGGGTGGACGAGCCTTCCCGGGTGGGGGAGCTGGTGTGGGATCCTTTCTGCGCTCCCGGGCTGGCCAAGCTGGTGTTCCGGATGACGGAGGGAGGTCTGAAGCTCGGGGTACTGGCTCGCGGGTGCGACGCCCTGGGGGTGTGGAGGCTGATTCACGACCGCCGCATAGCCCGCGAGAACGTCTATCTCCTGGGGTTGCCCTGCCCGGGAATGGCGGACGGCGTGCGGGTGTGGGAGGAATGCCCGGAGGCGTTTGACGCCGCCGGCTGGGAGGATCACGGATCGCACTGGGTGGCGGTCCCCACGGGGATTCGCCTGCCCAAGGAGCGTTTCCTGCTGGACAAATGCTTGCAGTGTCAGGTGAGATGGCCGCGGCAGTGCGATGAGGTCCTTGCCGTCCAGGGGGGTAGCTGGAATCCGTTCTGCGAGGATCGCTATCGCCAGGTGCGCCAGCTGGAAGAGCTGCCCCTGCCCCAGCGATTCGATTTCTGGCGGGGCTGGTTCGAGAGGTGCCTCCGCTGCTTTGCCTGCCGCCAGGTCTGCCCTGCCTGCAATTGCGAGTCGTGTTCGCTGGATCAGTTCGAGCCCAACTGGCTGGAGCGGGAGGTGGGGGTGGCCACCCAGTTCATCTTCCACTTCACCCGGGCGTTGCACGTTGCCGGTCGGTGCGTGGACTGCGGGGAGTGCCAGCGGGCCTGCCCGGTGGGTTTTCCGCTTGGCGCCCTCAACCGCAAGATGATGAAGGATATGGAGGATCTGTTCGGGGTACGGGAACCCTTCGTGCCGCAGGAGAGCGAACCCCTGGGCGAGTTCGCGCTGGATGATCCCGACGAGTTCAGGTAGCGAGGCGATGGCAGTGAAGCTGGTCCGCGGAAGCGACATGCTGCGGTGGCTACGACGTTGCGGGGAGGGAAGGCGGTGGGTGGTGCCCGCGAAGGAGGATCGCCACTGGCTGTTCGCGGAGCGCGACGGGCCGGTGGTGTTTCCGCCCGACTACCGCAACGCCACCGTCGGCCCCAAGGGCTGGCTTCTGCCTCGCAGCGAGCCCATACTGTACTACCGGTGGACGGGCGGGCGGGTGTCAGTCACCCCGGCCCAAGGGTGGCGGCCGCAGGTGATCTACGGGGTGAGACCGTGCGATCTCAAGGCAATAGCCCTCTTGGATTCCATCATGGCCTCCGAGCCCTGGCCGGAGACCCAGTACCTGACGCGGAGGGCGCACACCGTGCTGGTGGGAATGGCCTGCACGGCGGCCTCCAGCTGCTGTTTCTGCACCAGCATGGGAGTGCATCCGGCGGAATCCTACGCCGCCGACCTGATGATCTATCCCCTCCAGGGGGAGGAGTACGGGGTGGCCGCTTTCTCGGAAGTGGGGCGGGAATGGCTGGCCCAGCTGGAGGGCGAGGAAGCCGATGCTGCTTTCAGCCCCGCCGTCCCTGCCTTAAGTCTGCCGATGCCCACCTCCCTGGAAGATCTGCCGGGATGGTTGGAGCGGCGGTTCGATGACCCGGGCTGGCAGCGTCTGGCGTGGCGCTGCCTCAGCTGTGGATTGTGCGCCTACTTGTGCCCCACCTGTTACTGCTACGGCATCTCAGATGTGGACCGAGGCGGAGCCGGGCGCCGCGTCAGATGGTGGGATGCCTGCACCCTGCCTGATTTCTCGCGGATGGCGGGAGGCCATGATCCGCGTCCCACCACCACTGAGAGGGTCCGCCAGCGCATTATGCACAAGCTGGCGTACCACCCTGCACGGCAGGGGGAGATCCTCTGTACTGGTTGCGGGCGCTGCATCGAGTATTGTCCGATGGGCATTCACCTGCCCGCGGCGCTGCGCCTCCTGGGAGGTGACGGAAGATGAATCCTGCTCCCCTGGTCCCGGCGGTGGGGGAAGTGGTGGAGGTGAGACCGGAGACTGCCTCCGGCGACATCAAGACCCTCCGGGTCAGGCTCCCCGAAGAGGATCGCTTTTCGTTCCGACCTGGGCAGTGCGCCATGCTGTCGGTATTCGGGGTGGGAGAGTGCATGATCTCCATTTCTTCTCCTCCCACCCGCCCTGAGGAGCTGGAGTTCAGCGTGAAACGGGTGGGTAGGGTGACGGCGGCCCTGCACGAGCTGGAACCCGGAGAGTGCATCGGGATACGCGGCCCCTACGGCAACGGGTTCCCAGTGGAAGAGCTGCGGGGCAAGGGACTGCTGGTGGTGGCGGGGGGGATCGGCCTGGCTCCGTTGCGTTCCCTGGTGAACTACGTGGTGGACCGCCGGGAGGAGTACGGGCCAATGCGGATCGTTTACGGCGCCCGCACCCCCCAGGACCTCTGTTTCAAGGAGGAGATATTTCGGTCCTGGCCTGGTGTGCCGCAGGTGGAGGTTCACCTGACGGTGGACCAGGGTGACGAGGAATGGACGGGCCCGGTGGGGTTGGTGCCCTCATTTCTGGAGGAGCTGGCACCTTCCCCGGAAGGTGTGGTGGCGCTGACCTGCGGTCCCCCGATCATGATAAAGTTTGTTTTGGAAGCGCTGCAAAACCTGGGGTTTGACGACCACCAGGTGCTCACCACGCTGGAGCTCAAGATGCAGTGCGGCATCGGCAAATGCGGACGCTGCAACATCGGTTCACGTTATGTTTGCGTCGACGGTCCGGTTTTCAGCCTGAAGGAGCTGCGGCAGATGCCCGCCGAGTATTAGGAGGGCTGTGGGCTGAAGGAGATATGGCAGCCAGTCGGCATGGAAATGGAGATGGTGGAGGCACTGCTCCGCGGGGTGGCCAGCCGCCCGGGGCCGGTGGCCCGGCTGGCCAGCTACGTGCTGGAATCGAGGGGAAAGCGCATCCGCCCCGCCCTGGTGCTGCTTTGCGCTTCGCTGGGCGGAGGCCCGGCGGCTCCCGCGCTTCGCGCGGCGGTGGCCGTGGAGCTGATCCACACCGCCAGCCTGCTGCATGATGATGTCATCGACCGCTCAGACCTGCGCCGGGGGGTACCCACGGTGTACCACCGCTGGGGGGCGAAAGCCTCGGTTCTGCTGGGCGATTATCTCCTCACCCGGGCCCTGGAGCTCCTGCTGGAATACCAGCACCAGGTGCACCTGGGCTGCCTGTTGCGGGCGGTACGGGCCATGACCGAAGGCGAACTGCGGCAGGCAGTGGACGGGAGTCCGACCAGCGAGCGCCAGTACCTGCGCATGGTCGCGCAGAAGACCGCCGGGTTCATGGGGGCGTGCTGCCACCTGGGGGCGAGTATCGGGGGGCTGGAGAGTACCGCCTGCCGGGTGCTGTACCGGTTCGGTTTCCGTCTGGGGGTGGCTTTTCAAATCCGGGACGACCTTCTGGATCTCGAAGGTAATGCTGAAGATCTCGGCAAGCCGGTGGGGGCGGACAGCGTGGCGGGTTACTTCACCCTGCCTCTGATATTTGCCCTGCAGCGCCGGCGAGCTCATCCGGTGATTCGCCGGCTGCTCCAGGAGGAGGCACTGACCACCTGTCCCCGGGAGGTGCTGCGGAGGGCTCTGACGGAGGTGGGAGCGGTACAGTACGCCAGGAACCGCGCCCTGACCATGGCCAGGAAGGCGGTAAGGGACTTGCGCCAGTTGCCGCCGGGGCAGGTGAGGCAGACGCTGGAAAAGTTGGCCTGGTTCGCGGTAGAACGCGCTCGGTGAGGGATGTGGGGTGAGGGGGTCGAGGAGGATACCGGGGGTGGCAGTGCGGCGCCTGCCCATCTACCTCCGGGCGCTTCACGAGCTGCTGGACGAAGACGTCCAGATAGTTTCCTCCCATGAGCTGGCGGAGCGCACCGGGCTGTCTCCCGAGCAGATCCGCAAGGATCTGGCCTACTTCGGTGCCTTCGGGCGGCGCGGCGTGGGTTACGAGACCAGAATCCTGGCCTCCGCCATCAGGGATATCCTGGGATTGAATCGGGAGCTGAGGGTGGCCCTGGTGGGAGCGGGAAACCTGGGGACCGCGCTGGCACGCTACACTGCCGACCGGCATCACGGGGTCAGGGTGGTGGCCATCTTCGACAGTGACCCCCACAAGGTGGGGACGCGCATCGCCGGGGTTGTGGTGCAGCCCCTGGATCAGATGGTGGACACCCTGCGACAGCGGCAGATCAGGATGGCCATCGTGGCGGTGCCGGCAACCCAGGCCCGGCGGGTCATAGACATGTTAGCGGAGGCCGGCGTGCAGGGGGTGCTCAATTTCGCCCCCACCAAGGTGAGGGCACCGCGCGGGATGCGCATTCACCACGTGGACGTGACTCTGGAGCTGCAGAGCCTGGCCTTCTGGGTGACCGCGGAAGGAGAAGTGAGCGGGAGCAGCTCTGGTGGCGAGCCCTCCTCGTGGCAGGTCCGACAGTGCCGGGCCGAGAAGGAATACCCACCCCGGCAGTGACCTGACCGGGGATGGCCGGAGGAGATCCATGCTAGATCAGATACGGTACCTGACTCCAATCGAAGCTCTGGTGGCGCTGGTGGACATCGCCATCGTTTCTTACGTGCTTTATCGCTTCTTCATGCTCATCCGTGGCACCCGCGCCATACAGTTGCTCAAAGGCATAGTGGTGCTGCTCATCGCCACCACCGTGAGTGGTTGGCTCCAGCTTTATACCATCCACTGGCTGCTGGAGAAGGTCCAGCTGGCGCTGGTGGTGGCGCTGCCCATAGTATTCCAGCCCGAGCTGCGTCGGGCCCTGGAGCAGATCGGCAGGGGGGGATTCTTCGTCCGCGGCCTTTCCGCTCTGGGACGGGAGGACGTCAGTCGGCTGATTGGTGAACTCACCCGGGCGGCGGAGCTGATGTCTCGCCATCGGGTGGGGGCCCTGATGGTGGTGGAGCGGGAGACTGGTCTGTCGGAGTACACCGAGACGGGGATCAAAGTGGATGCCCTGGTGTCGGCGGAATTCCTGTACAACGTATTCGTGCCCAACGCACCGTTGCACGACGGGGCGGTCATCATCCGGGGCAACCGGGTGCTGGCGGCGGCCTGTTTTCTGCCCCTGTCGGAGGCTCCCGACCTGAGCAAGGACCTGGGGGGCAGGCACCGGGCGGCCATCGGGATCACCGAACTGTCGGACGCGGTGGCGGTGGTAATTTCGGAGGAGACGGGCAGTATCTCGCTGGCCAACGACGGCAAGCTGATACGCAATTTGGATCCCAAGACCCTGCAGGAAATGCTCACCGCTTTATGTGAACCCAAGGCGCGGGCTTTGCGGCCCTGGTGGGGGCGTGGATGAGAGCGATGGAGCGTTGGCTGGAGCGCAACCTGGCGGTGAAAGTACTGTCAGTGTTCCTGGCCCTGGTGCTCTGGTTCCAGGTCATGCGCGAGGAGAATCCGGTGGTGCAGGAGACTTTCGAAGAAGTTCCGCTGCGCCCGGAAGGACTGGGCGCGGGTTTGGTGATCCTGGACCAGCAGCCACGCCTGGTGAGCCTGAAGGTGCAGGGACAGGCCAGGGTGGTGCGTAAGATGACCACTGCTCAGCTGAAGGCCACCGTGGAGCTGTCCGAGCTGGGACCAGGCGTACATTGGGTGCCGGTGAAAGTGGAGATGCCCCGGGGGGTTGAGCTGGTACAGGTCTCGCCGGCGGAGGTCATGTTGCAGATAGACCGCCTGGTGCAGCAGAACCTCCCGGTACAGGTCCGCCTGGAAGGGAAAGTGCACGAAGATTTTCGCCACCAGGACCCCCGCGTGCATCCGGAAGTGGTGATGATCTCGGGCCCCGCCAGCCTGGTGGAGGCGGTGGCGTCGGTGTGGGTGCGGGTCAGCCTCCAGGGGGCCCGCGAGGACCTCAGCGTGCAGGTGGAGGTGCGGCCACTGGACGAGACGGGCCGCGAGGTGGCGGGGGTGCACGTGGAACCGAAGGCGGTGACGGTGGAGATCCCGGTGGTGCCGCTGCCGCCGGCCAAGATGGTCACCGTGCAGCCGGTGCTGGTGGGTCAGCCTGCACCGGGCTATGAAGTGAGCTCGGTGGCGTGTCAACCCGCGCGGGTGAAAGTGCGGGCGCCGCAAGATCGGTTGGCGAGGATAGGTGCGGCGTATACCGAGGCCATATCCGTGGCCGGCCGGAGCGAGGACCTGGTGCGCACGGTGCGGGTGATCATGCCGGAAGGCGCTACCCACCTGGAGCCCACCACGGTGAGGGTGACGGTGCAGATCGCGGAGAAGAGGGAGCGGCTCACCTTCGAGGACATTCCGGTGAGGCTGCGGAATGTGGCGGCTGGGCTCAGGTGGCAGATCTTGCCGCCGGAGGTTTCGGTGACGGTGGAGGGCAGATCAGCCGCCGTGCAGGCCATAGATCCCCTGGACGTGGAAGCGTACGTGGACGTGGCCAATCTGGGGCCCGGCCGGTACCAGCTGACGGTCAGCGTCTCCCCCCTGGAAGGGGTGGAGATCGAGGAAGTGCTGCCCGACCAGGTGACGGTGATCCTGGAGCCTCGTTAGGCGTGCTCAATATTACCCGCATAGGCTGGTAGGGGGAATGGAGAGGCAGATGCGGCTGTTTGGTACCGACGGCGTGCGCGGGGTGGCCAATGGCGAGTTGACGCCGGAGCTGGCCTTGCGGGTGGCCGAGGCGGCGGCCACGGTACTGGCGCGTGGAGGCAAGAGGCTACAGGTACTGGTGGGGCGGGATACCCGCTGGTCCGGGGGCATGTTGGAGGCGGCGGTCACCGCCGGGTTATGCGCGGCGGGAGCCCACGTGGTGAAGGTGGGGGTGGTCACCACCCCCGGGGTGGCCTACCTGGTGCGTGCCCTGGGGTTTGACGCCGGGGTGGTAATCTCCGCCTCCCACAATCCCTCCGAGTACAACGGCATCAAGTTCTTCGATGGCTCGGGGAAGAAGCTTCCCCAGGAGGTCGAGCGGGAAATTGAGGGGATTGCCCTGTGCCAAGGCTCGGGCCGCCAGCGGCCATGCGGGTCGGGGATAGGCCTGGTGGTCGCCGATGACGCTGTGGCCAGGCGGTACTGGGAGTTCCTGAGGGGCGCGGTTCCGGTGGATCTCACCGGGGTGAAAATGGTGGTGGACTGTGCGAATGGGGCTTGCAGCCGGTACGCTCCCTCCCTTTTCTCGTCCCTGGGGGCAGAGGTGGTGGCTACGTCTGACCGGCCGGACGGGCTGAACATCAACCACCGGTGTGGTTCCACCCACCCGGAAGTGGTGGCGCAGCGGGTGATTGAGCACGGTGCCCACGTGGGTCTGAGCTTCGACGGAGACGGCGACCGGGTCATCCTGGCGGATGAGAAGGGCAATCTCCTGGACGGCGACTGCCTGCTGGGGGTGATGGCCTGGGCCTGGCGGGAGGAAGGGAAGCTGAGCGCCGACGCGGTGGTGGGCACCGTCATGTCCAACCTGGGGCTGGAAATTTTCCTGCGAGGAATGGGCGTAACTTTAGTGCGAAGCGCGGTGGGAGACCGCTACGTGCTGGAAGAAATGGAGAGACGTGGCTGCCCGCTGGGAGGGGAGCAGTCGGGACACGTGATCCTGAGGCCCCTGATGCCCACGGGTGACGGGATGCTAACCGGCCTGGAGGTCTTGCGCATCTGGCGACAGCGCGGAAGACCCATTTCCGAGCTGGGGCGCATGGTGCCCCGGCTGCCCCAGGTGCTGGTGAACGTGCCGGTGAACAGGAAGGATGCCTGGCAACAGAGCGACCGGATCATGGCCATGCTGGAGGAGGTGAGGCGGAAACTCGGTGATGAGGGAAGAGTGCTGGTGAGGGCCTCGGGCACGGAACCAGTGGTGCGAGTGATGGTTGAGGGTCCTGACCGGGAGGAGGTTGCCCGCCTCGCGCGGGAACTGGCTAGGGTGGTCGGTGAAGAGCTGGCCTGATATCGTGCGCTAGCGCCTGAACTCGCCAGGTGGCGAGTTGACGAGGTTGGGGTTCATCGAGTTGTTCGGCGGATGCCCCACGGTCTTCCCCACGACCGTCAGCGGCCTGACAAAACCCGGGGGTGACCTCGGGGACAAAGGGGCCAGGTGGGGTTGCCTCCCGCACGGGACCGATGAGGGCCCTCATGGTGACAACTTTCGGGAAGGGAGGCTTCTTTTGATGTGCGGCATCGTGGGGTATGTCGGCTCCCGCCCGGCACTACCCATCATTCTGGATGGCTTAGAACGACTGGAGTATCGCGGGTACGATTCCGCCGGCGTGGCCGTACTGGGGGATGGCCGGATGATGGTGCACAAGCAGGCGGGTCGGCTGGCCGACCTCAAGAACAGCCTGTGCGAGGGGAGCACCGGGTGCGTGGGGTTGGGGCACACGCGCTGGGCCACCCACGGTCGCCCCAGCGACGCCAACGCCCACCCCCATCTCGACTGCAGCGGTCAGGTGCTGGTGGTGCATAATGGGATCATCGAGAATCACGCCGAGCTGCGCGCCTGGCTCGAGAGGCATCATCACCGGTTCCGATCGGAAACCGACACTGAGGTCATCCCCCACCTCATCGAGCACTACTGGGAAGGCGATCTGGAGGGGGCGGTGAGGAAGGCGGTCCGCCGGCTCGAGGGGTCGTTCGCCCTGGTGGTGGCCTCGACGCGCGAGCCGGACAAACTGGTGGTGGTGCGCCAGGAGAGCCCACTGATCCTGGGACTGGGTGAGGATGAGTTTTTCGTGGCGTCGGACATACCGGCTATACTTCATCGCACCCGGCGGACCATCGTGCTGGAAAATGGCGAGATGGCGGTCATCGATGACCGCGGGCCCCGGGTGACTGACTGGGAAGGAGCCCCGGTGGACAAGCCGATCATCGAGGTGTCGTGGGACCCGGTGACCGCCGAACGAGGCGGCTACCCGCACTTCATGCTCAAAGAGATCCACGAGCAGCCGGATGCGGTCCGGGAAACACTCCGGGGGAGGATCGCGCCCGCGGGAGGGGTGAACCTGGCCGAACTGCAACCGCTGGAGGAACTGCTGCGGTCCTGCCGCCGGGTGTACATGACCGCCTGCGGGACCGCTTGCCACGCGGCGATGGTGGGAAAGATGATGCTGGAAAGCTGGGTCCGCATCCCGGTGGAGGTGGATCTGGCCTCCGAGTTCCGCTACCGCGACCTCCTGTTGGAACCGGAGGATCTGGTGGTGGTGGTCAGCCAGTCGGGTGAAACCGCCGACACCCTGGCAGCGCTGCGCGAAGCCCAGCACCGTGGGTCTCAAGTGGTGGCGGTGACCAACGTCCTGGGAAGCTCGGTGGCCAGGGAGGCGGATGCCGTCATCTACACGCGGGCGGGGCCCGAGATAGCGGTGGCTTCCACCAAGGCCTACATGACCCAGCTGGTGGTGCTGGCATTGCTGGCATTGCACATGGCCCAGCTGCGAGGTACCATGACCCCAGACCGCATCGCCAGGCGGTGCGCGGAACTGGAGTCAGTGCCCGACCGGCTGAAGCTGGTGCTCCAGCACGAACCGATGCTGGAGCGCCTGGGTGGGCGGCTGCGGGATGAGGAGCACGTGTTCTTCATTGGCCGGGGGGCGGACTACCGCGCGGCGCTGGAGGGACAGCTCAAGCTGAAAGAGATCTCCTACATCCACGCCGAAGCCTACGCGGCGGGGGAGCTCAAGCACGGCACCCTGGCCCTGATCACTGAGGGAGTGCCGGTGGTGGCCCTGGCCACCCAGAGGCAGCTTTTGCCCAAGATCGCCAGCAACATCGCGGTGGCAAGGGCGCGGGGAGGATGGATTCTGGCGGTGGGTCTGCGCGGGGCCACCGAGATCCAGCAGCTGGCCGACGAGTACGTGCCCCTTCCCGAGCTGAGCCCGCTGCTCATGCCCATGCTGGCGGCGGTACCGCTGCAGCTGCTGGCATATTACGCTGCCCGGGCGCGGGGGTGCGATATCGACAAACCCCGCAACCTGGCCAAGAGCGTCACCGTGGAGGGATGACCTTGATCCGGGGAGTGGGCGTGGATATAGTGAGTTTGAACCGGGTGGAGCGGGCGCTTTCCAGGTGGGGGGAGCGCTTCGTTGCCCGGCTGCTCACACCTGAGGAGAGGAGCCAGTGTCCTCGCCGCCCACGGCGGATGATTGAATACGTGGCGGGCCGCCTGGCGGCCAAGGAGGCGGTGTTCAAGGCGGTGGGCGGGGGTCTGTCCTGGAAGGACGTGGAGGTACTCGCCGGGTCCGGCGGTCGACCGGTGGCGCGGCTGAGGGAGGGGTTGCGGGTGCCGGGTACCGTACTGGTCAGCATCACCCACGACGGGTGGGCAGCGGTGGCCTGCGCCGTACTGGTGGAGGGGGATGGCCGAGGGTGAGGGTGTGTACCGCGGAGGAGATGCGGCGGATAGACTCGGAGATGATCCGGGGTCTGGGGCTGAATAGTCTGCTTTTGATGGAGCGGGCCGGACTTGCCGTGGCCCGGGTGGCCGCCCGTCGCTGCCCGGTGGGAACGGAGGTAGTGGTGGTCTGCGGCAAGGGAAACAACGGAGGCGACGGGGCGGTGGCCGCCCGCCATCTGGCGGCCTGGGGCTACCGGCCGCAAGTGCTGCTGACCGCTGATCCCGCGGACTGCAGTCCCGATGCCCGATACAACCTGCGTCTGCTGGAGGGTTGGGGAGTGCCGGTGGGTCCGGCCTCCCGCCTGCCGGCCATACTCTCGCGGGAAGGATCCTCCCCCGGGCTGGTGATCGACGCGCTGCTGGGCACCGGGTTCCGCGGGGAGGTGAGGGGACCGGTGGCCGCGGCGATCCAGACCATCAACCAGAGCGGGCTCCCGGTTGTGGCGGTGGACGTTCCCAGCGGGGTGGACGCAGACGCGGGGGCGGCGGACTTGGCGGTGGAGGCGGAGGTGACCGTGACCCTGGGGCTGCCCAAGTTCGGCCTGTTCTGCTATCCGGGGGCGGCCCGGGCGGGCAAGGTGGTGGTTGCTGATCTGTCCATTCCGCCTTCACTGCAGGATTTGGCCAGCGGCGAGCTGCTATCTCCCCGGCTGGTGCGCCAGTGGGTGCCCCAGCGGCCGGCGGAGGGGCACAAGGGCACCTTCGGCTACGTGCTGGTGGTGGCGGGGTCGCCCGGCTACACGGGCGCGGCAGCTCTAACCGCCCTGGGAGCCGCCCGGTCGGGGGCGGGAGTGGTGCTGCTGGCGGTGCCGGAGGCGGTGCACCAGGTGGTGGAGACCCTGGTCCCGGAGGTGGTCACCCGGGCGCTGCCCTGCGACCGCGACGGCAGGTTGGCACCGGAGGCTTTGGGCGCCATCATGGAGCTGGCGGCGCGATGCCGGTCGGTGGCGGCGGGACCCGGTCTTGGGGTCACGGAGGGTACGGCGCAGCTGGTCAGGCAACTGGTCCAGCGCTGTCCTCTCCCCCTGGTGCTGGATGCCGACGGCCTGAACGCGCTGGCCGGTGACCTAGGTCCCCTGGGGCGGGCAAAGGTGCCCATCATCCTCACCCCCCACCCGGGGGAAATGGGGCGGCTGCTGGGGGTTTCCGCCTCCCAGGTGCAGGCTGACCGACCGGCGGCCGCGCGGCGGCTGGCGGAGGAGACTGGAGCGGTGGTGGTGTGCAAAGGGGCGCATTCGCTGGTGGCCGAGGGCGACGGGCTGTTGCGGGTGGGCCTCACCGCTCACCCCGCGCTGGCCACCGCCGGGTCGGGCGATGTGCTCACCGGGGCCATCGCCGGGCTGCTGGCCCAGGGGGTGAGGCCGGCGCAGGCCGCCGGATTGGGCGTGGCCCTGCATGGCTGGGCGGGGGAGATGGTGGCCGCCCGGCGGGGGACGGCAGGAGTGCTGGCGGGGGAACTGGCCGACTGGTTGCCGGTGGCCAGAAAGCGGCTGCTTGAGGGCGATGCTCCCGTTCCCGACTGCGGCCTGGAGGTGGTGTGATGCCGGCGCGCCCCGGGGGGTGGCTGTTGTTGCTCTGGCTGCTTGCTGCCACGGCTTCCTCCTGTATTCGTCCGATGACCGCCCGGCAGGTGGTACTGTTCGTTGACCAGCGCCTGGATACGGTTCAGGATTGGGAGGCGGTGGTCCGGGTCCGCAGTGCGGCCACGGCTCCGGAAGACGAACTGGTGGTGAGGCAGTGGTGGTCGCGCCCCGGTCGTTACCGCTGCCAGTACCTCCACCCTCAAGAGGTGGCGGGGCAGGTCACGGTGTACGATGGCGAGACGCTGTGGCATTACGATCCGGGAACCGGGCGGGTGGTGTATTTCGCCCCCCACCAGGTGCCCCGGGGGCCGCAAGGAGAGGTGGCTTTTCCCCAGTGGCTGCTGCGGCGGCTGCAGGAAGGCCGGGTGGAACTGCGGGGCACCGACCGGGTGGAGGAATACGACTGCTACCTCCTGGAATGCCGGTGGGACCAGGAGCTCTACCGGGTGTGGGTGGATCGCGCCTCGTGGTTCCCGGTGCGCTGGGAGTGTTTCGATGAGGAGGGCATTCTCCTGTTCGCGGTCACCGTCACCCAGCTCGAGTACAACCTGGAGCTGGAAGGGCGGCTGTTCGTTCCCGAGTTCCCCGCGGCCACCGAGGTGGTGGAGGGGGGGCTGGGTTTCCGTCAGGTGGAACTTCACCAGGTGCGGGAATGGGTGGGTTTTGAACCGCGGCTTCCCGCCTTCCTCCCGCCGGGGGTGGAGATGACCGGCGTGTATGTCATGGGGGAAGGTGAAGACCTGGCAGTGGTCATCAACTACCAGGGCCCGTGGTTGAGCTTCAGTCTCACCGAAAGCAGGAGGAAACCGGGCCCGCTGCCGGAGGGGCTGCGGACCGTCGACTATCGGGGCAGGACCTACCGGGTGATCGAGTCGGAGGGAGCGACGGTACTCAGCTGGGTGGGCGGGGAGCTGGAGTTCGCCCTCCTGGGAGACGGTGGCCTGCAGGAACTGCTCAGGATAGCAGCCTCCGTGCCGTAGCGTCCTGGCGGAGGAATAACCAGGGGCAGCTGAGAAGTACACGCTGATGTCGCGCATGGCGCAATGCAGCAAGGGAGGTGAGGAGGATGATTTTGGGCAAAGTACCCCGGGTCAGGCTGGCTCACCTGCCCACCCCGCTGGAGGAGATGTCCCGCCTGAAGGAGGCCATGAAGATCGAGCCCGACCTTTACATCAAGCGGGACGACAACACCGGTCTGGCCACGGGCGGCAACAAGGCGCGCAAGCTGGAATTCAGCCTGGCGCTGGCGTTGAGGCAGGGGGCGGACGTGGTCATCACCACCGGTGGCATCCAGTCCAATCACGCCCGCATGACCGCGGCGGCGGCCAGGAAGCTGGGTCTTGAATGCGTCCTGGTGCTCCGGGGGGAGGAACCGTCCTGCAAACAGGGCAACCTGCTCCTGGATTCTCTGCTGGGGGCGCGGATAAGGTACGTGGCGGCGGAAGACGCGGATGCCGTGGAGCAGGAGATGGAACGGGTGGCCATGGAGCTTTCGGCCGCCGGCAAGAAGCCGTACATCCTCCCCGTGGGTGGCTCGACACCGGCGGGCGCGCTGGGGTATGCCAACGCGTTCCTGGAGCTGCTCGGCCAAACCGTGGAGATGGGACTCAATCTTACCCATCTCTTCCTGGCGTGCGGCTCCGGAGGCACCCAGGCCGGTCTGGTTCTGGCCAGCAGGCTGGCGGCGCCCCAGGTCAAGGTGGTGGGCATATCGGTTTCCCGGAGCGCCCAGGAGATGAAGGAACGCATCGCGGAACTGGTGGGGGGTGCCGCTCGCTACCTGGATCTGGAGCTGGAAGTGAGTCCGGAGGAAATTCTGGTGGACGATGGTTACATCGGTGAGGGCTACGGAATTCCCACTGAGGAAGGACTGGAAGCCATCAGGTTGCTGGCGCGAACCGAGGGCATCCTGCTGGATCCGGTGTACACCTCCAAGGCAATGGCGGGGATGCTGGACTGGATCAAGAAGGGCAAGCTGAAGCGAGACGACGTGGCGGTGTTCATCCATACGGGCGGTGTGCCGGCCCTGTTCGCGCAGAGCGATACCATAGCCCAGCTTTAATGGAGGCGGAGTGGTGCCCATGCTGCCCCTCATTGGACTCACCGTTGCTTTGGACTACGAGAGGAACCGTTCCGTGCTTTCCCTCGATTACTGGCGGGCGGTGGAGCGAGCGGGCGGGATTCCGGTCCTGCTTCCCACCCTGGAGTCGGAGGAACTGGGAAAGGCGGTCCTGGAGCGCCTGGACGGAATTTTGCTGACCGGTGGCGTGGATGTCGACCCCTGGTACTACGGGCAGCTTCCCATGCGGGGGTTGGGGTCGCTTTCCCCCGAGCGGGACTGGGTGGAAATCGCCCTGGCCCGGGAAGCCCTGGAGCGAGGGGTGCCCCTCCTGGCCATCTGCCGCGGGATCCAGGTGCTCAACGTGGCCGCCGGCGGCACCCTGTACCAGGATCTGGCAACCCAGGTTCCGGACTCCCTCAACCACTGGCAGAGAGCTCCGCGCTGGCATCCCACCCACCCGGTGAGGCTGTCCCGGGGCAGCAGGATACGCGACATCATGGGGGCGGAAGAGGTACGCGTCAACACCTTCCACCACCAGGCGATCAAGGATCTCGCCCCCGGTTTCACGGTGACCGGACGGGCGCCCGATGGGGTGATAGAGGCCATCGAGGCGGCCGAGCACCCCTTTGCCTTGGGCATCCAGTGGCATGCTGAGGGCATGTGGGAGAAAGACCATACCCAGCTGGGGCCCTTCCGTGCCCTGGTGGAGGCGGCCCGGGAGAGGCGACAAAGAGGATGACGGTGGTGTATCCGGCCCGTCCCCGGGCCAGGGAGTTGGGGCTGCGGTTGGGAAGCTTACCCCCCGGTCCTCACAACGCCATCACTGACGTGGCCGGGGTGAGGGTGGGACACCTGACGCTGGTGGAGGGCGAAGGGGCACTGAGGCCCGGCCGGGGTCCCGTGCGCACCGGGGTGACCGTGATCGTACCTCACCCAGGGAATCTCTTCCGCGAAAAGGTCATCGCGGTGGCGTACGTCATCAACGGCTTCGGGAAAGCCACCGGCCTGGCCCAGGTGGAGGAGATGGGCACGCTGGAGACGCCCATCGCCCTAACCAATACCCTCAACGTGGGGATCGTGTGGGATGCCCTGGTCAGCTGGATGCTCGATACCAATCCGGACATCGGGATCGCTCCGGTGGGTACGGTCAATCCGGTGGTGGGGGAATGCAACGACGGTTTCCTGAACGACATACAGGGGCGGCACGTGCGCCCGGAACACGTCTTCGCGGCGCTGAGACAGGCTCGGGGCGGTCCCGTTCCCGAGGGGGCGGTGGGGGCGGGGACCGGCATGTCGGCCTTTGGCTTCAAGGGCGGCATCGGCACCGCATCGCGCGTCCTGCCTCAAGCTGCCGGCGGCGCGACCGTGGGAGTGCTGGTGCTGGCCAACTTCGGGAGGCGGGATCAGCTGCGCATTGATGGAGTCCCGGTGGGAAGATTGCTCGGTGACCGCGAGGCAGGACCCGACCACCAGGACGGGTCGGTGATCGTGGTGTTGGCCACCGATGCGCCCCTGAGCTGCCGGCAGCTGCGGCGGGTGTTGCGGCGCACCACCCACGGGCTGGCGCGGACCGGTTCCATCGCTGCTTCCGGGAGTGGCGATTTTGCCATCGGTTTTTCCACCTGCCGGGGACAGGGCGAACGGGGTCTGCCGGACGAGGCGATCCTGAATCACTTCTTCCTGGCCGCCGTGGAGGCCACCGAGGAGGCAGTGATCAACGCGCTTTTCACTGCGCCTACGGTGGTGGGCCGGGACGGCAATGTGCGCTACGGATTGCCGGTGGAGCGGGTGCTGCAGTTCATGCAGCGCTACGGTAGGATGGGGGGATGAGGCAGATGCGAGTCTACATCTCGGCGGATCTTGAAGGTGTGGCGGGAGTGGTGCACGGCGAACACACCGCCCGGGACGGCCGGGAGCACGAGCGGGCGCGGCGGTTGATGACCGCCGAGGTGAATGCCGCCGTAGAGGGTGCCTTCGAGGCCGGGGCGGAGGCGGTGGTGGTGAATGACGCGCACGGCAGCATGAGGAATATCCTGCCCGAAGAGCTGGATTCCCGGGCCGAACTGGTAACCGGGTCGCCCAAGCCCCTGGGCATGCTGGCGGGGGTCGATGATGGTTTCGATGTGGCCATGTTCGTCGGCTATCACAGCCGTATGGGTCATCCTGGGGTGTTGAACCACACCATCGCGGGCTCGGTGGTGGCGGATGTGCTCTTCAACGGGGTCCCGGTGGGGGAGACGGGCATCAACGCCACCGTGTGCGGGCACTTCGGGGTGCCGGTGGTGCTGGTCACCGGCGACGACCAGGTAGCCCAGGAGGCTCGAAGGTTCATCGCTGGGGTGCGCACGGCGGTGGTAAAACGAGCCCTCGGCCGGTACGCGGCCCGGTGTCTGCATCCTGACAGGGCGCGGGAACTCATACGTCAGGAGGCCGCGGCGGCGGTGCGCGGCGCGGTTAACGTGGAGCCAGTTCGAATTCGCCTGCCGGTGGAGGTGACTCTTCGGCTCCAGAACACCGCCATGGCGGATGCCGCGGAGCTGTTGCCCGGTACTGAGCGCATCGATCCCCTGACCGTGAGATGGCAGGGTGGCTCGGCCCTGGAGGCGTACCGGGCCCTGCGGACAATGATTAGCCTGGCCTCCGCGGTCAGGAGATAGGTGGAAGGAGGACGAGTGCAGTGGCACTGAAGATCAACCGAGAGCAGCTGGTGATGGTATCGGTGGTTGGCGAGATCTCCTCGCCGCGGGTGCGCTATCCCTATCGGGTCGGTCATGATGGCGTTGCCCGGGTGGGCCCGGGCACCGGCGGGATAACCTACAACGTCCGGGTGGGAGACCCTGCCTTGGGCTGGGCGGGTGATCACGTGGAACCGGGCTGCAGCGTCAAGAATAAGGACGAACTGGAAAACGGAGCTTTGAACGTCCTGGCCTGCGTGGGCAACGTGGCCCGCGTGGTCTCCGGCGAGGCGAAGGGCAAGACTGGGTACGTGACCGGAAAGCACGGGGGGATCGAACACGTGCTGGTGGACTTTCCCCCTGACGTGCTCGAGCAGCTGTGCATCGGGGACAAGATCCTCATTCGCGCCATCGGCCAGGGCATGACCATTGAGGGGTTCCCCGAGGTGAGAGTGATGAACCTGGATCCCGACCTGCTCGAGAAGATGGGGATCGAGGTGGCGGGTGACCGGCTCCGGGTGCCGGTGGCGGGCATCGTCCCGGCGGAGCTGATGGGTTCAGGCATAGGAGCACCTTCCGCGGAGCGGGGGGATTACGACATCACCACCCAGGATGTCCAGGTGCTCAGGGAGCACGGGCTGGAGGGCTTGCGCTTGGGCGACCTGGTGGCGATAAAGGACATGTCGGCGTTCTATGGCCGCGCCTACCGCCGGGGTGCGGTGATCATCGGGGTGGTGGTGCACAGCGACTCCCAGATCTCCGGTCACGGGCCTGGGGTGACCTGCCTGCTGACTTCCAACGGCCCACAGATCGAACCGGTGTTGTGCCCTGAGGCCAACATCGCCCGGTATTTGGGGATACGGGAGGGTTGATGGGTGGACCTCCGGGAGCAAGCGAGGAAGCTGAGGCAGGAGCTGGTACAGTTCCGGCGAGACCTGCACCGCCACCCGGAGCTGGGGATGCAGGAGGTGCGCACCTCGCGGAAGGTGCGGGAAGCGCTCCAGGGACTGGGGCTGGAGATCCGCCATCCGGTGGCCAACACGGGGGTGGTGGCCCTGCTCCGGGGGCGATCACCCTCTCCCGTGGTGGCCCTCCGGGCGGACATGGACGCCCTGCCCATCCAGGACCGAAAGGAGGTGCCTTATGCCTCCCAGGTCCCTGGGGTGATGCACGCTTGTGGCCACGACGGGCACACCACCATACTGGTGGGAGTGGCCAGGATCCTGGCCGGGATGCGGGACCGACTCCCCGGATCGGTCAAATTCATCTTTCAGCCGGCGGAGGAGGGACCGGGGGGCGCACTCCCCATGATCGAGGAAGGGGCGCTGCGCGATCCGGATGTGGACTGGATCGTGGGCCTGCACCTTTCCCCCGAGTTGCCCGTTGGCAAGGTTGCGGTGCGGTACGGGGTAGCGGGGGCCGCGGCGGATGCATTTCGCCTGGTGGTTACCGGTGCGGGAGGTCACGGAGCAGCACCCCACCGGGCAGTGGACGCCATAGCGGTGAGCGCCCAGTGTATCGCCGCCCTGCAGACTCTGGTGAGCCGCGAGGTGAATCCCACCGACCCGGTGGTGATCACCGTGGGCACCATACACGGCGGGTATCGGCATAATGTGATTGCCGACCGAGTGGTCATGGAGGGGACCATCCGTACCCTGGATCGGTCGGTCCGCGATGGGATTCCCGAACGCATGCGCCGGTTGCTGGGTGGTGTGGCGGAGGCCATGCGGGCCCGGATCGAGCTCGAGGTGGAGCGGGGGTACCCACCGCTGGTCAACGACGAACGGGTGGCGGCAGCGGTGCGCCGGTCGGCGGAAAAGATACTGGGGCCGGACAAGGTGGAGGTCCTGGACCGTCCCACCATGGGGGCGGAGGATTTCGCGTATTTCTTGGAGAGGGTACCGGGCTGTTTCTTCCGGTTGGGGGGCGGGAACGAGGAAAAGGGGATCATACATCCCGGCCACCATCCAGAGTACGATTTTGATGAGGAGGCCCTGGTGGTGGGAGTGGCGGTGATGAGTCAGGTGGTTCTGGATTTGCTGGGAGAAGGCGTCTGAAGGAGGAAACGGGAGCAATCTGGAGAACTTCAAAGGATACGGGTTACGCAGGGGGAAGGAAGGTTCAGGGTGACCGCTGGATCCTCGTCAGACGAAGTGTTACTGCGCTGGACGGTGCACCTGTTCAAGAGGCGGAAGCTGGTCTCCTTGCTGGTGGTGTTGGGAATTGTGGGTTCCACCGCGCTGGTCCACTGGGTTTACCCCTTTGCTCCCTTTACTGCCTTCGCCTTCCTGGTGCTGGTTTTCTCGGTAGCCACATACCTGTTCCCCGTGCACTACCGGCTGAGCAGCAGCGGGGTGGAGATGCGCACTTTGCTCAATCGCGAGAAGCGTTCGTGGGCCGACTTCGTCTGTTACGTGCGCTACCCGGATGGCGTGCAGCTGGCCTTCGATGCCCGCAACCTCAGAGGGCGCATTCTCAAAGGGATATTCCTGTTTTATGACGAGGGCAAAGAACTTGAGCCGCGGATCATCTCCATTGTGGCGGAGCGCTTGCCGGAGGCGCGCGGGAGGAGTTCGGACCGCGGTGCCGAATAAGGGTTTTTCAGACTAACAAGGGCGATTTATCTCGAAATCCTTCATTTTCGCAACTTCGTGGCCACTGGGGTCAGTTCGAAATGCTGTGAAAGTGACCGGCTCGTGTATCGTCCATTCGCCGGATGGTGCCGGGTACGGGCACTGCAGCTACGAAGGAGGGGGATAGATTGGGAGATAGGGCTGACGTTAGAACAATCCTGGCCACCGACGTGGGCAGCACCACCACCAAAGCCATCCTCATCGAGTGGAAGGATGGGGAATACCGCTTGGTGGGTCGCGGCGAGATGCCCACCACCGTGGAGGCCCCATGGGAGAACGTCATGATCGGGGTGCGCAAGGCTATTCGCCGCCTGGAGGAGGTGCTGGATCGCCGCTTCCTCGATGAGGGGGGCTTGCTCATCAGGCCGCGCACTAACGGCGAGGGAGTGGACTATTACGTCTCCACCTCCAGCGCCGGTGGTGGCCTGCAGATGATGGTGGCCGGGCTGGTCTCCAACATCAGTGCCACGTCCGCCCACCGCGCCGCCCTGGGAGCGGGGGCAGTGGTGCTTGACGTCATCGCCGTGGACGACGGGCGGTCCACGTCGGAGCAGATAACCAGGATAACCGAGCTGCGGCCGGATATCATCCTGATGTCCGGAGGGGTGGACGGGGGATCGGTGGCGTACATCGCGGCCATTGCCGAGACCATCGTGCAGGCCAATCCCCAGCCCCGGTTCGGCGCCACCTACAAGCTGCCCTTGGTTTACGCGGGCAACAAGGATGCTCAGGACATCGTGGAGTCCATCGCTGGCGGGGAGCTGGACGTCCACCTGGTGGAGAACCTGCGGCCGCGGCACGATGTAGAGAACCTGGGTCCCGCCCGGGAGGCGATCCACGAGCTGTTCATGAATCACGTGATGGCCCAGGCACCCGGGTACGCGGAGTTGATGGAATGGGTGGATGTCACCATCATGCCAACCCCCGGTGCCGTGGGACGCATCATCCAGGTGATGGCGGAGGAATATGACGCCAACATCATCGGCGTCGACATTGGCGGTGCCACCACCGACGTCTTCTCCAGTTTCAACGGTGCCTTCACCCGTACGGTCAGCGCCAATCTGGGCATGTCCTACAGCATTTGCAACGTCCTGGAGGAAGCTGGTTTCGAGCGGATCCTCCGGTGGGTGCCCTTCGGGGTGGATGAGGAGCGTCTGGCCAACTGGATCGCCAACAAGATGATACGTCCCACCACCATTCCCCAGACCATGAAGCACCTGATCCTGGAGCAGGCCATCGCCCGCGAGGCCTTGCGGCTGTCCTTTGCTCACCACAAGTCGCTGGCCCGCAAGGTGGAGAAGGAGAAGCTCTCGGTGGCCTGGCGCAGCCAGCAGCAGCACCATCGAGTGACGGGCGAGGAAATCGTCAAGATGATGGAGCTGAACATGCTGGTTGGTTCAGGGGGCGTGCTGTCGCATGCGCCGCGACGGGAACAGGCGGCGGCCATGCTGATTGACGCATTCGAGCCGGAGGGAATCACCGAGCTGGCCGTGGACAGCATCTTCATGATGCCCCACCTGGGGGTTTTGTCGACCACCCATCCGGAGATCTCCGCCGAGGTCTTCGACAAGGACTGCCTGGTTCGCCTTGGTACCTGCATCGCGCCGGTGGGCGAGATGCGTCCCGGACGGCAGGCTCTGGACGTGAAGCTGGAGATGCCGGACGGGGAGACGGTGGAGATGAAGGTCCAATGCGGACAGCTGGTGCGTGTTCCCCTGGCCGTGGGGCAGACCGCGCGGGCCACGATACAGCCGCTGGGAGGTCTGGACGTGGGTGCCGGCAGGAACCGGCAGCTGGTGGCGCAGGTACAGGGCGGTCTGGTGGGAGTGATCATTGACTGCCGTGGGCGTCCCCTCCGGTTACCCGAGGACCCGCAGGAGAGGATTCAGCGGCTGGAGCAGTGGTACAGCGCTCTCGATGTGTATCCCATGGAAAAGATTAAGGAGTATCAGGAGGAACATCCGATAGAGGTGACGGTGAAGCGAAAGGAGGGTGAGAAGAAAGGTGGGTTCCTCTCTCGTCTCTTCCGACGGTAAGTATAAGCTGACGCTCATCAGGAAGACCCGCAAGCTACCCCTGCCCGGTGAGGTACTGGTCAAGGAGGGGGACCGGGTCAAGCCCGACACTCCCATTGCTCGCATCACCCTGAAACCGGGCATTCCCTGGGTGGTGCCGGCGGCCCGGCTGTTGGGTATCGAGCCCGAGGATCTTCCCGATGCCATGCTCAAGCAGGTGGGCGATCACGTCAAGACCAAGGAGGTCATTGCCCGAGCCAAGGCGGGACTGTACGGCCGAAAGGAGCTGGAGTCGCCCACCGACGGCATCATCGAGGATATCTCCAGCAAATCAGGCCGTATCGTGATACGGGAGGAATTCGGCAAAGAAGAACCCCCGGTGAGCGTGGACGTGGCCTTCGAGCTGGGCTGCAGGCCCAAGGACGTACCCAAGTACCTGTTGCGCGGCGTGGGGCAGGAAGTGAAGCGAGGCCAGATCTTCGCGAAGAAGGGGGAGACGTCCGCGTTTTTCACCAAGACGGTCCGCGCGCCCATCTCGGGGATCATTGCCGACGTGGATGAAAAGACGGGATACGTGACCATCGCCAGGCCTTTCAAGGAGGTGGTGGTCAACGCGTACATCGACGGCGTGGTGAAGGAGGTCTTGCCCCGGCGGGGCGCGGTAATTGAGACGCCGGGCGTCCGCCTGACCGGGATCTTCGGGGTGGGGCGCGAGGCGCACGGGGAGATCAAGGTAGTGGTGGATTCTCCCGACGAAGTGCTCACCGAGGACAAGATCGACGACAGCTGCGCCGGCAAAGTGGTGGTGGGCGGATCGCTGGTCACCAACGAAGCCCTGCAGAAGGCCCTGCAGGTGGGCGTGAGAGGAGTGGTGGCGGCCACCGCCAGCTACCTCAACATCGTCAAATCCTTGGGGGTCAAGCTGGGGGTGGGCATCACGGGTCAGGAAGAGATCGACCTCACCCTCATCCTCATAGAAGGCTTCGGTCACCTGACCATGCGCACCTCGGTGTTTGAGGCCCTGAAGGCGCTGGAAGGCAAGTGGGCGTCCATCAACGGGGCCACCCAGATCCGTGCCGGTGCCATCCGTCCAGAGATCATAGTCACCTTCCCGGAGTATGAGGGGGAGCTGGCCGGGGAGGAGCTGGCGGACGAAGACCTGCAGGTGGGGCAGCGGGTGCGGGTCATCAACGAGCCCTACTTCGGAATGCTGGGTGAGATCATCGAGATCCCGCGTGAGCCCCAGGTGGTGCAGACCGAAGCCAAGGTACCGGTGGTGAGAGTGCGGCTGGAGGGTGGCGAGGAGATCCTGGTGCCCAGGGCCAACGTGGAGATCTTCTGAGTCCGGTATATGGGCGCGGTGACTGGGGAAGACTGCCACCGTGATGGGGGGATGACGGTGAGCACTTCGCCCGACAGGTGGGAACCGTTGAGCCCGCAGCGGCGGGACGAAATACTGGAGCGGATAGCGCAACGGATCAAGCAATATGGGCTGATCACCCCGGCTGTGCTGTTCCTGGAGATGAACAAGCCGCTCACGTTCATCGCGAGCCAGGCTGTGCACTTCTTCTCGCCCATAGTGGGAGTGTTCATAGCCAACGTGGAAGAGTATGCTTACTTGATGGAAGATCGCGAGAACGTAGATCGCCTGATTCGGCGACTCGAAGAATTGGCGGAGGAAGAGGACAGAGAAAGAAGGCGAAAGCGAACTCGCTAGATCTGAGGCCTGACCAAGAGGCGGAAGTGCTTTTGGGAGAGGAGGTATCGGTGTGACACACTCTGAGCAGGCGAAGGTTCCTCGCCCCGAGGAGATTCGTTCCATCCTGGCCACCGACTGCGGCAGCACCACCACGAAGGCGATACTCATTGAGAAGCGGGGTGACGAGTACCGCCTCATCGTGCGCGGGGAAGCGCCGACTACCGTCGAGGCCCCCTTTGAGGATGTAACCATGGGGGCGCGGAACGCCATCCGGGAGGTGGAAGAGCTCACCGGCCGGGTGCTGCTGGACGACAAAGGGGTGATCACTCCTCAACGCGAGGACGGCAGCGGAGTTGATCTTTTCCTCTCCACCTCCAGCGCTGGCGGCGGCCTGCAGATGATGGTGGCTGGCGTGGTAAAGACCATGACGGCAGAGAGCGCACAGCGGGCGGCGCTGGGCGCGGGGGCCATAGTCATGGACGTCATCGCGGTGGACGACGGCCGCAGGCCGCATGAGAAGATCCAGCGGATTCGCAACCTCAGGCCCGACATGATCCTGCTTTCAGGGGGTATTGACGGAGGCACTATCACTCACGTGGTGGAGATCGGCGAGCTGATAGCTGCAGCCGAGCCCAAGCCGCGACTGGGCATAGGGTTCAGGCTGCCCATCATATACGCTGGCAATCGAGAGGCCAGAAAGCACATTCAAGGTATCTTGGGTGAAAAAACCGATCTTCGCATCGTGGACAACATCAGGCCGGTGCTGGAACAGGAAGTCCTTGGGCCGGCGCGCGAGGAAATCCACGAACTGTTCATGGAGCACGTGATGGCGCAGGCTCCCGGGTACAACAAACTGATGTCGTGGACCCCCGTTCCCATCATGCCTACGCCGGGGGCAGTGGGCCTGATGATGCAGCAGACCGCCAAGGCCTTCGACATCAGCGTCATCGGGGTGGACATTGGCGGAGCCACCACCGACGTGTTCTCGGTGTTCGGTGAGTACTTCAACCGCACCGTGAGTGCCAATCTGGGCATGTCCTATAGCATATGCAACGTGCTGCTGGAGGCTGGCCTTGAGAACATCATGCGCTGGATTCCCTTCGAGATCGACGAGGCCGATCTGCGAAACCGGATTCGCAACAAGATGATTCGACCCACTACCATACCCCAGACGCTGGAGGAGCTGGTGATCGAACAGGCACTGGCCCGGGAGGCGCTGCGTCTGGCATTCGAGCACCATAAGAGTCTTGCCGTGGGGTTGCGCGGCGTGCAGCGGGAGCGCACCATCGCGGATACCTTCGAGCAGACTGGTTCCGGTGAGACTTACATCAACATGATGGAGCTGGGAATGCTGGTGGGATCGGGGGGCGTTCTGTCGCATGCACCTCGCCGCGTGCAGGCGGCCATGATGCTAATTGACGCCTTCCAGCCCGAGGGCGTGACCATGCTGGCGGTGGACAGCATCTTCATGATGCCACAGCTGGGCGTTCTCTCCAAGGTGCATCCGCAAGCATCCATCCAGGTGTTCGATCGGGACTGCCTGATACGGCTCGGCACCTGCATTGCTCCCGCCGGGCAGGGCAAGGAAGGGGACCGGTGTGTGACGGTGGAGGTGGAGCTGCCGGACGGGCGGCGGCTGACGGAGGAAGTGCCCTACGGTTGCATGAGGCGCCTCCCGCTGGGTGAGGGCGAGGTCGCCCAGGTGGAGATTCACCCCACCCGCCGGTTCGATTGCGGGCGCGGCCCGGGCCATGTGGTCAAGAGAGAGGTCCAGGGGGGAGTGGTGGGGATAATCATCGATGCTCGCGGGCGTCCTCTGACCCTGCCCGAGAGTCCTGCGGAGCGCTCCGCCAAACTGTTGGAATGGATCCAGGCGCTGGATGTCTATCCGGAAGCGCTGGTGGAGAAATTCAAGCGCATGCAGCAGAGGGGGGCATGACGCCGTGGCACACGCATATACGCCGGGACTCAAAGTAACGGCACGTACCACCATAAGGAAAGTCAGGCGGCTGCCCATCAGAGGAGAAGTGCTGGTGGAAGAGGGCCAACAGGTAGCGCCCGACACGGTGGTGGCCAGAGCGCACCTCCCCGGGGACCCGGAAACCATCAACGTTGCCCACCGCCTATCGGTTGATCCCGAGGACGTGGAGGAGTACATGACCAAGCACGTGGGGGATCAGGTGCGCGAAGACGAGGTGATAGCCGAGTATCGCGCCTTCTTCGGGCTGTTCAAGTACCAGTGCAAGGCGCCCTGCGATGGCACCATTGAACACATTTCCCCCGTCACCGGTCAGGTGACGATCCGGCGACCACCGGTCCCGGTGGAAGTCGATGCTTATATTCGTGGCACCGTGAAGGAAGTACTTGCCGAGGAAGGAGTGGTGGTGGAGACCACGGGGGCCTTGATCCAGGGCATATTCGGCGTGGGCGGCGAGGCGCAGGGCGTCATCGACCTGCGAGCCGACAGTCCCGATGACGTCTTGGACGCTGCGGAGCTGGACGCTTCGTGCAGAGGAAAAGTGGTGGTGGGTGGTTCGTTGGTGACCGCTGCCGCCCTGCGCAAGGCCGACGAGCTGGGCGTAGCCGGGGTGGTTTGCGGCGGCATAATAGACCGGGATCTGGTGGAATTTCTCGGTTACGACATCGGGGTCGCCATCACCGGCCAGGAGGATATCAACGTCACGTTAATCATTACTGAAGGCTTCGGCCGTATCCGGATGGCGGACCGAACGTTCGCTTTGCTGAAGGATCTGGAAGGACATTTTGCCTCCATCAACGGTGCCACCCAGATCAGGGCGGGTGTGCTGCGTCCCGAGGTTATCGTGCCCGGCGATTTTGGAGGGGCAGACAGCTCCGGAGCGGAGGTCAGTGAAGGTCTGGTGCCCGGGATGCCGATACGGATCATCCGGCAACCGTACTTCGGTCTCCTGGCCACCGTGGTGGAGCTGCCTCCGGATCTCAAGGTCATCGAGACTGAGGCCAAGGTGCGGATTCTCCGGGCACGCCTCGAGGATGGTCGGGAAGTTATTGTACCGCGAGCAAACGTGGAGATCATCGAGCAGTGAGGTGCCTGTTGGCGGGGCCCCACGGGGGCCCCGCCATTTTGCCCTCGCGGCTTTCCCCATGGCCACGGGCCCATCCGCTCTGCCCGCAAGCTAGCCTGCCGGCATGGCCCGCCACCGGTCAAGTCTCGCCGCCAGCCGTAAGCGGAACTTTTGCGTGCGCGTTATTTGATGTCCGCAACCCGATGGGTGGTTCTGCCGTCGACCAAAGCTATTAGCAGCCGGCTCAAGAAACCCCGCCTGGTTGCCGTGGCCAGGGACCGGGCTTGCGGCCTGATCCTGTACATGGCATGGTCGGTGCGGGCACTGGCCAGATTTTTCGGGTCCTTTCTTCCCGCCCGCCGAGGTCAAAGCCTGCGCCCCAGCACCGAGGGTGAGTTTTCTCGGAGGTGCCCCTCCGAAGGCAGTCGAGCATGTCCGGACAAGTGGCGGGGGGAACGGCACCCTTACTTTCCCGCACTTGGACGAGATAGCTGATCTTTCCACGTCGCTCACCGGCCAAGGGGCCATTAACACCCAGCGGTAGCGGCTTGTGGTAAGATAGTGTGCGAGGGAGAGGAGCGGTGATGCCGCTTTCACCAGCTTGCTGATGCTCCCTCAGAGCACTGGAGCGATTTGCGTGACAATTCCTGGCGGACGGAGCCAGCGTGTGGAGTTCAGTCGGGAGGTGGCATTGGTCTTGGAGACGCAAATCTCGCTGGCTCGGGAAGGCATGGTTACCGAGGCGGTGCGAGCCGTAGCCGAGCAGGAAGGGCTGGCCCCCGAGGAATTGGCGCAGCTGGTGGCCGATGGGAAGGCCGTCGTCCTGGCGGGGAAGAAGCCCGGGGGCAATCCGGTGGGCATTGGAGAGCGACTGCGGGTGAAGGTGAACGCCAACCTGGGCATATCCAGCAGCCGACCCGATATCCAGCAAGAGCTGGAGAAGCTCCGGGTGGCGGAGCGAGCGGGAGCCGATACGGTAATGGACCTGAGCACGGGCCCGGTGGAGCTGGTGGCCGAGGCCCGGCGCCGAATTCTGGAAGCAAGCAGCGTTCCGGTGGGTACGGTACCGGTGTACGAGGCGGCCATGCGAGCCATCGCTAATCGGGGAGCGGTGGTCAAGATGACGATAGAGGACCTGTTCCGTTGCATCGAGGACCATGCCGCATCGGGCGTGGCTTTCGTCACCGTGCACTGCGGCCTCACTTCCCGTGCCCTGGAGGCGCTGCGGCGTGTGGGAAGGGTCGCCAGTGTGGTGTCCCGCGGCGGGGCGTTCCTGGTGGCCTGGATGCTGCACAATGAGCGAGAAAACCCGCTATACGAGCATTACGACCGGCTACTGGAGGTGGCGCGTCGCTACGATCTCATCCTCAGCCTGGGCGATGGTATGCGCCCCGGCTGTCTGGCCGATGCGGGGGACGTTCCCCAGATGCAGGAGCTGGTGGTCTTGGGCGAGCTGGTGGCGCGGGCCTGGGAGTACGGGGTACAGGTCATGGTTGAGGGTCCTGGTCACGTTCCCCTGGATCAGGTGGCCGCGCAGGTGGCGGTGCAAAAGAGCACGTGCCGCGGCGCCCCCTTCTACGTACTCGGTCCCCTGGTTACTGATAGTGCCCTCGGCTTCGATCACATCGCCACCGCCATCGGTGGTGCGGTGGCCGCCATGGCGGGGGCGGATTTTCTGTGCTACGTCACGCCAGCCGAGCACCTGGGTCTCCCCACGCTACACGACGTCTACGAAGGGGTGATGGCCGCCCGGGTGGCCGCCCATGCTGCCGACCTGGCGCGGAGGCGAACTTCGGCCTGGCAGCGCGACCTCAGGATGGCCCGGGCTCGTGCTGCGCTGGATTGGGATCAGCAGGTCTCTTTGGCTCTCGATCCGGAACGTGCCCGCACCCTGCTGGCAGAACGCAGTGAAGTGAGGGCAGGATCCGAGTGCAGCATGTGCGGTCGTTATTGTGCCCTGAAGATGGTGAGGGATTACCTGGGCGGCGAGCGGGAACGGGAGGGGGCAGGATTCAGCTGTCGGGGGTAGAAGGTGTAGCTCTTGAGGTGTGAGCCGTGCAGCCGGTGGGGCAAACAACGGTCCAGCTGGCCGAGGAACTGGCTCGGGAACCGGCAATTACCCTCCGGGTGAAGACCGAGGATTTACTGCTGGTAGCCCTGGGAGTTCGGGAGTGCGCTCTGGCCACCATCCCCCGCGATCTGCCCGAGGCCGAAGTACTGGGTCGCGAAGTGGATCAGGATTTCCGCAAGCGGATGGAAGGGTCGGTGGGACTGATGGGGCGGGTACGCGACAGGGTGCTGCGCTTTGCGGCGGGGGATCCCCTGACCTTCAAGCATCACGTGCTCACCGAGGTGTTCGACCGCAGGTTGCGCGAATTTCCTCCCTACACCGCGCTGCGCGGTTGGCTGTTGCGTCTGGGGCTGGACTGCTACGAGACGGCCATCCGCCCGACCATACGGGAGATGTACGTGTATCGAGATCCAGAGGTGGGCGAGCGAATATCCGACCTGGTGGCGATCCGGCGACGGTTGCGTACCAGGGCCTGGCGGGAATACCGCGCTGGCATGGCGGCGGAGCGGCTCATATTCCCCGAGCAGATGGATGCCGAGTTCCTGCGGGAGTCGGGTAAGATCCTCGGTTACCCCAGCTGCTGCGTGCAACGGTACATCGCGGACGTGGAGGGAGCAATTGGGGCGGAGGTGCGGGCCTCCCAACAGCTGGTCGAATTGTCCCCAGAGTTCGAAGCCTGGGCGTATTTTGCCTCCGCTTTTGTCCCCTGCGAGCCGGGTTGCGAGGCGGCAGCTGCCATCGGCAGGCGAGCGCATGCCGCTCTGGCCAAACTGGGAGAGGGATGGGCCTCAGCCTATCGGCAAGTGCTGCGGGACAACATGCGCCTGATGAGAGAATACCCCCGGCTGATCAGCGAGCACGAAGAGCGGCTAAGACTGCGGGCCCAGACGGAAGGCTGGCAGTCCCAGCCCTCTGACGAGGCAGGACCCGGTGAGGAGGTGAAGAGCTGATGGGCGGGGGAGGTATGTCCTCGCCCCCGCGCTCGGCACGGAGATGGATCGGGATCAGCTATGGCAGCCGCAATTTGACTTCTTCCGCCAGGAAGCACCGGACGAGAGCGAGTACCTGGGGCAGGTGAGGAGCCTCGGTGAGCTGGAAAGACGCGCTCGTCAATGCAGCCGCTGCGGGCTGCGGAGAGGATGCCGGAACGTGGTGTTTGGCGAAGGGCCGCCTGATGCCGTCGTGATGATGGTCGGCGAGGGTCCGGGGGCGGCAGAGGATGCTCAGGGCCGGCCCTTCGTAGGGCCCGCCGGCCAACTGCTGGACAGGATACTGACTGCCGCCGGGTTCCGAAGATCGGAAGTTTACATCACCAATGTGGTCATGTGTCGTCCCCCCTTCAACCGTTTGCCGCAGGCGCCGGAGGTGGAAGCCTGCCTCCCCTTTCTGCGGGCAAAGATCCGGCTGATACGCCCCCGCATCGTGGTCTGCCTGGGCGCGTTAGCCACCCAGACCCTCATCGATCCCCGGGCCCGTATCACCAGGGTGCGCGGGCAGTGGTCGGAACGCGACGGCGTGCTGTACCTTCCCACCTATCATCCGGCCGCGTTGTTGCGGGACGAGAGGAAGAAAAGGCCGGTGTGGGAGGACTTCAAGAAACTGCGGGAAACCTATGAACGGTTGGTGGGATGAGGCTCGAGTTCCGCCCCTTGGATCTCACCGGCGCTGGCGCGGGCCAGTTCCTCCGGAGTGATGATGCCTTTGTTCACCAGCACGTCGATGAGGGACACAAGGGCAAGCATGGAGCAATACTGGTTGGTCTTGATATCGGCAATCTGTGCCCACAGCAGCAGCCGGTCGCGGTCTGGTCTGTTTTCCATGAGCGGTACCTCCCCTCCAGCTTGCCATAATTCCCCGCGAGGGCTCTGATCATGTACGCGGAAAGCTCTACCTGGCAGATCATACTTCGCAGCAGGAGTGCCCGAGATACCGAGGCCATTGGGGAGCGTCTGGCGGAGGTCTTGCAGGCAGGAGACGTGGTGGCCTTGCACGGCCCTCTGGGGGTCGGCAAGACGTGTATGGCGAGGGGGATTGTGCGGGGGCTGGGATTCGCGGGGTACGTGACGAGCCCCAGCTTCACCATGGTTAACGAGTATCAGGGGCGGCTGAAGATCTACCACGTCGATCTCTACCGGGTGCGGGACGTGCGGGAGCTGGAAGGCCTGGGCTTTACGGAGCTGATGTGGCCCGAGGATGCAGTGACGCTGGTGGAGTGGCCGGAGAGGGCGCAAGAGATGCTCCCTCCCCAGGCTCTCACGGTGAGGCTGGACTGGGTGGAGGGAGCGAGCCAGGACCGCTGGATCATCATAGGTGGGCACGGAGCGGATCAGCGCGAGGTGCTCCGGCGGAGGTTGAAGGAGATTTGCTGGTGCTCGCCATTGACACCTCCGGACCCCACATGAGCTTGAGTCTGGTGGATGATCAGGTACTTGGGGCCCTGACGGTGAGACGGCCGGAAGGAGGCGGGCGGCTGCTCCTTCCCGCTGTGGATCAGCTGCTCCAGCTGGCGGGAGTGGAGTCGGCGAGGGTGCGAGCCATTGCCGTGGTGACTGGCCCGGGTTCCTTCACCGGGGTGCGCATCGCGGTGGCCACCGCCAAGGGCTTGGCCATGGGATGGGGGGTGCCCGTGTACGGGGTGGGGGCGCTGGAAGCTCTGGCCCGGAGCGCGAACCTTCCGGCGGGTCTGGTGGCGCCGGTGCGCGATGCCCGGGGCGGCATGGTTTACTGCGCGCTCTACCGGGTGCAGGGGGCCGCGCTGGCGTGCCGTCAGCCACCTGCCGTTCGTCCCCTGGGGGAGTGGCTGGATGACCTGCCCCTCGCTCCCATCCTCTTCGTGGGCGAGGGGGCTCATTTGGTGGAGCGGGAGATGACCTCCCTGCACCGCCAGGCAGGATGGGTGGTCCTCTGGCGACACCCCGACCCGGTAGTGGTGGGGTGGATCGGTCGCTGCAGGTTGCTGGAGGGGGTGCCCGGACAGCTACTGGACCTCTCCGTCCAGTACCTCAGGCGCCCCAAGGCGGAGATGAGGAAGAAGGATGGAAGGCACGCGCGAGGGCCCGCAGGCGAGCTACGCGCGCCCTGAAGTTTATCTGCGGGAGATGCGTCTGGGGGACCTGGATCAGGTGTTGCAAATTGAGACCCGGTCCTTTCCCACCCCCTGGTCGCGCAAGGCATTTGTGTCGGAGCTGACGCGCAACCGATACGCGTACTACATCATCGCCCAGATGGATGATCGCGTGGTGGGGTACGGGGGAATGTGGGTCATTGGCGATGAGGCGCATATCACCAATATCGCGGTGGATCCCGAGTGCCGGCGAAGGGGGATCGGCAAGCGTCTTTTGCAGGAGCTGTTGGACCGGGCCAGGGACTTCGGGGCTCGGAGTGTGACCCTCGAGGTGCGGAGATCCAATGTGGCCGCCCAGCGCTTGTACGAGGGGCAGGGGTTTGAAGCCCGTGGAGTGCGCAAGGGCTACTACACCGATACTGGAGACGATGCGATAGTGATGGTGAAAACCCTCGGGGGTGACGACCAGAGGCAGGGCATCGGGCGATGGCCATTCACACTTTGGGAATAGAGACCAGCTGTGATGAAACGGCGGCTGCCGTGGTTCGGGAAGGACGAGTGGTCCTCTCCAACGTCGTGGCTTCTCAGGTGCCGTTACACGTTCGCTTCGGGGGCGTGGTACCGGAGGTTGCCTCCCGGGCTCATCTGGAGTCCATCGTCGGCGTGGTTGAGGCCGCCCTGGCCGAGGCAGGGGTGAGCCTGGACCAGGTGGACCAGGTGGCGGTCACCCGGGGTCCAGGGCTGGTGGGATCGCTGTTGGTCGGCCTCTGTTTCGGCAAGAGCTTGGCTTATGGACGGGGTTTGCCTCTGGTGGCCGTTCACCACCTGCTGGCGCACGTATATGCCAACTTCCTCGTTGAGGACCCGCCGGAGTTTCCCTTCGTCTGTCTGGTGGTGTCGGGAGGGCACACCGACCTGGTGAGGGTCATCGACCACGGCAGGTGGGAAATACTGGGCCGAACGCGCGATGACGCGGCGGGGGAAGCCTTGGACAAGGTGGGCCGCCTCATGGGATTGGACTATCCGGCGGGTCCGGCCATAGACCGCCTGTCCGCGGGGGGAAATCGGCGGGCGATCTCCTTTCCCCGCGCCAAGCTGGAGCCCGGCAGCCTTGATTTCAGCTTCAGCGGCCTCAAGACGGCTGCAGCCCGTTTTCTCTCCCAATGGACCAGAGAAGGGGGAGCGTCCCTGGCCGACGTTGCCGCTTCCTTCCAGGAAGCGGTGGTGGAGGTGCTGGTGGAAAAGGCCATTGCTGCCTGTCGTCTCACCGGAACCCCGCGACTAGCCGGCGCGGGAGGAGTGACCGCCAATCGCCGCTTGCGTGCCCTGCTACGTGAACGCTGTACCCGCGAGGGGATTTCACTCTATCTGCCGCCTGTAGCCCTGTGCACGGACAATGCGGCGATGGTGGCCAGCCTGGGGTACTACATGTGGCGCCTCGGGAAGACGTCGTCCTGGGACGTGGAGGCATCGCCGAACTTAGGGTGGGAGGAAGGGCCGACATGAGGCGAGTTCGATCCGTCCCTGTGTCCACGGGCAATTCCATGGCGCAGTGGTGGAAGATCGCCAATCCCCTGCGCAGCGCCTGGCACGTGGTGCTCTTTTCGCTGCTCAAGTATTGTCCCTTCCTGGGTCTGAAGAACTGGCTGTACCGTACGACGGGCATGAAGGTGGGGAAGGGGGTTTCCATAGGGCTGGGCGCCATGTTCGATATCTTCTTCCCCCAGCTCATCAGCATTGGCGACCGAAGCGTCATCGGGTATAACGTCACCGTGCTGACCCACGAGTTCCTGGTGAAGGAATGGCGGGTGGGGAAGGTGGAGATTGGTAAGGAAGTGCTCTTAGGGGCCAACACCGTGGTGCTCCCCGGCGTCAGGATCGGGGACGGTGCGGTGGTGGGAGCCTGTTCTCTGGTGGCCGGAGATGTGAAGCCGGGATCGCGGGTGGGCGGAGTCCCCGCCCGCCCCCTAAGCAGCTCATGAGCTCCCGGGGAGGGGCGGATGTGGCGCCGGCTGTCCCCCGGCGCCCGGCCACCAGGACGGGCGGGTGACGGCAAAGGACGGTAACACTGGGGAGGCGGACGGCGACAGAGCTTTCTCTCCACACCTGACGGACCGAGGGCCCCGGAGTGGAGGAACTGGCTGGCTTGCAGCCACAATCCCCTGGGCCCTTCGCCGCTGGCGGGGGAGGCTGTTGGTGGGACCGCGGGCAGGATATACCTGTATCCGGGTACCCGCGCGCCATGTGTCGTGGCTGTCTCGGCCAAGACGAGCAGGTTGTCCACCCCGGCTCTGGTGCCTCCTGCCAGTTTGGCAGGCGGCGCCTTCAGGTCTTCCTGAGGTGGCCATGAGTTTGTAACGTGGCCGTTGCCCATGCAGGGGGCCCGCAAAGCCGATCGAGTTCATCTGCAATCCCGGTGACCTCACGGGCAAAGTGCTGGTAGTGTGGGATTTTGCTGCCGCTTGGTGGCGGGGGCTGATGGTATTCACCCTCTGATGCTGACTTCGCCTGGAGCGAGCGTGGCCCAGGTGGCTGTGTGAGTAGCCGGACGGCTCGCACAGCGGCGCGTCACGTGATGGGACGGTTGCGTCGGGTTGCCTCGAAAGCCCGCGTTGTCACCCGGACGGGGGCCAGAAGGAACGGCTTTCTGGGGCCTGCAGGTGAGGATCGGCGCAGACCCTCGTGAGCAACGGCTGGATTGAAGGAGGGCGGCGGCTGTGGTATACTCTTGCAAACTAAATGCCTTTGAGTTCAGAGGAGGGAGGTTCGCATGTCGTCCAGTGATCGGGTGGTCAAAGAGGGTCTGAGCTTCGATGACGTCCTGCTGATACCCGCTGCTTCCGACGTTCTGCCGCACCAGGTGGACGTACGCACCAGGCTGGCAGATAACCTCCAGCTCAACATACCCCTCATTTCGGCGGCCATGGATACGGTTACCGAGGCTCGCATGGCCATTGCCATGGCTCGCGAAGGTGGGCTGGGGGTCATCCATCGCAATATGCCGGTGGAACGGCAGGCAGCAGAGGTCGACCGGGTGAAGCGCTCGGAGCATGGAGTGATATGGGACCCCTTCTATTTGTCCCCGCAGCATAAGGTACAGGATGCCGTGGACATGATGAACCGGTACCACATATCCGGCGTGCCCATCGTGGACGAGGACGGAAAGCTGGTGGGTATCATAACCAACCGGGACATACGCTTCGAGGAGGATTTCGACCGCCCCATTCACGAGGTCATGACCAAGGATAAGCTCATCACTGCTGCGGTGGGGACGACTCTGGAAGAAGCCAAAACCGTCCTCGGGCGTCACAAAGTGGAGAAGCTGCCCCTGGTGGACGAGGAGTTCCGTCTGTGCGGTCTGATCACCATCAAGGACATAGAAAAAGCCAGGAAACATCCACATTCTGCCAAGGACGAACGCGGTCGGTTGCTGGCAGCTGCGGCGGTGGGAGTGGGGGAGTCAGCCCTGCGCCGGGGCGCCGCGCTGGTGTCGGCAGGGGTGGATGCGCTGGTAGTAGATACCGCACACGGCCATTCGCGGGCGGTGCTGGATACGGTGCGAGAGCTCAAGAAAAGGTTTCCGAAAGTGGCCATCATTGCCGGTAACGTGGCCACGGCGGAAGGTACGCGGGCCCTCATCGAGGCGGGTGCTGACGTAGTCAAGGTAGGAGTGGGGCCTGGCTCCATTTGCACCACCAGGGTGGTGGCCGGGATAGGGGTCCCGCAGCTGACCGCCATCCTGGATTGTGCGGAAGAGGCGGCCCGTCACGGGGTCACGGTGATTGCTGATGGCGGCATACGCTGGTCGGGAGACATCGTCAAGGCTCTGGCTGCTGGCGCGGCTGCGGTGATGATCGGCAGCCTGTTCGCCGGAACTGAAGAGAGCCCGGGTGAGCTGGAGATATACCAGGGGCGCTCCTTCAAGGTTTACCGAGGCATGGGATCTTTGGGATCGCTGAGCAGCGAGACCAGCGATCGCTATCTGCAGGAGGGAACCAAGATGGTTCCCGAGGGCATCGAAGGACGCGTGCCCTATCGGGGGCCCCTGTCAGAAACCGTATATCAGCTGGTGGGTGGTCTCCGGGCCGGCATGGGTTATTGCGGCGTACGGAACCTGGAGGAACTGCGGACCAAGACGCGATTCGTGCGTATCACCGGGGGAGGTTGGCGGGAGAGCCATCCCCACGACGTACAGATAACCAAGGAAGCCCCCAACTACTACCTGCCGGAATGGATGATGAGGTAGCAGCGTAGACCTGATGCGACCATGAACCCTGAGGGGTTCCATCGCCAAGGGTGTCCTGGTGACGCCAGGGCAGAAGCTCTTCGCTGGTGAAAGGCAAGGAGGGAGTCGCTTTCGAGCGGCTCTTTTTCAGCACTGCTTACTGCTCGACCAAGGACCCGGGGCACGCCGGATGCTGGCCCCCGCGCAGGGCAGCCGGTAGGGGGGCCTGCCGATTAGCCCTGGCCGCGGGCCGCTAGTGGATGGCTCGCCGTCGTTTGTAGTAATAAATTGCGGTAAATGTGCCACCAGCTGGGCACCTGGGATCCGCGGCAGGTGGGATCCGCCAGTGTGTCGAAAGCGAAGTCGTGAAATTGCCTGGAGGTCTCATTCCATGAGAGTGTTTTTTGGTTTAGGTTTAGTGAATGCGAGGAGGAATCTTGATCGGAGTTTATTGGCGGTAGTAGGGATGGCGGTAGCGGGGATGGT
>DFNJ01000013.1 GCA_002376005.1 Firmicutes bacterium UBA3570
TCCAGGACCACCCTGGCCTTGAACTGGGCTGTGAACTTGCGCCGTTCCATCTTATAACCTCCCCCTATCACACTATCTCCTTTTTGCCAGGGTGTCGAGTTCATGGGGATCAGTACACGATGCCTCCATTGCTCCGCCCCCTTGCCGGGGTGGGGGAGGCAGGGGAGGGCAGCGGTGCGAGCAACCATCAGGCCGAGTGGCCGCATCGCTCGCATCCTGGAACACGTACTTCCTGATCTTCCGGATGGCCGAGCTCTGGCTGATTCCCAGGGCACGTGCCACTTTGTAACTGCTCTTGAAGATAGCGTAGGCCTCGCGGATCATCTCTGCTTCCAGAAGGGCCTTGGCCTGCTTCAGTGTGATCGAGTCCTGACGGGTGATATCGGTCGTGCGAACGGAAGTCCGGACGTTTTCTGGGAGATCGTCTTCTTCGATCAGGTCCGTGCGGGCGGTGAGCACGAGCCGTTCTATAAGGTTGCGCAGTTCGCGTACGTTCCCGGGCCAGCTGTAGGCCAGCAGGCACTTCACCACCGTCGGGGAGAGTTGGCGCCGCAAGCCGAACTCCTCGTTGCACTTGTGCAGGAAATGGTACAGGAGGGGGAGAATGTCCTCCCGCCGCTGGCGTAGGGGTGGGATCCAGATGGTCAGAGCGTTGAGCCGGTAGAAGAGGTCTTGGCGGAAGCGGCCCTCCCGGATGAGTTGCTCCAGGTTCTGGTTGGTGGCGGCTATGATCCTGACGTCCGCTTGTTTCTGGTTGCTGCTCCCCACGGGGAAAAAGCGTTTCTCCTCGATCGCCTGCAGGAGCTTGGGCTGCAGGGACAGGGACAAGTCGCCGATCTCGTCCAGAAACAGGGTGCCCTTGTCGGCCGCGGCCAGCAGCCCGGGCTTGCCTCCTCTTCTGGCACCCGTGAAGGCGCCGGGAGCGTAGCCGAACAGCTCCGATTCCAGTAGCGTTTCGGGAATGGCGCTGCAGTTGATCTTGACGAAGGGATGGTGCCGGCGCCGGCTGAGGGAGTGGATGGCCCGGGCGATCAGGTCTTTGCCCACGCCCGATTCCCCCGTGATGAGGACCGTACTGTCCACGCGGGCTGCTATGCGAGCCAGGTCCACTACAGTGCGCATGGCGGGGCTATTGTACACCAGCCCCTCGAGGGCGTTGTTCTGTGCCGCCTCGGCGGCGTACCGCTCGAGCAGCTGCTGCTGGGCCTGGATCTGCTGCTGCAGACGCGTGAGTTCGGTCACATCGCGGGATGTGCACACTACCATCTTGATGGAACCGGAAGGGTCGAAAACGGGGACCCCTGTGATGACCAGCTTGCGTCCGATCATGGTGTTCTGCTCGATGGTGACCGGCCTTTTCGTCTGCAGGACCAGGGGTGTGACCGCGGGCCAGTACACGCCCTGTTCCTGCAACTCTAGGACGTGTTTGCCCAGGAGTTCGGTGACACGGACGCCGTAGTGCCTCTCGCACGTACGGTTGGCGTATATGGTGTACCCCTGTCCGTCGGTGACGTACACCTCGTCGTCGATAGCGTTGAGTATGTTCTCGAATTCTTCCGGGGTCAGAGAGCGGAGGTTGGTAGTACTCCCCTTTGCGTCACTCGAGAGCTGGTTGCCCCCCGAACCGAGAGTCATGTTCTTCCCTCCTGTTTTTGATACTTCTTGCTTCTCCCGCTTCTCCCTGCTGGGAACCAAGTCTTTTCTGGAAAGCATGAGTCATTTGTGCATTAACGAAGGGTCGGGGGCCAGTACCACCCGCTTGCGGCGGAGCCTGCGGAAGCCGCTGTTGCGGGCCAAGCGCTTGGTCCGCGCGCTCGGAAGGGCTGGCACGGTTATTGCTACAAGCGGTGAACGGGTAGGGTGTCGCAGGCGGTGGCCCGCTCCAGCCAATCGAAGGAGGCATGGTTTGTGGTGCAAATCAATCCAGCCGAAGTTTCCCGGTGGAAAGAGACATACCTGTTCCCCAACGTGAGGACATATTACTCTCAGCCTCTGGTGCTGGTGAAGGGCCAGGGGGCGCGGGTGTGGGATGCAAACGGGCGGGAGTACCTTGATTTCTTCGGGGGCATCCTGACTGTCAGCGTGGGTCATGCCCATCCTCGGGTCGCCGAGGCCGTGTGCCGGCAGGTGCGGGAAATGATGCACACCTCCACGTGCTATCTCAACGAGCCCATGCTGAAGCTGGCGCGCCGCCTGGCCGAGATCACCCCGGGCAGGCTGGAGAAGTGTTTCTTCACGAACAGCGGTACGGAGGCTATAGAGACGGCCATTATGGCCGCTTGCCTTTACACGGGTCGTCAGGAAGTGATTGCACTCCGGCACAGCTACCACGGCCGCTCCCACTTGGCCACTACCCTTACCGGCAACGCCGCCTGGCGCACCGCGGGGCCACTACCCGGCGTGGTACATGCCCACAACGCATACTGCTATCGGTGTGCCTTTGGCCTTTCGTACCCCGCGTGCGATGTGGCGTGTGCCCAGGATATCGAGGAGCTGATCAGGACTACCACCACTGGCGAGGTGGCCGCTTTCATCGCCGAGCCCATCCAGGGCGTGGGCGGCTTTATAACCCCGCCGCCTGAGTACTTCCGAGTGGCGGTGGAGATTGTGCGTCGGCACGGCGGCGTGTTCATCTGCGACGAGGTGCAGACCGGCTTCGGCCGCACCGGGAAATATATGTTCGGGATCGAGCACTGGGGTGTGGAGCCGGACATCATGGTGTTTGCCAAGGGGCTGGCCAATGGTGCCCCCATCGGGGCCACCATAGCCGTGCCCGAGGTGGCGGATGCCTGCACCAATTACAGCATCTCCACCTTCGGCGGTAACCCGGTGAGCACGACGGCAGCGCTTGCCACCCTCGAGGTGCTGGTGGATGGGGCAGTGCCGGAGCACGTGGACAGGGTGGGGAGTCTGCTGTTCGAGGGGTTGCAGAAGCTGGCAGAGCAGTACCGCTTCATCGGCGAGGTGCGGGGCAAGGGCCTGATGGTAGGGGTGGAGCTCGTCGGGGAGGACAGGTCGCCGGCGCCCGACCTGACCAACCGATTCATGGAGTGTGCCCGCGAGGAAGGGGTGCTGGTGGGCAAGGGCGGGCTGTATGGGAACGTCCTCCGCATTGCCCCGCCCATGACGGTGGGGGAGCAGGAGGTAGCGGAAGCCGTCGACAGGCTGGGCTGCGTGTGCCGCCGCCTGGCGGCGGGCGCATAACCGGTTGGCACGCGGTGGGTCCCGCGTTGCTGACGCGACGCGGCTGTGAGAGCGGGTATGTACAGCCAGGTCAGCGTCACGGCACAGGCAAGAGTAGAACGGTTGCGCAACTACATTGGGGGCAAGTGGGGGGAGTCCCATTCGTCGGTGTGGGAGGAGGTCAGGAACCCGGCCACCGGCGAGGTGCTTGCGCTGGTGCCATTTCTACTAAAGAAGAAGTGGATGAGTGCGAGGCGGCCAAGAGGGCGTTTCCCGAGTGGCGGGCGACTCCTGCGGTGGAGAGGTGCCGTTACCTCTTCCGCCTGAAGCATCTCCTGGAGGAGAGGCAGGCGGATCTGGCCCGGGTAATTACTCTGGAGCACGGCAAGGAATACCGGGCAGCGTACGGTGAGATGCGGCGGCTGATTGAGATGATGGAGGTAGCCTGCGGTATTCCCACGTTGATGATGGGTGATTATTCCGAGCAGATCGTCCCGCGGATAGAGGAGTACAGCATCCGGGTGCCGCTGGGCGTGTTTGCCATGATACCGCCCTTTAACTTCCCGGGGATGATACCGTTCTGGTTCATGCCCTGGGCGGTGGCACTGGGGGATACCTACATCATCAAGCCGAACCGGCAGTGCCCCATGACCCAGCGGCGGTTGTTTGAGCTGATAGATGAGGTAGGGCTCCCGCCCGGGGTGGTCAATCTGGTGACCGGTGGGCGGGGATCTCCACGGGCAGGGCAAGGACGTGTGGGGCTTCTTCGCGGATCAGAAGGTGGTCATCGAGCGCCGGTTCCCGGAGAGGGAAGTGCCGGAAGAGCGGTGGTTCTGAGGTTGCCGCCCGCAAGCGGGGGGCTGCCGCGGGGGCGGATACTAGGGAGAGGCTGGTTCAAGTCGGTGGCGACTCAAAGGAGTCTTCGAGGCATTAGCGTGTCCCGCCGAACGGAAAGTGCGGCGTTGGGGATGCTTACAGTCGTGGCTGGCGTAACGTAGGGGGTGCGGCGGCATGGTTCTTGCGTAAGTCTCAATGCAGGCGGCCTGACGGAGCAAAGGAGGGGTGCGGGTGTAACGGAGGAGGGAATTCTGTGGACAACGTCCGCACGGCGCGAGCGTGCCGGAGGAGGTGAGAGGTGGGTCTGCTGCGGCGTAAGTGGGGGTGGGAACAAGGCGTGGTTGAGACCAGCAGTCACTAGATCGAATCGGGAGTCGCTGTACGGAGTTGCAGAGGGTGCGGGGGAATCGAAGAAGAAGGAGGACCAGCTATGGACGTTAAGGCTGTAATGGAAAGCCCGGGATTGTGGGTGGCCTGCAGTATAACGTTAATAGTGGTGATCCTTCAGAGTGCTTTATTCCTGCGGGCAGCCTGGCGTGAAGCAATCCGACTCGGCATATCGCGGCAGCGGCGACTGGCAGGCGTACGCGCAGCCGTGATCACCGCGTTTGGCCCAGCTCTAGCGCCGGTCATTATCCTGGTTGCGCTCATAACGATGTTAGGGGCACCAACCAGCTGGATGCGGGTCAATGACATTGGCGCGCCCCGCACGGAGATCGCGATGGTGACCATAGCTTCGGAGCATCTTGGCGTGGAGCCGGGTTCCCCAGAGTACGACCTGAGGGCTTTCAGCTACTCACACTGGGCCATGGCGCTCAACGACATGGGGTGGATAGTGGTAGCACTGCTACTGACCCATCGCATGGCCGGAATCACAAGTAGCCTCAACAAGAAATATGACCCGAGGCTGATCAGGTATATCATGGACGGCGCCGGTATAGGTCTGTTCGCCTATCTTCTTTCGGGGCAGCTCGTTCCCGCCACCAGCCATAAGTGGCTTGCGGCTCTAATATCGGGAGCGACCATGCTGCTCATCACCAAGCTGTTCGCTAAGCACCCAAGGATGCAGGAGTTGGCCCTGGGTCTGTCGATGTTGGCAGGCATGCTGGGTTCTACAGCACTGGTCAAACTCATATGACCGCCGGTTGGCTCTAGTCTGTAAGCGGAAGGGAGAGAGAGTCGTGGATAACAACAATCAGAATACCTCGGGCTTCGTCAACTGGGTGGTAAGGGCCGGCAAACTGACTCTCCTCATGGGGCTGGTCGCCAACTTCGTGCCTTGTCTTTACCTGTGGCTCGCCTATGGCGTGGTACCTAGTATTGGCGAGATATTTGCAGTGTGGGGGCTCGCGTTGGCTGCTTATGGGATTTCATGGCTCGTTCAGCCGACCACGTATTTCCCAGTGCTGGGCATGAGCTGTTCGTATATCTGCTGGTATGCGGGCAGTGTTGCCGACGTGCGTCTCCCTGCGGCTATGATGGCGCAGAGAGCCAGCGAAGCGGAACCGGGTACCCCTGAGGGGGACGTCATGGCGACGATAGGGACTGCCACGTCCGTCTTCCTTTCGGTGGCGATCCTGACCCTTTTCACCTTTATCGGCTCCAAGGCCATTCCATTGCTTCCCAAGTTCATCAAGGACTCGTTTACCGTCATTCTGCCCGCGGTGTTTGCTGCCGTTTATGTTCAATTTGCACAGAAGCACCTCAAGGCAGGAGCGGGTACCATTGCGCTAGGGCTGTTCTTCTATTTCATAGGGCGGAAATCCGGTGTTCCTAGCGGGCTGTTGACTGTGCTCGTTGTGCTAACTGGAATGCTGGTTGCGCGTGTCGTCTTCGCATGGGAGAAGAAGAGTACCTGAACAGAGGTGAAATGCTCGTGATGACAAGTGTGCTTGAGTCGATAGAGGGGAGCGCCGATCGGATGTTGCGCTTCCTGGAGAAGCTGGTGAACATTGATTCCGGTTGTGACAATCCTGAGGGTATCGCCGAAGTCGCGCATACGGTGGGCAGCTTTTTGGAAGGAATCGACTTCGCTGTTGAGTACTTGGAGTACCCCGGTGTATGCACTCATGTACTGGCACGCAGGAAGGGACCAACCGGTGGTAAGCGAGTGATGATCCTGGGTCATCTGGACACTGTATTCCGGAAGGGGACGGCGCAAAGCCGCCCCTTCACCATCAAGGGTGAGAAGGCATTTGGTCCCGGCGTGCTCGACATGAAGGGCGGCGTTACCATCGCTCTCTTTGCTTTGGAGGCGCTGGCAAGGGAAGGATGGAACGAGAAGGAGATCGTGGTATTCTTCTGTGGCGATGAGGAAACCGGTCACCCCAATTCAGACTTTCCTGAACGATTAATGCGAGAAGCCGAGGGCATGAACGCGGTGTTCAACATGGAGACCGGTGCGGACGATGGATCTGTGGTGGTTGGAAGAAAGGGTGTTGCCTTCCTTGAGTTGGTAGTCCAGGGCAAGTCGGCACACTCGGGAAAGGACCCGGAGAAAGGTGCCAGCGCCATTCTGGAGCTTGCTCACAAGACAGTAGCTATTCATGGCCTTACTAATTACGAGACAGGAGTGACCTACAACGTAGGCGTCGTTAGCGGCGGCACGGCGGCCAACGTGATTGCAGGTGAGGCTCATGCCAAGATAGATGCTCGGTTCGTCACTGTTGACCAAGTGGAGAAGGTGCTCAGTGACCTGCGTGAGATTGTAAATAAGTCGTGGGTCCCGGGTACGACGGCAAGACTGACCAAGCAAAAGGTTCACTTCCTGCCTATGGAAACGACAGATGCAGGGATGAAGCTGTTTGGGCTGGTTCAGGAGCAGGCGGTCAAACTCGGCATCGGAAAGATCAAGCCCCGCTACGTTGGTGGGGGCTCGGACAGTTGCTGGACCGTGAAGGCAGGAGCTCCTACCGTGTGCGCCATGGGGGCGAGGGGTGAATTCAACCATAGTGAGCATGAGTATATCTGGGTAAGCAGCTTGGTGGAACGGGCAAAGCTCCTTGCTTCCTGTATCGTAGCCGTGTGAGGGGGCTGCCTCGAGTTCTGCAGCCGGGAGTTGGACGGGTCGCGGTTGGGGGCGGGGGTTCTGGTTCGCGGCCCCCAGCCCGCAATGGTCCAGATGACGTTACCAGGCCCCTGTGGGGTTGGTGCATTCGATCCGTACGTGGTCGGCGTCGGGCTGGAACGTGTCGGAAGGAACTGCCGGGATCTGCAACGTGACTCGGGGGAGGGAAGGTTCGTGTTCGACGTGAAAATCATCAACGGAACAATTGTCGATGGGACCGGCGGTCATCGCTACAAAGCCGACGTGGGTATCAAGGAAGACTTGATAGCGCAAATTGGGAATCTCAGGGATTCGGAGAGCAGGGTCACCCTTGACGCTGCGGGCCTGATCGTGGCCCCCGGCTTCATTGATATGCATACCCACTCCGACCTGTCGATACTGTACGACAGACATGCCAACAGCAAGGTATATGATGGTGTAACGACAGAAGTCATCGGCAACTGTGGGATTGGTGTGGCACCCGTCAGTGCGAAGCGGAAGCAGTTGTTGATAGACTACCTGGGGACGAGATTGATTGGTAGTCTACCCGTCACGATCGAACTCAAGTGGGTCACGTTCGAAGAATATCTCGACTATATTAGGCGGCATCCGCCGGCGGTAAACGTCGCACCGCTGTTAGCGCAAGGCGTTGTCAGGATAGCAGAGATGGGTTTTGAGAAGGGTAAGGCCACCGCGGACCAGGTGGCGCGCATGCGGGCGATGGTCGAGGAAGCGATGGCCCACGGAGCCCTGGGGCTATCCTCAGGTCTGGTGTACCTCCCGGGGGCCTACACCGACACGGACGAACTGGTCGAGTTGGCGAAGGGTGTAAGGAGACACGGGGGTTTCTACGCAACTCACATCCGGAGCGAAGGGGACGGTGTCTTTGACGCGCTTGATGAGGCGATAACCGTAGCCAAGCAGGCCCAAGTGCCACTTCACGTCTCCCACCTGAAGCTGGCCAGCAAGGCAGTCTGGGGCATGACCGAGGAGCTATTCGAGCGCATTGCACGGGCGGAACGGGATGGCGTAGAGATATCCTTCGATGTATACCCGTACGCGGCTGGGATGACGGCGCTTTCCGCACTCCTGCCGCCATGGGTTTTCGAGGGCGGCGTTCACCAACTGCTGCAGAGATTGAGCGATAACGCTATCAGGGAACGGATAAAAGAGGACTGCCGGCGAGGCATACCGGGATGGCAGAGCTTTGCAGATTGCGCCGGTAATTGGAATAATATAACAATTGCAACCGTAATCAGTGACAGCAGTAAGTACCTAGAGGGCAAGACAATAGAGGAAATCTCATCTGAGGAAGGTAAGGAACCCTATGATGTCGTCTTCGACATCCTTCTCATGGAGAACGCAAGGGTTCAGATAGTGGTGAAGATGATGCGGGAACAGGACGTCGCGCAGATACTTTGCCATCCAAAGGCGATGTATGGCTCCGACGGAATGTGCCTGTCCACCGAAGGCATACTGTCTTTTGGAAAACCGCATCCCAGGGCCTTCGGAACCCACGGTAGAATCCTAGGGAAGTACGTCAGGGAGATGGGCGTGCTCACGCTTGAAGACGCTGTGAAGAAGATGACATCGATGCCTGCGTCCAGATTGGGACTGCGCAAACGGGGTGTGTTGAAAGAGGGTTACTACGCTGACATAACGGTGTTTGATCCGGAGAAGGTGCAAGACAGGGCCACCTATGATGATCCGCAGCAGTACACAGCGGGGGTGGAGTTTGTCATAGTGAACGGACAGGTGGTTGTGCGCGACGGAAGACACCAGGAGGTGTTTCCGGGAAGGGTCGTTGGGAGATGAGCAGGGGAGTGCGGCGGTTGGGTCGGGGTCAAGGTAGCCGGTGTGGCCAAAGGGAGGTTTGTCAGTGTGCAGTGGGAGGTGCGGAATAATGGGTGGGCGGTGGTGGGGGTAACGGGGGTCACTGTATGGCCGCTGACCTCGCCCTGGCTCGGTACCGGCTTAACCTTTTGTGCGAGGAGCGTGGCTTTCGCAGGACAGGAAATCATGGCGGTGCCGGGTCCGGTCTGCGCACACCGCTAATCGATGCCGTGCTTACGCTTGCTTCAAGTGTATGTGGTCGCGACTTCTGGTCGGAAGGAAGGACGCTGAAGAAGCTCGGATTGGACGATCTTACAGTTGGTGAGGTCAAGCGCTTGGTAAGGAAGGGATGCTGAAGATAGCACAGTTCGTGAACGGGCAGTGAGCATAGGGGCTACCTCAAGAAATCACTTCAGGCCTACTGGCTGGAGTAATGAGTGCGGGTGCAGGTGAGCCTTGGAAGGGGTCCGTGGTTGGGGGCGCGGCGTGGCTAGCATGTGCCCGACGATGGGGGATTTCGGAGTGAAAGCTCAAGGTTACCCAGGTGAGGGCGAGAGAAGTGCTGGACTGCCGGGGCAATCCCACCGTGCACCTTGAAGGATGGGTGTATGATGACCTAGCGGGGGCGGGCCGACGTGCCGGGCAGCCTGTCCACCGGGGCCAACGAGGCCAGGGAACTGAGGGATGGAGACGCCAGGTGGGCGTGGGGGTCAGCAAGGCCGTTGCCAATGTCAACGAGATCGTCGGTCCGGCCGTCGTAGGCATGGACGTCACCAACCAGCGCGGGCTGGACCTCACGCTGATTGAGGTGAGGGCAGGCCCGACAAGTCAAGGCTGGGGGGAACGCCATCCTGGGGGTATCCCTGGCAGCTGCCCGGGCAGCGGTCGATCCGCTGTGGCTCGCGTATCTGGCTCCCAACGCGCACGTGCTGCCGATACCTTTGCTCAACCTCATCAATCGGGGCAAGCACGCGTCCAATCATGTTGAATTGCAGGAGTTCTGCGTACTCCCGGCAGGGGCCGCGAGCTTCGCCGAGGCTATGGAGGTAGGTCACCGGGTGGTCGGCGAGCTGCGCCGCCTGACAGTTATCGAAGTACGGTAGGCGAGCTCCTGCCGGAAAGGAGGCGGATAGTTGCACAGGATCTTTGTGGAGGTGGAACGCTGCTTGGCGTGTCGCAGCTGCGAGCTGAGCTGCGCCGTGTGGCGTGATTCGGTATCCAAGACGCTGATGGGTGCGGTTCGGGAGGGCAACCCCCGCGCGCGGGTGAGGGTGGTGGGGCAGGGAGGAGTCAGTTTGCCCGTGCAGTGCCGTCAGTGCAGTGAAGGACCCTGCATTGAGGTCTGCCCCACCGGCGCCATGAGGCAGAATGAAGATGGACTGGTGCTACTGGCTGCCGATCTGTGCACTGGCTGCCTGATGTGTGCGGTGGTCTGTCCCTTCGGTGCCATCATTCCTTGCGTCGGGCGGACGGTTCCCCTCAAGTGCGATGGCTGTGAGGGTATGGAGGCTCCCTACTGCGTCCAGGCCTGTCCCACAGGTGCGCTCAAGAGGGTCGATGAGGCCCAATGGCAGCGGTTGCTGGCCCGTCGGGCGGCCGCAGTGGCAGGGTCGCTGGATGATCTGGTGCTGCGAAAGGTACTGGTGTACGTGGACTACGCGCGAGACGGGGGTAACGGCGATGCGCAGGGTACGCAGAAAAACCCTTGACGAGGAAGTAGAACGGATTCTCGGCTGCCCTTCGGTGAGGGAGCAGGAGATGCATTGGGAGCGTTACGAACGGTTGGTTCCCCTATGCGGCTTTGGCCAGCTCGGACTGTGCTGCCAGGACTGTAGCGAGGGGCCCTGCCGGGTGAGTCCCTTTGATGAAGAGCGTAGCACTGGCATTTGCGGCCGCGAGCCCGAGGACATGGCGTTGGCCCAGCTGGTGCGGCTGGTGGCATCCGGGGCCATGGTCCAAGCGGCTACCGCCCGGCGCCTGGGAGTGGAGGGATGGAATCAGGCCCTCTGCACAGTGGTTGAGCTCTTTGCCCTCCTCCACGAGGGGTTGCCGGCGGATGCCATACTCTCGCCTATGGTAGCCGCAGCACGGGAGGGCCTTGCCGCGCTGGAGGCGGCCGTGGCAATCAGAGACGAGCGCTTCGGTGCGCCCCGAGTCCGCGCGGAGACATGGGGCATGGCTGCGCTGGAGCCGGGGCGGGTGAATGTGCTGCTGGTGGGCCCGCTGGCCGGCGAGGCGGCCCTGCGACTAGGACACCTTGAAGAACTCAGGCTGGTGGGTTCATGCGGGGCGGAGGTGGTGACGGGCGTCCCGGCCGCGGCCCATTTCGGCTCTCAGGAAGTCCTGGTGCGGGGTGGGCTGGTACAGGGGCTTGTCATGGCCGGAGGGTGCGCGGATCCTGCCCTGAGGCAGGCGGCGGCGAAGGTTGGAATCCCCGTGCTCGACCTCCGGGAGAGAGACTGGCCTCACATTGAGCAAGTGCTGCGCGCGGCCCCACGTGCTCAGAACTCGCTGGGCAGCTCATCTCCGGCAGTGGTGGGTTTCGACGGTCTGGCCATGAGCCTGAACCCCCAGGTGCGGGAGATACTGGGCCGGCTGGGCAAGCTGGTTCTGATTGCCGGTTGCAGCTCGGTGCGGGAAACGCAGAATCAGGCTGCGGTGTCCGCGGCCCGTGCCGCCCTGGAGGAGGGAGCCCTGGTGCTCTGTTGTGGTTGTGCCGGGTATGCCCTGGTGCGCGCGGGGTTGTGCTCCACGCAGGTGCTGGATGTCGTGCCCCGTACCCTCAGCGATGCATGCCGGGAGCTCGGCGAAATGCTGGACCAACCGGCGGTGCCGCCGGTGCTTCACATGGGCGGCTGCTGGGATGCTCCCCGCGCAGTGGCGCTGGCACGGGCCCTGGCGGGAGAGGGGCTGGTGCTCGAGGCGCATCTGCCGGAGCTGGCCCGCCCTCCCGGGTGGGCTCTGGCGGTGGCGCTGGCGGGATCAGGTTTTCGTACCACCGTGGGTCCAATCCTTGCTCTGGACGCACACCCGGGGCTGCTGGAGCGTCTCAACGAGGAACTGGCCTTCCGGGGAGGGAGTCTTCGCGGACCGGGTGGGAAGAGAGATGTCGGGGGCGACGTGGGATGAAGGTGGACGAGCTCAAGTGCGTCGGTTGCGGGCGTTGTTTTGCGTATTGCCCAGTACAGGCCAAGTACTTCCGCCGTGAGGAACCATCGGGGCGGGTGGTGGCGACGGTGGATGAGGATCGGTGCGTGGAATGCGGCGTGTGCCAGCGATCTGGGGTCTGCCCCAACGATGCGCTACGGCAGGAAGAACTGAGCTGGCCGCGAATGGTGCGGGCCATCCTGAGCAACCCGCTTTTGGAATTCAAGGAAACTGGCGTTCCGGGTCGGGGAACGGAGGAGATAAAGACCAACGAAATCACCGGACGGATCCGATGGGGTCAGGCTGGTGTGGGCGTGGAGATGGGTCGACCCGGGGTCAGCACCTCCTTTGCGGACGTACAGCGGGTGACGGAGAAGCTGGCGGCGATTGGAGTCTCCTTCTGCCCGGACAACCCGGTTACGCACTTCATGGAAGACCCTGCCACCGGTCGTCTGCGGCCGGACATCCTCGGCGAGCGGGCGCTGTCGGCCATCATTGAGTTCGACGTCCCCCTGGAGCGCCTCCCCCAGGCTCTGGCGGCCTTGAAGGAAGCCGCAGCCGAGACCGCCACCGTTTTCAGCGTGGCGGTGGCCTGCAAGCAGGCGCGGGAAGGGGGCTTCCCCGTGTTGGCCATTATCGAACAGGCTGGCTTTCAGGTTCTGCCCAACAGCAAGAACAATCTGGGCATGGGGAGACCGCGATTCAGGGAGGCGGGAGAATGACTCACAGCTTGCACCGTCGGGGCACACTCGAGAGTCTGAAGCGCGATTTCCTGGTGCTGTCCTGTTCGGCAAAGGGATACAACGACCACGTGTTCGCCGAGCGTTGCCGGCAGTTCCTTCGCATCTGCCTGAAGCACAACCCGGTCAACCTGGGCGACATGAAGACCGGCAACATCCTCGATCTGGATCCCCGGAGCATCATCGCGAAGGTGCAGGATACCACCATCGTTCAGGCGGTCTTCCGGCACCGGCAGGACGTGGTAGAGGTGATCCGGGAGCTGAAGGAGGCCGACCTGGGTATCTCGGTGGTGATATCGGGGCTGCACGAGGAAGTGGACGCCATTGTGGAGGAAGCGGGCCTGGAGCGCGTGCACACCCGCGAGTACTCCTTGGGGACCCACGGCCGTCTGGAACTCCTGCCGGCCGACGATATCATGGAATTCACCACCATGTGCGGGCACGCCATGGTAGCGGCGGAGCTGGTGAGGCAGATGATCGGCAAGGTACGGCTGGGATCCCTCAGCGCCCGCGAGGCAGCGGTAACCATGGCCAAGTGCTGCTCCTGCGGGAACTTCAACGTCCCCCGCGCCGAGGAGCTGCTGCAGCGAGTGGCTCCCAGGTGGCTGGTAGACTACCCGGTTTATTGAGAAGTGGTGATGATGGCGATCGTCTGGGTCATAGTGGGAGGGGGTGCGGCGGGGCGAGCAGCCGCCCGGGTCCTGGCGGCGTACTGCCACCCGGAGGAGGTACTGTTGCTGGATCGCGAGGCCACAGTCTGCCCCCGGCTGCACATTCCCCAGTACCTGGAAGAAGGGAAGTACCCGAGACCGGCACCTGATGGCGGCGTCCGCCGGGTGCGGGCCGAGGTGGTATCTCTGGAGCCCTCGGCCCGGCGGCTGGTTCTGTCCGACGGCCGGAAGGTATCCTACGGGCGGCTGCTGCTGGCCACCGGCGCCGTGCCGGCCCTGCCGCCGCTTCCCGGGGCTCGCCTGCGAGGAGTCATCTCCTTGTGGGAGTGGGAGGAGGCCCGCAGGCTGGCGGTCTTCTTGCGGCGCGGGGCCGTCAGAGCGGTGGTGGTTGGTGCCGGTCCCCTGGGGGTACGGGCGGCCCTGATGCTGACGAGGATGGGATGCCAGGTGGCGGTGGTGGAGGCCCTGCCCCAGGTCCTGCCGGGACTGGTCAGCGAGGACATGGCTGCAGTGGTCCGCGATCGGCTGAGGGCGGTGGGAGTAGAAGTGCACTGCGCGGAGGAGGTGCAGGGGTTCGAAGGCGATGGCCGGCTGCGTGCTGTGCGCACGTCTCGGCGGCGGATGCCCTGTCAACTCGCGGTGCTGGCCACCGGGACGCGACCTGATGCCATGTTGGCCGCTGAGGCGGGTCTGGAAGTGCGACAGGGCGTCGTGGTGAACGAACACTTGCGGAGTTCTGACCCTAACGTCTGGGCAGCGGGAGACGTGGCGGAAGTCCCCGACGCTGTTTTGGGTCGTCCCCGGTGCTACGCCCTGTGGAGCGCTGCCGCCGAGCAGGGTCGGATCGCGGCGCTGAACATGGCAGGCATCCCCCGTCGGTATCCGCCTGCCGTGCCGTTCAATTCCTTGGATGTGGCGGGGCTCAGGGTGGTTTCGGTGGGTTATCCTTGCCTGGTGGGTATCGATCGCGTACACCTTCGCTCGAGGTCCGGGGGAGTGGCCCTGCTTTCCTTCCGGGAGCAGACCCTGGTGGGTGCTGCCTTGCTGGGTACGGTGGACGGCGGGGGGACTCTGTACCACCTTATCCGCTACCGTCGTCTGGTACCGCTTCCCCGAGCGGGACAGGACCTCCAGCGCTGGCTGGCGGGTGTGTGGGTGCCGTGGCTGCGCCGGGCTGGCTTGAGGGAGCCGGGATGGACGGCGGTTTCCTGATTTCGCAGGTACGGTCAGGCGACATCGGCGGATGCTGTCAGTGCACGGGGTTTAGCGCTGTTCGGCCACGGTCTTCTTCAACTCCTGGTCCTCCCGCTGCAGCTGTATCTTTCTGCCGGATAAGCATTTTTCAGCATTGTCCAAACCCATACGCCCGGCTTCCGCCGCTTTCACCTAGCCAATGTCACCGGGTGAACTCCGTGAGGGCGGGCTACGCCTGGGTGCCCTTTCCTTCCGCCTTCAAGGCCTCCAGCAGCAGCGGCTGCGCCTGCCTGCGTCCGTGCTACCACCGGACCCCCGCAGGTGCGATTACAGCTGTTTCCTCCCCTGATGTGTTCATGTCGTGCGGCGTTTTGAGCGGGCGCGGTGACATTGACGTCGAGTGTCTCTGCTTGGTAAGATGATATTGGATTTTTGGGTTTTTTGGGGAGGGGAGAGGGTGTGCTGACCGGTCGCCGCCGGGAATTCCTGAAGGAACTGGTCAGACTCAGCGGGCGGGCGCAGGCTGCCGTACATTACACCGAGATAGCACGGGCCCTGGGGGTGAGCAAGTGGTCGGCCTACGACATGTTGAGGGAGCTGGCTCGCCAGGGACTGGCGCGGTGCATTTATCATTTGGACAAAGCCGGCCCCGGGCGTTCGCAGGTTCGGTTCGTGCCTACCGCTCGCGGACTGGAGGCGGTACTTGGCCTGTCCGGCAGGCACCAACTTTCGCTGTCTCACCTGCGGGAGAGGGTGGGAGAGGGCGGGTACCGTCATCTACTATTGGGCGAGACGGGGGTGGGACCGCTTTTGTTCTGCGGTCAGCTGTTGGCCGGCCTTGTCAGGTACATACACGAGCTGGGCGACCGCAGTGCCTCATTCTGGCGCAATTTGCTGGCTCGGGCGGAGCCGGCTGCTGGCGGACTGATCATGTTTGCGGGAGGAGCGGGTGCAGTGCTGGCGGAGACCGGTGGGGATCCCGAGGTTTCCAGGCGGCTTCCCGGCTTGCTGTCGCGGTTCGCCCAGTACGTGTCGGAGATGGGCGACGAGTATCGTAGGCTCTTGCATGACTTGGTCCAGGATCTGCTGGCAGATGTCGCGAGATGCGAATGTCCTTCAAATTCCGAGAATCCAGGACGAAAGGAGGGCGTGCGGTGACTGACGGAGCGAGGACCGGTGTGAACCTGGAATTCGCCAGGAAGTACGTGGGGGCACGGGTACTGGAGCAAGCTCTCGGGTATCTGGCCAGAGATCCCGACAGGAACCTGATGCGGCTTCTTGACCTGGCGGAACGCTTCGCACCCTTGGAGGAACACCGGCGACAGATTCGCGAACTCAAGGTGAGCTTCAACCGGTACCCGGCGTATCGTGAGTACGCGCGTCGGTTGTTTACCGAGGTAAACGTGCGGGTGCGGCAGAAAATGGCGGTGAACTGGTTCGTGAACTCCGCCCTGCTGGGCATCCCCAAGCAGCGCCGCTTGAGCGAGGAGCTGGGGGTGAACGTACCCTTCTTTCTCCTCGTTGATCCCACCAGTGCGTGCAACCTGCGGTGCAAGGGATGCTGGGCTGGGGAGTACGACAAGCACGACGTCATGGAGCCGGAGCTCCTCGACCGGATAATCAGGGAGGCCAAGGAGCTGGGCATTCATTGGATCGTCCTGTCGGGGGGCGAGCCGCTGTGCTATCCTCACCTTTTCGATATCGTGAGCAAACACGATGATGTCGCCTTCATGTTCTACACCAACGGCACCCTGATCGATGAGGCTGCCGCCGACCGGATAGCGGAGCTCGGCAACATCTCTCCCGCCATCAGCCTGGAAGGGGGGCGGGAGCGAACTGACGCCAGGAGGGGCCGTGGGACCTTCGACAAAGTGATGCACGCCATGGATTTGCTCAAGGAGCGCGGCGCTCTGTTTGGGTTCTCAGTGACCATCACCAGGGAGAATGCCGAGGAAGTGGTGTCCGACGAGTTCTTGGATCTGCTCATCGAAAAGGGTTGTCTTTATGGATGGACCTTCCACTACATACCCGTGGGCAGTGATGCTCGTCCCGACCTCATGGTCACTCCCGAGCAGCGTGCCTATCTCGCCCGGCGCGTACCGGAGATTAGGCGCATCAAGCCGCTACAGTTCGCCGACTTCTGGAACGATGGCGAGCTGACCGGGGGCTGTATAGCGGGCGGCCGTCGCTACTTCCACATCACTGCGCGAGGCGATGTGGAGCCGTGCGCGTTTGCTCACTTCGCGGTGGACAACATACGCGACAAGTCGCTGAAGGAAGTGCTGCAGTCGCCGATTTTCAAGGCTTACCAGAAGCGGCAACCGTTTAGCGAGAATCTCTTGCGTCCATGTCCGATCATCGATGTGCCGGAGGCCCTGCAGGAAATCGTGGCGGAAAGCGGTGCCCGGCCCACCCATCCGGGTGCGGAGGCGATTCTCAGCGGTGAGCTGGCGGCGGCCATATCGCGCCGAGCGGAGACCTGGGCACGTCTGTCAGAGCCTATCTGGCAGGAGCGGCAGCGGGCTCGCCAGCAGGTCTCAGCCGGCAGCTGAGCTCAGTTGACAGCGCGACAGGCGCGGGGTATAATCCATGTCGAAAAACCACAGCGCGACGACGATGATGGGGAAGAGTACCCCGCGGCAGGCCACCAGAGAGGAACGCTGCTGGGAAGTTCCGGTTCGGCGCGGGGGAACGCGGCTCCGGAGTCGCCTGCCTGAAAGTAAGTAGGGCAGGCCGTACCGGGCGTTAACGGCGGGTGCTGCAGCACCTGGAGGGATCGGGTTCGCGAGAGCCTGGTAACCAGGGTGGTACCGCGAGTCATCATACCTCTCGTCCCTGGGGGACGGGAGGTTGTTTTTGAAGGAGGCGGTGGAATTGTCGGGTCCATCCAGCAGTGAGATCCGAAAGAAGTTCCTAGAGTACTTCCGGCAACGGGATCACGAGGTGGTGCCCAGCTCGTCTTTGGTGCCGGCGGGGGATCCCACGTTGCTGTTTACCAACGCGGGAATGGTGCAGTTCAAGGACGTTTTCCTGGGACGCGAAAGCAGGAGCCGCCGGCGTGCTGTGACCGCCCAGAGGTGCCTGCGGGTATCCGGTAAACACAACGACCTGGAAGAGGTGGGCAAGACCGCGCGCCACTGCACGTTTTTCGAAATGCTGGGTAATTTCTCCTTCGGAGACTATTTCAAGGAAGACGCCATAGCGTACGCGTGGGAACTCCTGACCCGCGGGTACGGACTGGATGCAGCCGACCTTTGGGTGACGGTGTACCGAGACGACGAGGAGGCAGCTCGCCTGTGGCAACGAGTGGCGGGACTGTCGGCCGACCGGATCGTTCCTCTGGGGGAGGAGGACAACTTCTGGAGCATGGGGGAGACGGGTCCGTGCGGTCCCTGCTCGGAGATCGTGGTGGACCGTGGGCCGCGTCATTCTTGCGGTGCGGCCAATTGCCGCCTGGACACCTGTGGCTGCGACCGGTGGCTGGAGCTGTGGAATCTGGTGTTCATGCAGTATGAGAGAGATGAGTCAGGACAGGTGACTCCGTTGCCCAGACCATGCATTGACACTGGGATGGGTCTGGAGCGCCTGGCAACGCTGCTCCAGGGAGCGGATAGCATCTTCGGCACCGACCTCCTCGCTCCCCTCATCAGGGCTACGGAGGAGCTGAGCGGCCGGGCCTACGATCCGGGTCCCGACGGCATGCCCTTCCGGGTGATCGCCGACCACCTGCGAGCTTCAGTTTTCTTGGTGATGGACGGGGTGGTACCCAGCAACGAGGGTCGTGGGTACGTATTTCGGCGCATTCTTCGTCGGGCACTACGCTTCGCGACCTTGCTCGGCATGGAGCTTCCGGTGCTGTACCGCCTGGTGCCAGTTGCAGTGCGGGTCTACGAGGATGCATACCCCGGACTGGTGGCCATGACCGACCAGGTGGTCCAGGTCGTCAGGTGGGAGGAAGAGAGGTTCCGGACCACCGTCCGCGAGGGAAGCCAGCGCGCTCTGGAGGCCATCCAGGAAGCCAAAGCTCGAGGACTGCGACGCCTGCCGGGGAAGGTGGCGTTCACCCTCTATGACACCTTCGGCTTTCCCATTGACCTGACGCAGGACATGGCGAGGGAGCACGGCCTGGAGGTGGATCGTGAGGGATTCGAACGGGCGCTGGAAGAGCAGCGCCGCCGCGCCAGGGCAGCTCGGGCGGAGCAGGAGGATGAGATGGGCCTGCTGGCAGGCCTACTGGAAGGCGAGCGCCCCACCGAGTTCGTGGGCTACGAAAGGCTGCAAGTGTCGGCCACCGTGGTGGCCCTGGTGAAGGAAGGCGAGGGCACGGTGGCACGGCTATGTGACGGTGAAGAAGGGTGGGTAGTTACGGATCGGACGCCCTTTTACCCCGAGGGCGGTGGTCAGCTGGCGGACAGAGGTGAGATGCGCTCCGGGGCCCTTCGGCTGGTGGTCGGCGACGTTCGGCGCCTGCCCAGTGGCGTCATCGTGCACCGGGGCCGGATGCAGGGCGGAGACCTGCGGGTGGGGCAGGAGGTAGTATCCAAGGTCGATCCCGAGTGGCGAGAAGGAGCGCAACGGCACCATACCGCCACCCACCTACTTCATCGGGTGCTCAAGGAAACGCTGGGAGAGCATGTCAACCAGTCAGGTTCGCTGGTGGCACCCGACCGATTGCGTTTCGACTTCACGCATTTCGCTTCCCTGACTGCCGAGCAGCTGAGGGAGATCGAAGAACGCGTCAACCGGCTGGTGTGGGCCGATCTGGAAGTGCGGGACTGCTGGATGAGTATGGAGGAAGCACGACGGGCCGGGGCCATAGCCCTGTTCGGAGAGAAATACGGTGAACGGGTGCGCGTGGTATCAATCGGAGATGTCAGTAAGGAGCTGTGCGGAGGAACGCATGTGAACCGTACTGGGCAGGTCGGCCCGGTGCTGATCATCCAGGAAAGCAGCGTCGGAGCGGGGCTGAGACGGGTCGAGGCGGTGGTAGGACCGGCAGCCTGGCGGCACTGGAGCCGCATGCGCAGCACCCTGGAGCGGGCGGCGGAACTGCTGAAGAGTAGCTGGGAACGCGTTCCTGCAAAAGTGGAGCAGCTGCAGCAGAACTTGGAGGAACGGGAAAAGAGGTTGGCAACCTTACAGCGAGAGGCGGCCATGGGTGCCCTGCAGGGCCTGCTGCAGAGTGCGAAGGTGATAGGCGGGATCACGCTGGTGTACGGGGAGATCCCGGCCTCCGATCCTCGCATCCTCCGCGAGCTGGCCGACGTAGCCAGGTCGCGCCTGCAGGATGGTCTGGTGGTGCTGGGCAGTGCTGGGGACGACCGGGTGATGCTGGTGGCCATGGCCACGCAGGGAGCGGTGGGCAGGGGCATCCATGCTGGCCGGCTGCTGGGCAGGCTGGCGAAGCTGGTCGATGGAGGAGGCGGTGGCCGCCCTGACATGGCGGAGGCGGGAGGACGTTCGCCTCGGAAACTGGCGGGTGCGCTGCAGCGCCTGCCTCAGCTAGTGGAAGAGCTGGTGAAGGAGGGACATGAGGGCAGGAGATGAATGATCCGGCGCCGAAGTGCGTACTACCCCCAGCCACCCTGTGAGGGGAAGGTGGTAGGCAGTGAGTTACGGGGAGGAACACACTCGCACGTTCCGCTTGCGCCCGGAGGAACAGGTATCCAGGGTGCGGTCGGTGCTGCAGGAGGTGTACGCAGCCCTAAAGGAGAAGGGGTACAACCCTGTCAATCAAATAGTCGGGTACCTCCTGTCCGGTGACCCGGCCTACATCACCAGCCACCGAAACGCTCGTACGCTGATCAGAGAGCTGGAGAGAGACGAGTTGTTAGAGGAGCTTGTCCGCTGTTATCTGCAAGTGGAGGGGTAACTAACGGCCAAGTCAGGCCTCCGCGCCAGCGGGGGCCGTTGTCATTTTGCCTCGCGATGACCCGGCTAGCCTAGTGTGGTGGCAGGAAGGCTCTCCCCGAAGGCAGAAGCTTCCAGAGGACGGTTACGGAAGAGGGGAAGCAGCGCGGTGCGGTGGGTGTGGGATCTTACGCGCGAGATCGACATCGATGTTCGCCCGCGGGAGCCCGTGGAGATAAAGCTGATACCCACGCGAGGCATCAACGTGGCTGCCAGGATCATGGCCGAAACCTGGAAGGGATACCTCACTGAGCGGGGTGCTCTGGAGTTCCTCTCTGGCCTTCCTCCATCGAGTCAGGTATTTCCCTTCGTCGCCTTCCGGGGTGGCCGGCCCATCGGCTCGGTAGTGGCGGTGCTGGAATACGGAGTGGGCGAGCTGTGCCGCGGCGTGCACGTGCTGCCCGAATTCCGCCGCCGGCACGTGGGCAAGGCGCTTCTTCTCCATGCCCTGCGTTACCTTCAGGGGCGGGGAGCGAGAAAGGCCTTTGTGGTGCGCCAGATGCAGGCTCCGCTGTCGGAGGATGACGTGGCAGCATCCTGCCTGTACGATGGTGCGGGAGGGGTGCGCCGCCCGCCGCTGGTGGAGATGGTATACACCCCTCAGTGTCCCTGGACCAGGCAATTCTTGGTGATGGTGCGTGACTGGTTGCTGCCGTACGACGTCACGGTGGAGGAAGTGAGCATGTGGGACCGATTCGAGCGAGCGGGTGAACTGTTGCTGGGATCGGGTCTGGCCGAGGACCGCGGCGGACGGCTGGCCCTGAAGGCCAACGTGTTCCTGAAAGTTTTCGTTGACGGTGTGTTCGCCACCGGCATGCCTCCCGACCGCGATCAGCTCTACCATCGGCTGGAACGTCTGGGAGGGCGCAAGCACCAGGACCGTTCGCCAGTGCCCGACGAGGTGGTCCGCTTCGGTCAGCCCGGCTACCAGACGATACTGGAGACATCGCCTCAGGATTGGGCGGCGGTGCCCCTGAAACAAGACCGGTTCCATCAGCAGGTGGCTCTGTGTTTGGACCACCATCCATCCGGCTGGAGTGCGACGGGCGGCCGGAGGTAGGAAGGTATGGCCATGAAGGAACGATGGTACCGGCAGGCAACCGGCAGGGTGGAGCCTTTCGGCGTGCTGGTGATGGAAGTGGACAGACCCATTGGCCTCGCTGAGTACATGCCACGGCCCTTGGCGCTGCGCGCCGGATACGTCACTGGTACCTGGGGGGACGACCGCGAGGTACTGACGTTGACGTGTCTCGAGGTGGGCTGGGGGATGCCGAGGCTGCAGGTGCTCGAATTCACCATGCAACGGTTACTGGAGCAGCTGGAGAGTGATCCGCAAGGTTTCCGCTACCTGGAGGCAATGGCGGTTTACGAAAAACCGCTCGGCTTCAATCCGTACTGGTTACTGGAGAAATACGGGTTCGCACGGAAGGAAGAGAGGGTTCCCGGACAGGTGGTCATCATGGCCAAACCCCTTGGACGGCCGCGGTACTGACAGGGGTGGGTTCGCGCCGGACGAGGGGTGCCGCTCGGGACAGCGCCCAGCTGCGTCGGCCGTGGCTTCTGGCGCTCGGTCGCGGTCTGCGGGCTGGGCGTGTGGGCAGGCCAAGGCGCTGCAGTATCGTCTCCTCCATGGGGTCACCAGGAGTCTGTAACGAAGGCAGCGAAGGAGGGAGGTCGTTGACCGATAGTCCACCGATCCGAAAGGCGGTAATACCGGCAGCTGGTCTGGGGACCAGGTTTCTCCCCGCCACCAAGGCCCAGCCCAAGGAGATGCTTCCTCTGGTGGATACGCCGGTGATACAGTACGTGGTAGACGAGGTGGTGGCGTGCGGCATTGACGATCTGCTGATCGTCACCGGCCGAGGAAAGAGGGCCATTGAAGATTATTTCGACCGCGCACTGGAACTGGAGATGTTCCTGGATCAGCGGGGCAAGAAAGATCTGCTGAATCAGGTCAGGGACTTGAGCAACTACTGCAACATATACTTCGTCCGGCAGAAGGAACCTCGGGGACTGGGGGATGCCATTTACGCTGCCAGGCGCCACGTGGGCGGGGAGCCCTTCGCGGTGTTGCTGGCGGATGAGGTGTTTGCCGGGGATCGATCTCCTCTGGCGCAGCTGCTGGATGCTTACGACAGTTGCCGGTGCACCATCGTGGCGGTGAAGGAGGTGCCGTGGGAAGAAGTTGGCCGGTACGGGATCGTCGCCGCAGAGCTGGTAGGGCGGAGTCTGTATCGGGTTGTGGATCTGGTGGAGAAACCCTCCCCTGGCGCGGCTCCCTCCAACTTGGCAATCGTCGGCAGGTACCTGATGGACCCCGAAATCTTCGACTGCTTGGAAAGAACCGCCCCCGGGGTGGGCGGAGAGATACAGCTGACCGATGCTCTGCGGCTGCTGCGCGAGCGCCAGGAGATCTATGCGCTGGTGGTGGAGGGCGAGAGGTACGACGTAGGGGACAAGAGGGGGTTCTTGGAGGCCACGGTGAAAATGGCCTTGGGACGGAGTGACCTGGGCGGAGACTTCGCCAAGTTCCTGGAAGAAGTGCTCCGCCAGCACCGTTGGTATCGGGACGAAGCAGCGGCAGGACGGGCACAGTGAAGGCCGGACAGCCAAGGAGGCCGGCCGCACGAAGCCCTGGGTGCGGCGTGCCCAGGCGGAGGAATGCTATGCATGTCGGCAGAAGAGGAGCGCGTGGGTGTCGACCACCAAGTAACGCGGAGGTGACCGACAGGTGAACGTCATGGAGGCCATAAAGACGCGCCGGAGCATCCGGGCATATCGCGACCAGGAGGTTTCGCGTTCCGATCTGCTGGAGGTGTTGGAAGCGGGCAGGTTGGCGCCGTCGGCGGGGAACCGGCAGCCCTGGTGGTTCGTGGTGGTGACTGACCCTGATCTGAAACAGCGTCTCGTCCCCGCCTGTCACAACCAAAAGTTCGTGGGCGAGGCGGGGGTGGTCATCGTGGGTTGTGCGGACCCCAAGATGAAATGGCACATGGTGGATACTGCCATCGCTCTGGACCATATGACGCTGGCTGCCTGGGAAAAGGGTCTGGGCACCTGCTGGATTGGTGCGTTCGAGGAGGGCCAGGTCAAGCAGATCCTCGGGATCCCGGATGAGGTGAAGGTGGTGGCCCTCCTCACGCTCGGCTGGCCGGCACGGGAAGGGACCTTCCGGGGACGGAAATCTCTCGACGAGATCGTGCGGTGGGAGAGATGGTGACCGATGGGCTGGCATTAGGATAGAATGTCACCGAGTACTTGGCGTTTTTTGAGCTGAGCTGGACAGGAGATGACGGGAAGGGCGGGGAAGCCATTTGATACCCATTCGGGATAGCGTTCGCTCCCGCAGCGTTCCCCTGGTGAGCCTCAGCATCATCGCGATCAACGTCCTGGTATTTCTGCGTGAGCTGGGCATGACCGATCGGGAACTCTGGAAGTTCGCCGCGATGTATGGCGTGGTTCCCGCGCGCCTGTCCGGTCTGTTCACGGGCCATCCCCAGGGGGTCTGGTTCGTAGCAACCCTGTTCACCGCCCAGTTCCTGCACGGCGGGTGGTTTCACCTCCTGGGCAATATGCTGTATCTATGGGTGTTTGGAGACAACGTTGAAGATCGTATGGGTCGGTGGAGGTTCTTGGGTTTCTATCTGGTGGCCGGTGCGCTGGCCAATTTCGCGCATGCCGTGATGCACCCCACTTCGATGACGCCCACCATCGGGGCTAGCGGCGCGGTGGCAGGAGTGCTGGGGGCATACTTCGTCATGTTTCCCCGCGCTCGGGTTCAGGCCCTGTTACCTCTTGGGTTTTTCCTTTACGTCACCGAACTGCCGGCTGTTCTGTTCTTGTTCCTGTGGTTCTTCCTCCAGCTGGCCAGCGGGGTTGCTTCCATCGGGCTGCCGCCGGCGGTGACGGGCGCGGTGGCCTGGTGGGCCCACGTAGGAGGGTTTCTGGTTGGGATGTTTTTGGGACCCTCGGTGGCGAGGCGTCCTCGCCGCCGCATGTGGTATTGAGAACAGTTCGACATCCGCCAGGGACGGAGGAATGGTGACCAACGGAAGGAAGTAACTTAGCGGAGGCCTTGTCGGGGAGGGATAGCGTTGGGTGAGAAGCTCACGGTTACGGTGATAAAGGCCGATGTCGGTGGCTGGGTGGGTCATTCGTCCGTGCACCCCGATCTGATCGAGCGCGCTCGAGAGATGCTGTCCCGCCGGGAGGCAAAGGATCTACTTCTGGATTTCTACGTGGCCACCGTGGGTGATGATATCAACCTCATAATGACCCACCGGCATGGGGTGGATAGCGAAGTCATCCACCGCCTGGCCTGGGATACCTTCACGGCATGTACGGAAGTGGCCAAGGAACTGAAGCTTTACGGGGCGGGCCAGGATCTCCTGGCTGACACCTTTAGCGGGAATGTGAAGGGGATGGGACCGGGCGTGGCGGAGATGGAGTTCGTAGAGCGCCCGTCAGAGCCCATCGTAATATTCATGGCCGACAAGACGGAGCCCGGCGCGTGGAACTGGCCCCTCTTCAAGATGTTCGCTGACCCCTTCAACACCGTTGGTCTGGTCATCGACCCGAAGATGCACCAGGGCTTTCGATTTGAAGTGCACGACCTCATTGAGCACCGGCGCGTGGATTTTGTCTGTCCGGAAGAGATGTACGACCTGCTGGTGTTCATCGGCGCTCCCGGCAGATTTTGCATCAAGGCGGTGTACTCCAGAGAGACCGGGGAGCAGGCGGCGGTATCCACCACCCAGCGACTGAATCTCATGGCCGGGAGGTACATCGGCAAAGACGATCCAGCATTGATCGTGCGGTGCCAGAGCGGCCTCCCCGCCCTGGGTGAGGTGCTGGAACCGTTTGCCAACCCTCACTTGGTTTCCGGCTGGATGCGCGGATCTCATTCCGGGCCTCTGATGCCGGTGTCCTACCGACAGGCCACCCCCACCAGGTTCGATGGCCCACCGCGCGTGGTGGCCCTCGGGTTCCAGCTTTGCGACGGAAAGCTGATCGGCCCCCAGGATTTGTTCGCTGACCCGGCTTTCGACCGGGCACGGGAGCTGGCTCTCGAGGTGGCTGATTACATGCGGCATCTCGGCCCCTTTGAGCCCCATCGCCTGCACCTGGATGAAATGGAGTACACCACTTTGCCGCAGGTGATGGAGAAGCTAAAAGACAGGTTCACCGAGCTCAGCGAATAGCTGTGGGATGGAGTACCGAGAGTTAGGCACAACGGGTTATAAGGTGTCCCGGCTGTGCTTCGGGACGCTGGTACTGGGGCCGTTAGAGGCAGCGCTCCCGGTGGAGCGAGCCGCGGAATTGCTGGTGGAGGCATTCCGGCGAGGCGTGAACTTCGTGGATACGGCGGAGAGCTACGGCACCTATCCCCATCTCCGGGCGGCGCTGCGCCGGTGGGACGGTGAGGTGGTGGTGGCGAGCAAATCTTATGCCTGGACCCGGAGGATGGCCAGGGAGAGCGTAGAGAGGGCACGCCGTGAGCTGGGGCGTGACGTCATAGATATATTTCTGCTTCACGAACAGACGGGCCCGGAGACTCTTGCCGGGCACCGGGAAGCGCTGGAGGAGCTGCGCAGGTTGCAGCAGCGAGGATGGGTGGGTGCGGTGGGCATTTCCACCCACAGCGTCCGGGCGGTGCGGGCAGCCATTTCCACGGAGGAGGTGCAGGTGATTCATCCCCTCATCAACTACCGGGGCTTGGGAATCATGGGGGGCAGCCTGGAGGAGATGCTGGACGCGGTGCGCTGTGCGCGAGAAAGCGGCAAAGCCGTATACAGCATGAAGGCGCTGGGGGGAGGCAATCTCCTGCAGGAAGCGGAGCGCGCGTTGCAGTACGTGCGCGACCTCCCGTTCGTGGATAGCGTGGCGGTGGGGATTCAGACCTTTGCGGAGCTGGATTACAACGTGCGGCTGTTCTCGGGGATTGAGATCCCTGATTGGTTGCGGGCTCAGGTGGCCCGCAAGCCACGCCGCTTGGTTGTTCAAGACTGGTGTCGGGGCTGTGGGCGCTGTGTGGATGCCTGCTCTGCCGGCGCGTTGCGGCTGGCAGGGGGCAGGGTGCAAGTAGATGCATCGAGGTGCATACTCTGCGGCTATTGCGCCAAGGAGTGCGAAGAATTCTGTCTGAAGATCATTTGAGGTTTGGGGCTGCCGCCCTGCTCTCCTCTTCCCCTAGCGAGCGAAGCGACCCGCAAGGTGTGTAGCGAAGCGGGCCACGGAGAGGCGCGGCGGCCCCAGTTGCCAGGCGGGGTGTAAACATGAGGCGTCTGGGCCTGGACTGGGGTAGCAGGGCCATTGGGGTGGCGGTGTCGGACCCCACTGGAACCATCGCCCATCCTTTGACCGTCATCCGTTCCGGGGAAAAGGAGGCGGTGGCAGAGATTGCGGTGCTGTGCCGCCAGTACGAGGTGGTGGAGGTGGTGGTAGGGCTGCCGCGCCGGATGAACGGTACGCTCGGTAGCCAAGCGCAACGAGTGCAGAATTGGGCCAAGTTGCTGGAGAAGGCCCTTGGCATACCGGTAGTGCTGTGGGACGAACGGTTAACCAGCCGTCAGGCGGAACAGGCATTGCTGGAAGCTGATCTAGGCAGGCGACGCCGGCGCCAGGTGGTTGACGCCAGCGCTGCTGCGCACATTCTTCAGTCTTACCTCGATGCGCAGGCCTAGGAGGACGGTCCAGGACTTAGGGTTTCCCCGAGGACCGGTCGTACCAGCGACTTGGCGGCTGCACAGCCGCGCCAGTAGTCTTCTTTAAGGTGTGCCAAGCCACCACGCTGTAGCCTTTGTTGGGTATTCGGGCCAGCCGAGGATGGGTCCTGAGGACAGCATCGGGTTTGCCACCCCATATCGCCTGGTCTCTTGCGACACTCAAGCCAGGAGATATCTTTCCGCAGCAGCGCCAGCTCAAGGTTCACGCGGCCGTCGCCGTGTATCAGTTTGTTGCGGCTTCGGATAGTCAGGGAACTGCCTCAACCAGGACTTCACTTCGCCTGACAACGGCGTCCTGTACCGCTTCATTGCTGTGGAAAGCAGCCCGGTTCATGCCCCGGGTGTATCTCCGAGTTTGCTCAGTGCTGCCCAAGATGTCCTGCAGGGGCGGACGAGGATCGCCCCTCTCATAAGACGAGCTTCCTCTCCGGGGTGCAGGCTCTTTGGGGCCGCGCGTCGACCCGGAGAGGCCGAAGGCTTCTTTGAGTTCTCGTTCCAGACGAACGAGGTCAAGAGCGACCGACGCGGCTCCGTTTGCGCGAGTACATCCAGGTCGCTGTACAGCCAGTGTCTCCGCGAGCAAAGGACCCCCGACCCGAACGGAGAAGCCCTCACCGGTGGGCCCAGGTGCGTGTGCTTGGAGATTGAGGTACGCCTTCGGTTTGGGAAGTCGCCGTGAGCCGATGCACGCCAGTTCCGCTTGTTGACCTGCTGGTCGGATGCCACCGAGCCCTGGAACAATGCTACATTCTGTTTCATTGCCCGTTGCTGCCCTCGTCCTGGCGCGCCAGGAAGGCAAAGGCTGGGCCGTCCCAGCAGCTGAGTGGGATCAGTCCCGCATCGGCGGCCATGCTCGCCAGCTGCGCGGGCGTCGGCAGGTGGTCGTGGGCCACCTCGCCTCCCACGTCAAGATGCACCTGGTTCACCTGACGCCGAGATTCCACATGCCCAATGATCAGCCAGCCGCCGGGCCGCAGTACGCGTCCCATCTCGCGGAGTGCCTGTCGCTTATCGGAAAAATGAGGGAAGGCGCGAAAACATACCACCCGGTGGCAGGACCGATCGGGTAAAGGAAGCGATTCTGCCGCGCCCACCCTGAAGGTGACGCGGGGGTCGGCGTGCTTGCGCCGAGCGATTTCGATCATCGCCGGCGCGATGTCCACCGCCCATACCCGGCCGCGGTCTCCAACCCGCTGCAGGAGAGGCTCGAGCAGGATGCCCGTCCCGCTACCCAAATCCAACACGGTCATGCCGGGTCCCACGCGGCACAGATTCAGGATCCAGTCTATGATCTGCGGCGGCGGAGGAGGGCAGCGGTCCCACTCCCCCGCGCATGCATTGAAGTATTCGGCTTTGCTCATCGCTCGCCGACCTTCCCGGCAGGGACTGATCGCTCCAGGAGCCGGACCAACAGCGGGACCAAGACCAGCTGGATCCCAATCCCGGGCAGGCCCTTTACCAGGGCGCCCCAAACATACAGGTGTGGGGGCATGCGGAATCCCACCGCGGCCACCGCCACCGCTGCGGCGGCACCCAGCGCCAGGCGACCTGCTAGCAGGGCGACCACCAGGCTGAGGTACAGCGGCCAGCGAAAACGGCGATACGCCAGCCCTGCTACCAGGCCGTAAGTTCCCAGCTCCGGCATCATCATGGGCATGATAGGCGGCGACAAGGGCGGCATGCCGGTGGTCAGGAAGCTCAACGGGGGGGAGAGTAGGCCCACCACCGTCCCGGACAGAGGGCCGAGATACAACCCGGCGATGAGCACCGGTAAATGCATGGGGAGGAATATCGGTCCTCCAATGCGGGCGAGATGGAATGCTGCTGGCAAGATCACGCCCAGCGCCACGAACAAGGCAGTTAGCGTCAGCGTTCGGGTTTTCAAAGGCACACCTCCTCGCTAAGGTGGTAGCACGCATATCTGCATTCGTGCTACCACCCAAGTATTCTGCAAGACCATGGCCGGTTCCTGCTGATAATTTCTCTGAATGCGGACAGCATACTGATGGGGTTTTGTTGACATGGGGTGGGCCGGATAATATCATAGGGGTAGCCTACAGAGAGAGGTGAAGGCTTATGACCGAGCGAGAGAACACCATCGTGCTCACTGATGAAGAGGGTAACGAGCAGGAGTTCGAAGTGATTGATCTGCTGGAGGTGGACGACAGCGAGTACGCCATACTCCTGCCCGTGGATGAAGAAGACGACCAGGCAATGATCTTTCGCATCGACGTGGACGAAAACGGCGAGGATATCCTGGTAGAAGTTGAAGACGACGACGAGTGGGAGCGTGTAGCACAATACTGGGAGGAATTGATGGGAGAGGAACCGGAGGAGGACGAGGAAGAGAAAGAGAAGTGATTCCCCAGTCCGGATGACGCTGACAGCTGAGCCCGCCCTGGCGCGGGCTTTGTCTCCTTCATTGAAGCTTCCTGGCCAAATTGCGCGCTGAGCTTCCCCGCGGGTCGAAGTGGTAGTGCCGGGTGTGCCAGAGGAAGAGGACGATCCCCATCACGCTGAGTATACTGGCTGCCTGGAATGCCCCACCCACACCTACAAGGTCACGAAGGGCGCCACCAATGACCGCACCTCCGGCCATGCCGAAACTCTGGCACATCCCTATCAAGCCCATGACCGATCCCATGCCATATTGGCGCCCTTGATCCACCGCGATGGCGGTGGCTGCGGGCACCGACACTCCAGCACTGATTCCGAGCATTGCCGCGGCAGCCATGAGCTGTCCCAGCTCGCGTGCAAAGGGAACTGCATACAGGGCGAGCGGCGCCAGCACTATACCGCCGGTGACCAGCCACTTGCGATTATGCCGGTCGGCCAGCGCACCGCAAGCGGGCTGAAGCAGGGACGACAGCAGTGCCCGTGTGGTGACCACCAGGCCCACCTCTGTCCCCGTGAGGCCGAGGGTGAGCCTGCCGAGGAGCGGCAGCAAAGTGGAGAAGATCCCCCGTCCCAAAGCGACGAGGCCCCGTACCGCTATGAGCCCTCTGACCACGTCATTGCGCAGCATAGTCGGCCCGTTGAGGGATCGAGTTTCCTCCCCCTGTCCCGTGGACCGAGGGGGTCGCTCTGGTACCAGCATGTGGACGGTCGCGGCGGACAGGATACTGAGGATGGCCATCCCATAAAAAGGTGCATTCATGCCCAGTTGGTCGGCCAGGATACCCCCCAGCACCGGACCAGCTCCGAAACCGGCGAAAAATCCGAAATTGACTAGCCCCATCACTGCACCCTCTCGACCGGGCGGGCTGAGGTCCCCGGCATAGGCCCGGGCCACCGGCGTGACCATGGCAGAGAAGGCGCCCTGGAGCAGCCGCAACAGCAGAAGGTGAATCGCTCGGCTGGCCAGGACGAAGCTGAGGGAGACGCAGAAGTAACCCATCAGCCCCAGCGTGATGAAGCGCTTCCTTCCTCGACGGTCGGATAATGAGCCAAACACCAGCATCAGGGTGGCTCTGATGAAGGGGTTCGCCCCGAAGATCAGCCCTATCCACAGCCCGCTGGCGCCCAGGGACTCAGCATAAACGGGCAGAAGGGGTACAATCAGCCCCACTCCCAGCGACGTAGTGAAGAGGCATGTGACCAGGACTACCAAGGCCACTTTGTCTTTGCCCAGAGCAGTGGACAACATTACACGCGTTACTTCGCCCTCCGTAACGATTTTCCTCCCTCTGGAGGAGTAACGGTGGGAGACGTCAAAAGCTGGCAGGGGGGTCATCGGTGGTGTTGGAGTCCCGGTCTGAAGGGCGCACCGTGCTGTGTGCCATAGCACTGGTCGTGCTGATGGCTCTGGCCCTTGAGCTGCACTGGCTGTTCGCTCCACCTCGCTCGCTAGGTGTGCGAGTGGTGGATGTTCCGGCGGGGGCGACCGCTGAGGATATCGCGCTAATTCTCGCCGAAGAAGGCCTGGTGCGCTCGGGTATCGCTTTCCGCTTGTTGGCCTGGGCGCGGGGAGTCGATCACAAGCTGCGGTCTGGGCGGTACCTACTTCGGGCGGGACAGTCACCTTACCAGTTATTACAGGAGCTGGTGCGGGGTCCCGCCACTTTCAGGCGGTTGACCGTCCCCGAGGGATTTGGGGTTGAGCAGATAGCCCAACTGGTGGAGGCGGAGGGGTTCTGCCCGGCGGATGACTTCCTGCAGGCGGCGCGAGATCCGCGCTGGAGGGAGAAATACCGGTTCTTGCCGGCAGCCAGGGCCAACATACGCTACTTCCTGGAGGGTTACCTGTTCCCCGACACCTACTTTCTGCCCGCCGGCGGCGTCGGTGCAGAGGACATCGTACGGGTCATGCTCGACCGCTTCCAGGAGGTGGTCCTGTCCGGGGACTTGGCCAGGGAGATCCAGTCCTTCCCCTGGGGGCTGCACGGGTTGGTGACCGTTGCTTCCATTGTGGAGAAGGAGGTGAAGGTTTCCCAAGAGCGCTCAATTGTAGCAGCGGTCTACATCAATCGGCTTCGACGGGGGATGAAGCTTGACGCTTGCCCCACGGTCCTGTATGCCCTGGGGCGGGCGGGAGGCAGGCTGAGTAGGGCCGATCTGGAGGTGGACTCCCCTTATAACACCTACCGATACCCGGGATTGCCTCCTGGTCCCATCTGCAGTCCCGGCAAGGCATCCATCACCGCTGTGCTTCGCCCCGCCGCGGTAGATTATCTCTATTTTGTCGCGCGGGGCGACGGGACGCACGCCTTCAGTCGGACCCTGGAAGAACATCTCGAGCTGCAGAGGCAATATCGGCAGAGGTAACGTGGACGCACCCGGCTGTGGGGGAGGCATGAGGATGCTGGATTTGCTGATACGCGGTGGGCATGTACACGACGGCGAACGATTCCTCGGTCAGCTGGACATAGGGTTGAGGGGAGAGACCATCCAGGCAGTAGGAAGGCTGGAGGTCGAGGCTGCCTGCGAGCTGGATGCACGCGGGATGCTGGTGTGTCCCGGCTTCATAGATGCCCATTCTCACGCGGACCTGACGCTCCCCGGCCATCCGGCCTGTACCAATCTGGTGGCTCAGGGCATCACCACGGTGGTGGCTGGCAACTGTGGATTGTCGCCCGCGCCTTGCGGGGAAGCGTGGCCCGAGCTGCCCACCCGCCTGGGGCGGTTGGCGGGCCTTGATGAAGGATACCCCCGATGCCGCAGCTTTGGCCAGTGGCTGGAGTATCTGGACCAGCTGGGCATTGGGGTGAACGTCGCCCCCTTGGTGGGTCTGGGGACCATACGGGGCGCGGTTCTGGGTCCGACGGACACCGCTCCCGCCTCTGCTTCGGCGGTAAAGAGGATGCTGTGGCTCCTGGATGAGGCCCTGGAGGCGGGAGCCTTCGGTGCTTCGGCCGGTCTTGATTACGTGCCGGGGCGTTATGCCGGGCCTGACGAGCTGGCTGCGCTCCTGCGGGGAGTGGCTCGCCGACGGGGAATATTTGCCTGTCATCTCCGGCACGAAGGAGACGGGGTCCGGGCGGCTCTGGAAGAAGTCCTCAACCTCGCTGGCGAGACAGGAGTGGCCCTGCAGGTCTCCCACCTGAAGGCGGTGGGGCGGTCGAACTGGGGAACGGTACCCCGTCTCCTGGAGCGGATTGAACGGGCGCGCCAGGAGCTGGACGTGGCCTGCGACGCGTATCCGTACCGGTTCTCGGCGGTACTGATAGTCCGAGATCTGCTGCCTCCCTGGTGCGCCGACGCCACGCCCAATGATCTCGCGCGTTTGGCCCGTGACCCTGAGCAACGGCGTCGGCTGCTGGAAGATCTCGATCGGGGACGCCCCGGCTGGGGGAGCCCCCTGGGGGACTTCCGCTGGGACTACGCGGTGGTGAGCGCTCCGGGCCTGAAGGAGGTGCGTGGCCGGAGTCTGGCAGAGCTGGCGGCGCGGGCGGACCGACATCCTTTGGACGTACTGGTGGAACTGTACGTGAAGTGTCCTGACGTGGCTTTCAGCCTCACCATGTCGGAAACCGACGTGCGCGCGGTGATGGCGCACCAGCTGTGCCTGTTGGGTTCTGACTCCGTCTCACAGGACCGACCTGGGGGTGGCCGCCGGCCGTCGCACCCGCGGGGTTGGGGCGCTTGTCCGCGGTTTCTGGGGCGGTACGTTCGGCGAATGAAAGTGGCAGGTTGGGAGGAGGCAATCTCCCGCATGACCGCCCGGGTGGCCGATCGTTTCGGCATCGCAAGGCGCGGTAGATTGCGTCCCGGCGCCTGCGCGGACCTGGTGGTGCTGGATCCCCAGCAGGTGGACCACGATGGGGGACTCTCCACTCCCCGGCGCCCCCCACGGGGCATACGGTGGGTCCTGGTCAACGGCAGGTTGGTGGTGGATGAGGGCCAGCCAACCGGGGTTCGTGCCGGGCGGGTACTTCGCCGCGTCTGAACGATTACGGGGGCTGCTCCCCGGGTGACGCGGGAGGAATGCTGCCGTAAGCGGCGAATGAGCGCTAAAAGTTGGAGCTGGAGGTGCAGGCAATGTCGCAGGCATGGAAGGCATCGGACTTGCTGAGGATGGAGGCGGTGGGTGAGCCGCAGCTGTCGCCCGACGGGAAACATGTCGCCTACGTGGTTCAGAAGTTCGATCAAAAGAAGGACAAGGCGGTCACTCAGATCTGGATCGCGGACGTCGATGGAGGTGACCCGCGTCGGCTCACTAGCGGTCCCAGCGACCGTTCGCCGCGCTGGGCTCCGGACGGGCATCGCATCGCCTTCATATCCGAGCGGAGCGGAAAGCCCCAGATCTGGGTCATAGATATCCGGGGCGGGGAAGCTTGGCAGGTGGTCACCGAACAGCGGGTGGAGTCTCCTCCCGTGTGGTCGCCGGACGGGACGAGACTGGCTTTCGTTTCCCGGGCGTTTGCCAAAGGGGCTGACTGGGTACCGTATCCCGGTGCCCCAGAAGAAGACAGGGATCGAGCGCGCAGGGCGGCAGAGCAGGCGCTGAAAGAGGACAAAGACGGGAAGGACAAAGATCAGGCTCCCCCCATCAAAGTCATAACCGAGATGACCTACCGGTTTGACGGGGTGGGCTATTTCGGTGACCTCAAACGCCACATCTTCGTGGTGACGCTTCCCGATCCAGAAGCCGCGATGTGCGGGCAGCAGCCCGCGGTACGTCAGGTAACGTGGGGTGACTGGCACCATCAGGATCCCACCTGGTCGCCCGATGGACGATTTCTGGCGTTCACCGGGTTGCGCAAGGAACCTGAGTACGAAGACTATTTCCGCACCGACCTGTGGCAGGTGGAGCTGGCCACTGGGGAAATGAGCCAGGTGTTACGGGCAGGAGGGCCGATCCTGTGCCCGGTCTGGTCTCCTGATGGGCGCTGGCTCGCATACATCGGCCATCACCAGGCCCACGGCCGCTCCACCACCCAGGGGTTATGGGTGGTTCCCATGAAGGGGCCGCGGGACCGGTACCCCCTCAGCAAAGAGGATACTCGAAACCTCACCGCGGAGCTGGACAGGCCGGTGGGCAGCGCGGTGCCCTCCGACGTGCGGTATGGCGGCTTCATGGTGGCCCCGCCGGTATGGAGTGCGGATGGGCGTTCCGTGTACTTCCTGGCGGCTGACCGGGGTGTGGGCAAGCTTTACCGGGTGGAGGTGGAGGATGGACGCCCGGAGGAGCTGTTGGGAAGCAGGGACTGTTCGGTGGCGGCGTTCCACGTGGTGGGAGACTGCATTGCCTACCAGGCGGGTAGCGACCGGAGCCCCGATCAGATCTTCGTGCGCACTTCCCAAGGCTCGCCGCGGCAGGTGACCGATGCGAATACCGAGCTGCTGCGACAGCTCCCGGTCAGTCCCGCTGAGCACTTCACCTACCAGGGGGCTGACGGCTGGGAGATAGACGCTTGGCTGGTGAAGCCACCCAATTTCGAGCAGGAAAAGAAGTACCCGTTAGTACTGATGATCCACGGAGGCCCTCACGGGATTTACGGCCATGCGTTCATGTTCGCGGTGCAGCACCTGGCCAGCAATGGCTTCGTGGTGTTGTACACCAATCCTCGGGGCAGCCAGAGCTACGGGCAGGAGTTCGCCAGCGCCGTGGTGGGAGACTGGGGAGGAAAGGATTACCAGGACCTCATGGCCGGCGTCGATGCGGTGTTGGAACAGGGATTCGTGGATCCACAACGCATGGGGGTGACGGGCTGGAGCTACGGGGGGTACATGACCAACTGGATCATCACCCAGACCACCCGCTTTGCGGCGGCAGTCACCGGTGCCTGCGTGTTCAACCTGCACAATTTCTACGGCACCAGCGATATCGGCTTCACCTTCGGTGAATTTCAATGGCAGGGCCGCCCTTGGGATGAGCCGGAGAAGCTGCTGCGCCACTCCCCGGTGTCCGGGGTTGAGCGCGTCCAGACGCCGGTCCTCATTCTGCACGGCGAATCCGACCTCCGTTGTCCTGTGGAGCAGGCGGAGCAGCTGTTCATGGCTCTTAAACGGCTGGGCAAGACGGCGGTCATGGTAAGGTATCCGGGTGAGTTCCACGCCCTGCGGCGGCCAAGCTACCGTGTCGACAGATACCATCGCATGCTGAAGTGGTTCCAGCATTACCTCGCGGGGTGAGGACGGCGGCGCACTGGAAATCTGGGAGGGGCGGCACTGGGTTGGGGTGATGGCGCCCGCCGGACGGGGGGCTGGGGGTGGGGGAATCCCACCTCCAGCGGGCCCGGTATCGCGTATGGGCGGGGCGGTCACTCCTTTCCTTGGTGCCGCTCGCGACTACGACCAATGAGAAACCCGCCATGGGGAAGAGTCCGTGCGGATCCAGGGAGTGAGCTGACCTGAGCCTGCGGAGTCTTTCTTCGGGGTCGTCGGGGGCTGTATGGCGGTATTCGTCGTGGTGGTGGCGGAGCGCGGCGACCGGGCTGCGGCGCCGGTGCCGGGTTGCCCGCTGAGGCAGGCCATCCTTGTGTGCGGATGGTGTGGTGTAGAGGAGCCGGTCAGCGGTCTGATGGCTCAAGGCGCGCTGTCACCGCCCGCAGGGGAGCTGCCGCCTGGACGGCGGGAGCCGTGCTCAAACCGAGGAGCCCCTGCCGACATAGATCCTGGCACGGGAATACAACATGGCCGGGATGCGGCCTGGAGAGCCATCGGGCAGCTGGAGTTCGCGCTATGCTTGAGAGCTGCCTGAGGATGGCCTCGGGCTTCGTGCCCGGGCCTCACATCATGCCCCACGTTCCTTGACGTGAAGCGGCCGCTGGTGTATGTTGTACCCGGAGATGATAATGAGTTTCATCTGGGATGTGAGATAATGGTGACCCTAACCACTATGAAGTCCGGACAGCGCGGGACGGTGGTAGCTATCCAGGCAGGCTGGGGTGCCCGGCGCCGACTCGAAGTGCTGGGGATCCGGCCGGGGGCGAAGCTGCAGAAGGTTAGCTCCCTGTTCGCCCGCGGACCGGTGGTGGTGAGAGTGGGCACAGCGGAGATAGCTCTAGGATATGGGTTGGCCGAAAAGGTGCTGGTGAGGGTAGAATGAGGCGACCAGTGGTCGTGCTAATGGGGTTGCCCAACGTGGGAAAGAGCGCCATCTTTGGCGGCCTCACTGGGACTTGGGTGACCGCTTCGAATTACCCGGGCACTACGGTGGAGTATTACCGAGGCTACCTGCGCCTTCCGGACGGGGAAACCGTGGAGATCCACGACGCGCCCGGAATATACGATCTGGAGCCCGCGAGCCCTGCGGAGGAAGTGGCGCTGCGGCTGCTCGAGGAGGCGGACGTGATCGTCAACGTGGTGGACGCCACCCAGCTCGAGCGCAACCTCCCGTTGACCCTGCAGCTGCTGGCCACTGGCAAACCCATGGTGCTAGTACTCAACTTCTGGGACGAAGCCAAACACAAGGGGATCCACGTGGACGTGTGGTCTCTGGAACGGGAACTCGGCGTACCCGTGGTACCAACCGTCGCTGTGAGCGGCTGGGGCATCAAGTCCCTGGCCTCCGCCCTGCACCGGGCCCGCAGGGGGGAGAGAGGGTGGCTGGAGCGGCAGGAGCGGTGGGTTCGGGTGGGAGAGATCGTCGGTCGCGTCCAGAGGGTTGTTCACCGCCATCACACGCTGCTGGAGCGGCTCCAGGACGCCAGCCTGCGACCGATCACGGCAGTGCCCATGGCGGCGCTGATGCTTTATTTGGCCTACCGGGTGGTGACGGGGGTAGGCGAGGGGCTGAGTGAGGCGGTGATCACTCCGGCGCTTGAGGGCCCGTACACATCGTTTCTGCTGCACCTGCACCGGTTGCTGGCGCACCATCCGATACTGGCTCAGGTTCTCATCGGCGAGCTGCAGGGCGGACGCATCGCGCTGGAGGAGTCGCTGGGCCTGTTGTCCACCGGGGTATACGTGGCCATAGGAGTGGTGCTCCCCTACCTGGTGGCGTTTTACGCGGTGCTCGGATTCCTGGAGGATTTTGGTTACCTGCCTCGGGTAGCCGTGCTGGTGGATAGATTTCTTCACCGCCTTGGCCTGCATGGCTACGCCATCATACCGCTGATTTTGGCGTCCGGTTGCAATGTTGCGGGAGTCCTCGCTGCCAGGACGCTGGAGAGTCGGCGTCAGCGGTTCATCGCGTGTACCCTGATGGCGGTGGCGATACCATGTGCCTCGCAGCTGGCGATGATCACCGGGCTGGTGGGTCGGTACGGTGGGGCCTACCTGGGGTTGGTATTAGCATCCCTGGCGTCAGTAGCACTGGTGGTAGGAACAGTGCTGGACAGGCTCGTCCCCGGGCACACTCCTTCGATGCTGGTTGAGATACCGCCGTACAGGTGGCCGCACTGGAAGGGCCAGCTGAAGAAGCTCAGGATGCGCGTCTCCTATTTTCTAAGGGACGCGTTGCCGTACATTTTCCTGGGCATCCTTCTGGTGAACGTGATGTACGCCTTGGGGTTCATCCACTGGGTGGCGGATGTTTGCGGACCGGTGCTCGAGCGGTTACTGGGACTGCCGCCTGGCGCGGTGATCGCCATGCTGGTGGGATTCGTCCGCAAGGACGTGGCGGTGGCCATGTTGGAGCCACTGCGGCTGTCCGCCGAGCAGTACGTGGTGGGTGCCACCGTGCTGGCAGTGTATTTCCCTTGTGCCGCCACGGTAGCCATGCTGTTGAGGGAGCTGGGCTTTCTAGCCACCCTGGCGGCAGCAGTGGTGATGTTCGTGGCTGCGTCAGCCAGCGGGAGCCTGCTGAACTTGCTTCTCAGAATCCTGCCCCATCCGTGGTTGGCGGCAGTGGCGATGCTGGCAGTGGCGACGTTCATTTCGTCGTCTTTGAAGAGGGGCGGCCGGAATGAAGGGGCATGAGGCGATCCGCGCAGGATGATGTGGCCCCGGTGTCGAAGAGCGGACCACCGTGGGGGTGGGACTGTGCAACAGACGGACCAAATTGCTGATCTGCAGCGGGAGGCCCGCAGAGCCTGGCAGTTGCTATCGAGGAGCGCTCTGCTGGAACGCGTCGACGACCCGGAGGCGCTTCGGCGAGGGCTGGACAAGTTCTGGGAGCGATATGGTGATGAACTGTGGCGGGCGGTACTGCTGGAGCTGGATGATCCCGACCCACGGAATTGGTTGTCGAGCCGCATGTGTCTCAGCCGGTGCGTAGCGGTGGACCATCGGTTTCGTGTTCATGCCCGCCGCGCGGTGGAGAACAGATCCTTCACCCCACGGCAGCGCTGGGCTGCCCTGGAGGTACTTCTGCGCGCCCGCGACCCGTGGCTGGCGGAGAAGGGAGAGTTGGCCCATTCCTGGGTGCGTGAGCTGGAAGCACAACGGGTCAAGGAACTGGTCGAGCTGTGTCTGGACGAAGCACTGGGAGGGCCGGAGAGGTGGGAGTTTTTGCTGTCGGATCCGGAGGACGCCCTCCTGGTGGTGAAGTACTTCCGCCAGGTCGCCAATCCCGCGGGGGTCCGTCTGTTGCAGTGGTTGCGCCAGCGATCTCCCTCGGCAATAGTAAGGCGACAAGCTGGTCGGGTCCTGCGCGAGGTGACGCGACGTACTCACCCCCGCGGGCCGGTACCCGGTTCACTGGTGCTGGGGGCGGCCAGTGCCAGCCGAAGCCGGGGCTGGACGGAAGTGATGGTGGGATGGGAAAGACCCTCGGGAAACCTGGCGCTGATGCGAGGGCTGGTGGTCTACGGGCGTGGCGGGCCTGAACTCGTGGATCTGGATTTTGTACCTTACGTCTCCCCGGTAGAGAGCACCGAGATGGTAAAGTCCGAACGGGCATCCCTGGGACGGGGACGTCCGCAGTTCCCATATCGGGAGGTGGAGGCCAATCTGGCATTGGGGCTGATCCAGGGGGCCTGGAAAAACGCGGATCAGAGATTGCGAGAGGAAGTGGCTTCCACCCCCTGGGGGGAACTGTACGGGTGGCTGCTCGAGGCGGATGGACTACCGGAGATGCCGGAGGGACTGTTGCGCCAGCTGTGCGAGCTCGACGGGGATCCAGTCACCGCGGCCAGCGCCCACGCAGAAGCAGTGCTCCGCGGGGACGTACAGATGGCTCGGCTGCTCGGGCTGCCCCCGGCTGGTGTAGAGGGCCTCCCGGTCATGGATGTTAGTACCCAGGAGCCCCTCAAGTCGATTGTCCCGCGGCCCCATTTGGTGGGTGCTGCCGACGCCTGGATCACCCAGGTAACCCCGGAAGCAGCGGTGGTCACGGTGGTGGTGGCGGTTGCTGACTCGCGGGATGCCGGGGGAGTCAGCATGCTGATCTGTCGCCTCGGGCAGCGAGAAGATGGGTGGAAGGTGATTGACTGCCAATGGGCCAGCGGAGACTGGCGCCAGGAGTGGCTGAACCGGGTTCGGCAACGGCTAGGCGCGGTGGAGGTGGTGGTCAATCCGCGGCGCCTGGTCCAGCAGGCATACACGGCGCGATTGCAAGGACGCGCCCAAGAGGCGTTGGATTGCTCCCTCCTGGCCTGGCTGAGCTGCGATCGCGATGATGCCGCCCGACCGCTCGCCGCCTGGGCTTTGGCGCGGTCCGCGGTGTCCGATCACAGGCCCGGTCTGGCTATATTGGCGTGGCTATCGCTGAGGCACCAACAAGGCGATCAGCTGCCCGCGGCGCGGCCCTATGTCGCGGCGATGGAGACTGTACGCAGTTGGTGGGATCCGGAATGGAGCGGCAAGGTGCCGGATCCGGAGACCGTACAAGGCGTGATCAGCAGATTCCCCAAGGCCTTCGGTATCCGCGACTACCTGGAGGTGGAACTGCTGAGCCTGCTTTGGGGCGATCTACTGAGCACCGGTGCCCTTCCTCACCCGGAGGAGGCTTGGAGCTGGGCCGCAGTGCTGTTGACCGTCTGGCACGCCATTCGGGGTGTCCTGGCCGAGGATGTCATTCCCGGACAGCTGGCCGAGGCTGTGGCGTCGGTGCGCCAGCACCTGGCGCGTGCCCTCGATATGTGGGATCGACGCTTGGGGCTACGGCTCGAATTCAGCCCGTTGGAGAAGGAATGCGTCCGATTGATGGTCACCGAGGCGTGGCGGTGGCCGGAAGAGGACCGACCGGTCCGGGCTGCGGCGGTGGACACCCTGATGGAGGTGGTGTCGCAGTATCCGGATTGGTCGGGCAAGGTCACCGATGGGCGTCCGTTGTTGTTGTGGGCGGCAGCGGTAGTCACCGATCCCGAGCTGGATACGGACAAGGCATGGGAGGCGCTAAGATACATCATCGGCCGGCTGCAACTGGGTGAGGGAGAAGGATCTCAGGTGCTCACGCAGGTGCGCCAGAGCTGGGAAGGAGAATTCGAACGCTGTCGTCTCGCTGCCCGGCGGCTGCGGACTGAGATCGCGGATACCCGGGCAGTGGACGTTATCCCCACTCTTCGTGTGCGCGCCCTCGGTGAGGAAGGACGTCTGGAGGCGGAAGAGGTGGACGGGAGCCGGCTGTCGCTGCGACTGGCCGAGGACGTACCCCTGCAGCCGGGCGACGTTTTGTTGGACGCCGCGGTACACCTGCCCAGCGGCCGGCTGCTGGGGGCCAGGCGCGTGTATCCTGGCCCCGTGGTCGATGATGAGCGTGGTGAATCACCGGAGGGGGCATAACTGCGCTGGCCCGCCGGGTGTCATCTGAGGTTCCATGCTCGCGCAAAGGCGGACAGCGATCGGTCGTATTTCTTTTCCCACTCCGGCGGGAACATGCAGCCGGGTACCTCTCGCCGGTCCCGATGATATGCGAGACACAGACAACAGTGCCCGTGTCGGGGACAACCAGGGTAAGTGCAAGTGCAGACTTCCGCTAAGTCCAGCTCCGAATGGACACAAGGCACTGGTGTTCACCTCCTCCCCCAGGAGCTTGCGGTCCAGGAATTACGACGTGACCCCTTCTTAACTTCGTCCCCCTTGCATTGGCATTCCTGCAGGGTGGGGGTCGAAGTGAAACGTGCAGGCACCGGGGGATCTTGAATCAACAAAGCTTGCTTGTGAGCCAGAAGGAGGCGTGAGCCAATGGAGGGCAAGATGCAGTGGTCGGGTCCTGACCCCGAAGACGGTTGGGAACAGGACGTGTGGTTGATGGCGCGCAGATTGGCCCTGATGTACTATCATTTTGCCCAAGTGATCATGGAGCGGTTGGGCGAGGAAGAGGGCCGACGCCTCATCAAGGAGGCGGTGTGGCGGTATGGTAACGCATGCGGCAAAGCGGTTCGTGAGGGCGTAGAACGGATGGGCCTGGAGCCCACTGCCGAGAACTTCCGCCTGATACCCGATCTGCCTTCCCGGGGCTGGCGGCGCCAGACGGTCAAGCTGCCCGATGGCCGCCGACAGGTGCAGACGATTCTCTGTCCCTTTGCCGTGGTGTGGAAGGAGCTGGGTGCTGAAGACCTCGGTCGCATCTACTGTTTTGTCGACCAGGCCAAGGTGGAAGGTTACAACCCAGAGCTGGAGTGTATACATGCCCATAACGTTCTGGATGGCGACCCTTTCTGCGAGATCGTTATACGTCCTAAGGAAGGCTGACATCCAACAACGGTTGCCATGGAGCTCTGCCAGCCCGTTCTGGTCCCGTCGACGAGTTCATGCGGGCGGCCGCGCGGGGTAGCTCCTTGTTTGCCGGTTGGCCAGCGGTGGTAACTTAGCTCTAGCCAGGCAGCAAACGGCAGCGAGAAGTGGTGAATAGTGAGCTGGACAGAGATCCAGTGAAGCTCCGAGCTCTGGCCGATCACCCCCTCGCGACACACCCGGCTAGTGCCGCGTGCTTCGCCGTCGCCTCCTGGAAGCCGACCAAAAGGCTGGGGGAGTTCGGCTGGGGTGCCCCTGGCGCAGGGGCAGGGGCGGGCATGTCCGGCCCAGGGCATTTACACAGGACAGAGAGATTAGCCAGCAAGGATTCTCTAAGAGAGGCGTCAGTACCCCTGGCGGATGCGGTGGCGGGTTCCGGACCAGGCAGAGGATTTGTTTGGTTCCCCCAGGCCGCCTTCCGGATACCCCGTGTGGTGGGATCAGCTTTGGGTACCGCCTGCGTGGGGTCGCTGCTTCCTCGAGAGGCATGGGAGCATCGCACGAGCAGCGACAGCACCAGATCCGATGGGGCGTTCCTCTGTGGGCAGCTCGACTCAAGCCAGCTTGCGAGCTCCCCTGACTCTGTCAGTGCTTCTTGGCGTCACCAGGCGCCTGGTGATGCACTTCCACCGATTTGGAGTCCGCTGGCCCGCCTTTCCCCAGCGTGCGGGGGGCTGCTTTGTTGACCGCTCGCTCGCGGTGCGCTAAAATACCCCCAGGGGTATCGGGGCAAGGGGTGGTGTCCTTGTCGTCTTCTCTCTGCCAAAATGTGCGTGGGGGTACCCAGCTGTTTGCCGCGCTGCTGGCGCTGGTCTTACTCCTGGGCGGCGTGCTGTGGTTCAACCTGGCCTTTGTGGCCGCGTCGCTACTTGCGGCCCCTTACGCCGGCCGGGTGTTCTGTGGGTGGCTCTGCCCGCTAGGCGCTTTCCTGGAGCGGTTGCTGCCACCGGTCAGCCGCCAGCGGAGGTTCCAAAGACGGCCCGTGCTTCGCTACAGCCTCCTGGTGGTGTTCTTGGTTGCCTTCGGTTACCTGTTCCTGCGACCAGTTGCCGGTCTGCCGAGCTCGCTGTTGCTCATGGGCACCATGTTCGTAATGGGAACTCTCACCGCCTGGCTGTGGTCGCCGCGTGCCTGGTGCGGTCACCTTTGCCCCTGGGGGACGCTGGCCGACGTGCTTTCTTCGCGGGCCCGCTGGCGGCTAGCCATCGCCGGTGACTGCCGGCACTGTGGTGCCTGCGTGCGCGCCTGCCCCGTGGGCAGCCTTCTGGCGGCGGCGGTGAAGGACCGACGCCGATCGGCTCTGGGCCTGGTAGGTCCGGGCTGTGTCCGCTGCCTCCGCTGCCAAGCGGTCTGTCCTAGCGGCGCCATTGACTTCGTCCGGGTGGTGAGGGCAGGAGGTGAAAGGGTTGCTCGTACGGCTTGAGCCGGAAATGAAGCGGCAGCTACTCAATCGCCTGCGGCGGGTCGAGGGTCAGTTCCAGGCGTTGCAGCGGCTGATTGACGAGGATGCCGACTGCGAGACGGTAGTCACTCAGCTAGGTGCCGCCTGTGCCGCCGCCCGTGCCGCTGCTCGTTTCGCGTTGGCTCAGCTGCTGGTGGCGTGCCTGGAGACCGATCTGGCCGCCGGTCGCCAGGCCGAAGCACGGACCCGGGCGGTGGAGCTCATAACGCGTCTTCCGTGATCAGGAAGATGATGCCTACTGCAGCCTTGGGCGGGCGTGTACTGACCACCGAACACCCGGCGGGGACATGCTTGCGGGGGGCCGTGGTTGTACTGTGCCCGCGCCCGGGAGACGGCGCTCTGCCACAACCCGTGATTAAGCGCTCTAGCCCTGAGGGACCCGGCCGGGGCGACCGCAATGCGGGGACTGAAGGTGCCACCGTACGGCTATGGGTCGGGAGAGCCCTCGCAGTCTCCAGAAGGATGTTGACCGCCGACCCGTGATGGCGCGTTCGGTCGGGCTGCCACTGCATAATGGTTGAAGCTGTACCTATGGGGAATCGTTGGGGCAGGTGCGCATGCCGCCAGGGCGGTGGGCAGCCGCCCGCTGGCCTCTTGCAAGACTGAGCGGCAGCCAGCACCAGTACCCCTCCTGCCACCGGACCCAGCTCCGGGGGAGCACAAAGAGTGGAGCCGCGGGACTGCGGGTCTCAACATCACTCAATGACGGCCTTCGGAAACCCGCCGCCGGTGAGGTCGGGGACGAAGGTGCGGCGAGGTCACCGATGGCCAGTGCCTTTTCCGGGCGCGGGTTAACTGACGAGCCGAATGCGGCGCGGGCTAGCGCATCTTTGCTTCTTGTTCCCGGGTCAGGTCAGGGACGCAGGGGCTGATTGTTCGCCCCTGATGCAGCACACGGTCACGCCGTGGGTCCAGGTGCGGGAGACCGGTGGTGACCGAGGTTTGAGCTGCGGGTCGGCCTTCGGATTGGATTGCGGTCATCAAGAGGTATCCCCTGGCCTGGGGACGTTGGCGGGCACTCGCCGAAAAGACTCCCGCTAGGCCAGGCAGGCCACGGGTGCAGTGGTTCCGAGTGAGACGGAGGCACCGGGTTCCGTGGCAAGTGAGTGGTGCCCAGTTGCTGACCGCGTTCCTGTGACAACGTGGCGATAGGGCAGACGGGTGCCGGCGGGAATCGCTGAAGGCGTGGGTTCTGGACAACTGCCGACAGGGGTAAACTCACTGACCGCGGATCCTCTGAATGTGGTGCCAGAGCTCCCCGCAGCGTTGCCACGAGGCCAGCTGCGGTTGACTGGCCGAGCTCAGTCCTGTACAATGTTGATGACAAATGGTGAGGAGGTACCCTGGGGCGGCCACCGGGGCCGCGGAGCATCAAAGGTGCCAAGACTGGAGATGGTCCATTCGGCCCGGTGGTGTACCGCACGGTGGAGGCGTCTAGCCCCAGGTCTGAGGGACTGTAGCCAAATTCCCTCTCGCCATGCAGAACTGTAATGAAGACTGCTGCAGCTAGCTGACGCCGCTATCCGCGCGCACCTGGTGCAGGTCCTCAAGAGGCCGGGGCGGATGCCCCGGCCTCAGACATTGTGTGTTCGGTAACGAACTAGACCGGTACCTCCCCACAGTTTAGGAGGTGCCAGCCTTGCCCGAGCTTACTCGCAGCATCAAGATCGTGTGGTTGCATGCCGTCGGCTGCACCGGTTGCTCCATCTCCACTTTCAACTCCACCTATCCCCACGCTCCCCAGATCCTCCTGGAGGAGATCCTACCCGGCATCCGCGTGGAGATCCTCTTCCATTCCACCCTCATGAAGGCTCATGGGTCCCGAGCGCTCAAGCCCGTACGGGAGGCTGCCGCCGGGCGCTTCCCCTTTCTGTTGGTGGTGGAGGGTGCGATACCGGTAGGGCCCCAGAGCTACCTGGGTGGCATCGGGGGTGGTAAGGATCTGCCATCGCTGGTGGAAGACCTGGCCCGGCATTGCACAGCCACAGTCGCGCTGGGGACCTGTGCCGCCTACGGGGGGCTCGCCGCTGCCCGGCCAAATCCTGGGCAGTGTCGGGGTGTGTGGGATTTCCTGGAGAGCCGGGGCCTGGAGGCGGCAGTGATCAATCTCCCCGGTTGCCCACCTCATCCGGATTGGGTGATCGGTACCCTTGCTGCTGTAGCAGCAGGGCGGTTCGATGTTACCCGCGATCTGGACGACGAGCTGCGCCCGGTAATGTACTACGGCACGCTGGTCCATCAGTGGTGCCCGCGCCGGGCGTCCTTCGATGAGGGTAAGTTTGCCAAGAAGCTCGGCGACCCCGGCTGTCTGTACGAGCTGGGCTGCAAGGGATCGATCACGTACGGTGATTGTCCTCAGCGGCATTGGAACAACCGGGTCTCCTGGTGCATAGGAGTTGGCGCTCCCTGCAGCGGCTGCACCCAACCGGAATTCCCCGACTGGCTTGGTGGCTTCCAGGAGAAGATCACCGACGTACAGCTGCCCACCATCGGCGAATACTGGCAGCAGAGGAGGGAGCGAGGGAGATGAGGCGGATCAGCATTGAACCAGTGACTCGAGTGGAAGGCCACCTGAAAGTGGAGGTTGAGGTTTCCGACGGGCGGGTGGTGCGTGCGGAGAGCTCTGGACTTCTCTTCCGGGGAGTGGAACTGGTCCTGCGCGGTAGAGATCCTAGAGATGCCCCGGTGATCACCCAGCGCGTGTGCGGTGTGTGCCCTCAATCGCATGGCATTGCCGCGTGCCTGGCCCTGGAGGCGGCGGCCGGCATGCGGGAAGCGGTGCCCAGGAATGGGGAGCTCATCCGCGGCATGGTGATGGCCGTACAGCACGCGGCAGATCACATCTTGCACTTTTACGTTCTCGGTGGGCTGGACTATTTCTCACCGGTGCCGCACGCCGTGGGATTGTTCGGTCCCACCACCGAAGATCGGCGCTTGGTGGATCAAGAGCTGGACCGCATGCGACGGCATTACGTGGAGGCCCTGGAGACCTGGCGGCTGGGCCAGGAGGTGATCAGCCTGGCCGTGGGGCGCAGTCCGCACAGCACCGGTCTCCTGCCGGGAGGCGTACCCCTGGTTCCTCGGGAGGATGATATCCTGGCCTGGCGCTTCCGGATCGCGAGAATGCGAGATTTCATCCAGCGATGTTACCTACCGGATGCCCAGCTCCTCTGCCGGCGTTATCCGGAATATCTGCAAATGGGGTCTGCCCACGGCGATTTTCTGGCCTATGGGGCCGGGGTGATCTGTGATTCAGCGCCTCTATATGCGGGGTTCCTGCCCAGCGAGGGCGAGCTGCACCCACTGGCGCTGGAACGGATTTCGGAAGGTGTCAGCAGATCCTGGTATCGCGAGACGGAGGAGGACGGGGAGGCAGTCCCCAGCCGGCTGGAGCCAATGGAAAGCAAGGCGGAAGGGTATAGCTGGATCAAGGCACCCCGTTACCAGGGGCGGGCCGCCGAGGTAGGGCCGCTGGCTCAGCTGTTCGTGGGCAGTCAAGCGGGGCAGGAGGAGTTCTGGTCCCAGGTGGCGGATTTGCTGGCCGGCGCGGGAGCCGATCTGGAGGGTCTTTCCTCCACCATGGGGAGAAACCTCGCCCGGGCCATCATGGCCTGGTTGATGATCCAGTGGGCCATGCAGTGCGCGGACAGCGTGGCGCCGGGGGAGCCGGCCAGCGTGGCGTTTGAGGTTCCCCGCGAAGGCGAAGGGATTGGCTTGACCGAGGCGCCGAGGGGAGCGCTATTACATTGGGTGGTGATCCGCAATGCCAAGATCGCCTCGTACCGCATCATCTCGCCCACCACTTGGAACGCTTCACCCCGCGACCACGCTGGCCTCCCGGGCCCAATGGAGCGCGCGGTGGTAGGCCTGCCCGTAGCGGACGACGAGGATCTTACGGCGGTCTTGAGGACGGTGAGGTCCTTCGACCCATGTCTTGCCTGCGCCGTACACCTGGTAGAGTTGAAAAAAGTAGGAGGTGAAACGCGTTGATTCTCACTGCGCCCAAGCCCTGGCGGGAAATCCTGGAGATGGTGGCGGAGGATCGGCGCATCTTCATCCTGGGTTGCAACGGATGCGCTGATGCGGCTCATACCGGTGGTCTCCCTCAGGTGGTGGAGATGAAACAACGTCTGGAGGAAAGGGGCAAAGAGGTCACTGGGTACGCGGTGATAGATTTCCTGTGCCAGAAAGCCCTGGTCAAGTCGCGCCTGCGGCCCAAGGCGGCGGAGGTTATGGCAGCGGATTCGCTGCTACTGATGGCCTGTGGAGTAGGAGTGCAGGCAGTTGCACGCTGCGTGGACAAAGTGTGTCGCCCCGCATGCAACACCGTGCCGCTTGGGCATACCCGCGGCAAGTGGCAGGGAGCCGAGAGATGTCTGGAGTGCGGTGAGTGCGTGCTGGATTATACCGGCGGGCTGTGTCCCTTGACGGTGTGCGCGAAGGGCTTGTTGAACGGGCCTTGCGGGGGAGCCGCGCAGGGAGTGTGCGAGACGGAGCCGGATCGCAAGTGCGGCTGGGAGGACATCTACGCGCGCCTCAAGCGCATGGGCAAGCTCAACCTGCTGCGCCGCTTCGTACCGCCCAAGGATTACGGGAAGATGCTGGCACCTGCCCGACTGAGCACCACGGCCCTGTGGGCCATCGAGCAGGAGGTACCAGGCCACCATTACAGCCCAGTGAGCCAGAGTGAGGAGGGAAGCGGATGAGCCTGCGTTCGGCTCTGGAGTCCGGCAAGTTCGTGGTCACGGCGGAAGTGGGACCGCCCAAGGGCATTGAACTGGATGAGGTGCTGGAGTGCGCGCGCCTGCTGCGAGGCAGGGTTGACGGGGTGAACGTGACTGACCTGCAGAGCTCCATCCTCAGGCTGGGTTCGCTGGCCACCTGCCACATCCTGAAAGAGCAGGGCCTGGAACCCATCCTGCAAATCACCTGCCGCGACCGCAACCGCCTGGCGCTGCAATCGGACCTCTTGAGCGCGGCCCTGCTGGGCATCGAGAACGTGCTGGTGCTCACCGGTGATTATCCCCTCTTGGGCGATCACCCCCAGGCCAAGCCGGTGTTCGATCTGGATTCGGTCCAGCTGCTGTGGGTGCTGCGGAAGATGCAGGAAGGCTACGACGCGGTGGGCAACCGGCTTCAGGGCAAGCCCAGCTTCTTCGTGGGGGCGGTGGTGAATACAGGAGTGGACTCGGAGGCGGCACTGGAGTTGCAGATCCTCAAGATGGAGAAGAAGATCGACCAAGGAGCCCGTTTCTTCCAGACCCAGGTGATCTTCGATGTCAAGCGATTTCGACGGTTCATGGAGCGGGTCAACGGACGGCGGGTCCCCATTCTTGCCGGCATCATGCTGTTGAAGTCGGCGCGGATGGCCCGCTACATGAACGAGAACGTCCCTGGGGTCTTCGTCCCCGAGCCCATCATCAAGCGCATGGCCCGGACCAAGGACAAGGTGCGCACCGCCATAGAGATTGCCGCCGAGTTGGTGGAAGAAATTCGCCCGTACTGCCAGGGCATCCACATCATGTCCGTGGGGTGGGAGAGGTATATCCCTGACCTTTTGGATGCTCTGGGAGTGGAGCCGCAGCTGGCCACGGTCATGGTGATAGATCGCGACGTGCACTTCTTGGACTTTGTTTCCCGCGCCCTTTCCTCGTCGCGCTGTTCGGTGGTGGGAATCACCCAGTCGTCGGAAGTGCTGAGACGGTTGCAGGCCCAGCCCGCGGACCTCATCATTTTGGGTACTCTCGAACGACCCGACGAGGCACCTCGGCTGTGTCGCCTTCTCAAGGCCCACCCCGCCTTCGAGGACATTCCCATCCTGGTTGCCGACGTGTCTCGAGAGCGGTTGGGAGGGACCGGCTGGCGTCGGGAAGACGGACTGTCCATGGAGGCCGACGACTACGTGGTTAGGCCCATAACCGAGGAGGAGCTGACAGAACGGGTGCGGGCCCTCTTGGGCTGGAAGGGCTCTGCCCTGGCGATTTGAAAGGCGAAAAGCTATACCTGGTGGCTCTGGGCAGTCCCTTGCGAGGAGACGACGGGGCTGCCCTGGTGTTGATGCAGCGCCTGGCGGCGTTCCGCTGGCCCCCATGGGTGCGCCTGGTGACGTGCGTCGCCGGTGACGTGGGGACCCTGCTACAGCTGCCGTCCGGGCCGGTGGTGGTGATGGACGTCCTCCACGATGGGGGCCCGCCGGGGCGAGTGGTGATGCTGAGCATTGAGCGGCTGCCGCTGGAGGTGGTCACATCCCTCCACCAGGCGCCGCTGGCTGCGCTCCGTGTGCTCTGCCGCGGCCGCGGGCTACTGGTGGGCTGCACGGTATCGGATAGCGCGCTGTGGGGAATGACTCTCAGCCCTCCCGTCCGGTCAGCTCTTCCTTGCTGGGGAGCCACGGTCATCCAGGCGGTGTGGTTGATGGGTTGCCCGGCGGCACTCATCACCTGAATGGTTGGTCGGTGCTGACTGATCAGGGCTGAGGTTCCCGGAGAACGAGTCCACATCGTGCGGCAGAGGTAGGCGGCTGATGCGGACGTGACCGCGACGCGCAGCCTGTCCGCCTGGGTGCCGCGCTCGCATGCTGCGGAAGCGTCACGGGTGCTCGGTTGTTACTGCATCAATCCGCCTCGGTCCGCGGGCATGCTCCTCGGGGCCCGGTCTTGCCCATCCCATTGCTGAAACTTCGGCTTCCCCCTGCTTGGTGCCTTTAGGAGCCGGTAATCCCTCGCCGTCGCCGGGAAGGGATCCGGCTCTGCCCGAGCTGTCTGGCCACAGCTCCAGGGCCACCCCAGGGAGGGGCAGGAAGGCCCCCGCTCGGTGAAGAACGTACTATGATCGGCAGGAAGGAGAAGGTGCCAGGTTGGTTGCTGCTGGTCGGAAAGCAAGGAAAGATCCGCGAGGTGGCGCACGGGCCCAGTCGGCGGGCCCAGGCGCCGTTCAGCTTAAAGGGCTGCTGTTGGTGGCTTGCGTCGCCCTCATCGGCGGCACCGTGTACTTCCGCGGCCTGTACTTCACCGGCGAGCAGCTCCTCTTCGGCTCGGTCCTGGCCGCGGGCTTCCTGGTCTTTCTGGCCACCTGCTGGCGCGACCCGGCGCTAAGACCCCACAGCCTAGCCGACTGGGCGGCTATCGGCTTAGTGATTGCCTATGTCCTTTCGTGCATGGTGGCGGTTAATCGGCGAGCCGCCCTCCAGGAGATGCTGAAATACTCGTGGTACGTGATGGCGTACTGGATGATCAGCAGGCTGGCTCAACAATCGCAGATCAGGCGCCGGTTGGCGGCAGTAGTGGCGCTGGCAGCGCTGGGGGTGGCCCTTTTGGGCCTGGGTGCAGCGCTGGGGATCGTGTCCTACCGTGGAGCTTACCAGGGTGGGCGCATATCGTCCACCATCCAGTATCCCAACTCCCTGGCTGCCTACCTCACCGCGGGCGGGCTCCTCATGTTAGGGCTGGGAGCTGATGGCGGCAGGGCGGGAGCGGCGGGCTGGGGGGCGGCAGCGTCCCTGGTGCTGCTGACCATCGTCTTCAGCTATTCCCGGGGAGCGTGGTTGCTCCTGCCCGGGGTACTGCTGCTGGCTTTGGTCGCGGCGGGGTCGGGTCGGCGACTGCGAATGGGCGTACAGCTGGTGGCGGCCGCGGCGCCCGCCGTGGTGGGGATACCGCTATTCGCCCGGTTTATCGGCCGCGGGTGGAGCGGCGTTGCGGTGCTGGTCGCGGTGGGCGGAGCGGCTGCCGGGTTGGCGCTGCTGGGCAGGGCGTTTTTGGCCCTCACCGGTCGGCAGAAGGCACTGGTGGGTCTGGTGGCCGCCCTGGTGGTAGCGGGCAGCGGCGTGCTGATGGCCTATCATCAGCTGGGGCGGCCGCTGGCCCTCGAACATTCCCCTTCCGAGCCCAGCAGCATGAAACAGTACGAAGAGTGGATCCCGGTGAATCCGGACGCTTCGTATTGTTTGGAGCTGGAAGTGCGGGCGGGAGGCAATGAAGGGGCGCCGTGGCACTGGCGGGTGGAGGTGTGGAGTTACAACGCACTTAACCAGGCGGCCCGGTTGGGACTGCAGCAAGGCAAGGGTAACGATGACTGGCAGTCGGTACGATTGGAATTCACCACCCGGGCTGACACCCAGAGAATTCATCTGCTGCTTCGGAACCAGCATGCTGGTACTTGGGCGGTCTACCGGAATATCGTGTTGACCGGACCCGGGGGTAGCCAGGAGCTGGGGTTTCATCTCTCCAAGCTGCTCCCCGCCCGGCTGCTCAGTCGTCTGCGCGAACTGGACCCGGGGACCTTCAGCGCCTGGTCACGGCTGGTCTGGACCAGGGACGCGCTGGTCTTGGGAGCCCAGAGACCTTTCCTGGGGGCGGGGGGAGGGGGATGGAAGGCACTTTATCTCGGCCATCAGAGCTGGGGCTACTGGACCAAGGAGGTCCATAACCACTTCGCACAGGTTTGGGTGGAGACGGGCGTGGTGGGGCTTACCGCCTGGTTGGCATTCTGGGCCGGGGTGGCACAGCTGGCATTTCGGGCGGTGCGTGAGCGGGCTCCCCTGTGGTTGGTGGCCGGGCTGGTCCCCGGTGGGGTGGGTCTGCTGCTTCACAGCGTGCTGGATTTCAACCTGTCGCTGGCCGGCATCAGTCTGTACCTGTTCTGCCTGGCAGCACTGGTACGGGCGGACGCTGTTTCAGGGAGCCAGAAAAGGACAAGGCGTCCGCGTTCTTGGTGGCGGGCAGTGGTTGCGTGCTTCACGGCCGGGGTCCTGGTGCTGTCCCTGGTGCTTTATGCGGGCTTTGCCCACGGCCAGGCGGGGGTCCGCCTGATGAAGGAAGGTCGCATATCGGAAGCCCGGGAGGCGTTCAGGCGCGCAGCCCGTTATGACCCGTGGCAGGCTTCCTTCTGGATGGATCTGGCTCACTGTAACGAGCATCTGGCCCGCGCCGAGGGCTCGCCAGTGGGACTGAAGGTCGCCGACGAGTACTTCCGCCGAGCCCTGGACCTCGAGCCGTACAACCCCAGCTACCGGGCCCTGTACGGAGCATTCTGTCTGCGGGTGGGCAATCCATTCGCCGGGCTGAGCCAGCTGGAGCGGGCGCTCAAGCTGCACCCTCACCATCCCCAGCGCTACGAGGATCTTGCCCGCGCTCATCGTCTGGTGGGAGAAATGCTGCTGACGGCGGGGCGGGAGGATTTGGCCCGGGCTCATTTGCGCCGGGCGGTGAGTGTGGGGGAAGAGATGCGCCAAGTGCGGGATGGGGAGCCGGAGCGGGCGGGGCACCGGCGGCTACCGGAAAGGACCCCGGCGCTGGCGCTGGAGACCGGGATCTGTCACTTCTGGCTGGGTGAACTGTCGGAGGCCCAGCAGGATCTGGAGTATGCATCGCGCACTCGGGACCGCCGGGTCAAAGGGGAGGCTTTGTTATACCTGGGATTGGTGGCCGGGCGTCAGCAGGGGGAGGAGGCGGCTGAAAAGCTGCTGCGGGAGGCGCTCCGTCTGGCTCCTGATTTACAGGAACAGCTGCAGCGGCTACACGAGGTGCTGAAGAAACACCCCGCCACCTGAACCTGCCGTCGGGATGTTATCGGAAGAACAGTAGACCCACCGCGATACCCGCCAGCGCGGCCCAAATGGGGCTTGCCCAGCGGAGGTACACCGCGGCGAAGGCAGCTGTAAACAGGGCCGCGGTCAGCACCAGCCGCCAGCTGCTGCCACCAGGGAAGGAAGCCTGAGCCAAACGGACCACCGCCACCAATATCAGTGCCACCACCACCGGCCTCAGCCCGCTCAAGGCGGCGCGCAGCCACCTCTGGTCGCTGTAGCGGAGGTACACCATGGTCAGCAGCAGGATGGCCATTATCGGAGGTGTGATGAGTCCCGCATTGGCGGCCAGCACCCCTGGCAGTCCCGCCACTTTGTAACCCACGAAGGTGGCTATGTTGACCATGATGGGGCCGGGAGTGACCTCCGCCACCGAAACGATGTCGGCGAACTCCTGCGGGGTGAGCCAGGCGCGGCGATGGAGCACCTCCTGCTGCAGCAAGGCCAGCATGGCATAGCCGCTCCCAAAGGTGAACATTCCCACTTTGGCGAAGGTGACTGCCAAATTCAAGATCAGTGGCAGCACTTCAACCCCTCCACGCAGGTCGGTACCACTGGGCATTCCTGGCATCAGGTCCTTTCGCATTCGGTGCACATTCCTTATCTCACACTCGTTTGGCTCTGATGGTGGCAGTCTCCTGCCCGGTGGTCGTCTCCAGTCAGCTCGAGGGCCCAACACCATGTGCCTTGACATTGGACGCCCTCTTTCGATTCCAGTGGGCGTGCCCGAGAGCGGCACCGGCCCCCAGGAGGGACACCACTGCCGCCGTGATGAAAGCCAGAGGATATGATCCCGTACGGGCGGCCAGAGCCCCCAGGGTCACCGCTCCCGCCCCTATTCCCAGGTCAAAGGCAGCAAACAGGGTTCCGAAGGCCGATCCCCGCTGGGATCCCGTCGCCCGGTCCGCGGTGAGGGCCATGGTCCCCGGGTAAACGCCTCCCGCGCCCGCACCGTACAGCCCCGCCGCCAGCAGGAAATGCAGTGGCGTCCGGGCCCGGCCAAAGAGCAGCATGGCCGCGCCGACCAGCAGCGCACCGGGCACGATCACCGCCAGCCGGCCCGCCCGATCCGATAGTTTACCACCCGGGATGCGACTTAGCGCCACGGTGACCGCGAAGGTACTGAAGAGCAGCCCCGGGTTGATCACCTGCAGCCGGGCGCAGTAAAGCGGTAGCAGCGTCACCAGGCAACCATAACTGAACGCGTAGGTGAAATATATGGCGGCGGGAAGGATGGCCGAGGGGTTGACAAGGGTGAGTCTGCTGGATCTTCGCCGGCCAGCCGTCACCTCGGGCAGACCCAGACAGAAGCCCACCGCTGCTGCGGCTGACGCGGCGCACAGATAGAAAAGCACCTTGAAGCCTCGAGCCTGATGAACCAGACCGCCCAGTGCCGGCCCGAAGGCCATGGCCAGGTTACTGAACAGCCCGTAGATCCCCAGCGCCTCACCGCGCCGCTGCTGGGGAGCCACGTCCGTCGCGTAGGTACTCCCCCCGGTGGTGAAACAGGCGATGCCTCCGCCGTGGAGCAGTCGAAGTGCCAGTACCAGCGCCACCGACTGCAGCCAGGGGTAGCTGAAGGCGGCAACGGTGAAGATGGCCGCACCCAGCAGCATCAAGCGCTTCCTCCCCCACTGGTCGGTGGCCCAGCCGGTCATCGGCCGCATCAACACCGCAGCCACGGTGAAAGCTCCCACCGACAGGCCCACCACCGACTCGTCTGCGCCCAGGTGCACCAGGTACAGGGGCAACACTGGAAGCATGAGGTGCAGAGAGGAGAAAAACGCGAGGTTGGCCAGGCAGGCCAGCCAGAACGCGGTGGAGAATCCAACAGCGCGGGCGATAGAGCGGCCAAGACTGTCCGGTGCTGGCAGGCCGGAGCCGCGAGAGATCTTCACCGTCACCATCCTCTCTGGGTGGAAAGTGCCCGGATGCTCACGGCCTTGATTCTCCTGCGAGGGCTGCCGATCCTTCCGGCGCCGTAGGACGAGGAGTTGCGGTTTCTGGGGAAACCGAGAGTACTGATGGTGGACGACGAGAAACACATCGTGCGACTGGTCACCTTCAACCTGTAGCGGGCTGGGTTCGAGGCGGTTGCCGCTGCCAGCGCCGAGAAAAGGCGTTGCGGAAGCTGGACCGGGGGCGCGGTGACCTGGTGATCTCGGATCTGATATTGCCGGAGGTGGACGGCCTGGACTTGTACCGGGAAATTAGGAGGCGCGAGCCGGAGCGGTAATCCGTGGGGATGATGCCATCGACCAACCGGAGCTGGATATAAGAGCCGGTGTCTGTCCTTGCTGGTCCTCCAGCAGCTCATGGCTAAGGATCTGAGAGTGATAGGGACGGCGCTGAAGATCATCACCGACCTGGAGGGGATGGCCGGTCACCCGGTGGATATCGGGCGGGTGACTATCGCCCTGCACGGCCAGCGACTGATAAAACCCCTGATCGATGTCCCGCACATGGCCGAGCTGGCCCAGGCAATGATGCGTGAGAGCTTGGACGCCTACGTCAACGAGAACGTGGAAGCTGCCCGCGCTGTTATTGAGTCCGATGACCAGGTGGACCATCTACGCCCAGGTGTTCCGTGATCTGTTGTTGATCATCATGATGGAGAATCCCCGCACCATCGAGCGGGCGACCCACCTGCTGCTGGCGGCTCAGTACCTCGAAGGCCTCGCTGATCACGCCACTAATCTGGGAGAGTGGGTCATCTACATGGTGACCGGGGAGAGGGTTCGCGCTCAGCCATACAGCTGAGGGCCCGGCCCACCCCGGGCCCTCAGCTCCTGTGGTTTCAGTATCCGAGGGCGTTGCCTTCTGCCCGTCGATCCGATCCACCCAGCAAAAGCCCGCTGTCAGGATCGATCATGATCAGCTGGGCGGCGCCGCCGCATCCCCACGGTGCCACCTTCCTGACCCGGTGACCTTTGGCGGTGAGCACCCGCAGGGTTTCGGGGGGGAACCTCTCCTCCATCCTGAGTTCCAGTGGGTTGTCGATGTGGGCGGGGTCGGTACCGGGAAAGCTGAGCCAGCGAGGCAGATCGACCGCCTCCTGCACGCTGAGGCCGAAGTCCAGCAAGCTGACCAGTACCTGCAGGTTCCACTGTGGCTGGCCATCTCCCCCCGGCGTGCCCCCCACCAGGTATGGGACACCTTCGCGCAAGACCATGTAGCAGTTGAGGGTGTGCATGGTGCGTTTGCCAGGAGCGATGCAGTTGGGGTGTTCGGCGTCCAGCACGAAGCCTCGGCCAGCCCGGTTGTTGAGCAACACACCAGTCCCAGGAACCACCACCCCGGAGCCGAAGGCCATGGAGATGCTGTGGATGAAGGAGCAGGCATTACCCTGCCCGTCAACGGCACAGAAATACGTGGTATCCCCCAGCGTCTCCGGCCCCGGCTGGCAGTCCATGGCCCGTTGGGGATCGATGATTTGCTGTCGCTTGGCGGCGTACTCTTTGGATATCAGCTCTCTCAGATCGGTTTTGATGAAGCGGGGGTCTCCCGCCCGTGCAAGGCGGTCGCCGAAGGCCACTTTCTTGGCCTCCACCATCAGGTGAACCACCAGGGGATGGAGGGGATCATATCCCGCGAGATCGAATCCCTCCAGGAGGTTGAGTTCTTCCAGCATGATCAGTCCCTGAGAGACGGGGCCCGTCTGCAACACCTCATACCCCCGGTAGGTGGTGCTCCAGGGCTCGTATACCTCCACCACTTCTTCCTCCAGCTCATCGCCCTGAAACAGGCCACCGGACTCCCGCGAGCAGCGGTAGAAGGCTTGCGCAAACGGACCCCGGTAGAAGGCCTCACTTCCGCCCTCGACGATCATCTCCATGGTTTGGGCCAGGTCTTTCTGTACCAGCAGCTCGCCGATGGCCGGCGGCCGACCGCCGGGGAGAAAAATGCGCGCGGTGGCGGGAAACTTGGCCAGTTTGTTCTGATATTCGCCGATCCGCCGGTGCAGACGTGGGGTCACCGGGAAGCCGTCGCGGGCCAGTTCTATCGCCGGGCGGAATGCCCGTCCCAGGGAGAAGGTGCCGAATTCGCGCAACGCCCGTTCAAAGGCGGCGACCGCACCGGGGACTGCCACCGAGAGCATGCCATCAAGCGGCATCTTCCGGTAACCGCGCTGCAAAAAGAACTCCAGCGTCGCCCCCCGGGGGGCAATCCCACTGGCGTTCAACGCATGGGCTCGCCGGGTCCTGGCGTCCCAATATATGGCGAAGACGTCTCCTCCCAGGCCGCACATGTCGGGCATCACCACGGAAGTGACGGCGGCCATGGTCACGCAGGCGTCCATGGCATTGCCTCCCTCCCGCAGCGCGTCCAGGCCGGCCAGCGAGGCCAGGGGATGGGCGGAGGCTACCATGCCGCGCTTACCTAACGCTACCTGGTGGTATTTCCTCTGCATCGTCTACCTCCTCCGATTCAACCGGTCTCCGCCAGGGTACGCTTGCGCTGCCTCATGATCTGCCAGGCCGAATAGGCGATGGAGAGCAGGGAGATCCCCAGGAACAGCGCGGATATGGGCCTGGTGAAGAACAGGTTGGGATTGGGGTTGATCATCAGGGCCTGGCGCAGGTTGCTTTCTGCCAGGGGGCCGAGGATGAGCCCGAGCACCACGGGGGCCAGGGGAACTCCCAGCCGGCTCAGCAGGTATCCGATGAGCCCGAAGAGCAGGAATACCCAGACGTCGAAGAACCTGTTGTTCAGCGCGAAGGACCCTACCACGCACAAAGTGAGGACGGCTGGGACCAGGCTGAAGCTGGGCGCCTTGGCGATGCGCAGAAATCCCCTCAGTCCCACTATCTGCAGCAGCAACATGGAAAAGTGCGCCACTATGAGCGCTATGAATACCCCGTAGACCAGGACTGGCTCATGCCGCAGCAGCATGGGTCCGGGGGTGATCCCGTGCAGTATCAGGGCTCCCAGCATCACCGCGGTGATGGCGTTGCCCGGTATCCCCAGCGCGATGGTGGGAATCAGCGAACCCCCGGCGGTCCCGTTGTTGCCCGCCTCCGAGGCGATTATGCCGTCGGGGATGCCGGTGCCGAATTTCTCGGGGTGCTTTGACATCTTCTGGGCCTGGTCGTAGGCCAGGAAGTTGGAAGTCACTCCTCCCGCTGCCGGCAAGGCTCCCACCATGCACCCGATTAATCCCGAGCGCACCAGGTTCACCCACTGGCTCAGTACCTCGCGCAGGCCTGCCAGCCAGGGTACCTGGATGCTCCCTTCGATGAAACTGGAATCGACTTGCTTGGTCTCGGTGCGTCCGCGAGCCGCCGCGTCGATCATCTGAGGCAGCGCGAACAGCCCGATCAGCACGGGCAGGAACTCGAACCCGTCGGTGAGCTCGTGCAGCCCAAAGGTGAAGCGCAGCTGTCCCGCCACCGGATCGATGCCGAAGGTGGCCAACAGCAGTCCGAAGGCCCCCGCCATCAGCCCCTTGGTGAGGGATTTGGAACCCAAGGATGCTATGAGGGTGAGGGCGAAGACGATCAAGGAAAAGATCTCCCAGGGACCAAACCGCAGGGCGAATCGGGCTATGGGCACGGCGGTGATGATGAGCACAACCGCCCCCACCAGCCCTCCCAGGAAGGAGGAGATCACCCCCAGCGCCAGCGCCCGGCCCGGCTGACCCTTCTTGGCCATGGGATGCCCGTCGAAGGTGGTACATATTGAGGAGGGAGTGCCCGGAATGCCCAGCAGTATGCCCGAGATCTGCCCTCCAGAATACCCGCCCACGTACACCCCCAGCATGGTGGCCAGTCCTTCAATGGGTGACATGCCGAAGGTGAAGGGCAGGGTGAGGGCAATTCCCATGGTGATGGTGAAACCGGGTATGGCTCCCACGATGATCCCCGCCAGGGCTCCCAGGGTGATCAATGCCAGCACCTTGGCGGTGAAAACTTCGGCCGCAGCCTGGATCAAGAACTCCACCGTGAATCACCTCCCCGTCTAGCGCAGGATCCCGCTGGGCAGATACACGCCCAGGTACCGCGCAAACACGTAATTGACCACCAGGGTCAGCGCTACTGCCAGGACCACCATGCCCGGGAGAAGACGCGTCTGGCGCGGACTCAGGATCCACTGACAGCCCACCAGGAACGGTATCGAGGAGAGCACGAAGCCCAGTTTGGGGATGATCAGTATGTATGCGAACATGAGGGCGAAGATGGTCACTGCCAGTCGCGCCTTGGCCCGGTTGCTTCGGCTTTCTTGGGTGGAGCCTTCACCGGATGGCCGCTCCTTGGGCTGCCGGGACGGCTGCGCTCGCCCGGCGGCAAGACTGGTCACCAGCAATATGAGGGAGAGAAGGCCCAGCACCATCAGGACCATCCGCGGCCAGGCCGCCGGACCCAGACGGTCCCACTTGCCCGCCTGGGGAAGCGCGTAGGTATGCCAGTACATGAAGGCGACCAACAGCAGCATCACCACAGCCAGTACCGCATCCCACTTTCTCGTCTTGACCACCTCCCGTAGGGCTCCGCGAGCCCCGGGCTGCCTCGCCTGCCCAGGGCTCGCCGGAGCCGTGCTTAACCCCTCACTTCATCATTTGCGCCAGCTTGTCGTATTTCTTCATCAGCTCGTCGAGGAATTTCACGTATTCCTCGCGGGGCTTGAAGTTGACCAGGGTGCCCATCTCCTCGATCTTGGCCTTGCACTCGGGGTCTTCCATCGCCTTGCGGAATGCCTCCTCGATCTTCTTGAGGATTCCCTCGGGCGTGCCCTTGGGCGCGAATACCCCGCGATTGGTGGCGTGGGCGAAGTCAATTCCCTGCTCCTTCAGCGTGGGTACGTCCGGGATCTGCGGCAGCCGGCTCTCCCAGGCCACTCCCAGGAATTTCAAGTCTCCTGCCTCGACATGTCCCATGGCGGAGGCCACGTTGGCCATGCACCCGTGGGTGTGCTTGCCCAGAAGCGCGGTCAGCTGGGGCCCGGTTCCTTCATAGCCTACCAACCGCAGGACGTCCTTGGACACGCCAGCGGCCTCCAGGATGCCCAGTATGAAGAAGTGGTCGGTGGACCCAAAGGTGGTGGACCATACGATCTCTCCTGGCTTGGATTTGGCTTCCTCCAGCAGTTCCTTCATGGTGTTCCAGGGGTAGTCCGAATGGGTGGTGGCGATGTTCGGAGTGGAGGTAATGAGGCAGATGGGTTCAAAAGCCTCGAAAGCGTAGTCCACGACTCCCGAGTAGAACGCGGTGGCGATGACATCGTGGCTACCGAGCAACGTGTATCCGTCGGGTCGCGCTTCCTTGACGTGACGCGAGCCCACCGTGGAAGTGGCTCCAGGCATGTTCACGCAGACTATGGGTTGTCCCAGATGCTTTTCTGCGTACTTGCACACCAGACGGAAGATGATGTCAGTCGCTCCGCCCGGTTTATAGGGTATCACCAGCTGAATGGGTCGCTCCGGATACTTCGCCACCGCCTCCTCGGCCGCCTTCTCCTCTGCCTGGGGCTTGGCTTCTTCCTGCGCTTCGGGTGCGCAACCCGACGCCAACAGAGCCAGGCAAATGACTGCCACCAGCACCATCAGCAAACTCTTTCGCATTCTTCCCCCTCCCACTGGTTGAATTGGTCGGGCAGTGTGTGAGCGTCTGGGGAACACCCCCTCAGGTCGGGGCCGGTGATGCAAAAACCAGCCCCGCGTCAGCTCGCTGGGCTGGTCTGCCATGGAGGGGTCGGATCCCTCCGACCACCGATGGAAGACCTCAGCGGCTAGCTCTGGCCGTGCGCACTGCCCAGAGCGTCAGGTACGAGCTTTTCATGCCGGTCCCTCGGGCCGAGACGGTTGCTCCCTGCGGCCTCCTTCATCTTCACGGCCCATACGGTACTCGAGGAAGTCCTGGTACAGGTCTTTGAGGGCAGCAATGATGGCGTTCTTGCCCTTGCCGAAATACCTTTCCTGGATCACTCGTATCGGGCCCTCTATGCCGTCCAACAGGCTGAAACCTATCAGCAGCGAAGAGATGAATTCTTGACCATGAGCCGTGGCCAGTGTGCAGGAGGCACGCAATATGACGAAGTACTTGGGGTCAGTCTCCACCGCCAAACCAAGGGTATCGTACACCGACTGGGCCGGCATTCCCCGCGGCAGTTTGGCGTGCCCTACCCAAAACAGTGTCTGGGGTTGGACCGGCAACACCGTTCGCCTCCCGCTTGCTGCACCTACGACTTCGACGAACAGCCGGAAAACTCCTGCTAGTTTCGCCGCCGATTGGAGGGCACTTTCCCCATACTGCCCCTCTATTGAGCTGCTCGTGACTCCAATAATTTCCGCTTGTACTGTTGACACTCAGGTCATGGGCACCTGGCGAACCACCTTACCTTCGATGCGCTCGAAGACGTCCCGGAGGCTGCGACCGGTGATGGTCAGTCCGTGGTTCCTCAATCCCACCACCGCCTGGGCGGGGTCCTCCGCCTGGCGGACGATTTCGGCCACCGCCTTGGCCAGCTGGTAGGTGCCGCAGGGATAGTTGATCACCGTTGACGGCACGCCCGGGATCCAGCCGTGTATGTGAACGATGGCTCCCACCTCGGGGTGCTCAGTGTAGATCATCCAGTGCTCGATGGCATCCACCGACACCCGCCGTGGCTCCACGTGGGGGGGTACGCTCAAGATCATGGCGTTTTCTTCCGGATCATATCCAGTGACCAGCAGGATGTCCCGGCCGATGGTCCGCAGGTTGGACTTGTCGACGCCGCTGGCGCTCATCCAGAAGCTGCGGGCATCGTGCCGCGCGCTGAGGTTTCCGTAGCTCAGTCCCCCGATCCCGTAAAGGCGCCTGACATGCCGGAAGTCTCGTTCGGGAAGCAACTCTTCTATGGGAAAGGGGGCAGGCAACAGCCCCATGGCGTCCAGTTTCTTGCCCGCCCAGGTGATTTCCCGGGTTGTTTCGTTTCCCTCCCACAGCTCAGGTGGTAGGTCGGGGACGAACCGGTTGTTGATCACCAGGGTGGAGGTGGCCAGGGGAAGGAGGCGGGAGGATACGGCGGAGTAGTATGCTCGGCCGTCCGCTGGCCTTTCGGGGATGCTGTAGGTTCCTTGCTCCAGGGTGACGAAATGGGTTGTCCAACCGTCGTCGTGGTTGACCAGGTAAAGTAGCAGGTTGGAGAGCGTGCGTATGAGCAACGGATAGGCCGTCTTCAGTACGTCCTCGGGCTCCTCGTCCACTTCCACCACCGACACCACGAATACTGCCTGCGACCTTCGGCGGAAGGCCCGCGGTCGCTTGGCGTCGGTGAAGTTCACCACCAGGGTCACGTCCTCCGTGACCCGGTCATGGTAGTGATGGCCGAGATCCTGGAGGGTTTCGCGCAGCTGTTGCGCAAACCGGCTCAAAGTGGGACTGCTGTAATCGCCCGCATATGCAAAATGCATCCTCGTCACTCCTATCTCAGTGTTTGTCACCCGAGAGGGGGCATTACCGCCCATATCCTGCCAGGAAATTACTATTCCTCTTCGGGAGCGCGTTTCCCTGCGGTTCGCGCATCGACCTTTGGATCCGGACCGAAGTAGTGCGGGGGCAGGATATTCTCGGTTCCTGGCCGAGAAGACGAGGAAGTGGGCCGACGTCAGCCAGGCTCGGGTGGTTGGCGCGCCAGCCGCTCCGCAGCTGCTGAGCACAACCATGGGCTGGATGGCCAGGGCTGACGCGCGTTGACCTGGGCGTCGAGGCGGAGGACGAGCCGGGTTCCCTGCAGGAGCGAGCTGCCCGGGCTGCAGGCGTAGGCCACCAGGATCGGCGCTGGCCATGTCGAAGACAGAGTTTCCGGGTGATGGCGATGCACTGTGGTTTGGCGGCGGAAGTGGACCTGCTGGTGGTGAATGCGGCTCAGCTGCTCACCTGCGCCCCGGCCAGAGAGAGGCCGAAGGTGGGGGAGGAGATGCTACAGCTGGGGATCATCGAGGGCGGGGCGGTGGCGGTGGTGGGCGAGCGCATCGCGGCAGTTGGCCCGACGGAGGAGGTTCTGCGGAGCGTGCGTTGTGGGCCCCGCACCCGGGTGGTGAACGCGGACGGGCAGGTGGTGACGCCGGGCCTTGTGGACCCTCACACTCACCTGATCTTTGCCGGCTGGCGGGAAGAAGAGATGGAGCTGAGACTCCGGGGGTTCACTTACCTGGACATCCTGCGGGCGGGCGGTGGCATCTTGAGTACAGTGCGGGCAACGCGGGCTGCTTCCCTGGAGGAGCTGGTCCGCGTGGGGCTGCAGCGTGCCTGGGAAATGCTCACACAGGGCACCACCACGGCGGAAGCGAAGAGCGGGTACGGCCTGAGTCTGGAACACGAGCTAAAGCAGCTGGCTGCGGTACGGGAGGTTAACGCACGCCACCCCCTGGACCTGGTTCCCACCTTCTTGGGCGCTCACGCCATCCCTGAGGAGTACTCGGGTTCCCCCGAGCGCTACGTGGATCAAGTGGTGGAGGAAATGCTGCCCGCGGTGGCGCGCGACGGGCTGGCCGAGTTCTGCGATGTGTTTTGCGAACCCGGTGTTTTCGACCTGAAGCAGTCCCGCCGCATACTTACCCGGGCCCGCCAGCTGGGCTTGGGGTTGAAAGTGCATGCAGACGAAATACATCCACAAGGAGGAGCGGAACTGGCAGCGGAGCTGGAGGCGGCCAGTGCCGACCATCTGGTGGCGGTATCGGACGAGGGCATCGATCGCCTGGCCGCGTCCGGGGTGGTGGCAGTTTTGTTGCCGGGCACGTCGTTCGTGCTGGGCGGTCGTCACGCCCCCGCGCGCCGCATGCTGGAACGCGGGGTGGCGGTGGCCTTGGCAACGGATTTCAATCCGGGAACCTGCCCCTGCAATTCCCTCCCCTTGATCATGGTGATGGGGTGCCTGTGCCTGGGTATGCGGCCAGCGGAGGTCGTCAATGCGGTGACCATCAATGCGGCATGGGCAATAGGTCGGGCTCATGACATCGGCAGCATAGAGCCGGGCAAACTGGCCGACCTGGTGGTGTTCGAGGCGCCCAACTACAAGTATCTGTGCTACCGGTTGGGGACCAACCTGGTGCGCATGGTCATCAAGCGGGGTCAGGTGGTGGTGGAGCGGTGAAAGGAGGTTTGTCGCGGTGAGGAAGATCGTGGAGTGCGTCCCCAACTTCAGCGAAGGTCGGCGGCCCGAGGTTATCGATGCCATCGTGGACGCTCTGAGAGAGGTGCCGGGGATCCGGGTGCTCGATCAGCATGCTGACCCCAACCACAATCGCCTGGTGGTCACCTTGGTCGGAGAGCCGGAGGCGACGGCGGAAGCCGCCTTCCGCGGAGCGCAGAGGGCCGTCGAACTCATCAACATGGAGGAGCACCAGGGGGAACACCCTCGCATAGGAGCGGTGGACGTCATCCCCTTCGTCCCCGTTCAGTGGGTGAGCATGCGGGATTGCGTGAGCCTGGCCCGCCAGGTCGGACGCCGGATAGCGCAGGAGCTGGGGGTTCCCGTGTACCTGTACGGAGAGGCGGCGACGCGCCCGGAGCGGCGTGATCTGGCAGCAGTGCGGAAGGGACAGTACGAGGGGTTGAAAGCCGAGATCCACCTGCCCCACCGGCAGCCGGACTTCGGCGAGGCGAGGATGCATCCCACTGCGGGTGCCACCGCGGTGGGGGCGCGGGCGCCCCTCATCGCCTTCAACATCAATCTGGACACCTCCGACGTGACCATCGCCCGCAAGATCGCCAGGGCCATCCGGGGCAGCAGCGGGGGATTCCGGGACGTGCGCGCCCTGGGGGTCATGATCTCCGACCGGGGGATCGCGCAGGTGAGCATCAACGTGTGCGACTACCGAACCGCGCCCCTGCACCGGGTGTTCGAGGTGGTGCGCTCGGAGGCGTCCCGGTACGGGGTGCGGGTGCTGGGAAGCGAAATCGTGGGATTGGTTCCCCTCGATGCGCTGGTTGAGGCGGCGGAGTACTGCCTGCGTCTGCAGGGATTCGACAGGAAGCAGGTGCTGGAAAGGCGAATATGGAGCACCCTGGAGGGAGAGCCCACGTGAACAGCAAGAGCTCGCACTCGGCATTGTTGGATCAGACGGTGCGCGGTTTTCTGGAGCAGGTCTCAGCAGACTCGCCGACTCCGGGGGGCGGCAGCGTGGCGGCGCTGGCCGGCGCCCTGAGCGCGGCCCTGGTGGCCATGGTGGGCAACTTGACGGTGGGCCGGCGCCGCTTCCGCGAGCGTGAGGATCTCATCAGGCCGGCTTTGGGCCGGGCATGCCAGTTACGGGATGAGCTACTCTCCCTGGTGGAGAAGGACGCTCTGGCCTTCGACGAGGTAATGCGAGCGTTGCGCATGCCGCGGGACACCGATGCCCAGAAGGCGGAGCGCGCCCTGGCGCTGGATTCAGCTCTGGCGGTGGCCGCCGAGGTGCCCATGCGTACTGCGGAATTGTGCGTGGAATGCGCTCGGTTGGCGAAAGTGATGCGGGAGCACGGTAACCCCCGCGCGGCCAGCGACGCCGAAGTGGCGGCGCTCCTGGCGGTTGCGGGGGTACAGGCTGCCATCCTCAATGTGGAGATTAATCTGGAATCGCTCAAAGACCAGCAGCGGAAGGAGTCGCTGCGTCAGAGGGTGGCCGCTGCTTTGGCGGAGCTGGACGAGGCGAAGTTCCAGGTGTCCCAGGGCTAACCACGTCGCCCTGCGGTGGATACTGAAGTTTTGAGGTCCTGGAGGGGAATGAGGGGTGAAGAAAAAGCACATCAGGACCGTGTGGGAGGGAAAACTGCAGCGGCCTGGCGGCACTGGCTGCGGAGAATGCAGGTCTTCCTGCCAGTCGGCCTGCAAGACTTCCTGCACGGTGGGTCATCAGGAGTGCCGCGCCGGTAGGTGAGCGCTCTGCGGCGGTTGCGAGAAGACGTGGACTGGCACCGGTGCCAGCTGGGGGCTCACCGGGTCCTGCTGGATGTGAACAGCGGGTCGCTGCACCTGCTCGACCGAGTGGCGTGGGAGGTACTGGATTACTTTGACGGCACCAACCACCGCCAGGTGGTGGAGGCCCTCAGCGGAGTCTGGCCGCGGGAGGAGGTAGCGGCGGTACTCGAGGAGCTGGACGAGCTGCGGGCGCGGGGCCAGTTTGGCGTCCGGGATCGCATGGAATCCAGCTACCAGGGCAGGCGCGACGTGCCGGTGAAGGCCCTGTGCCTGTTGGTGAGCGGTCAGTGCAATCTCCGGTGTGAGTACTGCTTCGTTACCGAGGCCGGTCCGCTGATGAGGTGGGAGGTGGCCCGGCGGAGCGTTGACTTCCTGATGCAGGAATCGGGCACGCGCAGGCTGTGCGAGCTCGATTTCTTCGGAGGGGAGCCGCTACTGAATCTCGCCGTAGTCCGCGCCACCGTGGCGTATGCCCGCGAGCGCGCTCGGAGTTTGGGCAAGGACGTCCGCTTCAGCATCACCACCAACGCCACACTGGTGGACGATGAGTTCGTCGCTCTGGTGCGACAGCACGGGATATCGGTGATCCTGAGCATGGACGGCCGGCAGGCGGTGCACGACCGGTTTCGGCATTACCGCGACGGCCGGGGATCTTGGCGCGACGCGCTGGAGGGTGCCCTGCGACTGCTGCGTGGGGTTGAAGGGCTGGATTACTGGGTGCGGGGGACCTACACGTCCGCCAACCTGGATTTCAGCCAAGATGTGGCCACGCTGGTGCGCCTGGGTTTTGGGCGGATTTCGCTGGAGCCGGTGGTGGCCCGTCCCGAGGATGAGTACTCCCTGAAGCCCGAGCACCTGGATACCATCAGGGGGGAGTACCGGAAGGTGGCCGAGTTATGCTTGGAGGCACTGCGGGAAGGTTGGGAGTTGGATTTCTATCACTTTAGGCTCGATCCGGAGGGCGGGCCCTGTCTGTACAAGCGCCTTGCAGGTTGCGGGGCAGGTGTGGATTACCTGGCGGTTACCCCCACTGGAGAGCTGTACCCCTGTCATCAGTTCGTGGGCAGAAGGGAATTCCGGATGGGCACCGTGTGGGAGGGGATCACCAACCGGGAGTTACGTCAGCGCTTTGCCGATGCTCACGTTTATCGGAAGGCTACCTGCCGCACCTGTTGGGCCCGATTTCACTGCGGCGGCGGCTGTCATGCTAACAATCACCTGCTCACTGGAGATCTCCTGTGGCCGGATGCTCTCAGTTGCGACATCCTCCGGGCCCGACTTGACTGTGCCCTGGTGGTCCAGGCGGCGCGCGTTTGTGGCCACCCCCACTCGCCCGGCAGCATCCGTACCGGCTGAACCATGGTGACGTGTATCATCTCAACACGTCGGTGCCGCTCGTTTCTCAGGGGCAGGAAGAGAGCCACCTCCTGTGGAAGCTGAAAGGAGGTGGTACTGGTGGCTGGTTTGGAAGTTTTGCGAAATGAGTTGACGGAGCTGGCGGACGCGCTGGCCAGATCGGTGGGAATCGAGGTCACTGTAGTGGACAGCACGGGAGTGCGCTTGGCAGGGACCGGTCAGCTGGCGAAAAGCGTGGGCCTGAAAGTGCCGGTGGGCGCCGCTTTTTACACGGTGGTCCGCGAGATCCGGGAGATTTTCATCGGTGAGCCGGGGGTGAGTGAATTATGCCGGGATTGCCGCTCCCGGCTGAGCTGTTCGGAGACCGCCGTGCTCAGCGTTCCCATTGTGCTAGAAGGGGAAGCAATAGGGGTCATCTCCCTGGTGGCCTTCAATGCCCGTCAGCGGTTCACCTTGCTTTCCGGGTTGGAAGGACTCCGCCAGCTGCTGACCGTGTTGGCCCGCATGCTAGCCTGCCGCGTCCGTCAGGAAGAAGTGACTCAGCGACGCCATCTGGCAGCCACCCAGCTGCGCACCATCCTCAACGCCCTTCCGGACGCTGTGGTGACTGTGGACTCGGAGGGAAAGGTTACCCATTTCAATGCTTCGGCGGAGAGAGTATTTCGTAGGCCAGCCATGGACGTGGTAGGTCGTCATGTGGGGGAGGTGCTGCCTCAGCTGCCGTTACTGGAGGTGCTACGCACTGGTCGAGTGGTCAGCGAGCAGGAATTCAGCATGGTGGTGGACGGACGCCGACAGCAGCACCTTGGGCTGATCGGCACGGTGGAGCCCATCATGACTCCCAGCGGAATGGGAGGAGTTATCGGGGTTTTCCGCACCTACCACCAGGCACAGCGACTGGGCCAGTACGTGTACAGCGAGCCGGCGTTTCACTTCGAAGGGATCATCACCAGGAATCCCAAGATGAAGCAGCTGATAGAGCACGCCCGCCGGATTGCCAAAAGCCGTTCTACGGTGCTCATTACCGGCGAGAGCGGAACCGGCAAGGGTCTGTTCGCTCGTGCCATTCACAACGCCAGCCCGCGGGCGCAGCGCCCATTCCGGAGCATCAATTGCAGCGCCATTCCGGAATCTCTGCTGGAGAGCGAACTGTTCGGGTATGAGGAAGGAGCCTTTACGGGGGCTAGAAGGGGTGGCAAGCCGGGGAAGTTCGAGTTGGCCGACGGCGGGACGTTGATGCTGGACGAGATCGCGGATATGCCGTTGCATCTCCAGGCCAAGCTGCTCAAGGTGCTGGAAGAGGGTCGGATTGAACGGGTGGGCGGTACCACTGAAGTGCCGGTGGACGTTCGCGTCATCGCGGCTTCGAATCGCGACCTGGCGGCTATGGTGGAGGAAGGGTCCTTTCGCCGCGACCTGTACTACCGTCTGAACGTGATTCCCCTGCACATACCGCCGCTCAGAGAACGTAAGGACGACATCGATCTGCTGCTCAAGCACTTCGTAGACACCCTGAACGTGATACTGGAGCGTAACATCCAGGGTTTCACTCCGGCAGCGAAGAGGCGCCTACTGGAGTATCCCTGGCCGGGCAATGTGCGCGAACTGCGCAACGCGGTGGAGTATGCCTTCAACGTGGAGACGTCCGACCTGGTGCGGGTTAGTTCGCTCCCCCCGCATGTGCGCAACTTTTCTCTGCGGCGTGAGGAGATGGCGGGAACAATGCCGGGGTCGGCGCCCTGGCCTGACCGCTCTCTCCGGGATCTGGTGCGGGAGTTCGAACGCCGTCTGCTCCGGGGCAGATACCGGGCTCACGAGATGAGTACCGAGGAGAAGAAACGCCTGGCGGAGGCATTGGGGATCAGCCTCTCGACCCTGTACAGGAAAATCGAGTCCTGATCTTTTCTCACGGTTGACAAAGGGTTCTGCGCAGATTTGAGAAAAACCGCAGACGTGCTGCTCAGCTGAGTACCCCACAGCCGCGTGGCTGCGGGGTTTTCATCTTGGCACGATTCTTGCGTGGGCCAACCCGGTGAAGACCATTGCACGCGGAGGGAGTCAGATGTTTCGCATGAAGGGATCTTGGGTGGCCATCATCACTCCGTACAACGCTGACGGGGGGGTGGACATAGGCGGTTTCCGTGTCCTGGTCGACTTCCAGCATCGCGCGGGCACCGACGGCATCCTGCTCATGGGATCCACCGGGGAGTCCAGCCTTCTGAGTGTGGAGGAAAAGAAGCGTATCATTCGCGAGATCTGCCCTTATGCCAAGGGTAAGATCCCGGTCTTCGTGGGTACCACCTGCAATACCACCCGCGAGACGGTGGAGCTGTCTCTGTATGCCAAGGATCATGGCGCCGATGGATTGCTTCTGGTGGTTCCTCCATACTGTCGCCCACCGCAGGACAGCATCTACGAGTTCTTCGCCACCGTGGCAGAGGCCACTGAACTACCCATTGCCATATACAACAATCCCAGCCGCGTGGGAGTCAACATAGACGCATCGACCATTGTGCGACTGGCAGACATTCCCAACATAGTAGCGGACAAGGAAGCAATCCCCAACGTCTCCCAGCTGGTCAATGTGCGCAGGAAGGCGGGGGACAAGATCGCCATACTCTGTTGCGACTATCCGGGATATGGCCTGATACTGCCCACTCTGGCCATGGGAGGCGATGGAGTGACCAACATTGTGGGCAATGTGATCCCCCGCCAAATGGCCGAGATGTCGCAGCCATGGTCGTCATGGGAGGATGTGGAGCGCACCCGTCGCATTTACTTCCGCTACCTGCCACTGATGGAGGCCGCTTACAGCGTGTCCAACCCGGTCCCGCTGAAGGCGGCCATGGAAATGCTGGGGTTGCCTGCAGGGCCTCCGCGAAAGCCGCTGCCCGAGTTGCGATCGGAGGCCAAGGAGAAGCTGCAGAGGTTGCTTGAAGAGCTGGAAGTCACTATCGACTGACACCACAGAGGAGGAGGAGATCAATGGCCAGACCACACAGGAAGAGGCTGGTGGTGGTGGGCGGAGTGGCCGCCGGAATGAGCGCTGCGTCGCGAGCCCGCCGGCGCGACCCCGATATGGAGATCAAGGTATTTGAAAAGTCGGGTTACGTATCCTACGGGGCGTGCGGTCTGCCTTACTTCATTGCTGGTCTAATAGACGACCACCACAACCTGATCACCTACACCCCGGACTTCTTCTGGCAACAACGACGCATAGAGGTGCACACCCGCTGTGAGGTGACGGAGATCGATCTCGACGCCCAGCAGGTTACAGTCTGGGATCACGTGGAGGCAAGAGAGGAAAAGGTCTCGTTCGATGTCTTGGTGCTCGCCACCGGAGGCAGCCCGGTCAAGCCGCCGCTGGAGAACGTGGACCTGGAAAATGTTTTCACCCTGCGCACGGTGGAGGACGGCATGGCCATCCGCGAACATGCCCGCAGCGGTCAATCACGTCGCGCAGTCATATTCGGGGCCGGATACGTTGGGCTGGAGATGGCGGAGGCATTCAGCAGGTTGGGGCTGCAGGTCACGGTTATCGAGAAGATGTCCTGGGTGCTGGGCAGTGTGGATCAGGAGATAAGCCAGCTGGTGGAGCAAGAACTGGAGAAGAACCGGGTGGAGCTGATAAAGAACGAGGAGGTCCAGGGGTTCGAGGACGATGGCAGCGGTCGCGTGTGCCGAGTGGTAACTTCCAAAGGAGTCATCGAGACAGACATGGTCTTGCTAGCGGTGGGCGTTGAGCCCAACGTGGCACTGGCTCGGCAGGCAGGGATTGCTCTCGGCAGGACGGGGGCAATAAAGGTGAACGAATACATGGCTACCTCGCACGCCCTGGTGTGGGCTGCCGGCGACTGCGCGGAGACGTACTTCCGCGTCCTGGACGAGTACGACTACATACCCTTTGGTACCACCGCCAACAAGCAGGGCCGGGTGGCGGGAGAAAACGCTGCGGGGGGACGGTCTGTCTTTCCGGGAGTGGTGGGAACCAGCACCCTCAAGGTGTTCGACCTGACCGTGGCATCCACGGGGATCAACGAAAAGCGGGCGGAGGAGCTGGGCATTCCCTACGTGACGTCGTTCATCCGGTCCCTCTCACGCGCCTCCTATTATCCGGGAGTACAGCCCATTTTCGTCAAGATGGTAGCAGATGCCAGAAACGGCAGGCTGCTAGGAGCACAGATGGCCGGCTACGAGGGAATTGCCAAGCGTATCGACGTGCTGGCTACCGCGCTTCATAACTCGATGACCGTGGAGGAGATCAGCAAGCTGGATCTCAGCTATGCGCCGCCGTTTGCGCCGGTGTGGGACCCCATACTGATCGCTGCCAGCCAGGCGAGCAAAGAAGTGGGCAAGGCTTGACGGGAGGGGTGCGCTGGTGGAAAAACTCCTCGCTGGACGGGTAGTGACAATCGTACTTCCTCAAGGGGCGGAGGTGAATCGCGATCTAGCTTCCCGGGCACGGGAACTCGGCATACGGCGGGGTCAGGTCATAGCAGGCCTGGGTTCGTTACGGCAGGTCACTGTGCGCAACCCGGTCACTGCCGACATGCCTCCCCGCATGGAAAGACGGAGCTGGGACGGGCCCTTGGAGGTGGTTTCCTTGGAGGGGGAGGTGAATTTTGACGACGCGGCTAAGGGTCCGGTTCATCTGCATGGGAGCTTCTCCTTGAAGGACGGCCAGGTGGTAGGAGGCGCGCTGGATAGTCCCAGCCGCGTATTCAAGGATTTGCGCTGCATGATCCTGGTGGAAGCAGAGTGGGATCATTCCCAGAGATAGACAGGGGGTATGCGCTGTGTACAGCTGGCACGGACGGACCAAGTTGGCAATAACGGTGTTGCTGGTAATGGCGGTGGTCGCCGTGGCGGGTTGTGGTCAGCAGGAGGAAGGCGCCTCTCAGGAACCGCAGCAAACTTATGAGCTCAAGCTGGCCACCATGGTGACTGATCCCCATCCCTGGATCCCCATGGCCGAGCACTTTGCTGCCAGGGTGGAAGAGCTCACCAACGGGGGAGTGAAGGTAGTACTGTATCCAGGGGGCACCCTGGGCAATGACCAGGCGACCTTGGAGGACATGCGCTACGGTACGGTGGATTTCAACATCACCACCTCTGCCAATGCCTCGCCTTTCGTACCTGCCCTGCAGGTGTTCAGCCTCAGCTACTTGTTCAAGGACAGCGAGCATTTCAGGAGGGCGCTGGCACCGGACAGTCCGCTGGTGGAAGCGATTGCGCAGGAAGTGGAAAAGGCACAGCCTGACTTCAAGTTCCTGGCGCTCAGCGGTGGAGGAACCAGGAGTCTGTCGACGCGTTTTGGGCCGGTCAGGACGCCCGCTGATCTCAAGGGAAGGCGCATGCGGGTGATGATGTCACCCATCGAGTCCCAGATCTGGGAAGCGCTGGGAACGATACCGGTGAGCGTTCCCTGGACCGAGCTTTATACCGCCATCCAGACCGGAGTTGCGGAGGCCTTCGAGTCCAGCACCAGCGGGTACTGGTCGGCGAAGCTCTACGAAGTCGGGCCGTACCACTGCCTCACGCAACACCAGTTCATGGTCAGCGTACTCCTCATGAGCAAAAAGACCTGGGATCAGCTGCCTGCCGAGTACCAGCAGGCGGTGGTGAAGGCGGCCGAAGAAGCTGCCCAGGTTGGGATAGACAAGGGTTTTGAAGTGGAAGCCGAGATCCACGCGAAGCTGCGGGAGAAGAACGTTACCATCGTGGAAGTTGACAAGGAATCCTTCCAGGCGATCGTGGTGCCACTACACGATCAGTTTGCCGAGGACATGAACGTCACCCACCTGCTGAAGATCATCCGCGACCTCGCTGGTGAATGACCCAAGGCATAGCGGTGTGTGGGGGGACCGTTTAGTCGGTCCCCCCATCACGGGGAGTGTGGTGTTCGGATGCGGAAGGTCAGTGAATTGGTAGCGCGAGTTCAGTCTTGGTTCTGCGGTGTCCTGTTGGGGTTCATGGTGGTGGTAGTGTTCCTTCAGGTGCTCAGCCGGAGACTGTTCCGCGTGGCCATGCTGTGGACTCAGGAAGCGGCCCTGTTTTGCTTCATCTGGACGGTCTTCTTGGGTGCCGCGCTGGCTGTCAAGAGAGGCAGCCACTTCGTTGTGGACGTCTGGCCGGAAAGGCTGGTTTCGTTCCGGCGGGCCCTCGGTGTGTTCTCCTTTCTGGTGGTGGGGGTGGTGGCGGCAGTTCTACTTAGAGAAGGGTGGATCCTCACGCTCCGCGGCTGGATGAGATTCTCACAACCTTCGGGTCTGCGCATGTCTTGGTTCCTGGCCGCCATTCCAGTGGGAGGGGCGCTCATGTTGTTGCACATGGTGGCTGAGGTGGCGGAGCTGATAGCCGGAAAGAGACTCAGGAAGGAGAGACCGCAGGCACTATGAATCCGCTTGTGTTCCTCATAGGTGGGTTTTTCATGCTGTGCGTTCTGCGAGTTCCCGTGGCCTTCTCGCTGGCTGCCTCGGCCATGGGAACCATGTTGTTGCTCGACATACCGCTCACCACCCTGGTGAACCAGATGTACCGGGGGCTGAACCTGTTCCCGCTGCTGGCGGTACCGTTCTTCTTGCTGGTAGGCTACCTCATGAACGAGTCGAAGATAACCGAAAGATTGGTGGAGTTCTCTCGGACGCTGGTGGGTCACGTGCGAGGAGGCCTCGCTCACGTCAACGTAGTGGTGAGCATGATCTTCGCCGGGATCTCGGGGTCTTCGGCTGCCGATACTGCCGGGGTGGGGTCAATCCTAATTCCTGCCATGGTAAAAGAGGGATACGACCGGCGGTTCTCGGTGGCAATCACTGCTGCATCATCCACGATGGGGGTCATTATACCGCCCAGCATCTACATGGTGGTCTACGGAGCCATGGGGGGAGTTTCTATTGCCGCCCTCTTTCTGGGCGGGGCCATTCCGGGTTTCTTGATTGGGTTAAGTCAGATACTCCTGTCTTATTATCTGGCCATCAAGCGTAACTATCCTGCAGGTCCCCGTGCCTCCTTCTCGGAGGTGTGGCGGGCCTTCCGGAGCGCTTTCTGGCCCATGTGCATGCCGGTGATCATCGTAGGGGGAGTCATCAGCGGTCTATTCACGGCCACCGAGGCGGCGGTTGTGGCAGTGGTCTACGGACTGTTCATCATGCTGGTGGTGTACCGCAGTCTGAAATGGCGGGATCTGCCCCAGGTGTTCGTATCGGCTGCGGCCTTTTACGCCAGCGTCCTATTCGCCATTGCCAGTGCGAGTCTCTTCGGCTGGGTGGTCGCGTACCTACGGGGTCCGGAGATACTGGCTGGAGTGCTTCAGCAGTTCACCACCAGTCCTACCGTAACGCTGCTCCTGATAGCAGGGATCCTGGTGATGGTAGGTACTTTCATGAGCCCGGTGGCGGCCATCATGATCTTTCTGCCCATTGTGCAGAGGATCGGCGAGGTGGTGGGGCTACATCCCGTCCATCTAGGCGTGGTAGTGGTCGTAACCCTGGCCATGGGACTGATCACCCCTCCGTATGGTTTGTGCCTCTTGCTGGCTTCCGGAATCGGTCGGGTGAGCATTCCCGAGGCCATGCGCGAGTTGTTGCCGCTGCTGCTTGCTTTCATGGGAATCATCGTCCTGATAATCTGCGTTCCCGAGGTCGTGCTGTTTCTCCCGCGATTGCTGCTGCCTACGATAATGGGCTAGGAGGGCGGCGGTTTGGCATAGCTGTGCGTCGGGCTCGCCCGTCTCGGTGGATGTGCGTGTCGGGAATACGTTTCGCGAGAGACTGACGTGGGCTGATGCCTGTCCACTTGCTCTGGGCTCACCTTTGAGATGCCTTTCCCAACCGTTATAATGTTCGGGGAAATGGAATCGTCCTAGCGCGGACTGACAGGGAGGTGAGGCCAGGGTGAAGATTCGTGCGCTGGGGCAGGCAATGACGATGATGCTGCTGGTGCTGGTGGCCTGCACCCCCGGGCCTGAAGGGGTGGCACCGCCGCTGACTCGGCTGGAGAATACTGCAGTGGAAATACTCCTGCCGGAGCCGCGGGGACCGAAAGTCACATTGCAGGAAGTACTGCAGCGACGGCGATCGGTGCGCCAGTATTCAGCCGATCCCCTGACCCTCGAAGAACTGGGGCTGCTGCTCTGGGCGTGCCAGGGGATCACAGATCCGCGGGGATTCCGGACTGCACCGTCCGCGGGGGCCCTCTACCCGCTGGAAGTCTATCTGGTAGCGGGCCGGGTCCGCGAGTTGGAACCAGGAGTGTACCATTACGTACCCGAGGGTCATTCTCTCCGCCTGGTTGCCAAGGGAGATGTCAGAGATGAATTATGCAGAGCGGCACTGGGGCAAAAGTGGGTGGCTGGGGGCGCTGTTGTGGTTATGATTGCCTGCGAGTATCAGCGAACCACGGCTCGGTACGGCGAGCGCGGTATCAGATATGTGCACATGGAGGCCGGGCACGCAGCGCAAAATCTGCTGTTACAGGCGGTGGCCTTGGGCTTGGGCGCGGTTCCGGTGGGCGCCTTCGACGATCAGCGGACCAAAGAAGTCGTGGGATTGCCCGAGGAGCAGGAGGTGCTCTATCTGATCCCGGTGGGTAGGATCCCTTAGCACTGACCGGGGGCGAAAGGCTGGATAGATTCTCGGAGCGGCTGCTCCCCGTGGTGGCTGACACCATCGCCGCATATGGCCAAGGGCGTCTGTTCCTCAGGGAGTTCGCGCGGTGTGGGAGCTAGCAAGGCTTGGGTGTCGTGAGATGTCGAGCTGCTGGTCCGATATCCCTGACCTTGGCAGGGAAGTGACTGCCGGGCACGTCACACGTGGGCCGTGAGTGGTTCTGGTCACGGACAGCTGGCGTGGTGGGAGTGCATCGGTGTGGATGAGGACGCATTGGCTGTAGTCGCGCCGGCCACGGTGTTCACGCCAAAGCTTTCAAAGCCCCAGGAAGCGCAGGGCTGCACCAGGGTACAGCATTTCGGCATGGGTAGGAAACCGTGAGGACCGGTCTTTCTGGTGGCCATGCTGAGGGTGTTGTCTTGCACCCCCTGGGTGTAATTGGTTGAACTGCGGGGAGGGATGTACTGCTGCAACTTCGCCGAGAGCAAGGGTTTGCCTCGTGGGCCTACCTCAGGTGATGGTGGAAGTTGCCTTGAGCCCAGCGGCGGCGATGGCGCGAGGATTTCACATTGGGGGCCTAATCGATGGGATTAGTGGACCTGCACGTCCATAGTACCTTCAGTGGAGACGCCGAGCATACCTGGCAGGAAGTGATTGATCTGGCGGTGAGGGCGGGAGTGACCCTGCTGTCGCTGCCAGAGCACGATGACCTGCGATCGGCCCGGCTTGCTGGCAGCTGCGCCGATCTCCCCGTGACCCTCCTTCCCGGCGTGGAGGTCAGCACGCGCGCCCATGGGGAGGAGATCCACGTGCTCGGTTATGGGATCGACCCGCATCATGGGCCACTGGTACGACTGCTGGAGGATATTCGTGCTCGTCAAGAACAACAGGCCATGGGCAGAGTTTGTTGTCTCAGAAGTCTTGGGTTCCGGGTGGATCCGCAAGTGCTTCGGCGCAGCGCGTACGGTTGCCCGCCCCGAAGTGTCAGTATCCTGAAAGCACTGGTGCGGTGCAATCCCCACGATGGGCGACTACAGCCATACTACGCGGACGGCCACTTCCGGTGGCGTCAGTTCTGGAGGGATTTCCTGGCACCCGGCAGACCGTGCTGGGTGCCGCTGGAGCTGCCATCCCCGGCACAGGCCGTGCAGCGGATTCGCGATGCCGGAGGAAGAGCGGTGCTCGCGCACCCGGGCGCCTACCGCTCGATGATGGGTCCGGAAGGGTTGGCCAGTTTGCTGAGAGAGCTGGTGCGAGCGGGCCTGGACGGTCTGGAAGCATTCAGCACCTATCACCGGCCCGGTGAGCAGCGGAGGTTCGCGCGGCTGGCCCGACGATGGGGACTGGTGTGCACTGCTGGTTCCGACTTTCACGGCCACCGCATCAAGCCGGGCGTTGGCGTGGGCCAGGACCTGGGCATTCCCACTGAGGTACGGGAGGAGCTGCAGGAGTGGGCAATGGCGATTGTGGGCGGGCGGGCTACCAGACAGGCACCCGTCCCATCGTGTTATTGGGACCGTCGGTGTCGCAGCTACCTCGAGGATCGAAGGAGCTGATAGGGTTGCTGACAGCGGCCGACGTGGTGCGGGCCAGGCTTCGGATAAGCCGGCACCTGCAGGCCTCGCCTTTGAAACCATCCTTCTGGCTTCCTCATCGGGTATACCTGAAGCTGGACTGCGTGCAGCCCACCGGTTCGTTCAAAGTGCGGGGAGCCTTCAACAAGCTATACGCGCTGCTCGAGGAGAGAGCTCAGATCGGGCGGGTGGTGACCGCATCCAGCGGCAACCACGGGCAGGCGGTGGCACTGGCGGCGCAGCAGCTGGGGCTGCGGGCCACGGTGGTGGTTCCGGATACCATACCCAGGACTAAGGCGGCCGCCATACGTCGCCTGGGGGCGGAGCTGGTTGTACACGGACCTACTTACGATGCAGCGGAAGATCACGCATTGCAGATGGCCTCGCAGTCCGGTGCCACTTACGTCAGCGCTTACGATGATCTCCATATTATGGCCGGCCAGGGTACCTGTGCCTGGGAGATCCTGGAGGCGATGCCGGAGGTGGATCTCCTGCTGGTGCCCGTGGGGGGCGGTGGACTGCTCGCGGGTGTGGCGGTTGCGGCGAAGAGCATCAAGCCGACGCTTCGCGTCGTCGGGGTACAGCCGGAGGCATCGCCTTCGATGGCCGAGTCCTATCGGGTGGGTCGCCTGGTACAGGTGGACTATCGACCCACGGTAGCCGATGCCGTGGTGGGCAACATTTCCTCACGCACGCTGGAGATCGCTCAGCGCTGGGTGGACGACGTGGTGACGGTACCTGAAGAGGCCATCTTTCGCGCAATCAAGCTGCACGCCCTGCGGGATCACGTGATGGTGGAAGGGGCGGGAGCCCTTCCCCTGGCAGCCCTGCTGGAGGGGAAAGTGCGGGTTGAGGCGCGGGAGACGGTCGTCCTGATCCTCTCGGGAGCCAACATCGACCCCGCGACCTTTCGCGAAGTACTCGATCGGTCGGATGATACCTGAAACCGGACGCTGGCGCCAGAGCGGTATGTTCTTGTCCCGGATGGCGCATCCTACCCACTGATCATCGAAGGCGGGGGATGCGCATCTTGACCCTTGATCGGTTTGCTCCCCAGCTGGGACAGGTCCGCCGACGTATCCGGGAGGTTCTCCGTCTGCCAGGCGCACTGACCGATGTGGGTGATCACCTCGCCCGCGCGCCTGGCAAGCTGCTGCGCCCTGCTCTGCTGCTGAGCGCCGAAGTGGTGGGTGCGATTGACCGAAGGGTGATTGAGGCCGCGGTTGCGATGGAGCTGGTGCACGTTGCTTCCCTGGTCCATGACGACCTGGTAGACCAAGCCGACGAGCGACGGGGCCTCCCCTCCGTGCGGGCTGCCTGGGGCGATGGGGTGGCAGTTCTGACCGGTGACTATCTGCTGGCACTAGCCTGCCGATTGCTGGCCAGAGTTGGTAGTGCCGAGGTGGTGACTGAGGCCGCCACTGCCATGATGGCCATGAGCCAGGCTGAACTCGGTTATCAGTACCGTCTACATGACCTAACTGTGACCGCTGAGCAGTATCTCGGGTACGTACGGGGGAAAACCGCTTCCCTGATGGAGGCCAGCTGCCGCATCGGAGCCATGCTCGCTGATGATCGAGGCCGGGCGGCGGACTGCCTGGGACGCTTCGGCAGCTCATTGGGTATCGCCTATCAGCTGGTTGACGATCTTGCTGACCTGACGGGGCTTTGCGACGGGAAGGCAGCCTGGTCGGACCTGCTGTCCGGCACGCTGACGCTACCGCTGATTTGCCTGGCTACCCACCAGGGGTGGCGTGATCGTCTGGAGCGGATCCTGGCCGAAAGAACGCTCTCCGCGGCTACCCGGGAGGAAATCGAGCATGCGCTGCGCCAAAATGGCTGTCTGCAGGGTACCAAACGCCTTGCCTTGGAGCACCTCGGACAGGCCGTGGATGCTCTCCATGCCCTGCCGGCATCTCCCGCCCGACGGGGGCTTTCAGCCATTGTGAGCTGGACGCACGCCCGGCTCAATCGGGTAGTCCCAGATGCCAGTCCGGCGGAGGAACGTACACCCCCGGTGAAAGATCCGGCACCTGATGCCACAGTGCCTTAGGATCAACTCCCTCGCCGTGGCTATCTCGCCTGCTTGGGCTTTCGGATCGGACAGATACAGCCCAATCAGTCCACGCAGCACCATCAAATGCAGGGCAGCCGCCGGGGTGCTGCGAAGGGAGTGCTCGCTCCGGCGGTACAGTTCCACCAGCCGCAACGCCGCGTGTTGTATCGATGGGTACTGCCGGGTGAAGTTTAGATCCCCGCTCTGGTGGTCCTCGTGTCGGTCGATGAGGTAGTCCAGGATGATGTGCAGGCAGCATAGATGGGGGAAGTAGGCGCGCATGAGCTGTCTCGCCTCGTGCACCGTGGCATCCGGTCGTGAGGCCAGCCACAGTAGTGCGAATATGCCCAGGGTCGAGCCGCACGCCGCTGCGAACTCCCACCACGGTAGGTCGGTCATTCCAACCTGCTGCCACCACCGCTGCAGGGCCTGCTCCCGCCAACCGGGCGGGCCGTGCTTGCGGGACTGCATCCCCGCGTACAGGTAGGCCAGCCTTTCCACGAAAGGCCGTACCACCGCGTAACCGGGCAGCCCCCGTGTACCTTCCCGTACTGCTGCCACCAGCTGGTTCAGGTAGCCGCCGTCGCTGCCCCAGGGGAACAGGCTGAAATAGTCCCGGGAAGGCCCCGCAGTGAAGGCGTCCACAAATGCCTGATGCAGCAAGCGGTGAGCCCGGGGACAGGAGCAGCCGGCGCCGTCTACTAAGCTGTCGAGGTAATCGCTCAGCAGGGCCACGATGGTAGCCATGAGCTGAGGCCCGGCCGCCGGAAGGACGCCTGGCCCAGTGGCGTACACTCCCCCGCCCATGGAGTGGAACGCCTTCGGACCCAGGGCATCCAGGGCCAGAGCCAAGGCCCAGGGTCGGCAGAGTTCTGCCGCCCGCAGCCGCCAGTGCCTCAACTGTCTCCGCGCCGATGGAAGACCGCGGAGTAGATAACGCACCAGATGACAGGCTGTGAGGCCAACTTGTCCCGTCATGTTCACGAAGTGCCTCAGCATGTCCTTCGGGGAGTATGACCTGTGCGTAGCTTTTACCCCCCATGCCGGTATGACTCGCCGGGCTGTGATTTGGGGAAAGTGAATGAGTCGGTAGGACCCGCCCTGGTGGGTCTCCCAGAACGAGCGGTCTGGTAAGCCCGGGCTTCGGGGAGTGGCAGGTGAGATCCTTCATCTGCGAGCAGGGAGAAAGTCTGGTGACTCACGTTTGCTGAGCTGCACACTCCGGCAGTGGTCAGCGCGTAGGGTAACCCGAGCCTAAACGAGGGTATGTCCTTGCCCCTGGCGACGGCAGGCAGGTGACGAGGAACGGAGAGGACAGACAGCCTTGTACAGTTGCTGCTGGTCTTTCCACCAGTGCACGCCATTTCCACCTGCGGCCCCTGACTCCCACCTGCCAGGATCCTGCATTGGGCTTGGCCGGAATTAGGGATGCCGGCCCCGCGGTATGCAGTAGACCACTACCATAACTGCGAGCGCGAGTAATGATGCATCCGGGCACCGTCTTCAAAAGCCCCGCGCGTCGCGCAACAGCCGATCGAATTCTACCACCTTTTCCTGTTGGACATGCCACCACTCGGGATCGCGCTGCGCGTTGAGCTCCTCCACCGTCTTGCCCTGCTGCTCTACCCAGGTGAAGTATTTCAGGTTGAACCATCGCTGCCGATTGTGTAACGTCCCTTCCTGAACCCAGTCAAGCTTCACTCCGTGAAAAATGGTTTCCAGGTACACCGCGGCCCGTAACCGGTCAAGGGGACCGTAGTGCCGCTGCATGTCCGCCATCACCGATCGGTAACGACCAATGTTGTCCGTGGCCACCGTCACCACGTTGTCACGAGGGCCGAATCCGTAGAACTTCACCGTCTTGATCGCGCCCAGCAGGTTACAGACGCCGGAAATGCTGAAGACCTCGGCCAATTGACGAGCGTGCTCTGGATCAACCCCGGCCTCCTCGCTCAGGTAACGCACCCCAGCAGGATCCGTGAGCAGTTGTAGCCCCTTCTTGCAGTCGAGGTCATCAATGCACATCAGGGCGTCCATGTTGAGCACATTGTGAATCCAGGTGACGTGTTTGTCGCCGATCCCCTGGATGTCATGGTCGCCGTAGCCATTGCAGAACAGGGTGGGACACTGGATGGGCTCCAGGCCCACGATGCGACATTCGGGGAACTCTTGCTTGAGCAGGTCCCCCGCTGCGATGGTGCCAGCCGAGCCCATGGCAGACACGAACGCTGCCACCCGACCGTTCCCGATCCCCCGCTGGTTCAGCTCCTCTACTGCCTCCAATACGCTGTGACCGGTGACGTAATAGTGAAAGCGATAGTTCGCCATTTCGCTGAACTGATTGAGGACCCGAATTCGGTCTGGATCTTGTGCCACCAGGTCCTTGCACTTGTCGAAGATTTCCTTCACGCTGCTCTCGCCGCCAGGAGTCTTGATGTAGCTTGCACCGTAATGACTGATCAGCTCAAATCTCTCTCGGCTCATCAACTCAGGCAAGATGACCAGAGAATCGAAGCCCAGGCGTGGGCCTACCCATGCACCGGCTATACCGTAATTCCCGGTGGAAGGCCACACCAGCGTGTGCTTGCCAGGTTCAATTTCGCCCAAGAGCTGCTTTTCCATGGCCACCGAATAGGCTGCCGCTACCTTGTGGCTGCCGGTGGGAAAATCCTTGGCATACAATACGACAATGTTGGCATCCACGCCGGTGAGTGCCCGATCCAGCACCAGGTAACGCACGCGCCCATGGGGATCCTTCCACGTGATATTGAAGAGATTGATGGGATCCAGCGGATCCTCTTCCTGGGCCCGCAGGGCACGTCTTCTGATGTCTTCGGGAAGCCGATCCGGATGGAGCATTTCTTCGAAGGTCGGACCATGCGCACGGAGCGGCTCGGTCATGACAGACCTCCTTCCTTGACCATATCAGGCAAAGCCGGGCACCCCTTCCCACCTGGTGCCTTTGCACCTGAGCAGCGAGGGTGTGGCTGCGTACCGAGGGTTGGGGCACCACACCCGTTGTCACGAACGCCAACCCCTTGCTCCTGGCTGGCCCAGGGGTCTGGATGCGCCCTGGGGGGCGTCAATTTGAGCCCTGAAGCTTGGCTCTGAGCCGCAGAGGACTGCAAGGACTGTTTGGGCAGGTTCCGCCACTGTTCAGCAGGGCCAGTGGCCACTACCAGGCAGCCCGACAGCTGGGCCTCATGTCTCTCCTCTTTCTCCCTTCCTCCTCAGTGCGAGCATGGAAATGAATTGATGGGCGATATTGCCAGCTACATAGGCGGTGATCTGCGTTGGGTCGAGGGCGGGAAGGACTTCTACAACATCGCATCCCACAAAATGCATCTCCCACAATTCCCCCAGCAGGTCCAGCGCTTCATAGCTGGTAAATCCGCCGACCTCAATTGTCCCGGTGCCTGGCGCGTAAGCTGGATCGAGAAAATCGACATCAAAGGTCAGGAACGCCGGCAAATCACCCACTCTCTCCTTGACGCGTTTTGCCACCGCACCCAGGCCCATCTTTCTCATCTGTCTAGCGGTGATTACTTCGAACCCAAGATCTTCTGATTTCTTTATGCTCTCGATGCTGAATATCCCCCTGATTCCCAGCTGGATGGAACGCGTCGCATCGATGAGTCCTTCTTCCACCGCGCGGGCAAATGGAGTCCCATGTGTCAGTCGGCTGCCGTGCTGAACATCGCTGGTGTCAAGGTGAGCATCGAAATGAACCAGGGCAACTGGACCGTATTTCTTGGCCACCGCCCGGAGTTCCGGCAGCGTGATGGAGTGGTCACCCCCCAAGCAAACGGGGATCACTCCCGCATCAACGATGGGCTGCAATCCCTCCTCGATTGCCCGATGAGCATCCTCGATGGAACAGGGATTCACATTGATGTCTCCGTAGTCCACCCCGGACACGTGTTCGAAAATGTTCACGCCGAGGTGGGCGTTACCGGCTCTCAACAGCATGGACATTTCCCTAATGGCAGCCGGGCCGAAACGGGAGCCCGTTCTGAACGTAGACCCCACATCACACGGTATGCCTACCACTGCAAAGTCCACATCTTCCGTGGTCTTGACGTGGGGCAGACGCATGAAAGTCCTCATGCCGCAGACCCGCGGCACCACCGTGGAATCCACCGGGTGATAGCGTCTCAGCTGCGCCATGATCGACCCTCCCGAACACATATTGCTGGTCAAGACGACACCGGTACCGCCAGTTCGCAGTAGTCGCAGCGCAGAACGACCGGAGGCCACGCAATGGTTCTGGCGCGAGGTGTGGGCCTCGTAGCCACGTATCAGGCCAAACGAGGCAGCGGAAAGTCCCGCACCCGTAACGTTCTACGGAGTCTTGCCGGTTCCTGCCACTGGGGTATCTTTGAAGGAGGCCAGGCGCTCAGAACCGACGGTGGCCCCGGGAGGTAGGGTTTTTGGGGATTCGGTGCAATTCGTCCCCGGTGTCGGATATCGGAGCCGTGAAAAGTTTGAGTGGGCGACAGGTGGGGCACGAAGGAAAGTGCGGATCAGAGGAAATGCCTTCTTGCGGGTTGCTGACCCACATGTAACTTATCCGGCTGGCAGAGCTCCAGCTGAACTGTACACCTGGACCGAGAGTTTCCGACTCGCATCATCTCGGGTCTGCCCGATTTGCCTTCGCTGAGTGCCGGCCCGGGCCTCCAGGGGGTGGTCATCGCCGTGGCGCCGTCGAGTGGCCCGGCTTGCCGTGAGGCCATGTTGGCGGACATGCGCGTCTTCACACACTCTCACATGAGACCGGACCCGGACGCAGTGCCGAAAAGAAGAGCGCCGGGCTCCACCATCCCCGAACAATGCTCGCGGTGCACCGAGCTCGACGACTATCCGGCTTAGCTCGGGCATTGCGAGCAAGACAATGACCACGGCCCGGGAGTGCGTGTCGCCAAGGATCCTCGCCGCTAAGGTTCTGCAGACAGAGGAACGCCGCCAGCAGGCTGGAGCGCGACTCGACACGCCAGCTCGGGAGGCAAGAAGGGGAGGGTAGTGGCTGCGCCCTGATTCCGGCCACTGAAGGCGAAGTGGACAGGCCCCAGACCAGACCGTGACACCCGTCAGCGAGCGGTACCATCGCACCCTGGACGTGGCTCATCCGATTCGGCCCTCTGTGGGTCGGCGCGAGAGTGCCGATCGATCCGGGAACCGGGTCAGGCAGGCCCTGCCATCCTGCTCACCGCTTGCCGAAGAAGCTTTCTTCCGGTAACCAGGGAGGACACTGCGGAAGTCAAACTGAAGACCCAACATCTGGGGAGGTGGTGCGGCTGGCCACAGTGTTGGTGGGGACCAGTGGGTACAGCTACCGCAGCTGGGAGGGTGTCCTGTACCCGCCGAATTTGCGTGCGGACGAAAGGCTTGCTCATTACTCGCAGTGCTTCCAGACCGTGGAGCTGAACGTGACCTTCTACCGATTGCCCCGGGAGAGTACTTTCAGCCGCTGGTATCGAACCGTCCCCCCTCACTTCGCCTTTGCTCTCAAGGGGAGCCGCACAATCACCCACTACCGCCGCCTGCGGGAGGTTGAGGAGGAAGTACGGCACTTTTTCCGGCGGGCGCGAGTGCTCGGCGACAAGCTTGCAGTGGTGTTGTGGCAGTTGCCCCCCAGTCTTCGGCGCGATGAGGAGCTGCTTCGATCCTTCTGTGAGCTGCTAATGGCCCACTGCCCCGTGAGGTGTGCTTTCGAGTTCCGGCATTCCAGCTGGCTGGTGCCGGAGGTATTCGATTTGCTGCGCGAGTACAACCATGCGCTCTGCGTGGCCGATGGTCCGCGCTTTCCGCGGACCGAACAGATCACGGCCGATTTCGCTTACCTCCGCCTGCACGGACCTGAAAGGATGTATGCCTCATCGTACAATGATGAACAGCTCTTGCGCTGGGCTGACCGCATCATGGCATGGAAGGCTGCCGGCCTGGACGTGTATGTGTACTTCAACAACGATGCCCAGGGACATGCGGTCAGAAATGCCCGGAGCCTGCTCCGGATGCTCTCCGCGTGAAAATTCATCTTGCCTCGAAGGGCGCCATTGGGGGTGCTCACTAGGGCTGGGATCATATGCGGTCGTACCACCCCTGAGCCGAGGCCGGGTGCTTGCCATGCAGGTCGCTGGATGGCCGGTAATGGCCCGAGCACGCGGCTGATCGGACCGGAGTAGAGTAGCTGTGGAGGTCGCGGGGTGGGTGGGTCAGGATCACATGACGGGAGCGTTGCGGAAACCGAAGGTAGTGCGGCGCAAGCCCTGGTTGCTGCTCAAGCTGCCCTCTGCCCTTTGCCTGGAGACCGCGGCTTCGTTGCTTCGCCTCTGACCATGTGGCCGGAGCGCATGCCGCTACCTCGTAAGGCCGCTACCAGTTATTTCGGGAAGGGATTTGCGAAGATAGCCGCAAATAACGGACAAGATGACTTGGCAGGTGGCCTAGAGGTGGGTAGTGATGTGGAGAGCGGCACTGGTGGTCAGCCGCGTGACCACCTGCCGTGACACGAACATTCGGCGCATGGTGGCCACTGCCCATGAGGCCGGAGATGCCGGGGCGGACCTGGTGGTGTTCCCGGAGGCAGCACCGACTGGTCTGATTAACAACGACGACCCGGTTCACGATTTAGCATTGGGGGAGCCAGTTCCGGGCCCGACCACCGAGCTGCTGGCGGGGGTGGCTGCCAGCAGGGGGCTGTATTTGGCCTTCGGGATCCTGGAGCGTGCGGGGGATCGCCTGTATGACAGTGCGGTGCTGCTGGGGCCTGACGGCCGCGTGGTTTTCCGCTACCGCCGGATCACTCCGGGATGGCATGGAAGAAACGGGGATCCCCGGGTGTACGCTCACGGTGCCCGGGTACATGCTGCGCAGACCGCGCTGGGCAGGATTGCATTGCTAATTTGCGGAGACTTATTCGACGATGACGTATTGTCGGAGATGTGCGCTCTGAAGCCGGATCTCCTCCTGGTGCTGATGTCGCGGTCCTTTGAAGATTGCAGTCACGATCAGCATCGGTGGGAGGCAGAAGAGCTGCCGTACTACCTCCGTAGGGTTGCGCGGGCTGGGGTGACGACGCTGCTCGTCAACTCTGTGGCCGGGGAGGATTGCGGCGGCGACTTCGGGGGGGCGATGGCCGTGTCGGGAGCCGGCGAGCTCATTGCCAGCTTCCCCCTCGGCAAAGCGGGTGTGTTGCTCGTGGATCTTGACCAGTCCGCCCGGGTTGGCCCGCGAGAGTAAGTCGTGCTCCCCAGGAATCGGCACGAGCCCGCATCGGTGGAAAGCGGCGGCGGGTTGGCCTTTTCGAGGTTCCCGCCCAAAGCAGAAGATGAAGATTATGCACGGGGTGAGGGGAGAGATGTACGACGTACTGATCACCGGCGTCAGGGTGGTAGATGGGACCGGTGGTCCTTCGTACACAGCGGACGTCGCTCTGCGGGGCGACCGCATTGCCGCAGTGAGAGCCGTAGCTTCATCTGGTTCGTGGGTTCCACTAGGCCCAGCCCGGGAAGTGATAGACGCGCGCGGTCTGGTGCTGGCTCCCGGATTCATCGACATTCACAACCACTCCGATCTAACGCTTCTGGTGGATCCTCGGGCTCAAAGCATGGTGGCCCAGGGGGTTACCACGGTGGTTGCTGGCAATTGCGGTTTTTCAGTGGCCCCGTGGCCGGGGCCCGAAGGTGGGCCTCGTGCGGCCATCGTGCGCGAGGATGCTGCCTTCTTGACCTGCGGCATGAAGATCGAATGGGACTGGCGAACCTTCGGCGACTACCTGGATGTATTGGCCTCCCGGGGACCTGCGGTCAACGTGGTGGCCGTGGTCGGTCATGCCGCGCTGCGGGGACAGGTCATGGGGCGTGCCGCGCGACCGCCGGACGACCGGGAGATGGCGAGGATGTGCTCGTTGCTGGAGGATGCCCTTCAGCAAGGGGCGGCGGGTCTGTCTACCGGCCTCATATACTACCCCAGCTGTTACGCGCGAACGGAGGAACTCGTTGCCTTGGCGCGGGTGGTGGCCCGCCACGGCAAACTGTACGCCACCCACATACGCGGGGAGGGGGAGACGCTGCTGGCAGCCCTGGGGGAGGCGGTCCGGGTAGCGAGAACTGCCCGGGTGTGCACGCAGGTGTCGCACCTCAAGGCTGAGAGCCGGCCCATGTGGGGCAAGCTGGAACAGGCCCTGGCCTTGTTGGAACGAGCACGGCAGGAAGGAATCGATATTGACTGCGACCAGTATCCCTACACCGCCTACAACACTTCCTTGGGCTCGTTCCTTCCCCCCGAGGTCATGGAGCGAGACTGGCGTCAGCTGCTGTCGCTTAGGGCCGAGAGACAGCGCCTGCGGCAAATCATGGCCTCGGGGCGCCCGAACTGGACCTCGTCGATCAAGGGAATGGAGTGGAACGACTTTGTCATCGACGGTAGCGGAGATGGCGCGCTGGACGGCCGGCGCCTGGGAGAGCTGGCGGAGGCAAGCGGCAAGGATCCCTTTGACTTCCTGTTCGATCTCCTGCTGGAGTTCGGGCCGCATCTGCGCGTCATAGGTCACGCCATGTGCGAAGCTGATGTAGAACTTGGGTTGGCACAACCGGAAGTGATGGTGGGTTCCGACGGTTTCGCCCTCCCACTAGAAGGAGAGTTGGGGAACGGGTTCCCTCACCCCCGGTCCTTCGGCACCTTCCCGCGGGTGCTGGGCAGATACTGTCGCGAAAAGCGAGTACTGACCCTGGAGGAGGCAATCAGGAAAATGACCTGGCTGCCTGCGCGCAAGGTGGGGTTATACAGGCGGGGGGCCATTCGCGAGGGGTGGTACGCCGATCTGGTCTTGTTTGACCCCACCACCGTCCGGGATAACGCCACCTTTGAGCGTCCCCGCGCCCAACCCAGCGGGGTCAGGAGCGTCTGGATCAACGGTCGGCGCGTGGTCGAAGAGGGCAAAGTTCTGGGGATTACCGGGACCGGTCGCATTCTCTGTTGAGGTACGGAAGAGGCATCCTCAAAGGGGAAGGGAGTGGTGTAGGTTGGTGGAACGACCGCCCAGGACGCCCCGGCGGCCTGCGCGCGAGGTGATACATGGGCTGGAGCTCGATGATCCGTACCGTTGGCTGGAGGACGGGAAGTCGCCCCAGGTGCGGGAGTGGACGGAGGCGCAAAACCGATACGCGCGCTCGGTACTGGACAAGCTACCGCAACGGGAGCACTTCTTGCAACGTCTGAAGCGGGCGCTGGCGGTGACAGTCTTCGACTGCCCGGCCATCAGGGGAACGCGCGTATTCTTCTTGCGGCGGGATCCAGGCCGCGAGCAGCCGGTGCTGGTGATGCGCAGGCTGGACGACCTTGATGGCGAGGATGAGAAGGTGGTACTCGATCCCAACGAGGAAAGTTCCTCCGGCCTGGTGTCGCTTGACTGGTGGTATCCTTCGCCGGATGGAAGGCTGCTCGCGTACGGATACTCTCAGGATGGTGACGAGTGGAGCACCTTGTATGTCCTCGACGTTGACTGCGGCCGGCGGTTGGCTGACCGCATCGAGCGGGCGCGCTATTCCAGCATTGTGTGGAAGAGGGATAACAGCGGATTTTACTACACCCGCTACCCATTCCCAGGCGAGGTCCCTCCGGGAGAGGAGAACTACCACAGCCGGGTTTTTTACCACGCCCTGGGCGATGACCCCGCCAATGACCAGCTGGTGTTCGGAGCGGGAAGGCCAATGAATGAGATGCGCCGCGTCAAGATGTCCTCCGACGGTCGCTACCTGTTGGTCACGGCTTACCGCGGCTGGCATCGCTCGGAGCTTTTCGTGCGTGAAGAGCGCCGGGGTTCGCGGTTCAGACCGCTGGTTGTCCGTCGCGATGCCCTGTATGAGGCCGAGATACTGGAGGATACGGTGTATGCCCTCACCAATGACGAGGCTTCGCGGTACCGCGTGGTGGCATTGCGTATGGACCGGCAGGCAGCGGGCTGGGAGGAGATCATTCCCGAAAGCCGCGACCTGGTATTGAGGAACTTCTGCCTCGCTGGCGGGCGCCTGGTGGTGCACGGTCTGACTGACGCTGTCTCCAGGTTGCTGGTATATGGTCTGGATGGGTCGCTGGAGCGAGAGGTTGAGCTTCCGGAAATGGGCACCGTCCGCTGGTTAGTCGGTGAACCTCATAACCCGGTGGTTGTCTTCGTCTTCACTTCCTTCACGCGTCCTCCTGGGCTGTACCTTCTCGACCTTCGAGATGGATCGGTGCGATCCTGGGCGGGAGGGAACGCCGATGCTGTGTCCAGCTGGGTGGAAGCGAGACGCGTGTTTTACCATTCTCGAGATGGAACACGGGTGCCGTTATTCATCCTGCATCGTCGCGATCTCAGCCCTCAGGGGAAGTGCCCGGTGGTTCTGACGGGATATGGGGGGTTCAACATCGCGCGGACCCCGGAATACAACGCGGCGGTTCTTCCCTGGCTGGAGGCGGGAGGGGTGTACGCCCTTGCCTGTTTACGGGGAGGCAGCGAGTACGGCGAAGATTGGCACCGGGCGGGTATGCGGGAAAACAAACAGAATGTGTTCGACGATTTCATTGCCGCGGCTGAGTTCTTGATCGAGGCTGGATACACCAGTCCGCGCCACTTGGGGATTTATGGGCGAAGTAATGGCGGGTTGCTGGTAGGTGCGGCCATGACCCAGCGTCCCGATTTGTTCCGCGCGGTGGTATGCGGCGTCCCCTTGCTGGACATGGTCCGGTATCATCGATTCCTCATTGCCAAGCTGTGGATCCCCGAATATGGTTCTCCCGAGAAGCCGGAAGAGTTGCGGTGGCTCTACGCCTATTCCCCGTATCACCGCGTCCGGCCCGGCGAACGGTATCCCGCGGTGTATCTGTTCACGGCCGAGTCGGACACCCGGGTGGATCCCATGCATGCCCGCAAGATGGCAGCTGCCCTGCAGTTTGCCTCGGCTTCCGGGCTTCCGGTGCTCTTGCATGTGGAACAGAAGGCCGGCCATGGGGCGGGCAAGCCCTTGAGCAAGGTGATCCAGGAGCAGGCGGACATCTGGGCATTCCTGGCCTGGCAGTTGGACCTTCCCGTCGGGTAGGGGGAGCAGACCAGCTGCCCGCAGAGTGCCCGGTCGTGAAGCCCGGCCACCGGGGGCCGGTGACGAACAACGCGGGCCGGCAGGGCGCGGAGCGGGACACGAACCAGCGTCGCGGTGGCGGTACTTTCGGCTACCGGGCTGCTGTGTGGTGGTCTGGTGGCTGACCGGAACCAGACGTGGCGGAACCGTGCTTCCGTCAAACCTCTTCCTCCAGGGTTGCTACTCCTTCTTCCCCCGTCACTCCCGGAGGTAGGGAATCCACGGCGACTCACGGGGGAGTGCGGCTCACGAGAACCCTCCGGCCGGCAGTCGTTGCACAGGCGGATTCTGTGGCCACGGGCGCCCGGCGCACCGGCGCGGGCTGCCGGCAGCGACGCTTTCTTGCATGATTGCGCCAAGTTCTGGTAGGTGATTAGTAAGGGCCCACCCGGGTGCTTCGCGGCAGACTTGCTTTGGAGAGCCGCGGTCGCCGCTTCAGTGCTTGGCCCCGCGCTGGCAGGCTTGACGGGAGTTTGGGGATCACTGGGCGGGCCTTTGGCCAAGCGCATATGCTGGGTGTGGTTCGGAACTTCACGCGGGTTGGGCTGGGGGTGAGTTGGATGACAGTGGGATATCGGGTGGCCGTGGTGGGAGCCACGGGTCTCGTTGGCGAGACCTTACTTCAAGTGCTGCGGGAGCGTCAGTTCCCGGTCAGCGAGCTGGTCCTGCTGGCCAGCGAGCGATCGGAGGGTGCGAGGGTAGCCTTCGGTGGCCGCGACCACGTGGTCAAAAGGTGCCGGCCCGGATCCTTCCGCGGTTGCGACTTTGCGTTCTTTTGCGTGGGCGCCGCGGTAAGCAGGAAGCTGGTGCCTCAGGCAGTGCGCGAAGGGGCCGTGGTGATCGACAAGAGCGACGGCTTCCGCATGGACGCGCAGGTACCGCTGGTGGTGCCGGAAGTGAACCCCGAAGCACTAAATCACCATCGAGGAATCGTGGCCAGTCCCAACTGCTCGACCATTCAGCTGGTTATGGTCTTGGCCCCTCTGATGCGCCGTGCCGGCCTGGAGCGGGTCACCGTGGCCACCTATCAGTCCGTGTCAGGAGCAGGTCGAGAGGCGGTCAGCGAGCTGGAGACGCAAGTCAAGGATTGGGCGGGCGGCAGAGAGCTGCGCACCAAGAGGTTCCCCGAACAGATTGCCTTCAACCTCCTGCCACACATCGGCCGTGTCTCCCCGGATGGCCACTGCGGGGAGGAGGTTAAACTGATGCGCGAGACCAGGAAAATCCTTGGTCTGCCCGACCTTCCGATCTCGGCCACTACCGTGCGCGTCCCAGTATTCGTGGGGCACGCGCAGGCGGTGGCGGTGGAGATGTCCAAGCCTCTGGACCCTGATGAGGCGAGGGCTCTTTTGGCTAGGGCTCCCGGGTTGGCAGTATGGGACCCGCCGGATGCTGCCCGCTACCCCACCCCGCGGGCAGCGGCAGGAAGGGATGAAATCCTGGTGGGGCGGATACGTAAAGATCCGGCATCACCCAAGGGGCTGCTATTGTGGACCTGCAACGACAATTTGCGCAAGGGCGCGGCGACCAATGCCGTTCAAATAGCAGAGGAGATGATACGGCGCGGGATCTCCTGACGGTGGTGGTCCGGCAGGGATGCGGAAGGCTGGTTGGAGAAAGTAAGGGCAGGTGGCAGGGCCTGTGCGCAGGGGGGCTCAGCACCTCACGGATCTGACAGGTGCTGGCCCACATGGCGCATACTTCAAGCATGAGGGGGGTAGCGGTGCGGTACCGCGTTGTTGGTTTGCATTGCCCTCACTGCGCTGAGCGCATTCAAGGTGAGCTCCGCAAGACCGAGGGACTGGAGGACGTCCGGGTCGATTACCACACGCGAACCATTAAAGTGGATGCGGATCGGCTGAACTCTGTCAGACAGGTACTGGCCAGAGTGGATCCGCGGGTCCGCATTCTCCATCGATTTTCCGAGGAAACTGACCACAAAGGCTTATCCATGGCCGCCGTGATGATCAGCGCAGCGCTATTGCTGGCCACAGGAACCTGGGTATACTCCCGCACTGGGTCCACCGTCGGGCAGCTGCTGGTCATGGTGGGCTATCTGTGGGTGGGCTGGCCGGTGATCCGGAGGGCCTTGATGGGCGTGGTAAAGGGCAAGGTTTTCGACGAGCACTTCTTGGTGACCATTGCCACCGGCGCGGCCATTGGCATCGGCCATGTCGCGGAAGCAGGCGTGGTGATGCTGCTCTTCACTCTGGGCGAGTGGTTGCAAGCACGAGCGGTGGGCAGGTCTCGGCGAATGATCGCGGAACTGCTGGACATACGCCCGGAGAGGGCGAATCTGGTGGTCGGAGATCAGCTGAACGTGGTGGATCCCACCACAGTCCAGGTTGGCGACACCATCGTGGTGAAGCCCGGAGAGCGTATCCCGCTGGACGGGGAGGTGGTTGAGGGAGAGTCCTTCGTCGACACTTCTCCCCTCACCGGCGAGTCGGTCCCCCGCAGGGTCGGTCGCGGCGAGCTGGTACTGGCGGGTACCATAAATGGTCGGGGGCTGCTCACCGTCCGCGTGACTAGACCGTTGGAGCAGTCCTCGGTGTCCAGGATCCTCCACCTGGTGGAAGAGGCAGCCGCTCGCAAAGCTCCCACCGAGCGGTTCATTACCGCATTCGCGCGGCGTTATACGCCCGCGGTGGTAGTGGCCGCGGTGGCAGTAGCGGTAGTGCCACCCTTGCTGCTACCCGGAGCACGCTTTTCGGATTGGATCTACCGGGCGCTGGTGCTGCTGGTGATTTCCTGCCCCTGTGCGCTGGTGATTTCGGTGCCCCTTGGTTATTTCGGCGGGCTCGGTGCCGCCGCACGACAGGGCATTCTCATCAAGGGGGCCAATTTTCTCGAAGGCTTGCGCAAGCTGCATACTGTAGTTTTCGACAAGACGGGGACTTTGACGGAGGGAGTGTTTGAGGTCCGTTCGGTCCAGGGGCGCTACGGTGTAAGCCCGGACCAAGTCTTGGAGCTGGCGGCAGCAGCGGAGCTGCACTCCACCCACCCCATCGCCGAGTGTATCCGACGGGCTTACGGCCAGGAGGTGGCCTGCAAGGTCACGCAGTTCGAGAACGTGGCCGGATTTGGGGTCAAAGCGAAGGTGGACGGCAAGGTGGTGCTGGTAGGAAGTGACGCGTTTTTGTATCGAGAAGGCGTGGATCCCGCCTTTCCCCGCGAAAGAGGCACCAACGTCTACGTGGCCCAGGACGGCGTGTGTATCGGACGTATATTGCTGGGCGACCGGGTCCGTGAGGATGCTGCTGAGGCGGTGGCGGCTCTCCGGCGCCTGGGAATCAGGCGCATGCTAGTACTGAGCGGTGACGGGCAGCAGGCGGTGGAACGAGTGGCCCGTGCGGTGGGGATTGACGAGTACGTTGCCGAGCTTCTACCGGAGGACAAGGTTCGGGTGGTGGAGCGTTTGCAGCGAGGGCTGTGGCGAGCGAGAGGTGGTGCCAAACTAGCGTTCGTCGGCGATGGGATCAATGATGCCCCGGTGATCATGCGGTCGGATATTGGGATCGCCATGGGCGCCCTTGGTTCCGACGCTGCGGTGGAAGCGGCCGATGTGGTGCTGATGGATGACCGGCCGTCCCGGGTGGTCACCGCCGTCCGGATCGCTCGACGAACTGGACGGATAGTGTGGCAGAACGTGGTGATGTCCCTGGGTATCAAGACGGCCTTCCTGCTGTTGGGGACCATCGGTATGACCACCATATGGGGCGCGGTGTTCGCCGATGTTGGGGTTACCCTGCTGGCAGTACTCAATGGAGCGAGAACTATTCGGTCATGCTGAAGATGACCCAGGGACGTAGATGATTGTAGCCGCGGGTTACACCGCGGCTACGTGCTTTGCGGCTGGCTCGTGCTACAATTCGACGTTGTACACTTGCGAGTATTTCGTCTTGAGGTAGTCCAGATAGGGTCTGGTGGTCAGGCGTTCTCCGGTTGCTTTCAGCAGCAATTCCTCCGGCGTGAACTTGGCACCATGAGCGTGAATCTTCTCCCTGATCCAGGACAGTAGCGGAGAGAAGTCCCCCTTCCTGAAGTACTCGGGGAGGTCCGGATGTTGCTCAAGTACTTTGCAGTATAGCTGAGCGGCAATTATGTTGCCCAAGGTGTAGCTCTGGAAGCAGGCCCCGAAACGTCCGGACCAGTGGATATCCTGCAGGATGCCTTCCAGGTCGGAGGAGGGTTCCACGCCGAGATAGGAACGCATCTTGTCCCGCCAGGCGTCTGCTAGGTCAGCGATTGTCAACTGTGCGTCGTATACTGCCTTTTCCAGTTCAAAGCGCAGCATGATGTGCAAGTTGTAGGTGACTTCGTCTGCCTCCACCCTGATCAGTGACGGCTGCACCTTGTTGACCGCCCGGTAGATCATTTCCGCCGACGCATCCTTCATCTGGGTGGGAAACACTTCTTTCATCTCCGGCAGGAAATACTCCCAGAACTGAAGCGAACGTCCTACCAGGTTTTCCCACAGACGCGACTGTGATTCGTGGAATCCTGCGGAGGCCCCGGCCCGAAGGGGCGTTCGGCGGAAACGCTCCGGGATTCCCTGGGCATAGAGCGCGTGCCCGCCTTCGTGCAGGCAGGCGAAGAAGCACTGAGCGAAGTCATGTTCATTGACCCGGGTGGTATACCGGACGTCTGCCGGAGACAGGGCGATGGTGAATGGATGTACTGAGATGTCCTGCCGTCCCCGGTGAAAATCGAATCCGATCTTTTCTACGGCCTTGCGGCCGATCAGGAGTTGCTTGTTACGCTCGAAGTGCTGCCGCAAGATTGAGTCATCAACCCGGTCTAAGTGCTGGGAGATGGTTCGAACCATGGGTACCAGCTCCGTCCGGAGCGCGTCAAATATCCGTTCCAGGTCGGCGGTGCGCAGTCCTGGTTCTATCGCATCCACTAAGGCATCCAGCGGGTGTTCTTCGTAACCGAGGGCGTCCGCCAGTTCGCGATGCAGCTGGTAAATCCGCTCCAGAGCTGGTTGAAAAACGCGGAAGTCATTGTCCTGGCGGGCCTTCAACCAACAGTGGTAGCCGTCGGAAGCAGCTCGAGACAGTTCCACTACCAGTGCTTGAGGAACCTTCTTGAGCCTCTGGTACTCCCTGCGCGTTACCCTGATCAGGCTCGCTTCGTCTGAATCGTAAGGAAGCTCTCGGTCGGCCAGCAGTTCCAGCAGCTCTCCCATGCGCTCGCTGGTGCGACGCTCGTGGATGAGCCTTTGCAGAGTAGCCTTCTGGTCGGCCCGAGACTCACGACCGCCTCCCGGCATCATCACCTGCTCGTCCCAGCCGAGGAGGGCTGCGGTACTCTGCAGATCCGCAATCTCGGCGAGATGACGGAGCAGCTCTTGGAAAGCCTCGTCATCGCGCAGATACTCGAAGTGCGTGTCAGTATGATGACCCGGCATGGATGATACGCCCCCTCTCGCACTTGGTAGATGTGAGCTACGCTAGCTAATTTTGCATGCACGTTTTCATTCCTGCGTCGGGGCTCTTGCAATACAAAAGAGTGCTAAGTACGCAGGATTCCTTTGATGCTGCCATCAACCGGTGGGTCCTTCTCTATTCGTGCCGGTGGCCAGGTCCGCGGCGGGTTGATAGGGTTGGTCCGGGAGGATAGCTTGGTGCCTTAGCCGAACGCTTGGATAGCCAGCTGGTGCGGTACTGGCCGGACCGAATCGGTATCTGTGACTTCACCGCCGACTGCTCCTCGACCGGAGGTGGCCTGACGGCAAGGTGCGGTTTGCTTACCACGGGTTAACCCGGTCCTCGGGGTTAGGCGCCTTGACTTTGACTTGCGGGAGTTGTAGAATAGAACGTGCCTGGAGGCGCGTGGTTGCGGAGCAACTGTTACGGGCGGAAGTGGCTCAGTGGTAGAGCATCGCCTTGCCAAGGCGAGGGTCGCGGGTTCAAATCCCGTCTTCCGCTCCAGTGGGACCGGGCAGGGCCCGGTCCTATTGGCGACGTAGCCAAGAGGTAAGGCAGGGGACTGCAAATCCCTTATTCCCCGGTTCGAGTCCGGGCGTCGCCTCCACGGGGCGTTAGCTCAGGTGGCAAGAGTGTCTGCTTGACATGCAGAAGGTCGCTGGTTCAAGTCCAGCACGCCCCACAACGCCCGCCGATGAGCGGGCGTTTCTTTGCAATGCCCCTGAGGGAATGATGCAGATCGACTCCTTTGGCCTGACAGCAACAGCTGCCGCGGCGCCATTCGAGACAGGGACTGGACCTGGTTCCGCCGCCACATGAGGGGGCGAAGGAATGTCGGGTTGAGCCGGAAATCAGGGATATGAACGTGGGATGAGTAGGAGTGATAGAACGGTGCAGGCCCGGGACGGCGGGCCGAGAAGCCTGAGCGGCAGGGGCAGATCTTAAGGTCAACCCGAAGGATGAAGAGCTCAAAGGCGTATTCACGGGGCTGAAGACAGATCGCCGGGTGCCAAAGAGCAAGGGTGGGCTGAGAGCACGTCATGGGGTTGAGGTGGGCCCGCCTGGCGTTGGACGCCTGACCTGCGCGGTGGGCTGGCGTTAACCGTATTCGTCCAGTGAATGAAGGATGGGATATGCCGCGATGATTTATTGACATGTGGCTGCACCTGCGTTTGACAGGCCACTGCTCGGTTGGGTATAATACCCACAAAGCGTCCAAAGACAATGAAGAGGACAGTAGCCGGTACTGGCGACACTCAGAGACGGGGAGTCCGGTGGCTGAGAGCTCCCTGTGCGTGGTACCGGTGAACACCACCTCGGAGTCGGGCCCCGAAAGGCGGATGCCGAGTAGGCAGCCCCCGGAGATCACGCCGGTTAACGAGCCAGCTGAGTGGAACGCCGGTAAGCGGCGTTCAAGGAGGGTGGAACCGCGGCGCGCCCGTCGTCCCTTCGGCGGGCGCTGCTTGTTTGGAGGGAGCAGGGATGAGCATGGAAATACAGTTGCCGGATGGTACCTGCGTGACGGTAGAGGAGAAGCTGTCGATACGGCAGTTGCTGGACCGACTTCCGGAGTGGAAGAACAAGATCACCGCTGCTGTCATTGCCGGGTGCCTCGTGGACATGGATGAAACACCGGAGCCGGGCGCCCGGGTGGAATTTCTAACCTTCGACGATCCTCGAGGGCGTGAAGTATACCGGCATACTGCTGCGCACGTGCTGGCGCAGGCAGTGAAACGTCTGCACCCCCAAGCGAAACTTGGCATAGGTCCGGCAATAGAGGACGGATTCTACTACGACTTCGATGTTGGCAGGCCCTTCACTCCCGAGGTTCTCGAAGATATTGAGCGCGAGATGCAGGAAATCATCCGGCAGGATCTACCCATCAGGCGCCAGTTGCTGTCACGCGAGGACGCGCACCGTCTTTTCCGCGAAATGGGCGAGTCCTACAAGCTCGAGATCCTGGAAGAATTGCCCGACCAGCAGGTGAGCGTTTACCGCCAGGGGGACTTCGTTGACCTGTGTACTGGTCCCCACCTGCCGCGCACCGGGATGCTGGAGGCAGTGAAGCTGCTCAACGCTGCCGGCGCCTACTGGCGAGGGGACGAGCGGAGGCCAATGCTCCAGCGAATCTACGGTACCGCGTTTCCCGATCGGGAGTCCCTTAACCAATATTTGAAGCGCTTGGAGGAGGCCAGGAAACGAGACCACCGTCGTTTGGGTCGTGAGCTGGATCTCTACAGTATTCAGGAAGAATGCGGGCCGGGTTTGGTATTGTGGCATCCCAAAGGCGCTGTCATCAGGGAGATCATTGAGAACTTCTGGCGGCGCGAACATCGCAAGAGGGGTTACGAGCTGGTCTACTCCCCACATATCGGCAAGGCGGACCTGTGGCGGAAGAGTGGTCACCTAGAGTGGTTCCGGGAGAACATGTACGGGTCCATGTTGGTGGAGGGAGCGGAATACCTGCTAAAACCCATGAACTGTCCCTTCCACATCCTCATGTACAAGTCGGCCACGCGCAGCTATCGGGATCTGCCATTGCGTTGGGCGGAACTGGGGACGGTCTACCGTTACGAGCGGTCGGGCGTGCTGCACGGCCTGCTACGAGTTCGTGGGTTTACCCAAGATGATGCCCACATCTTTTGTACTCGCGATCAGCTCGAGGATGAGATCGTCGCGGTAGTGGAGCTGGCGCTATTCATGCTGTCCCGATTCGGATTCGAGCAGTTCGAGGTGAAACTGTCGGTGAGGGACCCGGCGAAAAAGGAGAAGTATGTGGGGGATGACTCCCTATGGCAGGAAGCAGAAGGGGCGTTGGTGGCGGCCCTGAATCGCTTGGGTATGCGCTACCGGGTAGAGGAAGGAGAAGCCAAGTTCTACGGGCCGGCCATCGACATCGAGCTTAAGGATGCGTTAGGTCGCGGCTGGCAGGGGCCCACCATTCAGGTGGATTTCAATCTGCCGGAGCGGTTTGACCTGACGTACATGGGGCCCGATAACCGGCAGCACCGGCCGGTGATGGTACACAGGACGGTGCTGGGGGCCCTGGAGCGCTTTCTGGGAAACCTGATCGAGCATTACGCGGGAGCTTTCCCCACCTGGCTTGCGCCGGTGCAGGTTCGCGTCATTCCGGTAGGGGAAAGACACCTGCCCTACGCGCAGGAGGTGGCGGGGAAGCTTGTAGAATCCGGTTTCCGCGTGGAGGTCGACACTCGCAACGAGAAGGTTGGATTCAAGATACGCGGGGCGGAGCTGGACAAGATCCCGTATATGTTGGTGGTGGGAGACCGAGAGCAAGAACGGGGCACGGTCGCTGTTCGCCGGCGCCGAGAAGGTGATCTTGGGCCCATGCGTCTGGCTGAATTCGCGATGATGCTGGAGCAGGAAGTCAGGCAGTGGGAATCGGGAGGCTGACGGCTCCCGCCTTAGCAGCGAGCTGCTCATGGCTGGAGGCGATGGAGCCGCGCGTACCGTCACCCTTGGAATGACGTGTGCTCTGACGAAAAAGATCGGTGATCGTAACCGACTGCCTTCCACGGCAAGGTGGCGCGGGTCAAGAGTGGCCTTTGATTCGACCTGACCGCGGGTGGCCGAAGAGTCCGAGGACGGATGCCGGCAAGTCCCGGTGCAACGGTCGGAAGTCGGACGCCGACGCGGTCACGACTCTTCCTTGTTGCCGATAGTGTAAACCCTCAGGTGCCGGATTTAGGGGCGGCGCGCTCTTGGCTCAGCGGGGTGGTTATGGAGCGTATAAACTTTTGGTAG
>DFNJ01000020.1 GCA_002376005.1 Firmicutes bacterium UBA3570
CCCACATTAGCTTGACAGCTACCTGTGATTTTCGCGGCCTTGACAGGCTCAGAATGGCCAGGATATAATCACAATGTGTTGCGCCAGGGGCCAGGTGCGGGGGTGTGATAATGGTAAAGCGGACGTATCAGCCCAAGCGGAGGAAACGGAAGAGGACGCACGGGTTTCGAGCCAGGATGAAAGACAAGGCCGGGCGCAACGTATTGAAGAGGCGACGGCGAAAGGGAAGAAAACGCCTGACAGTGTGATGGGACGTGGTAGGCAGCCCGGGTGCAGGTGGACGAAGTGGCTGGCCAGTACGGCAGAGTGCGGAAGCGCTCGGAGTTTGAGCGCCTTTATAGTAAAGGGAAGGTACTGCGTAACCGGTGGCTGATGCTCTGGGCGCTCCGCGAGGGCGAGGGGCCATCCCGAGTGGCCTTCGTGGTGAGCACGCGGGTGGGCAAGGCCGTAAAGCGTAACCGGCTGCGGAGGCTAATGCGGGAGGCGTTCCGGACAGAATCTAGAAATGCTCCTGAGGGGTATCTGTTGGCATTTCTGGCGCGTCCTGGAACGGCTGATGCGGACTTTCGGACCGTCCGTGAGGCGGTAGCGGATTTGCTCGAGAAGTTGCGCTGCGCGGAGGAGGCACGGGAGTGAGGCGGTCTCAGAAGGTGGTCGTCACCTTACTGGAGGTGTACCGGCGGTACATTTCCCCCTTGAAAGGGCCTACGTGCCGGTTCTACCCCAGTTGCTCTGCCTACACGATGGAGGCGGTGAGTAGGTACGGAGTGGCCAAGGGGCTATGGCTGGGGCTGCGGCGTCTGTTGCGTTGCCACCCGCTGGGGCGCGGGGGATACGATCCCGTTCCTTCTCTCGATCGAGGTCGCTGACTTTAAGGAGGGCTACCGTTGCTGAGCTGGCTTCGTCACATCATGGGGATGGGATTGGACTTTTTTTATCAGCTCACCAACAGCTACGGGTTAGCAATCATCCTGCTGAGCGTAGCTTTCCGGCTGGCCATGCTACCGGTGACCATTGGTCAGACGCGCTCGCTACAGAAGGTGCAGGAATTGCAGCCGCAGCTGCAGGCGTTGCAGAAGAAGTACAAGAACGACCCGCAGCGGCTCAACCGCGAGACGGCGGAGCTGTACCGGCAGCACAAGATTAACCCGCTGTCCGGCTGCCTCTTGTTTTTGGTCCAGCTCCCGTTCCTGATTGCGTTTTTCCAGCTGCTTCAGGGTTACTCCTACCAGGGCGCGGCAAGTTTCTTATGGATACCTCATCTGGGTGAGCCGGACCGGTTCGTGTTGCCCATACTCGCCGGCCTGACGACTTTCTGGCACTCGCGGGTGACCACCCCTCCTACGGACGGAAGTCAGAAGATCATGCAGGTCATGATGCCGGTGATGATCGCCTGGATCAGCATGCGCTTTGCCGCCGGCGTGGCCCTGTATTGGGTTACCGGCAACTTGGTGGGCATCGCGCAACAGTATCTGATGCCCGGCAGTTCGCGGCGGGCAAGGGGGCGCGAGAGTCGTGAGAGTCGCGATCAAAAGAGGGCGAACCGTTGAGGAAGCAGTGCAGGAGGCCCTGCGAGAGCTGGGCGTGGAGAGAGAGCAGGTTGAGGTGGAGGTGCTGGAGGAACCCAACCGCGGATTTTTGGGGTGGTTGGGGGCGCGTATGGCGGAGGTGAAGGTCACCGTCAAGGTGACCAAGTCCCAGTTTGCCCGGGAATTCCTGAAGCAGGTCACCAACGCGTTGGGGATCGAGATGCGGGTGTCGGAGGTGGGTAGGTCCGACCGCTATGTCTTCTTGGAGTTGGAAGGAGAGGAAGCGGGTCTGCTCATCGGACGCAGGGGGGAGACTTTGAACGCCCTTCAATATTTGGTTAATGTGGCAGCGAGTCGGGTGAGCCAGGAGCCGTACCGCATAGTGCTGGATGTGGACGGATACAGGAAGCGGCGCCATGAGGCCCTGGAAAGGCTGGCCCGTCGGGTGGCTGAGCGCGTGCGGCGTACGGGGCGGAAAATGGTGTTGGAGCCGATGCCGGCGCGGGAAAGAAGGGTGGTGCATCTGGCCCTGCAAAACCAATCCGGGGTAACCACCCACAGCGAGGGGCAGGAGCCCTACCGACGGGTGGTGGTTTCTCCAAGCAAGTGACGCTGGCATTATTCATGGCGACAGACTGGCCCAGCAGTGAGTTGGCGCGTGCCACCGCTGCTGGCTTTTTGTGGAGGTGCGAGATTGCGGCTGGAGGACACCATTGCGGCCGTCGCCACTGCTCCCGGTGAGGCGGCGATTGGAGTAATAAAGATCAGCGGACCGCGGGCGCTGGAGATTGCAGATGCGGTGTTCCGGGCGCGAAGCGGGGTGCGGCTGGTCAACTGCCCCGGATTCACCGTGCATTACGGGGTGGTGTGGGACGCGGAGCGCGGGGAAGCGGTAGACGAGGCACTGGCCACGGTGATGAGGGCGCCGCGGTCTTACACCCGCGAGGACGTGGTGGAGTTGAGCTGCCACGGTGGTCCGGTGCCCGTATCGCGCGTGCTCCAGCTGGTGCTGAGCCAGGGCGCGCGGCTGGCGGAGCCGGGCGAGTTCACGCGGAGGGCCTTCCTGCGGGGACGCATTGACCTGATCCAGGCGGAAGCCACGCTGGACCTGGTGCGGGCGCGTACCGAGGAGAGCGGAAGGGCGGCCATGGAGCAGTTGGGCGGCCAGCTGTCGGCGGAGATAAGGCAGTTGAGGCGGGCGCTGATTGAGGTGCTGGCGGAAGTGGAGGCGCGCCTGGACTTCCCCGATGAGGTGGGACCGCTGCAGGTGGATCAGCTGCGCGAACGAGTGGCGGGAGTCAGACGGGTGGCGGAGGAGTTGTTGGCCACGGCAAAGGCGGGGAGGATTTTGCGCGAAGGAATGAGGGTGGCCATCGTAGGGCGGCCGAACGTGGGGAAGTCTTCCCTGCTGAATGCGCTGGTGCGGGAGGCTCGAGCTATCGTCACCGAAGTGCCGGGAACTACCCGGGACGTGATAGAAGAATGGATCAATGTCCGGGGGATTCCGGTAGCGCTTGCCGATACCGCTGGTTTGCGGGATACCCAAGACCCGGTGGAGGCGGAAGGGGTTCGGCGGGCACTGTGTGCTGTGGACAGGGCGGACCTGGTGGTGTTGGTGTTGGACGATTCGGCGGGAATTCAGCCGGAAGATGTCCGGATTGCTAAGTGGCTTGCCGGGAGACAGAGCATCGCGGTGGTGAACAAAATTGACCTGGGGTGCGACCAGATCACCGGCGAAGCGGTCCAGGATCTGCTGCCTGGTGCCCGGGTAGTGCGGGTATCGGCGTTACGAGGTTGGGGGATACAGGATCTGGAAACGACAATTGCCCAACTCGCGTGGGACGGGGTGGTAGTATCGCGGCACAAGCCCCTGGTGACCAACATCCGCCACCAGGAGGCACTGCGTCAGGCAGTGGAACATCTTTCTAGAGCGGACGCCGGGCTGGCGGAGGGTATTCCGGCGGAGCTGATCAGCATCGACTTACGCGAGGCCTGGGAGTGCCTGGGGGAAATGGTGGGAGAGAGCGTAAGCGAGGATGTCTTGGATGAGATCTTCCGGCAATTCTGCGTGGGGAAGTGAACTGGCCGATGTTGCTCGGGACATATGACGTGATCGTGGTGGGGGCAGGGCATGCCGGCTGTGAGGCGGCGCTGGCAGCCAGCCGGCTCGGCTGTCGAGTACTCTGCTTGACCACGAACCTGGACGCGGTGGGGCTCATGCCCTGCAACCCGGCCATGGGAGGCCCGGGCAAGGCACAGCTGATCCGCGAGGTGGATGCACTCGGTGGTCAGATAGGGCTGAATACGGACGCGGTGTGTCTGCAGATGCGCACCCTCAACACCGGGAAAGGGCCGGCGGTGTGGGCCCTGCGCGCGCAATGCGACAAGCGGGAGTACCAGCGGTGCGCCCGGCGCGTTCTGGAGACCCAGCGAGGGCTGGACCTCAAACAGGGCCTGGTGGTGGACCTGGTCCGCGAGGGGCGCCGGGTGTGCGGGGTCCGGACGCTCATGGGGGAGGAATACCGGGCCAAAGCGGTGGTGCTCACCACCGGAGTTTATCTGGCGGCAAGGGTGACGGTTGGTGATGTATCGTTCCCGTCGGGCCCCAGCGGACAGCTGCCGGCGGTGGGGCTGTCGGCAGCGCTGCAGGAAATGGGGCTGGAGCTGGGGCGATTCAAAACCGGTACGCCCCCTCGCGTGCACAGGCGCAGCGTGGACTTTGAACGAATGACCGTCCAGCCCGGGGACGAGCGGCCGGAACCGTTCTCGTACCTGACCGAGAAGTTCGCGCCGCCGCAGGTTCCCTGCTGGTTGACCTGGACCAATCGGCGTACGCACGAGATAATCCGGGCCAACTTGCACCGGGCGCCGTTGTTCACGGGGCGAATAGTTGGCCCCGGTCCCCGGTATTGCCCATCGGTGGAGGACAAGGTGGTGCGGTTTCCCGACAAGCAGGCGCACCAGGTATTTTTGGAGCCAGAGGGAATGGACACCGAGGAGATGTACGTGCTGGGGATGTCCACCAGTCTTCCTCCCGACGTGCAGCTGGAAGCACTGAGGACCATCCCGGGGCTGGAGCAGGTGGAGATGGTGCGTCCGGGATATGCGATAGAGTACGACTACCTTTGTCCGTACCAGCTGGATAACAGTCTGGCGGTGCGGGATTGGGAGGGGCTGTACAGCGCGGGTCAGCTGAACGGCACCTCCGGGTACGAGGAAGCGGCAGCGCAAGGGCTGATCGCGGGGATCAATGCGGCTCTGTGGGTCAAGGGCGAACCGGCTTTCGTGTTGCAGCGGTCGGAAGCTTACATCGGCGTCCTGATAGATGATCTGGTGACCAAAGAGCACACCGAGCCGTACCGCATGCTGACCAGCAGGGCCGAATACCGCCTGCTGCTGAGGCAGGATAACGCCGATCTCCGCTTGACGGAGAAAGGCCGCGCCGTCGGGCTGGTGGATGAGAAGAGATACGCCAAATACCGGGCGAGGCGGGATATGGTCCTGGGAGCCCGGCAGCAGCTGGAGACCGCGACGATCGCCCCGGGGGAGGAAGTCAATCGGATCCTGGAGTCCTCGGGTAGTGCCCCTTTGCGGGAGACGACGAGTGCATGGCACCTCCTGCGGAGGTCAGAGGTGAGGTATGCTGTTCTGCGCCGCCTGTTGCCGCGACTGCCCGAGCTGCCCCCAGATGTCGTCCTGCACATCGAGACAGAAGCTAAGTATGAGGGATACATACGCAGGCAGCGGGCGCAGGTGGAAAGGTTCCAGCGGATGGAAGAAAAGGTCATACCGCGGGAGCTTGACTACGACGCGCTGAGCTGTCTGTCGCGCGAGGGAAGGGACAGGCTGCGAAGGGTGAGGCCGCAAACCCTGGGGCAGGCGGTCCGGGCGGGCGTGAGCCCGGCAGATGCCTGGGCGTTGCTGCTACACCTGGAGCAGCGGCGTCGCGGAGGATCCGCAACGTGAGATCGTGGCAGGAGTGGCTCAGAGGGGCACTGGTGCGAGCAGGGGTGCCGGGGTTGGACGAAGAGGCGTGGGAACGTCTGGAGCGGTACCTTCATTGGCTAAGGGCCCGGGGCCAGCCGATGGGGTTGCTTGGTCCGCGCTCCGTTCGGGAGATGGTGGAGAAAGATTTCCTGGATTCCTTGATGCTGTTGGCCTACTGCGATTTGCGTGCCGGATGGCGGGTGGTGGACGTGGGAGCGGGGGCGGGTCTGCCGGGGGTGCCGTTGAAAATAGCCAGGCCGGAGACGCACCTGACGGTCATCGAGGCGGCAAAGCGTGCATGTGCTTTCCTGGAAGCAGTTGCCAGGGATCTCGGTCTTGAGATGGAAGTGGTGTGGGGGCGGGCCGAGGAGCTGGGAAGCCGTCCCCCGTTCTATGAGAGGTATGATGTAGCGGTCACCCGGGCGGTAGCGGATCTACCTTCCGTACTGCGATTATGCCTCCCGTTGGTGCGAAAGGGCGGATGGCTGGTGGTCTACAAAGGACCAAGGGTGGAGGAAGAGCTGCCGGCAGCGGGGGAGGCTGTCCGGGCCCTGAGGGGAAGGGTCGAACAGCTAATCAGCTTCCGGTTGCCCAGCGGTTATCGGCGGGTGCTGGTGGTGGTTTCGAAGGCCAGGGGATGATGGGAGGTGGCCAGGCTGGTGAGGCGGATGGTGTATCGGGATAGGGTGGCATCCAGTTTCCGGGAAATCCCCGTAGACAGTATCGAAGCCAACCCGTACCAGCCGCGCGCCGATGCTTCAGGTGATGAGCTGGTGGACTCAGTCCGGCAGCACGGGCTATTGCAGCCCATCCTGGTAACGCCGGGGCCGCGAGGCTTTCGGATCATCGCTGGAGAGAGGCGCTGGCGGGCGGCAATGGCTGCGGGATTGAAGAAGGTCCCTGCGGTGGTGGTTCGGGCTGGCAGCGAGGAGCAGGCAGTGCTCGCCCTGGTGGAAAACCTTCAGCGCCGACCGCTCTCGTATTGGGAGGAGGCCATGGCGTACCGGCGCCTGCTCGAGGAATTCGGCCTCACCCAGCAGGAGTTGGGGGAGCTGGTGGGTCGCAGCCAGTCGGCCATTGCCAACAAGCTGCGGCTGCTTCACTTGGAGGAGCCGGTGAGGAGGGAGCTGCAGGAAGGGGGCTTGAGCGAGCGACACGCCCGGGCGCTCCTCATGCTCGACGATCCGGAGGCGCGGCTGGAGGTGGCGCGGCGCGCGAGACGAGAGCAGCTGAGCGTGAGGGAAACCGAAGAATTGGTGCGCCGATGGAAGACGCGAGGGCACGCCAGAGTGAGGCGGAGCCGGAGGATAGCGGTAATCAAGGATATCCGGATATTCCTTAACGCGTTCCGCAAGGCGGTCAGCGCCTTGCGAGAGGCGGGAGTGGAAGTGCAGATGGAAGAACGGCGTGAGGAAGGGTACCTGGAGGTGGTGGTGCGCGTGGCGCTTGGGAGCGCGACACGGGAGAGCAGGAACGCCGAAGGAGGTGGCAGAAGTACCCACTGAGCGAGGAGTGGCGGGGTGCTCGGATGGGTAGAGTGCTGGCCATAGCCAACCAGAAGGGCGGAGTGGGCAAGACCACCACTGCGGTGAACCTGGCGGCGTGTCTAGCGCTGCAGAGAAAGAAAGTGGTAGCCATTGACATCGATCCGCAGGGAAACACTACCAGCGGTTTGGGGATTGACCGGCGCCGAATTCGTCGTTCCATCTACCACGTACTGGTGGAGGAGACCCCGATTAAGGAAGTGATATTGCCCACTGCCATTCGCCGGCTTCACTTGGTGCCTGCCACCATAGATCTAGCCGGCGCCGAGATCGAGATGGTCTCCCTGGTGGCCAGGGAGGCCAGGCTTCGTCAGGCCCTGCGGTCGATTCGAGACGAGTATGATTTCCTGCTCATCGATTGTCCCCCTTCTTTGGGACTGCTCACTATCAACGCTTTGACGGCAGCCGACCAAGTACTGATTCCCATCCAATGCGAGTATTACGCCCTGGAGGGACTGGGACAGTTATTGCACACCATCCGGGTGGTGCAGTCACGGCTTAACCCGGACCTGGAGATTGAAGGAGTTGTGCTTACCATGTTCGACGGACGCACCAACCTGTCGATTCAGGTGGCGGAGGAAGTGAAGCGGCACTTTCGGGAGAAAGTACACCGTGCGGTGGTCCCCAGAAATGTGCGACTGAGTGAGGCGCCCAGTCACGGCAAGCCGGTGATCCTCTACGATCCGCACTGCCGGGGGGCAGAGGTCTATCGAGATCTGGCAAGGGAAGTGATGGGCAATGGGGAAGCGGAAAGGGCTGGGTAGGGGACTGGAGGCCCTCCTGCCGGACTTGGCGTTGGAGGCGAGGGAGGGCGTTCGGGAGATTCCGGTTGATGAGATACGGCCGCGGCCCGGGCAGCCCCGCCGGACTTTTCGCGAGGAGAGCCTGCAGGAGCTGGCCGCGTCGATGAGGGAACACGGGGTGGTACAGCCGCTGATCGTGCGCAAGGTGGCCGGTGGGGGGTACGAGCTGGTGGCTGGAGAGCGTCGGTGGCGCGCGGCGCGCCTGGCGGGTATGAAGACGGTTCCCGCGATAGTCCGCCCCCTCAGCGACGCGCAGGCGCTGGAAGTAAGCCTCATCGAGAATTTGCAGCGGGAGGATCTGAACCCGCTGGAAGAGGCAGAGGCCTATCGGCAGCTGATGGAGATAGTGGGTCTCACCCAGGAGCAGCTGGCGGAGCGGGTGGGGAAGTCTCGTTCCCACATTGCCAATATGCTGCGACTGCTTTCTCTTCCCGACGAGGTGAAGGAGTACGTTTCACGTGGAACACTTTCCATGGGGCACGCCCGTGCTCTGCTGAGCCTGCCTTCGGCTGCCGCGCAGATCGCGCTGGCCCGAAAGGTCGCCCGCCAGGGCCTCTCGGTGAGGCAGGTTGAGGCGGCGGTGAAGGGGCGGGGTCGCAGGCCATCTCGGTCGGAGGAGCCTGAGCTGCGGCACATCGAGGATCGCCTGCGCATGGCTCTCGGTACTCAGGTGCGCGTGGTTCAGGGGCGGAAACGGGGCAAGATCGAGATCATGTATTACTCTCCCGAGGACCTGGAGCGGCTACTGGAGCTCCTCGCCCCCGAGAACCCAAGGCGCTGAGGCCGAGGTGCCAACGACCTGGGACGAGCCGGCCACGGGAGGGATCTATGAAATGAGAATCGGTGCTAAGCATGCGTTCTTTACCTTTTCGGCGGATAACCCGCCCGTCGCTCGGGTGGCGCCGGGGACCTCGGTCACCTTCGTTACCCAGGACTGCTTTTCCGGTCAGGTCGCTTCCCCCGACCAACGCCTGGAGGAAGTGGATTTCACCCGTGTGAACCCGGCAACTGGGCCGCTGTACATTGAGGGGGCAGAACCCGGGGATGCCCTTCGGGTGCGCATCGAGGCGATCACTCCCGCTGCCCGGGGGGTAACGGTGGCAATCCCTGGGCTTGGCGTCTTGGGAGACCGGGTGCAGGGCTCCCTCACCAAAGTGGTGGCGGTCCGGGATCAGTGGGTGGATTTCGGGGCTGGCATCCGACTCCGGGCACGACCCATGGTGGGTGTGATTGGCGTGGCCCCAGCCCGGGGCGCAGTGCCGTGCGGTGTTCCCGGCGACCACGGTGGCAACCTGGACACCAAGCAGATTGGGCCGGGAGCGGAGGTGGTACTGCCGGTTTTCCATCCCGGCGGGCTCCTCGGGCTGGGCGATGTTCACGCGGTGATCGGAGACGGCGAAATCTGCGGGACCGGGATCGAGGTTGCCGCCGAGGTGACGGTTACGGTGGTGGTGGACAAGGGAGCGGCCCCGCCACGGCCGCGCGTGAAGCTACCTGGTCAGCTGCTGTTCCTGGCCTCCGCAGAAACACTTGAAGAAGCGCTCAAGATGGTGGCAAATGACGTGGTCTCCTACCTTCAGCTTCGGTATCGCCTGGACTTTCCATCAGCGTATGCGCTGGCCAGCGCATGGGCTGACTTTCACATTTCCCAGGCCGTCAATCCCCGCGTCACGGTGAAAGGAATCCTGCGCACCTCGGAGGTGGCCGGAGATGCGTCCGACTCGCCTGGAAGTTGACTTATGCGTACTAGCCGATAACTTTTCCGCCATCGCCCAAGCGGTGGCACCCGCCCGGGTCATGGCGGTGGTGAAGGCGAATGCGTATGGGCATGGCCTGGTGCCGGTGGCACGGTGTCTGCAGGACGCGGGCGCTCGCCACTTTGGGGTTGCCATTGTCGAGGAAGCTCTGCTTCTGCGGGAGGCGGGGGTGAGGGGCACAATCCTGGTGCTGGGCCCCTGGCCACCCCGCCAGGCAGAAGAGCTGGTGGCGGCGGGCATCAGCTGCACGGTTTACGAACCCTCCATGTTGAGGGTCTTAGGTGCCTGCGCGCGGCGGCTGGGTCGACCTGCGCGGGTGCACCTCAAGTTCGACACCGGGATGGGGCGTCTGGGGGTACGCAGCGCATCCGATCTGGTGGCCCTGGCGACCGCGGCAGTAACAGAAGAAGGGGTCGTGCTCGAGGGGGTCTTCACGCATTTTTCTGATGCAGAGGCCCGCGATGATGATTTCACCAGAGGCCAGATTGCCAAGTACGCTGAAGGGCTGGACGCCCTGCGGGCAGCGGGTATCGCGCCTGGTCTGCGCCACGCGTGTAATAGCGCTGGCATCTTGCGCCATCCGGAGGCGCACTTCGACCTGGTCCGTCCGGGGCTGCTGCTCTACGGATACCATCCGAGCGAATTCACGCCACCCACAATATCCGTCCGTCCTGCATTGCGCTGGCGAGCCGAAATAGGCATGCTGAAGGAGCTCCCACCTGGTGAGCCGGTTGGCTATGGCAGGACTTACTACACCAGTCGGCCAACTCGCGTGGCCACGGTCGGGGTTGGGTACGCGGATGGGTATCGCCGGGCCTTGTCCAACCGTGGCCAGTGTCTGGTCGGTGGACGCCGGTGTCGGGTCATAGGGCGAGTTTGCATGGACCAGATCATGGTTGACGTGACGGGAGTAGAGGGGGTAAAGGTGGGAGACGAGGTGGTGCTGCTGGGGCGTCAGGGAGACGAGGAGGTGACTGCCCCACAGCTGGCAGCGCTGTGCGATACGGCGCCACACGAAATCCTCACCGGGATTGGACAACGAGTCCCTCGGATATATCGCTACTCCCGCGAGTTGTGACATTGCCATCTGGGCAGTTCTCCTGCCCCGGAAGGGATTCATGCCTATTGGCGAGAATCCCCAACGTGGACCACCTGGAGGAGGGAAGGCGATGGCCAGTGGGCAGGGGGACCGGGAGTATTACACTCTGGTGATCATCCCGCCTTCTGGACGACGTCTCCGGATGATCCGCTTCACCGCACGCGTCCTGCGTTTTGGGGTGCTCGTGGCGCTGTGCCTGCTGCTGGCCACTGGTGCCTTTGCGGTATCGTACTGGCGTCTGTGGAGTCAGTCAGCGGAGCTGGCTTACTTGCGGGCCCTGACGGTGCAGCAGAGTCGCGAAATCGAGTTCCTCGCTGAGCAGGCCTACGCCCTCAAGAAGGAAATGGTCAAGATCCGCCAGCTGGAAGCCCAGCTGCGGGACATGATGCAGCTGGAGCCCGAGCACGTCACCGCCGTCGGCCTTGAGAGACACGGAGCCGTGGCAGCTGGAGTGAGCCCCGGGAGATGGGAAGTCTCTGGGGCGAGCCAACTGGAACGGCCGCAGGTGCCCGAGGAGATAGGTCAAACTTTGGCCCAGCTGAGTGCCGAGCTGCCTTTCCGCCAAGAGAGCTTGGTGCGACTGCGCGACCTGCTGGCCGCGGACGAGCCGCATGTTGCCACTTTGCCGGTGCTGTGGCCTGCCTTGGGCTACGTTTCCTCTGCGTTTGGCTACCGTCGCTCTCCTTTCACCGGACGCATCGAGTTCCATCACGGGGTTGATATAGCGGCTCCTTACGGTTCGCCCATCATCGCCACCGGAGACGGGGTGGTGGTTTTCTCCGGCTGGTACGGCTTGCTGGGCAGGACCGTCATCATCGACCACGGCGACGGCTATACTACTGTCTACGGACACAACGCGAGGAATTTGGTCAGCGTGGGAGACCGGGTGCGGCGCGGGCAGGTCATTGCCCTAGTGGGCGCATCAGGCCGAGCCACGGGGCCTCACGTCCACTACGAGATTCGTCTCCATGGCAAGGCGGTGAACCCCTTGCGGTACATGATGAAGAATTAGTGCCGGCTCCCCGCGTGACAGTCGGCTGGTCAACCGAGGGGTCTGGGACCAGGCGGGATGAATCAAATTACGTGCCCCTGGATGGCAGCTGCCTCAGCGCGGCCGACTCGACCTGCGGTCGGCCGCCGACCATCGCCTGTGTATGCACCAAGGACCCGGCGCCTCGCCGAGGACCATGAAGGTGCCGGGCTCCTGTCTCAAGGTGCGGCGCTCGGAGCCACCAGCAAGAGGCTGGAGTGGCGGACGAGGCCAACATTCGGGCGGCTATCCGGGGGAAGGCACGTGGCCCGGACCCGCTGGCGAATTCCCCTACCGGGGCGGGTGGTAGGATGATCCCATTCAAGAACCGGCAGGAGGCTGGCCGCCTGCTCGGTGAGGCGTGCCGAGAGCTCGATGCGCCGTCCCCGCTGGTACTGGCCATACCCAGAGGAGGAGTGGTGGTGGGCGCTGGGGTGGCTCGAGCGCTGGCAGCGCCGCTGGACGTTATAGTCCCGCGCAAGATTGGGGCGCCCCATAATCCGGAGCTGGCAGTGGGGGCGGTTGGTCCTGACGGTGAGGTATTGGTCGAGGAAGATCATCTGCGGTACCTGGGCGTGAGCCGAGAATACTTGGCGGCGGAGACCGCCCGTCAGCTGGGAGAAATTGCCCGTCGGCTGCGGGTCTACCGCGGTGACCGCCCGGCTGCAGAGGTTCGCGGTCGCTCGGTTTTCGTGGTGGACGATGGGGTGGCCACCGGCCTGACCATGAAAGTTGCCCTGCGGTCGGTGAGGTCACGGGGGCCCTCTCGACTGATCGTGGCGGTACCGGTTGCCCCTCCCCACAGTTGGGCGGAGCTGCTGCGGGAGGCCGACCAAGGAGTCTGTCTGCACCAACCCGAGCCGTTCTACGCCGTGGGGCAGTTCTATATCGACTTCGAGCAAACCAGCGACGAGGAGGTCAAGGCCCTGCTCGCTGCACATAATTCCTGGCTGGAGGGTGAAAAATGAGCCAGGAGGGATGTTGGGTGCCGAGAACGGTGGCTGTGGAGCGGGGCCTGAGCGACGTCTGCGAACAGCTGCGGGCCGCCGGCTACCAGGTGGTGGACCTCGATGAGCGGGGGGTGGCGGCAGCAGACGCCATCGTGGTGGCGGGGATGAATGTCAACCTAATGCAGGCAGAGACGACGCTTACGCCCGCGCCGGTTATAGTTGCCAAGGGGCGAAATGCGGAAGAGGTGGTTCGAGAGGTTCAACGGCGGGCTGTCGAGCAGAGATGACAGCCTGGTCGTCGGAACTCGGGGTCCGCTGCAATGCCAGGTGAATGCCCTGGGCGATGACTGTTGCCAACTTCATCACCACGTAAAGTCGAGTGTTCTGCAGGACGAGGTATTCCATGAACCCACCCACGTTCACCGTACCCGTGACGTGGAAGTCGCCAACTGATGGTAGTTGCTTGCGCACCCCCGCGCCGGGCCGTAGTGGGCCGATGCCCACCGTGACGGTGCCTACTTGTTCGGGGATGCCCAGGGAGGCGTCAACTGCGATGACCGGCTGGTGTGCGGCGATGGACTGCCGCACGGACAGCAGGTTCATGGCGTGTACCGGACAATCAAGGGTTCCCAGCACGTGGTAGGCACGCTCTGGGCGTCGCGCCAGGATGCTTCCTACCAATGGCCCCAGGGCGTCGCCGGTGGAGCGGTCACTGCCGATGCAGAGCACCAGTGGTCTGGCACTCCTGTCCATCCTCAGCATGCCCATCAGCACTGCGGCAATCAGCCGCCCCGCTTCCGGGGTGTCCGCGGATACCCGCCACGACGTCTCTTTCACCCAGCTCTTCCCCCGTCCTGTTGCAGTATATGGCACGCAGCTGACTGTGTATGTGTGCCGCGGCAGTGCTGCCGAGGAGGGTTATGAGGCCTGGCAGCGAAACTCGTTTGGTAGCCGTGGAAGGAGGCACCGTGGTGGCGGCGACGGACCGGGTCGACGAGCTCAGTGGGCGCTCCCCGGAAGAGATCTTCCGCGAGGGCGAGGATCTGTTGGCCAGGGGTGAGTACGCGGCGGCCGAGCGCCGCTTTGCCCTCTACGTCCAGCTCGAGCCGAAATCGGCCCGCGGCTACAGCAAGATGGGTGTGGCCCAGGCTCATCAGGGCCGCCTGGACGATGCGGAGCTCAGCTTCCGGCGTGCCCTGGAACTCGACCCCAGCATGCCGGCCGCCTACACTAACCTCGGGAATGTTTTCTTCTCCCGAAAAGAGTACGAGAAGGCGATCGAGTGCTATCGGAAGGCCTTGTCGCTGGATCCGGAGTACGCCATCGCGCACAACAATCTGGCTGCTGCTTACAAGGCCCTGGGACAGATCGGCAAAGCGGTGGAGTCTTTGAAGAGAGCCCACCGCCTGGAGATCCATGCCCGCATCAGGCCTTCCGAACGGGAGCGGCAGCAGGCGCGCGAAGCCGTCAGGAAGAGCTGCCTCCCCTGGGCGGCAGTTCCCCTGTTGATCGCATTGGTCGTGTTGACCAAGTGGTTGCTGTTCTGAAGCAGCAGAGTGGTCGTTGGCGCAGCGTCGGCTTGCGGCTGGTACTTTCGGCTGCTGCCGCGGTAGCGGCAGCCTGGGCGGCGGACAGGTTGCTGCCCGGAGGCGGGCAGTCGGTGGCAGTCTGGTGGCGGGCGCCGGCGGTGTTTGTAGCCGTCCAGCTTGCCGGGCGCCTCACCATGTTCGTGCTGCGCGAACGGGAATCAGGCGTCTTCTACGAAGACCTGATACGCGAGACGTTTTTCTTCGGCCTTGCCGGGTTGCTGGCGGCTGCCACCACCATCCTCGCGGCACGGCACCTGGGTGGCTGGGTAGGGCCTGCGGGTCCGGCGGCGGTTATGTATCTGTTGGTTCTCTTGGGTGAGCGGCGCTGAGGAGGAAAGCCAGTGACGTGGTTGGACTATGCGGTGGTCGCATTCCTGGTCCTGGGCGCTATCGCGGGATTCCGACGAGGCTTCGCGTCCATGCTCATGGGAGCGCTTGGGCACCTAGTAGCTGCTGCGGTGGCGGTCTGGATGTTGCCGCGTGCTGTCTCTTGGGCGGACGCACGTTACTCGCTCCTGGCGCGGCTGGAAAGTGTCGTGGCCAGGTACGTAGTGATTCCGGTGGAGGTTGCCCGCATCGAAATTGCTGGTTCGCCCGCGGACCGTCTGATGGAGTGGGTGGACCGCCTCAACCTTCCGGTGCAGTATACCGAGATGGTGCAGAATCAGATGGGCTGGTTGCTGGGGTTTCTCCGAGCCCTCGAATGTGACACCCTGGGGGCGCTCCTGTATCGGCTGCTGGCATTGCTGATACTGGAGGCGGGGGCCTTCCTGGTGCTATTCCTTGCGGTGAGGGTGTTCTGGGCGCTACTCTTCAGCCCGCTGGTGGGGGCGGAGGACGGGAGACCGGGGGTGACGGACCGCCTGGCGGGCGCGGTCTGTGGCGTGGTGAGAAACGGTGTGGTAGCCGCGGTCATCCTTGGTCTGCTTTCCCCCTTGGTCAGCACCGTGAGTCCTGAGATGCAGCAGTTGGTGGGATCCTCACGCATTGCCCTTCGCCTCATCTCCGCCTTTTACTATCTCACCGGCTTGCTGGGAGGCCGCTCTCCCGGGTAAGCTTGAGATCCAGAGACCCGCTGTCCGAAATCTGCCGAACGGAGGTGGATGGGCACGCTGGAAGAACTTCTGCAGGGCTTCTTGAGTCGGGAGCGGATCCTGGGGGTCGCCGAAGCGCTGGCGAAGGCGGTCTTGGTCTTGGTCATCGCGCGGCTGGCCATCAAGGCGACGTTTCCCCTGGTGGACAAGATGTTAAGAGAACGGGGGGAGGATGCTGCCGACCGCCGGGTTCTCACCGCACGTACCTTGCTGAAGAGTGTCCTGCGGTATACCATCGATTTCATTGCGCTGCTTTCGATTCTGGACATTCTCAACGTTCCCACCAGGTCGATCTTAGCTGGCGCTGGTCTGGTGGGCCTGGCGGTGGGATTCGGGGCCCAGCAGCTGGTCCGGGATGTCATTTCGGGGTTCTTCGTCATTTTTGAGGATCAGTTTGCCGTGGGTGAGTACATCACCGCCGGAGGGGTCTCAGGCATCGTGGAGGAGATTGATCTACGAGTGACCAAGATCCGGGATTTTTCCGGAGACCTGCATATCGTGCCCAATGGTTCCTTGGGTACGGTCACCAATCACTGCCGGGGGAACATGCGGGTGCTCATCGATGTCTCCGTGGCCTACGAAGAGGACCTTGACCGCGTCCTGGAGGTACTGGAAAAGGAGTGCGAGGCCATGGCGACGGAAATCCCGGACATTCGCGAGGGGCCCCGGGTGCTGGGAGTGAGCAAGCTCGGTGACTCGGCGGTGAGTTTCCGCATCCTGGCGCGCACTGCTCCCATGGCGCAGTGGGCAGTGGAACGACAAATGCTCAAGCGCCTGAAGCAGGCCCTGGATCGAGAGGGCATCGAAATTCCTTACCCCAGGTATGTGGTGGTACCCGCCCGTCTGACCAAGGCGGGACGCGACGACCAAGGAGGGCCAGCTCGATGATTGAGTTCCGCTTGGGGGATGTGGTAAAGCTGCGCAAGCAACACCCGTGTGGTGGCGATGAATGGGAGATCCTGCGGACCGGTATCGACTTCCGCATCCGCTGTCTGAAATGTGGTCGCCAGGTGATGATTCCCCGCCGCAAGTTCGAAAGGGCGGTCAGGAAAGTGGTTCGCCGGCTTGGTGAGTAGGGGGAGGATGATCTGGGTTGAGTTTTTCGTGCGGCATTGTGGGCCTTCCCAATGTGGGAAAGACGACCCTGTTCAATGCCCTCTGTCGCCTGCAGGCTGCGGTGGGGGAGTACCCTTTCACTACCATCGAGCGGAACGTGGGTGTCGTACCCGTACCGGATGACCGGCTCCAGGCGGTGGCCCGAATTGTGGGTTCGGCTCGCCTGACGCCAGCCACGGTCAAGGTAGTGGACATTGCGGGGTTGGTGGAAGGGGCGAGCCGCGGGGAGGGTTTGGGGAATCGGTTCCTCGCCCACGTCCGCGAGGTTGACGCCATCTTGCACGTTGTTCGCTGCTTCACGCGTCCGGATGTCCCCCACACCACCGGTGATGTGGATCCAGTTCGAGACGTGGAGCTGGTGGAAACCGAGCTGTTGCTGGCCGACCTGGAGGTGGTGGAAAGGCGGCGCGACAAAGTGGCGACCCTGGCCAAGGCTCACCGCACCGCACATCGCGAGGAGCTGGCCGCACTGGAGGAGTTGCGAGCGTGGCTGGCAGCAGGTAGAGCAGCCCGCGACTGGCCCGGCCCGTGTCAGGTGCTGCAGCCCCTCAATCTGATTACGCGAAAGCCAGTGGTATACGTTGCCAACGTCGATGAGTGGGCAGGGCAGTCTGCCGGCAGGCCCGAGCAGGCTCTGAGGGAGCTGGCCCGCGCCCGCGGCGCTGGCTACGTGCCCGTTTCCGCGCGGATCGAGGCGGAATTTGCTGAGCTGGAGCACGACGAAGAGGAGGCCCTCCGGGCGGAGATGGGGTTGGGGCGTTCTCAGACCGTGGCTTTGGTGAGGGAGGCGTATCGAATCCTCAACCTGGTGACCTTCTTCACCGCGAATCGGAATGAGGCTACCGCCTGGTCGGTCCCTGTGGGTACTCCAGTAGTCAGGGCTGCGGGCAAGGTGCACAGCGACATGGAGCGCGGATTCATCCGGGCAGAGGTAGTACGGGCGGAAGACCTCATCAGGGCCGGCTCGCTGCAGGCGGCACGTCAGCAGGGCCTTGTCCGCATTGAAGGGCGCGAATACCAGGTGCAGGATGGAGATGTGATCTACTTCCGCTTTGCCGCCTGAGTCTGGTTGTCACTGCACGTGGCGGGTGCTATAATGACGAGGGAACTTCGTCCTGCCGATCGAGCTCGATCCCTGCTCCATACGCGGTATGGGGCCGTTTAGTCCGAAGGGAGGTGTCGGATCTGCGGTCGTACGAGTGCATGTTCATCCTGCGCCCCGACCTCGATCAGGAAGCCACCGCCAACCTGATGTCGCGCATCGTGAGCACTCTCAAGGAGCACGAGGCCCGCATCGGGGACGTGGACAGCTGGGGCAAACGTCGCTTGGCGTACGAGATTGAAGGTTTCCGCGAGGGTTATTATGCGGTAATGAAGTTCCGTTCGGGGCCACAAGCAGCGAGGGAGCTGGACAGGGTTCTGCGGATCAGCGAGGGCATACTGCGGCACATCATCGTCCGCGAGGACGATGATGAGGGAGAAAACAGCTAGGGGGTAGCCCATTGCTCAACCGCGTCATTCTCATCGGAAGGTTGGCCAGGGACCCAGAGCTCCGATACACCCCCGCGGGTGTTCCCGTGGCCGGGTTCACCCTGGCCGTGGAGCGTCCCTTCACCAACCGGGACGGGCGCCGCGAAGTGGATTTCATCGACATCGTTGCTTGGAGAAGGCAGGCGGAGACCTGCGCCAATCACCTGAGCAAGGGACGCCTGGTGGCGGTGGAGGGAAGACTGCAGATCAGGTCTTACGAGACCCAGGAGGGACAGCGGAGGAGGGTCGCCGAAGTCATCGCGGATTCGGTGACCTTCTTGGACTGGCCCCGCGAGGATTCCCCGCTCCCCCCGGAGGGTGAGCGGCACGAGGAGATTGATTTTGCGGGATGAAAATGTCAACGCGCCCTGGGTGCAAAGGAGGTTGAGACATGCCGAGGAGGGATCGGGGCAGGAAATCGCGCCGCAAGGTCTGTGCGTTCTGCGTGGACAAAATAGACGTGGTGGACTACAAAGATGTGGCGAGGCTGCGCAGATTCATGAGCGATCGCGGAAAGATACTCCCCCGACGCATTACTGGCAATTGCGCCCGCCATCAGCGGCAGCTTACGCGGGCCATAAAGCGGGCTCGCGTGATGGCTCTGCTGCCCTTCACCGTGGAGTGAATGTGAGAATCTGGGACCTGAGGAACCTGCTTCGTGAGTGGCTGCATGCCGCTGTCGGGACGCCGTCCGGACACGGCGGCGTATGGGGGGTTTGACCGGTGCAGAACCGCAAGGGACTACGCCCCCTTACCGAAGGTGCTCTCCTCGCCGCGGTCACTGCCGTACTGGTGCTGGCCGGGTTTTACCTCCCGGTGGTGGGTGGCCTGATCATTTTCCTATGGCCAGTGCCCGTGGTAGTGGTTTACCTGAGGCATGGATTGAGAACAGCGCTGATGACCGTGCTGGTGGCGGGTGTGGCCGTGGGACTGTTCGTGGGTCCGCTGCAGGCCATCGGCCTGGTGGCCAATTTCGGACTGATGGGTCTTGCCCTGGGAGTGGGCTTTGCCCGCCAGCGCTCCCCGCTGGTAGCACTGGTCATGGCGACGGGTGCCTTTGTGGTTTCGGGGGCGATATCGCTGTTGATGGGCGTGCTGGTCGCGGGCATAGCTCCTTCGGAGCTGTGGGCCCAGGTGGAGGCGGGCATGCGGGGTGCCCTGGACGTGTATCGGTCACTGGGGCTGGGTGCCGAGCAGCTGGCGAAAATGGAATCGTTTATGGACCGGATGCTGGAAGGGATGCGGCTGATGTTGCCGGCGGGCATCGTCGGGGGGGCGTTGTTCAGCGCCTTCATCAATTTCGAGGTGGCCCGACTGGTCCTGCGCAGACTGGGATGGACGATCCAGCCGATTCCGCCCTTTGCTGCCTGGCGCATACCCAGGGCGATGCTGGTGGTGCTGCTGCTAGGAGTGGGATGCGTGGCGGCGGGAGACTGGCAGGGCCGACAAGCTCTCTATGTGGCCGGGGTAAACCTGCAGGTGCTGGCACAGATGGCCTATGCGGTGGGCGGCCTGTCCCTGGCCTACTACTATCTTCAACGATGGGGCGTCCAGAAGGCATTTCGGATCCTAATCCTGGCCTACGTGTGTTTTGTACCCCTGCTGGCGCAACTCGCTTCGCTCGCCGGCATGGCGGACTCATTATTGGATTTCCGGCAACGGACTCAGGCTGTGCAGGAGGTGCCGGAGAGGAGGGGCTGAAGCGGGATGAAAGTGATACTGACGGCAGACGTGCAGTCACTGGGCCCGCGGGGTCGCGTTGTGGAAGTGGCCGACGGGTACGCGCGTAACTACTTGATTCCTCGCGGTCTGGCGATACCGGCGACCGAAGGGAACGTCCGCTCCCTGGAGCATCGGCAGCGCATGGCCCGCTTGCGTGACGAGCGGCAGCGGGAAGAGGCAGAACGGGTACGGTCGCGCCTGGAGGGAGCGGTGATCGTTATTCAGGCCAAGGCGGGCGAAGGGGGGCGGCTGTACGGTTCTGTCACCTCTTTGGACATATCCCGAGCCATTCGCGAACAGCTGGGGATTAGCGTGGATCGGCGCCGAATCCGGTTGCCACAAGGCATCAAGGCGCTGGGTACCTACGAGGTTGAGGCTCGGCTGTACGCGCAAGTGCTGGCTCGCTTTCAGATACGGGTCGAGGAGGCTGAGCGTTGAGCACCCGGCGGAACCCGCGCAAGGACAAGCAGAGATGGGAGCGGCGCGTGAGCGCGCTGTACAGCCTGCTGGCCGAGGTGTACGGGGCGGATCGGCTGGTGCTGAAGGCGGGCAAGATGGCAGCGCTGGCGGACATGCGTTCCAAATCCCTGGCCCGGCGAGTCTGGGCGCTGCAGAAGTTGGCCTACGAGAACCCCACGCTGGAGGGGCCGCCCTCCCTGGAGGAGGTGCCCGCGGTAATCAGCGATGTGGAAGACCGCATCGCTGACATCATGGCCGCCAGGGCAGTCCAGGAGGATCTGGAACGAAAGATAAGCGAGCGCATGGAGAGACGTCAAGAAGAGTATTTGCGAGAGCTGAAGATGCAGATTCTCAAGGAACAGGGTGGTCCCGAGACCCCGGAAACACTGGCCCGACTGGCGCGCCTGGAGAAGATGAAGAACCTGGCCTTGACCAAGTCGGCGCGAGAGCTGCTGCGCCCACAAAGCCTGGCCGAAGTGGTTGGCCAGGATCGGGCCATTCGAGCGGTGATGGCCAAGCTGGCTACTCCCTACCCGCAGCACATGCTCCTTTATGGCCCCCCCGGCGTGGGCAAGACCACGGTGGCACGCCTGGTCCTGGAGGAGGCCAAGAAGGTGCCGGCCAGCCCTTTCCAGCAGAACGCACCCTTCGTGGAGGTGGACGGCTCCACCCTGCGCTGGGATCCGCGGGAAGTCGCCAATCCGCTGCTGGGTTCGGTGCATGATCCCATCTACCAGGGCGCTCGCCGTGACCTGGCAGAAGGCGGTATTCCGGAGCCCAAGATGGGCTTGGTGAGCGAAGCCCACGGTGGGGTGCTGTTCATCGACGAGATTGGGGAAATGGATCCTTTGCTGCAGACGAAGCTGCTGAAGGTACTGGAGGACAAGCGGGTGTTCTTCTCCTCCAGCTACTACGATCCCCGAGACAGCCGGGTGCCTCAATACGTACGTGAACTCTTCGAAGAAGGGGCGCCCGCGGACTTCGTCCTCATCGGTGCCACCACCAAGCAACCTGAGGAACTGAGCCCAGCTTTACGGTCGCGCTGCAGTGAAGTTTTCTTCGACCCCCTGCAGCCGGCTCACATAGAGAGGATAATCTCCCATGCGGCCAGCAAGCTGGGCGTCGACCTGGAGCCCAACGTACCCCGCCTGATATCCGCGTGCACCGCTGAGGCCCGCAAGGCCATCGGAGTGCTCATCGACAGCTACGGACTGGCCATCCAGGCGGACGGAGGCCGGCCGCGGTTGATAACTGCCGACCTAGTCCAGGAGGCCATCGCCATGAACCGGCTGTTACCCCGCGAGGCCACCCGTGCATCCTACCGGGCCGAGGTGGGGCGTGCCTTCGGTCTGGGAGTACGGGGATATCAGGGCAGTCTGGTAGAGGTGGAGGCGGTGGCGTTTCCCACCAACCAACCCAACAAGGGCTCGGTCAGGTTCAACGAAGCCGCCGGCCGCATGGCGCGGGACTCAGTGTTCAACGCTGTCTCCGTGGTCAGGGCGTTGACAGGACAGGACCTTCGCCACTGGGATATCCACGTCAACGTGGTGGGCGGGGGACTGGTGGACGGGCCTTCGGCAGGGCTGGCCGTCCTGGTGGCGATATACAGCGCGGTCACCGGTCGGCCCGTGCGGGGCGACGTGGCCCTGACGGGTGAAGTGAGCATTCAGGGCAGGGTGAAGGCGGTGGGGGGGCTGCACGAAAAGTTGTACGGAGCGCAGCTGGCAGGCATCCAGGAAGTGGTTTTGCCCTGGGACAACCGCGCGGCGGTGGCATCCTGGCCGGGAATGCGCCTCGTCTTTGTAAAAAGCGCGGCGGAAGCTCTGGAGGGGGTCCTGGCCGGTTGAGCACATCAGGAGGTAGCCGGGTGGCTGACGACAGCTTACAGCGCGTGCCACCACAGAGCCTGGAGGCGGAAATGTCCGTCCTGGGATCGATGCTTTTGGACAAAGAAGCGATCGCCAAGGCGGTAGAGATGTTGCGGCCGGGTGACTTTTACCGGGAGGCACACCGGCTGATCTTCGAAGGTATCGTACAGGTGTTCGATGAAGGAGAGGCGGTAGACCTGATCACCGTGAGCGAGAAGCTCCGACAGATGGGTGTCCTGGAGGAAGTAGGGGGCGTAAGCTACATCGCCACCCTGGCCAATAGCGTGCCCACGGCGGCCAACCTTGAGTATTACGCCAGGATCGTGCAGGAAAAATCGGTACTGAGACAGCTCATTGCGGCAGCTACCCAGATCGTGACCCGATGTTACGAGGGGCGGGAAGACGCGGAGGTCATCCTGGACGAAGCGGAGCAGATGATCTTCCAGGTCTCCCAGAGACGCGGTTCTCCCAGCTACGTTCCCATGCGAGAAGTCCTGATCGAGAGCCTGGAGCGGATCGAATACCTGTATTCGCACAAAGGAGCGGCCTACGGGGTACCTACCGGCTTCACCGACCTGGACCGCCTGACCTCGGGCCTCCAACCCGCGGATTTGGCCATCGTGGCTGCCCGTCCCTCGGTAGGTAAGAGCACCTTCGTGCTGAACATAGCCAGGCACGTGGCGGTCAAGGAGCGGATGCCGGTGGCTATCTTCAGCCTGGAGATGGCCAAAGAGCAGCTGGCGCAACGGCTGCTGTGCGCGGAGGCGTCCATCGATGGGCAGAAGTTACGAACGGGGTTCCTGAACGAGGACGATTGGAAGCGGCTGTCGCGCGCACTGGGTCGCCTGGGAGATGCCCCCATCTTCGTGGATGACACCCCGAACATTTCGGTTTTGGAGCTGCGGGCCAAAGCGCGCCGCATCAAGGCGGAACACGGCCTCGCATTGCTGATAATTGATTATCTGCAGCTGATGCAGACCCGGGGAAGGCAGGAAAACCGCCAGCAGGAGATTTCCGAAATATCGCGCTCCCTCAAAGCTCTGGGGCGCGAACTAAGGGTGCCCGTGCTGGCCTGCTCCCAGCTGAGCAGAGCGGTGGAGCAGCGGCAGGACCGACGACCCATGCTGTCCGACTTGCGGGAGTCCGGAGCCATTGAACAGGATGCGGATCTGGTCGCGTTCTTGTACGTGAACCCCGAGTTCGAGAACCAAAATGTCGTGGAGGTCATCGTGGCCAAGCAGCGAAACGGACCCACTGGCAGCGTGCGGCTGTACTTCCATCGCAACCTGGGTCGCTTCGAGAACCTGGAGACCCGGCACCCGGGTCCGGACGATACGTTTGCCCCGTGACGGAACATTTTCACCCCTACGAACATTACCGCACGGCGGCCCAGGCAATGTGTTGACGTTCCGGTGCATTGTTGCTATCCTTTACCGGGTGGTAATTGCCGCGTGGCCTGGGGGCAATTGGGTATGGAGGTTGGTCCATGAGCAACAGTTACGACGTGATCGTGGTGGGGGCCGGCCCCGCCGGGATATTCGCGGCGCTGGAACTGTCCCGTTTATGGAAGGGGGCAGGTATCCTCATGCTGGAGAAGGGCCCAGAGCTGTCACGGCGGCACTGTCCCATGCGCACCCAGGGATCCAGGTGTCTGGGTTGTACTCCCTGCATGACCCTCTCCGGGTGGGGAGGCGCGGGGGCCTTCAGCGACGGGAAGCTTGCCCTGAGCCCGCGGGTGGGCGGATTTCTGGGCGAGTACGTCGGCGAGGCGGAGGCCATGCGTCTGATCCGGGACGTCCACGACATCTACCTCCACTTCGGAGCGCCCGACCGGCTTTTCGGGACTGATGACGGTCGGATCCGTGATCTAGCCCGGCGGGCGGCGACGGTGGGGTTGGATTTGGTGCACGCACCCATCCGACACCTGGGGACCGAAAACTGCCCGCGCGTCCTGCGGGCGATGCGGGAAGAGCTGGATGGCCGGGTGGAGATCAGGACTTGCACCCCGGTGGAGGAGCTGCTGGTGGAGGACGGTGCAGTGGTGGGCGTGCGCACGGCGGACACCGAATACCGGGCCCGGTATGTGGTGGCGGCACCAGGCCGGAACGGGTCGGAGTGGTTCACTAACCAGGCCCGTCGACTGGGGCTCGAGCTGGAGAACAACCCCGTGGACGTGGGAGTGAGGGTGGAGGTTCCTGCATTGCTCCTGGATCACCTCACCGATGTGGTCTACGAGCCGAAGCTGCTGTATCATTCGCGTTCCTTCGACGACCTGGTTCGGACGTTTTGCGTCTGCCCGCGGGGAGAGGTGGTGCTGGAGAACAATTCGGGAGTGATAACGGTCAACGGCCACAGTTACGCCGACCGCCCCACGGAGAACACGAACTTTGCCGTCCTAGTTTCCAAGACTTTTACCGAGCCATTCAAGGAGCCGATCGCCTACGGCAAATACGTGGCCAGCCTGGCAAACATGCTGGGTGGCAAGGTGATAGTGCAACGCCTGGGAGACCTCACCCAGGGACGCCGTTCCACCGAGGAGCGGCTGGCCAAGAGCATGGTTCGGCCGACCCTCGCGGAGGCTACTCCTGGGGACCTGAGTCTGGTTCTTCCCTACCGGCACCTGATTAACATCCTGGAGATGTTGGAGGCGCTGGGGGAGCTGGCTCCAGGGGTGAACTCGCGTTCCACCTTGCTGTATGGGGTGGAGGCGAAGTTTTATTCCTCGCGCGTCAAGGTTACGCCGAGCCTGGAGACGCAGGTACACAACCTTTTCGTAGCGGGCGACGGTGCGGGTATCACCCGGGGTTTGGCACAGGCTTCCGCTTCCGGCCTACACGTGGCACGCGAAATCATGAGGCGCGAGGGGATCCTTCGCGGAAAGGGTGGTGGATGAGTTGCCAGCGGTGGTAGTGGTCGGTGCTCAGTGGGGTGATGAGGGGAAGGGGAAGGTCACTGACTACCTGGCTCAGACGGCGGACGTCATCGTTCGCTGCCAAGGCGGGAACAATGCGGGCCACACGGTGGTGGTGGAGGGACGAGAGTACCGTCTTCACCTCATCCCTTCAGGAATCATCTACCCGGGCAAGACGTGCGTCCTCGCCAATGGGATGGTCATTGACCTGCGCGGACTCGTCTCCGAGATCGGCCAGCTGCGTCAGTACGGCCACGACGTGGGCGGGCTGAAGGTGTCCGACCGCGCCCACCTGGTGATGCCGTATCACCATCGCCTGGACGTGCTGGAGGAAGAGAGGCGAGGATCCTTCCAGCTGGGCACCACCCGCCGCGGGATCGGTCCTGCCTACGCGGACAAGGCAGCTCGCGACGGCTTCCGGGTTGGTGACCTCCTGGAGCCGGAATACTTCCGCCAGCGCCTGCGCTGGGTGGTGCGGGAGAAGAACTTATTGTTGGAGCGAATCTATGGAGCCGAAGGATTCGATCCCGACCATTTGTACGAGGAATACATGCGGTATGCGGAAGAGATAGCTGATTTCATCTGCGATACCTCCACCCTCATCAATGCAGCCCTGGATGCCGGACAAAGGGTGCTCTTTGAAGGGGCCCAGGGGGCGATGCTGGACCTGGATCACGGCACTTACCCTTACGTCACCTCCTCCCATCCGGTGGCGGGGGGTGCGTGTGTGGGCGCAGGGGTGGGACCCACCCGCATCGACCGGGTGTTGGGCGTGGTGAAGGCATATACCTCCCGCGTGGGTGGCGGGCCTTTCCCCACCGAGATCAAGGGTTCCCTGGGGGATCGGCTGCGCGACCGCGGCGGCGAGTACGGCACGACCACCGGGCGGCCCCGACGCTGTGGCTGGCTGGATGCGGTGGCGTTACGGCACGCAGTCTTGGTCAGCGGGATCACCGACCTGGCCATCACCAAGCTGGACACCCTCGCCGGATTCGATCCCATCCGCGTATGCGTGGCCTACCGCCACGGGGAGAGGCTGCAGCAATCATTCCCCAGCCGGCTATCGGTGCTGGAGAGATGCCAACCGGTCTATGAGGAACTACCGGGGTGGACGGAGGAACCTGTCGCTTCCACGTTCGATTCCCTCCCGCCTGCCGTGCGCCGTTTCCTGGAGCGGGTGGAAGAATTGACGGGGATTCCGGTGAGAATGGTTTCTTTCGGGAGAGAGCGGGACAAAACTCTGTGCCTGTCGGATTTGTTTGCCACTCCGGCGGCGAAGTCACCTCTTGGCGCGACGCCGGAAATGGTGTATACTAATAGGCGGACTGAGCGGGAGTAGTTCAGTGGTAGAACATCGGCTTCCCAAGCCGAGGGCCGCGGGTTCGAATCCCGTCTCTCGCTCTGGCACCGAGGTCGCAGCCAGGAAGCTGCGGCCTTGCATTTTGCGTCAGGACTCTTCGGATAGCAGCCCTTCCGCTTCCCGGATCTTCTCCCGCACTTCTGCCAGCGCCACGGCGAGGAAGAGCTGGTAAAGCACTCCCTTTTCTCTGGCCCGGGTGACCATCTCTGGGGTCACTTCCTGGCCTTCTTTCACCAACACCTCGCCCTGATGCACGATAGCGCATCCGACCCTTTTGCCCAAGATAGCCTTCAGATCCTCCGCACCGACATCTTGGCCCCGATTTGCGCGCCACCGCTGGAGTCTCTGCTGCCAAGCCTTGAGGCAATCGATCAGCTGAGCTGCGCGGTCGGCGAATTGCTGGCGCATGCGGTCTGCGAGATCCCCGGCCCGCCCTGCGGTGGCTTCCCAGGCGGCATGCAGATCCTGCACCAGGCCCGTCCAGTATCTGTCCGGGCTTCGGGCCCTGCTGATGTACTCGCTGACCTCCTCGGTTGCCACCAGCACGTCCCTGCCTATGACCCGGATGACCGACGCAGGGATCTCTGCTACCCCGTGGATCAGATCGCGCGCGAGTCCCCCGGAGAGGTAAAAGCTGGTGATGTCTCCCGACTCCTCGTCGAAACCAAAGTCGTCTACCCGCCCCACCAGGGATCCCATCTCGGTGACCACCTTCCGGCCCCGCAGATGGCCGACGCGCTTGCGGAGTGCATCCAATTCGCGACAGGACTGGAGCTTCACCAGTTGGTCGGATCCGCGCAAAGTCACTGCGTCCTCGCCGATTCCGGTGATATGCTCGATGCGCACCAGCCTCAGAGGCGCCAGGAACCCCGGGCTACTGACCACTACCGCCTTCACCCGGCGCAGGTGGGGGTCCACCACCAGGTCCTTCACCCGGCCCAGCCGCCGGCCCTCGCATATATCGAGCACCGGTAAGTTGATGACGGCACGAGCACGCGCCACGCTGACTCACTCCCCTCGCTGCCTGCACGCTGAGGCCAGACAGCATTGCACGCTTCCCATCTTTATGCTATCATAAGCACCGGCGAAACGCGGCGAGCCGGTGTAGCTCAATAGGCAGAGCAGCTGAATCGTAATCAGCGGGTTGCGGGTTCGAGTCCCACCACCGGCTCCATACTGAATCATCCGGGCGGGCCGCCGTGCCCGCACCAGCACGCAGTCGATTTTTCCTGAAGCGGGCCACCTCCAGCGCTGGCGAGGTGGCCAATCTGGTATCTGGGGATCCTTCTGTGGGGGGCCGTCGTGAGCCCAAAGGATCTGTCGGGGAGCGGTTCTTCAACGCCCTGGATAGGCACGGGGGGATTTACAGCAGAACGCGCCCCCCGTCAGGGCGCTGCGTCTACTCGCGCAGCAGGGGGCAGACCAGTTGGCTCACCGCGGGAGTTTGGTGAGGGGATCCACCGCGCGGCCGTTGATGCGGATCTCGAAGTGTAGGTGGGGTCCCGTGGAGTACCCGGTACTGCCCACCGCTCCGATGCGCGCCCCCTGAGCGACCCGCTGGCCATGCGACACGTAGATCTTCGACAAGTGGCAGTACACGGTGGTCACCCCCGAGCCGTGATCGAGGATCACCGTGTACCCGTATCCTCCCCGCCAGCCCGCGTATATCACCCTCCCGGCCCGGGCTGCCACCACTGGGTGCCCGTGAGAGGCCGCGATGTCGATTCCCTCATGCATGCGGCCCCAGCGTCGCCCGAACCCGGAGGTAATTCGACCTCGGACCGGCCAGATATAGGGCCAGGAGTCGGCACTCCGGGCTGCACTAGCTATGCGTGCGCCGCCGTAGGAGGTTACCTTGGCGCCCGGAATCACCAGCTCCTGGCCCACCATCAGGCGATCGGGATTGGACAGAGAATTCGCCTGGATGATATCCTGCATGGAAACCCTGTACAGACGAGCGATATCCCACAGGGCCTGTCCCGGTCGCACTCGGTGTATGGTGCCCTTGACGGTGAGCACCCGTATCTTCTGTCCCACCCGTAGGTGATGGATGTTGCTCAACTCGTTGATGCTGGCCAGCGTGGCCACGTCCACGCCGTACTGCTGCGCTATGGTCCACAAGCTCTCTCCTGGCTGGACCTCGTGCGTCAGGATCTGGGGCAGTTGGCCACCGACGCCCGAGCGGGAGGGTAGCGGACGCTCATACAGGCAGGGTTGAGAGAGCTCACGGTAGCTGAGGACTTTGAAAGCGGGAGCGTCTGACGTGCTGGTCGGCGGGTGGATGCGGACGCTCAGGAGCCACGCGCAACCCAATAGCAAGGCCACCATAACCCAGTACCGGCGGCGTCTTGGGCGCATGCGGCGCCGTGGTTTCATGTCGCTCACACCCCCAGTGCCGACGCGTACATTATACCATCCCCGTACTCTCTCGCCAACATTTGGCGTGCAGCTGGGGCTGGTGCCAAGCGTTACAATATCTGGTACGCAGTTTCCCCCGCGGGGCACCGTTTTATGCTTGCTCTGCCCTCTCCTGCATGAATTGGAACCAGCAGGTGGATGTGGCGAGGGAAGGGATGGAATCGCTTGGGAGCGAATTCCCACATCCGTGACCCCGGTCCCGGAGGTGGTCCGTTGGCCAGGACCAGAATGCGTCAGGTCGTGGGCGGCCTGGTGGCGATACTGCTACTGGTGATTTACGTCGAGACCCCCTACCTGAGATCTCGTACGGTCTACGAGGTACATCTGGGAGACGAGGTCTTGGGCATGATTCCCAGCCCTGCCGTCCTGGCCGAGGCACGGCAGCTAGCCCGCCAGCAGGCCGAGGAACGGGTGGGCCGGGAGGTGATGATCCAGGTTGCCGTAGAACTGCAGCCACGGAGAGTACGCGGCCCCATCTCCTTCCTTGGGGCAGCGGTACTGGCGGAGGCGCTGCTAGGTGCTGGCGAGGTGCTGGTGGAGGGCTACGTCATTGAAGTCGACGGGCAGCCGGTGGTGGCCCTGAGCACCCAGCATCAGGCTCAGGCGGTCCTGGAGCAGATCAAGGCAGAGTATCTGGAGGAGCTGTTAGCGCGCGGGCAAGTGGTGGTCAGGAGCCTGGTGATACGGGAGTCGGTGCGGATCGTACCCCAGGCGGTGAGCCCCAGTGAACTCCAGGACGTGGAAACGGGCAAGCGGCTCCTGCTGCGGGGCACCGACCAGGTGAAGATTCACACCGTGCAGCGTGGCCAGTCGCTGTGGAGCATCGCCCAGGCGCATGGGCTCACGGTAGACGACCTTCGCAGGGCCAACCCTCAGCTCACCTCCGATCTCATCCGCCCCGGGGACAGGCTCAACCTCATCGTGCCGCGCCCGTATATAACGCTGGAGTCGCTGGAGGAGTACACTTACCGTTCGCTCGTCCCCTTCCCCGTGCGCAGAATAGCCGATGAAGGGCGCTGGCCCTGGCAGCGGTACGTGAAGCAGCGAGGGGTGTACGGGCAGGTCGAGATCACTGAACTGATTCGCCGGATCAACGGCCGGGTGGTGGCCAGAGAGAAGGTGTCCGAGCAACTGATCCGGCCGCCCGTGGAGCAGATCGAGGTGGTGGGCACCAAACAGATTCCCGAGTTGGGCACCGGCCAACTGGTGTGGCCGGTGCTGGGCACGGTGACCTCTCGCTACGGGTGGCGACGGGGAGGGTTCCATTCTGGCATCGATATTGCCGCCCCCACCGGTACTGCAATCCGGGCGGCGGACCGTGGCCTGGTGGCATTTGCTGGCTGGCTGGGCTCGTATGGACGGACGGTGATCATCGAGCACGGAGGCGGCCGGAGCACTCTTTACGCTCACTGCTCCCGCATCCTGGTAGAGGTGGGCCAGGAGGTGGACCGGGGAGAGATCATCGCCCTGGTGGGGAGTACCGGCCGTAGCACCGGCCCGCACCTGCACTTCGAGGTGCGCGAAGGAGGCAGGACCGTCGACCCGCTTAAGTACTACCCGCCTTAAGGCGCGGGGACAAGCCCCGCCAGTAACCATTTTTTAACCCTGCTGTAACCCGCCTGTAACCTTCTCGCGGTATGATCGTAGTAGCGGGATGGCGCAACCCGCGTTCATTGACCCCCTCTAAATATATAGGCTGTGGCGGCAGGGATACTGCCGCCGCTTTTCTGTCTTCATTCTGCTGGTGACGGTGCTGTGGGGGGTCAAAGGAAGGAGGTGTCCTGCGGATTCGAGAAGCTCCCGGCGGAGGGGCGACATATGCAGGCCAAGATATTGGTGGTGGATGACGAAAGGCCCATCGCCGAGATACTGAAGTATAACCTGGAGCGAGAAGGCTTTCAGGTTTCGGTGGCCTACGACGGGGCGGAGGCCATCCGCAAGGCGGAAGCGGTGCGGCCTGACCTCATGATCCTGGACCTCATGCTGCCCAAAGTGGACGGCCTCGAGGTATGCCGTCAGGTCAGGCGCAAATCCCAGGTGCCGATCCTGATGCTGACGGCCAAAGGAGAGGAGACCGACAAGGTACTGGGCCTCGAGCTGGGCGCCGATGACTACGTGACGAAACCCTTCAGTCCTCGAGAGCTCATCGCCAGGGTAAAGGCCATCCTCCGTCGCACCAAGTCCGTACCGCCCGTGGCCGACACCCTCGATTTCGGCGAGCTGGTCATCGATGCCTCCAGGTACGAGGTCTGGAAACGGGGTCAAATGATATCGCTGACTCCCAGGGAGTTTGAGTTGCTACGATTCATGGCATCTCGCCCGCAGCAGGTATTCTCGCGCGATGTATTGCTGGCCCAAGTGTGGGGATATGAGTTCTCGGGCGACAGTCGAGTGGTGGACGTGACCATCAGGCGGTTGCGAGAAAAGATCGAGGATGACGCCTCCTCTCCCCGCTACATCCAGACCAAGCGCGGCGTGGGGTACTTCTTCTCCCGGCCATGAGGAGAGGTGCGGAGGTTGCGATACAGCCTGCACTGGAAGCTGGTACTCATGTACCTTCTGCTCATCCTGCTGGCCATGCAGTTCGTGAGCATATACCTCCTGCAGTCCCTGGAGCGTTATTACCTCAACAACTTTTCCGCTAGCTTGAGTTCGCAGGGGCAGCTGGTGGCTACCTTTCTCCAGCGTTACATGGGTGGACCGGACGTGGACGAGCTGGCACGGCTGACTCAGGAGTTCGCCCGCGAGGCGCGGGTGGAAATGGCGGTGGTCGATCGGGGGGGTGGGGTGATCTGCGCCTCTTCGGCCCGGCAAGAGCGGTTCCCCACGCTGCTGGACCAGGCCACCGCGGCGAGGGCCCTGTCGGGGTCCCTTTCCAGCACCGTGCGCATCGATCCCGACAGCGGAGACCGGACTCTGCACCTGGCGGTCCCTATCTCGGGCGACGGATCCACGCCGCTGGGAGCGGTCTATCTGGTGGCATCGCTGGAGGACACATATGCCACCCTGCATGACATCCGCAAGATACTGCTCACCGCTACGCTGCTGGCGCTGGGGATCACCGCGGTGGTGGGATTCGCCCTCGCCCGGACCATCACCCAGCCAATCCGTGCCATTACTTCCCGGGCGGCCAGGATGGCCAGTGGCGATTTCGATCAGTACATCGAGGTGCGTTCCGGCGATGAGATCGGGCAGCTGGCGAAAGCCTTCAACTACCTCACGGAGCGTCTGCGGGACACCCTTGGTGAGATCTCCGGGGAAAAGGCGAAGGTAGAGGCCATCATCCGCCACATGGCCGATGGTCTGGTGGCGGTGGACAGGACGGGTCGGATCATAGTGATCAACCGGGCAGCGGCCAGAATGCTGGGCGTTACCGGCCGCGAGGTCTTGGGTCAACCGGCCCAGGCGGTGTTCGGCGAGCTGCTGCCCCAGGCACTGCTTCGCCAGTGCATACAAGGGTCCCGCCAGCTTTCCCAGGAGCTGCGGCTGGAGAGGAGTGGTCGGCTGTTACGAGCCCAAGTGGCTCCCTTCCGGAGCGCCCGAGGCCGGGTGACGGGAGCGGTGGTGGTGCTCCAGGACATCACGGAGCACCATCGACTGGAACAGATGCGGCGGGAGTTCTTGGCTAACGTTTCCCACGAGCTGCGCACCCCGCTGACCACAGTCAAGAGTTATGTGGAGACCCTGTTGGATGGGGCCATGGAGGACCCGATACTGGGAAGACGCTTCCTGGAAGTGGTCCAGAGGGAGACCGACCGGATGGCCAGACTGGTGAACGACCTGTTGCAGCTGTCCCAGATGGAATACTTACGGCAGCGGTGGAAGCGCCAGCCGCTGAACATCGAGGACGTGATAGCGGATGTGGTGGAGAGGTTGCGACTGGAAGCTTCCAGCAAGGGTTTGAGCCTCCGGGTGGACAGCGAGCCCGAACTGCCGCAGGTGCTGGGGGACGCCGAGCAGCTGGGGCAGGTGCTGGCCAACCTGCTGTCCAACGCCATCAAATTCACGCCCCCGGGGGGAAGCGTGGCGGTGACCGCGCAACGCCATCCTCGGGGGGTGGCGGTGACGGTGCGCGACACGGGGATTGGCATTCCACGGGAAGATCTCCCCAGGGTATTTGACCGCTTTTACCGAGTGGAAAAGGCCAGGTCGCGAGAGATGGGGGGCACCGGCCTGGGGTTGTCCATTGCCCGGGAAATAGTCGAAGCGCATGACGGAAGCATTGAAATCGAGAGCGAACCAGGCCGGGGCACCCGGGTCACCCTGGTGGTTCCCATGGTTCAGGAAGGACGGTCGTGAGGGTGGAAAAGGCCAAGACGGTGGCACTCGTCATTCTCGTGACCAGCAGCCTGCTGATGAGCGGCTGGCTGTGGTTGGGAGTGGGCGGTGCCGCGCTGGCGCCACCCACCCCGCTCGGGGCAGAAAGGGCGACCCGGCTGGAGGGGCCCTCGTTGCGGGAGCTGACCGCTCCGGAGCGAATGATCATTCGCCGGGCCGGAGGGGCGGTGTATGCATACCCAGGGTCAACTGTCTACGAGCGGATATGGGAAGATGGGCGACTGGCTGCCCTGGTGGTGGCCGCCAGCGAAGAGCGGATACAGCGCCAGGAGCTGGACCCCGATGAATTGCAGCGCCTCCGCGAGGAGACAGTGGAGATCGTACTGCCCGTCCGGCTGAGTTGGTCGTCGTGGCTGTTGCTCTGGGGCGGGTCGGGGATCCGGGGGGTGGGCCCGGCCGTCGACCGGCTGAGCATCGCCCTGCAGGATCCCACCAGGGTCGTCGCCTGGGCGGCCGGGGAGCGGGAAGTGGTGACCATGCGGCTGCCGGTGGTGCCGGACTATGTTGCACGGCTGCTCGGCGACGCCGAACTCCCTGCTGGCTTGCCGGCGCGACCCTTGCAGGTTTCCAGTGAGGTGTCGCTGCTTTCGGGGATATACGTGCCCGATATCCCCAGCGTTCCCCGGGTGATCTGCCGAACGGCGCGGGTGGATCCGGAGGAAATGGCGGCATCCTTCTTCGTCGACCGTTCCCTGGTACGGCGCATCGTGGAAAAGGACGGGGCGGTCATCTACACGGACGGACAACAAGGGCTGAGGGTCTACCCCAGCGGTATGCTGGAGTACTGCGCAGCGTTGCCTCAGGCCGATCCGGGACTCCCGCAACTTGGTGCCGCACTGCGCCAACTGTGTGACTTCGCCTCCACCCACGGCCGCTGTCCGCCTGGCTGCTTCCTGGCCCAGGTCTCAATAATGGGGGGGTTACCAGCGCACCAGGGCTATTCATTCGTCTTCGGCATGCGGTGCGCGGGTTTGCCGGTGCTGGGACCGCGGGCGGCGCTGGAGGCGACAGTGGGGCCGTACGGAGTACGTACGTATGTGCGCTACCTTCGAGAACTGGAGGTACACCAATCCCGCCTGCCGCTCATCCTGGCTGCCGAGGAGGCGGTCCACCTGGCGCTAGAGGTGACGGAAAACCCCCATGCGCAGGTAGTGGACGTATACCTGGCCTATTACGATCCATCCGCGCCCACGTGGGAAAGACAGCTACGCGTGGTGTGGGTGGTGGCCTTTGCGGGTGGCCGGACCGTCCTGGTGGACGCCAGGGATGGGACCATCTGGGATGGCGGACCGCGGTGACGGGGGGCTCCACATGGACTGGGCTCGAGCAAAAACAGTGCTGATGGTGGCGTTCCTGGCTCTGAACCTCTTTTTAGGCCATCAGATCCTCCAGGAGCGTACGGGGCGAATTGCCAGCGGGAGCCGGGAAGAGGTCGAGCTCCTCAGGGAAGCCCTGGCGCAGGCGGAGTTGGTGTTGGGCTGCCGGCTCCCCAAGCCGCGGCAGATGTCGTTACTGCAGGTGCGCACCCTTCCTTGGGACGAAGCCGCGCTGCTACAAACCTTCTTCCCGTCGCCGCCGGAAGTTTGCCGGGGTGACGGCGGGCGAAAGTATCGGCTGGGGGACGAGGAACTCAGCCTGAGTGGGGAGGGGACCCTGCGGGTGACCTTGTCGGCGGGCCTGGCTCCGGACGACCTGGGGGGCCATCAGGTTCGCGCGCTGGCCGCGAGGTACCTAGAACGGCTGGGCGGGATCCCGGGGGGTGGCCGATTGGACTTCATCGCTGCCTGTCCTGGGGGCTGGGTGGTCCAGTACGTGCAAGTCTACCAGGGATGGCCCCTGTTCGGGGGAGGCCTGCGGATGGTGGTGGGGACGGGCGCCTCCGTGGAGCTGGAGTGCTACTGGTTCGAGCCCCTGGGGTTCGTGGGACGGCCGCAGATGGTCTTGGGGGCTTCCCAAGCGTTATTGCGCGCCCTGCAGGATCCCCAGGCATGGCCCCCGGGCTCGAGGGTGATCGCGGACGTCAGCCTGGGTTACTACAGTCACCCTTATGATGCCGCGCACTGGGAGGCAGTTCCCGTCTGGCAGGTGCGCATGGGCTCTGGGGACCTCCTGTGGGTCAACGCCCTCACGGGGATGGTGGAGGGAGTGCGGCCGGCACCCCGGTAAATCTTGCCGGCGCGGTTAGGGCAGGATGCCTGCTCCCTCTGTCGAACAGTGTTCGAGGCGTAGCAGTGTTGATTCGCACACGAGGACTGGTGACCGATGGGTAGGTTGATCATCGAAGGCGGGGTCCCGCTGGAGGGTACCATCAGGGTCAGCGGTTCCAAGAATGCGGCGGTGGCGGCCATTCCTGCTGCACTGCTGGCCAGGGGACCCAGCCGGCTGGAAAACCTTCCCAACATCACGGATGTGGCGGTCTTCGCGGACATCTTGCGCGCCCTGGGCGCTTCGGTGGATTGGGAACCTGAGCAGGGAGTGATGGTGATAGACCCGGCCGGGTTCTGCTGCACTGAAGCTCCCTACGAGCTGGTCAAACGCCTCCGGGCATCGTACTACCTCATCGGGGTGTTCCTGGCCAGATTCGGGCACGGTCAGGTGGCGTTGCCGGGCGGTTGCGACATCGGGTTGCGTCCCATAGACCAGCACATGAAGGGGTTCCGGGCCCTGGGAGCCCAGGCCAGCATGGAGTATGGTGTGGTCACGGTTGATGCGGACAAGCTCGAGGGCTCCACGATTTACCTGGATGTAACCAGCGTTGGCGCCACCATCAATATCATGCTGGCCGCCTGCCTGGCCGAAGGGAGAACGGTGATAGAGAACGCGGCCAAGGAACCGCATATCGTGGATCTGGCCAACTACCTAAATGCCATGGGAGCCAGGATCCAGGGGGCGGGCACGGACGTGATCCGCATACGGGGCGTGCGGGAACTGCATGGGGCCACCCATGCCATCATTCCCGACGAGATCGAGGCGGCCACCTATATGCTCATGGCGGTGGCCACCGGCGGCCGGGTACGGGTGACGGAGGTCATCCCCAAGCACCTGGAGGCGGTGGGGGCCAAGCTGCGGGAGACGGGCGCCGAAGTCCGGGAGGAGGGAGACACCGTAGAGGTGATCTCGCGCGGGCGGCCGCGGGCGGCCAATGTCAAGACGCTGCCCTATCCCGGGTTCCCCACCGACCTGCAGCAGCCCTATGTGGCGGTGATGTGCAGGGCCCGGGGGGTCAGCGTGGTGCAGGAGACGCTGTTTGAGAATCGTTTCGGGTACGCCAACGAGCTGATCCGCATGGGCGCCAGCATTCGGGTGGATGGGAGAACGGCCATCGTTGAGGGCGTGGAGAAGCTTTACGGTGCCCCGGTGCGGGCGTCCGACCTCCGTGGGGCGGCGGCCCTGGTGGTGGCGGGGCTGTCGGCTCAGGGGCGCACCATCGTGGAAGGCACGTACCACCTCGACCGCGGCTATGCCGCCATGGTGCAGAAACTCCAGGCCCTGGGGGCGCGGGTGGCACGAGAGGACTGAGGGGTGACAGCGGTGAGCTGGTACAGCATTCCCCGACCACGAGGGCCGCGCTGGTGGACATGGGTGCTGGTGGCCCTGTGCAGTGCCGCCATCGGTGGCCTGGTGGCGCTTTGGGCCCATCCCATGCTGTATCCGTACCTGCCCTCCCTGCCTCCTCCGGCGGCCCAGCTCCCACCCGCCCCATCCGAGGAGCCGGCTCAGCAGCCCGGTCTGAGTCCGCAGCAACCGCCCGTGGTGCTGGATACCTTCTGGGCGGTGCGGGTGGCCGCAAAGGTAGGGCCGGCGGTGGTGGGGATCATCAACCGTTCGGTGGTATATGACTGGTGGAACCGGGCGCGGGTGGTGGAAGGCGGCGGGTCGGGGGTGATCTTTAGGGCCGACGGATACATAGTGACCAATTATCACGTGGTTGAAGGTGCGGAAGAGCTGGTGGTCATCCTCAGTGACGGTCGCAGGTTGCAGGGGGAGGTAGTGGGCAGCGATCCCCCCACCGACCTGGCGGTAGTGCGGGTGGAAGCCGACAACTTACCCACCGCTTCCTTTGGGGATTCGGATGCGCTCCGGGTGGGTGAGCCGGTGGTAGCCATCGGCAACCCCGTGGACATGGAGTTCCAGCGCTCGGTGACCGCGGGGGTCGTAAGCGGGCTCAACCGGGTGATCACCTACGGCGAGCGGGTATTCAGGCTGATTCAGACCGACGCGGCCATCAATCCCGGCAATAGCGGTGGGCCCCTGTGTAACTGGAAAGGGGAAGTGGTGGGGATCAATACCGTGAAGATGCTGGAGGCGGAAGGCATGGGATTCGCCATACCCTCCAACACCGTACAGAGCGTGGTGGCCGACCTGCTGGAGCACGGCCGGGTCATCCGACCCTGGCTGGGCGTCGGCATCATGGAGCCGGCAACTGCCGCCCGTTACCTGGGGGTGAACATCGAGCGCGGGTTGCTGGTGGTGGAGGTGGTGGAGGGAAGTCCGGCTCACCGGGCGGGGATACGTGAGGGTGACGTAATCCTGGCGATGGACGACCATCGGCTGAACACCTTCGCCGATCTCAAGCTTCTGCTGGACGAGCGCTCGGTGGGGCAGGTGGTGGTCCTGGAGATCCTGCGGCGGGGTTCAACGTTGCGGGTGGAAGTGAGGCTGGAGGAGATGCCCCGGTCCAGGGGCGGATGAAGAGACCGGGAACCCGCCGGGGGTGAGCGCGATCACCTTGAGCTGCTGGGACTGCCTTTCAGGGAGCCGCCGGCAGTTGCTCATTCTCAAGGGGGTTGGGTTCGGGTTCCGGCTCATCTTCTTCTTCTGGCTGTCCTGGTTGCGATGGACCCGGTTGGGGAACGGGCACCGATTCCGGCTGGTCCTGGGGTTGGTCGGGCACGTGCAGCAGGGGGCACCAGCTTGTGGGTTGGGTGCCCTCGATGAAGAGTTCCCGTCGCACCTGGGGGCACCGGTCGGTGGCCAGAGCGCCGGACTGGCGGCACAATGACACTTCCACCACCCCTGGCGGACGGGTGAATTCGACGGCTGGTGTGCGCTGGAGTGCGTAGTTGACAAATCGTGCCCAGATGGGAGCGGCCAGACTTCCCCCCGTTTGTCCCACCCCTTGGCGGTAGCTGTCGTGCCCCACCCAGACGCAGGCCACCAGCTCGGGAGTGTACCCGACGAACCAGGCGTCTCGCAGGCCCTCGGTGGTTCCGGTCTTGCCGGCGGCCGGCCGGTTGAGGAGAGACCCGGCGGCAGCGGCGGTGCCCCGGGGGCTCAGGGTACCACGCAGGGCGTCGGTAATCAGGTAGGCCACCCGTTCATCGAGTACCTTCGTACGGTGCGGCCGGAACTCGTAGAGTACGTTCCCGGCTGCGTCCTCGATGCGGAGGATGAAGCTGGGGCGGACGCGGTAGCCGCCGTTGGCGAAGGTGGCGTAGGCCGCCGCCAGCTCTAGGGGGGTCACGGCCGAGGTGCCGAGGGCCAGGGAGAGGTTTTCGTCGAGCGGCCGGGTGATTCCCAGGCGCCGGGCCATTTCGCTGACCACCTCCGGACCCAGGCGGTGGGTCCATTTCACCGCCACCACGTTGTCGGATATCATCAACGCTTCCCGCATGTCCACCGGCCGGTAGTGATACGGCTCATCTCCGTAATCCCGAGGCTGGTAGGGGCGGTGGTTGCCGGGGTAGGAGACGGGCGCGCAGAGCAGTGCGGTGGTCAGCGGGTATCCGCGCTCCAGGGCGGCGGCGTAGATGAAGGGCTTGAAAGCCGAGCCCGGCTGTCTAAGCGCGTTCAAGGCCCGGTTGAACTGGGTCTGGCCGAAATCCCGACCGCCCACCAGGGCGAGCACGTGGCCGGTGCCGGGATCCAGCGCCACCAGGGCACACTGGGGCTGATCCACGCCGTCTTGGTCGGGTGCCCCCGCCGGCAGGCCCTCCCTCAGCGCTTTCCAGGCCGCCTGCTGCATCCGGCGATCAGCGGTGGTCCATATGCGGTACCCGCCCACGTACAGCGCGTTGGCTACCTCCTGGGACAGTTCCCTCACTTGATCGCACACCGCCTGGATGAAATAGTCGGCTATCTTGGGCGGGCGGGGGCTGGGAGCCAGGCGAAGGGGTTGTCGTTTTGCCTTGAGCGCCTCCGCCGGGGTGATGTAGCCACGGTCGCACATGCGGTCCAGCACCCAGTGCTGACGAGCCCTGGCTGCCTCGCGATTGCGGAAGGGGGAGTAATACTCGGGGCGTCGAGGGAGGGCAGCCAACAGCGCGGCCTCCGCCAGGCTGATATCGCGGATGGACTTTCCGAAGTAGGTCTGTGCCGCCATCTCCACCCCGTAGCTGCCGTGGCCGAAGTAGATGTGATTGAGGTACAGCTCCAGGATTTGTCTTTTGCTGTACCGGAGCTCCAATCTCAGCGCTACCACCGCTTCCGCGATCTTGCGGGATATGGTCCTCTGGGGGGTAAGGTACAGACCTCGGGCCAGCTGCTGGGTGATGGTGCTGCCTCCTTCCACTATTCGACCGGCGGCCACGTTACGCAGGGCGGCTCGCGCAATGGCCAGGGGATCGATGCCGGGGTGCCAGTAAAAGCGGGCATCTTCTGCGGCCAGTATCGCCTGCTGCACGTGAAGGGGGATGTCTTCCAGCGGTACCGTGACGCGACACTCCACGTATAGCCGGTCCAGAACCTGCCCGTTGCGATCGTAAATCACCGTGGCCTGCGGCATCTCAGGAGCGGGGAGGGGAGGGGCCAGGAGCACGACGCTCAGGAGGACGAGCGTCGCCCCTCCCACCAGCACTGACTGCCGGCGCCCCGGACGCGTTGCCATACCTTGTGCCTCCTTCCGTTTATTTTTCCTCGACCTTCTGATATAATGTCGTCTGTGAATTTCGGCTGCGGCGTGGGTTAGGAGGAGGGAAAGTGGCCTTCAGCTGTCTGTTTGCAGTAGTGACTGGCGCGGCAGAAGGCGGATATGCCCTGACGGCTTTCGACAAGGCACTTCTGGCTGCCGGTCTGGGCAACCTGAATCTGGTGAAGGTCTCCAGCGTGCTCCCGGAAGGGGCGCGGATGACCGAGTCCATCGAGCTGCCGCCGGGCTCCCTGGTTCCGGTGGCGTACGGCTGCGCAACCAGTGAGGCGCCGGGAGAACTCATCAGCGCGGCCATAGCGGTGGGAAGGACCAGGGACTCCTTCGGCCTCATCATGGAGTACGCGGGGCAGGGCCCGCGCCAGCGGGCCGAGGAACTGGTCACCGCCATGATCGAGGAATCGTTTGCCGCGCGGGGTCTTCGGTTGCACGAGATCATAGTGCGGGGAGTGGAGCATCGGGTGGTGCGGGTGGGCTGCGTCATTGCGGCGGTCGCCATGTGGAGTGCGAAGGGAGGGCAGGAAGCGATTGCAGGTATGGTTCAGCGACCAAACTGACGGTTTCTGCATCTCCTGCCGGGTGAAGGCAGTACTGCACCACGAGCGCTCCTCATATCAGGAGATATGCGTCCTGGATACCGATGTCTTCGGACGCATGCTGGTCCTGGACGACGTGATACAGACCACCGAAAGGGACGAGTTCACCTACCACGAGATGCTGGTGCACGTACCGCTGATGATCCATCCTGCCCCGCGCCGAGTGGCCATCATCGGAGGGGGCGACGGGGGAAGCGTCCGGGAGGTGGCCAAGCACCCGGAGGTTGGGGAGATATTCCTGGTGGAGATAGATGCCCGCGTGGTATGGGCGGCACGCACCTTCCTGCCCACCATTAGCTGCGCCCTGCAGGATGGCCGGGTGAAGATCCTGGAAGAAGACGGGATCGCCCACATGGCCACCAAGCGCGAAGAATATGACGTGATCATCGTGGATGCCCCGGACCCGGTCGGGGCCGCGGTGGGCTTGTTCTCGGAGGAGTTTTACCGCTCCTGTTGCCGCGCCCTGCGGCCAGGAGGCCTGATGTCGGCGCAGGTGGAATCGCCTCACTTTCACCGCGAGCTCGTGGTGCGGATGTACCGAACCGCCCGGCGGGCCTTCGCCGATGCTGCAATTTACACCAGCTGCGTGCCCAGTTATCCCGGCGGGTACTGGGCGTTCCTGCTCGCCTCCCGCAATGAGCCCCTCAGCCTGGATCTCCGCGGGGACGCCAAGGAACTGGAAACCAGGTACTGGACCCCCGAGGTTCACCGAGCCGCCTTCGCGCTGCCCAGATTCCTGCAGGAGGCGCTGGAGGTTGTTGACCGTGAGGTTTCTGGGCGCGGGTGAGTCCCTGGCATCGGCCCGGGTAGTCCTGCGGGGGGTGCCCATGGATCTCACCACCAGCTTCCGCTCGGGCACCGGCGATGCCCCCCAGGCCATTCGCACCAGTTCCTGGGCGCTGGAAACGTACAGCCCGGCCCTGGACGCGTCGCTCAGGGAGGAGCTATTCTGCGACCAGGGAGACCTGGATCTGGAAGGGGCGGACGTGCCTCGGGCATTGGGCGCGGTGGAGGAGTGGGCATTGCAGGCCTGCCGAGCGGGAAAGAAACCCTTGGCGGTGGGCGGGGAGCACCTGTTGTCGCTTGGCATGGTGCGGGCGCTGTACCGCTGCTATCCCGATCTGCTGGTGCTGCACCTGGATGCCCACGCTGATCTCCGGGAACAGTATGCGGGCAGGAGATACTCCCACGCTACGGTGATGCGCCGGATCTGGGAAGTGGTGGGAGACGGAGGGCTCCTCCAGGGCGGCATACGGTCCGGTACGCGTGAGGAATTCCGGATGGCCCGTAGCAGGGGTCTGCTGGTGGAAGGCGAACTTTACCGGGCGGCGACGCGTGCGGCCGAGGCCGGACGACCGGTTTACCTCACCCTGGACATAGACGTCCTGGATCCGGCCACCGCACCGGGTACCGGGTGCCCGGAACCGGGTGGGCCTGATGCCAGGGCGCTGTTCGAGGCGCTCTACGGGTTGCGGAGATGTCTCTTGGTGGGTGCCGACGTGGTGGAAGTGTGCCCGAAGGTGGATCCGTCCGGCGCCACCACCATCCTGGCGGCGAAGATCATCCGCGAGGTGGCGATCATGATGGGTGCGGAGGGAGAGAGCAGTGCGTGAACCCCTCTGGCTACACACCAAACGACTGCTCAAAGACATGATCCGAGGGGCGGTGGCTAGAGCCCAGAAGGCGGGGGAGATCCCGGCCGGCACCGTGGGCGAGATTCACCTGGAGGTGCCCCAAAACAGGGAGCACGGAGATTTGGCCTCCAACATTGCCCTGGTCTCCGCCGGAGAGTTCGGGTTGCCCCCTCGTCAGCTGGCCCAGGCCATCGTGGACCGCATGGCGCAGACCGATCTGCTGGCGCGGGTGGAAGTGGCCGGCCCCGGGTTCATCAACTTCTTCCTGGGCAGCAACTGGTACGCCAAGTGCCTGGAGCAGATTTACGGGCAGGGCGAGGAGTTCCCGGTGCTGGATTGGGGGTCAGGACGGAAGATCCAGGTGGAGTACGTGAGCGCCAACCCCACCGGGCCCATCCTGGTGGTGCAGGCCCGAGCGGGGGCGGTGGGCGACAGCCTGGCCAGGATTCTCAGGCGGTGCGGGTGGGACGTGCAGCGGGAGTTCTATGTCAATGACGCCGGCACGCAGGTGGAAATGCTGGCCCGTTCCCTGGAGGCACGTTACCGTCAGGCGCTGGGCGAGGAGGCAGAGCTGCCCCCGGCGGGCTACCCGGGGGACTACCTGGTACGGATGGGCCAGCAGCTGGCGAAAGAAGAAGGCCGCCGGTTGCTGCAGATGTCCCCGGAGGAGAGGCTCGGATTTTTCAGGCAATACGCGGTGGAGCGGATCCTTAACTGGCAGAAAAGCTCTCTGGAGCGCTACGGCGTGACGTTCGATGAATGGTTCCGGGAGAGCCAACTTCACCAGCAGGGGATGATCGAGAAGGCGGCCCAGATGCTGGAGCAGGCGGGGTATACCTACGAGCGGGCGGGGGCGTTGTGGTTTGCCTCCACCCGCCTGGGGGACGACAAGGACCGGGTGCTCAGGCGCCGCGATGGTCGCTGGACGTATTTGGCCGCTGACATCGCCTATCATCTGCACAAGTTCGAGCGGGGCTTCGAGCGGGTCATTGACATCTGGGGACCCGACCACCACGGCCACATCACCCGCATGAAGGCAGCGGTCCAGGCCCTGGGGTTTTCCAAAGATGCCCTGGAGGTGCTCATCGTGCAGCTGGTCCGGCTGGTGCGCGGCAACCAGCTGGTGCGCATGGCCAAGCGCAAGGGGGAGTATGTCAGCATTGACGAACTTCTGGACGAGGTGGGATCGGATGCTGCCCGCTTCTTCTTCCTCATGCGCACCGTGGACAGTCATCTCGACTTCGACCTCGACCTGGCCCGGGCCCAGACCTCGGAGAACCCCGTCTATTACGTGCAGTACGCCCACGCCCGAGTGGCCAGTCTCCGCCGGGAGGCGGCCAAGGCACAGGTAAAGTTGCCCTCCCCCGAGGATGTGAGGGGGGAGCTGCTCACCGACTCCAGCGAACGCGCCCTGATCAAGCAGCTGGCCCTCTTCCCGGAAGCCATTCTGGGAGCGGCCGAGCAACGCGAACCCCACCGCATCGCCCGCTACGCCCTGGAGGTGGCCACCGCATTTCACGCCTTTTACACCCGCTGCCGGATTCTGGGCAATGATCCCCAACTCACTGCTGCCCGCTTCGCCCTGGCCTGCTGCACGGGCACCGTGCTCCGCCAGGCCCTTTACCTGATGGGGGTCTCTGCTCCCGAGTCGATGTGATACCCTCAGCATGCATAATCCCGGTTGTCAACGTGCACATAGTTGGTAAAATGTCTATGGGCGCGATTCCCTGGTGGAAGGAGGGTCTGGCATGTGTGATGTGGCCGATGGACACAGGCTCTCTGAGTCGGTGTACGTGGAAGCCGCCTACCGGATCCTCAAAGCCCGGGGAGAACCCATGCCCCTGCGAGAGCTGATCGAGAAGGCGGTGCAGGAGCTGCAGGTCGAGACGCAACCCACCGCCCGACTCATGGCACGCATACACACCGCGGTGAACCTGGACCCGCGCTTTCAATACATCAGGGGCGGCCTTTGGAGCCTCCGGGAATGGGCACCACCCGAGGCGCCCTTCCGACAGCCGCGCGACGATGAGGCGGTCAGAGTCGGCGCGCGAACCGTCAGCTACGATCTGGATTGGGAGGACGAAGAGCTGAATTCGGGCGCCAGCGAGGACGAGGACGAGGACCAGGCGCTGGACGAGTACATGGAAGAGTGGGAGCCCACTTGCTGGTGACCGCGAGCCACCGCTGCTTTCTGATTCGGCAGCAGGGCGGCCAGAGTCGCGATGCCCGGGCCCATGACGCGGGTGGCGGTGGTCCCGTAATGCCTGCGGTCCCGGCCGGAAGGAGCACCGGCAAAGGGCATGCGATGGCCGCTGCAAGAGAGTGGTCACCGACAATCCCCGGGTTGGCCGACCGACCGGCCGCGGAAGCAGCATGCGGCCAGTATGCAGAAGGGGCACGTGTCGCTTCACCACGGCTCGAGCGCGCGAAGCCAGCCCGCCGTTCTCGAGTGGGGTGCGGTGAGATGACCGATTGCGGGACGGAGCCCGACCTTCTCTCCTGGAGGGAGGCCAACATTTTGGCGCCCTGATGGGGGCTGGCGGCAGCTGGTGAGCAGGAGGGTCCGCTTCGGCGGTGGGCTGCCGGAACGAAACATGGGGCACTTCTTGGAATACGGCTGACGGGGTACGCGAGGAGGGTTGGACTTGGCGAAATTTATCTTCGTCACCGGCGGCGTCACGTCCTCGCTGGGCAAGGGCATCACCGCCGCGTCTTTGGGTTGTCTCCTCAAGAGCCGCGGGCTCAGCGTCACCGTCCTCAAGTTCGATCCCTACATCAACGTGGACCCGGGTACGATGAGTCCCTTGCAGCACGGAGAGGTTTTCGTCACCGAGGACGGGGCGGAGACGGACCTGGATCTGGGGCATTATGAGCGTTTCATCGACGTGAATCTGGGCAAGCTCAACAACGTCACCACCGGTCAGATATACCACGCGGTGATCACCAAGGAACGGCGGGGGGATTACCTGGGGGGCACCGTGCAGGTGATCCCTCACATCACCGACGAGATCAAAGAGCGGATCCACCGGCTGGCCCGGCACAGCGGTGCCGACGTGGTGCTGGTGGAGGTGGGGGGCACGGTAGGCGACATCGAGGGTCTGCCGTTTCTCGAGGCCATCCGCCAGTTCCGCAGTGACGTGGGAAGGGAGAATGTGGTCTACATACACGTCACCCTGGTTCCGTACCTGGAGACCTCGGGAGAGCAGAAGACGAAACCAACGCAGCACAGCGTCAAGGAGTTGCGCAGCATCGGTATCCAGCCCGATGTCATCGTGTGCCGGTCGAAATATCCGCTGTCGGAGGAGATGCGAGAGAAAATCGCGCTGTTCTGCGACACGGAGAAGGAGGCGGTGATCCAGAATCTGGATGCGTCTTCCATCTATGAGGTCCCGTTATTGCTGGAGGAAGAGGGCCTGGCGCGGATCGTGGTCAGGCGGCTGAGGCTGAATTGCCAGGAGCCGGATCTCGGTCAGTGGCGGGAGATGGTGCGGCGCATCCGTTCTTGCACGCACCGAGTGCGGGTGGCCCTGGTGGGCAAGTACATCGCGCTGCACGATGCCTACCTGAGCGTGATCGAAGCCCTCACCCACGCCGGCATCCACCACCGGGTGGAGGTGACGATCGACTGGGTGGATGCAGAGGAGCTGGAGAGGGTTCCGGCGGAGGCGCGCCTGGCGGAGGCGGACGGAGTAGTGGTGCCCGGCGGATTCGGGTGCCGCGGCGTGGAGGGGAAGATGAAGGCCTGTACGTATGCGCGCGAACGAAAGGTGCCGTTTCTGGGGTTGTGTCTGGGACTGCAGTGTGCGGTGATAGAGTTCGCTCGCAATGTCCTGGGGTTGAAAGGTGCCTCCAGCACGGAGTTTCATTCGGACTGCCTCCATCCGGTGATCGACCTCATGCCGGAGCAACAGAACATTAGCAATAAGGGTGGCACCATGCGGTTGGGGACATACCCCTGTTACCTGCGACCGGGCACCCGGGCCCGGGAGGCGTACGGCCAGGAGCTGGTGTGGGAACGGCACCGGCATCGGTTCGAAGTCAACAACCGCTACCGGGCCAGCCTGGAGCGGGCCGGTCTGATCCCCTCGGGAGTGTGGCGGGAAAAAGACCTGGTGGAGATAATCGAACTGGAGGATCACCCGTGGTACGTGGCGACCCAGTTTCACCCGGAGTTCAAATCGCGGCCGCACCGGCCGCATCCGCTTTTCCGGGAATTTGTCGGGCATGCGCTGCGGCGGCGCCTGGCCCGTGAGGAGGAGGGACGAGCCGTTGTCCGACCGAAAGGCCCTTAAGATCACCGATACCACGTTGCGCGATGCCCACCAGTCGCTTCTGGCCACCCGGATGCGCACTGAGGACATGCTCCCCATCGCGGAGAAGATGGACGAGGTGGGTTTCCACTCCCTGGAGGTATGGGGCGGGGCGACCTTCGATTCCTGTCTCCGGTACCTGTCGGAAGACCCCTGGGAGAGGCTGCGACAGCTGCGGCAGCGATTCAAGAAGACCAAGCTGCAGATGCTGTTGCGGGGACAGAACCTGGTGGGCTACCGTCACTATCCCGACGACGTGGTGGAGGAGTTCGTCAAGAGGACCGTGGATTGCGGATTGGACATCTTCCGCATCTTCGATGCGCTGAATGACGTCCGCAATATGGAAAAGGCCATGCAGGTGGCCAAAGCCGAAGGTGCGCACGTACAGGCCACGGTGGTTTATACCATCAGCCCCGTGCACGATGTGGAGCATTACGTATCGACGGCCAGGACGCTGGAGGAGATGGGGGCGGATTCCATCTGCCTCAAGGACATGGCGGGGATACTGGCGCCTTTTGCGGCCCGCGAGATCATCTCCCGCATGAAGCAGGCGGTCTCCATACCCATCCAGCTTCACTGCCACTGCACCAGCGGCATGGCCACCATGGCGTACCTGGCGGCGGTGGAGGCGGGAGTGGACGCCGTGGACTGCGCCATTTCCTCCATGGCGCTGGGAACCTCGCAGCCTCCGGTGGAATCCTTGGTGGCGGCGTTACAGGGTACCCCTCATGATCCCGGCTTCGATCTGGATCTACTGTCGGAGATCGCCGAGTATTTTGGCGAGGTCAGGAAGAAGTATGGAGAATACGATGTGGGCACGCGCGTGGATGTCAATGTCCTGCGGTACCAGATCCCCGGCGGTATGATCTCCAATTTCGTGTCGCAACTCAGCGCCCAGAAGGCTCTGGACAAGCTGCAGGACTGCTTAGAAGAGGTCCCCAGGGTGCGGGCGGACCTGGGCTATCCGCCACTGGTCACTCCCTCCAGCCAGATCGTGGGATCGCAGGCGGTGTTCAACGTGCTGCTGGGGGAGCGGTACAAGATGGTCACCACCGAGGTGCGCAACTACATGAAAGGGCTTTATGGGCGCCCACCGGCTCCCGTGAATGAGGAGGTGCGGCGGAGGATAATCGGGGACGAACAACCCATCACCTGCCGTCCGGCGGATCTCCTGGAGCCCGGCCTGGAAGAGGCCAGGAAGGCGGTGGCCCCCTACATGCAAAAACCGGAGGATATCCTGTCCTATGCTCTGTTCCCCCAGGTGGCGTTGCGGTTCCTCCAGGAGCGCATGGCGGCCCAGACCGGAGTGGACTACCAATTGGCGGAGCAAGGTTACTACCCCGTTTGAAGATTGGGCCAGGTACTCTCCCGGCCTGGGGGCTCATATCCTTTCCCATGGGAAGCGCGGAAGCGGAGGGGCGGCAACCGTCTCTCAACGCTGTCCTAACAGAGCGTGGGCCGCGGCGACGACGGGTCTCCTTGGGCGAGATAGAAGGACCGCGGATGGCACGGGTAGGGAGGAGGTTGTAACTGGATTGTAACGAAGAAGGTGGCAGACCAGCAGGATTTTGCCAGACGGGGAGCGAATAGTGTATGCCGACGCTTCGCGTCGCGGGCATGCAGTGAAGTGGCCAGTTGGGAATACATACCACAAAAGGTTTCGCTTGACGGTCCTGGGATGCGCTGCTATAATGGGCAATGAACTTTGCTGGGTGGTAATTGAAGTAATGGAATGAACTGGTAAGACGCAGGGTTGCCCGACTCCGGGTGCGCGGTGCCAAACATTAGCTGGGTCAGCAGGGATTCATGATGCAGTGCATATGCTGGATGCGTGACGGCCCAGCGTAAAGTTTGACCGAAAGGGGGGGATGGTTCCACAAGGCACCGGAGGAGGAAACCTGAGGAACGGGAAGGCCTGCGTGCAGAGCAAACCTTGAAATGGAAAGGAGGATTGACGGATAGATGAAGCAGTATAGCAGAAAGATTTTCGTGCTCGCTCTAACTCTGGTCTTCGTGCTCGGTGTGGTCAATCTAGCGTATGGTGCTACCGTTCGCGGCACTGTTTTCACCGACATCTCCGGCCATGCTTACGAGGAGGCTCTGAAGTTCCTTGGAGCATTCGGCATTTTCACCGGACCTGAAGGCATCGGCGGACCGGTGTATCCCAACGACACACTAACCCGTGCTGAGTTCTGCAAGGTTGTCGTGCACATGCTCGACAAGCAGCGCGTCGCCCAGGCACTGTCCACCTATCCTCCGCGGTTCACTGATGCGGTACAGATCCCGATCTGGGCGTGGGGTTACGTGAACACCGCGTCCAACATGGGGATCATCAAGGGCTTCGAGGATGGCACTTTCCGCGCCAATGAGCCGGTGACTTGGGCGCAGGCCCTGGCCATGGTGATCAGGGCCCTGAAGCTCGAGGCTGGTGTGACGGGTGTCTGGCCGCTCAATTACGTGGTCTTCGCATACGACGCCGAGCTGGTTGATGATCTCGATGTGTATGCCAACCTCCCAATAACACGCGGCGAGATGGCGCAGCTTGCTTATAATGCGATGCACTGTGACAAGAAATGGGATGCCGACGCCAATGACTTTGCCGACGAGCCTCGCACTCCGATAGTTGAGGACGCCAAGTTCGGCTTCCAGCTCGTACACGGTCTAGTTGAAGCAGTTGATCCTGCCGAGGATGAGATCACAGTCGATGGTGAGGAGTATGCTTTGGCCGACCACGTAGTGCTGTCTGGTGCTGCTAGTTTCGATGCTCTGCTCAACGTCGTGGTCGATCTCTATATCTACGATGACGAGGTCCGCTACATCAAGGCGGCGGAGGCAGACGTGATAGTAGGCCTGTACGACGAGATTAAGGAAGAAGACGGTGAATGGTTTATCGTGCTGACTGATGGGACAGAGGTGGGATTTGATCCCGAGAACCTGCCGGTTGTGACTGTGAACGAGACCGAGCGCGACGTTACGGTAGCGGCGTATATGTACAAAGAATTCGAGGCGGACGACGAACTCACCATCACTGTATCTGAAGATCTGGCAACCTACGTCCGAGCGCTCCGCTGGAACATAGCTGCGGGCTTCCTCACTGCGGATCCTGAAGAGGGCACGGAGGAGGACACTTGGGTTCTGAACGTGACGACACCTGGCGGGACATCGTACGAGGTAACTGTCGACGCCGACACCACCGTGGTTCTGAACGGTGAGCCGGCTGTAGTGACTGACCTTGCTGAGAACGATGTTCTCTATATCGCTACCGAGAACGCGGATCCAGACAATGTGGCGCTTAGGGTGGATGCCTACCGCAACGTAGTGAGTGGCGCGGTAACTAAGATCGTGAAGTACGACGATTACTGGGATGTTACGGTGGAGAAGGCAGACGGTACTGAGGTCCAGCTGCGTGCTGATGTGGGCGACTACCACGGAGAAGCATTTACTGTCGGCGACGAAGCTGACTTCTTCCTCAACAAGCTGGGCCGCATCTCGTACGTAGATGTAGTAGGTGTGGTCACGGAAGAGGATATAGTCAAGATCTTGTCTACTTACACCGTGGAGACGGAGGATGAGACTGAGTACTTCGTCACGGTGGATCAGTACGGTGTCACTGTAGATGAGGAAGTATACAATGTCGCTCTCCACAATTACCTTGATGGACAGGTCGGAGTGATTGGTGAGCTCGTGGTTACGGACGACGCAGTTAAGGACTTTGTGCCCTACATCGGTCCGGCCGTGCCCGCGGATGCTCCTCTTGAAGGAACCGTGTACAGCGTAGACGTCGCTGCTGGCAAGGTGGTTGTTGAGTACGTAGACGACGCCGGTACGACGAGGTACGCCGTAAGCAGTGATGCCCTTGCTGTGTACGCCGAAGACGATGGCGAGATCGGCGAATACATCGGCGTAGAGGGACTTGAAGCTGATGACGAGATCTACTTCGCGCTCGATGCGGAAGGCAAAGTAATAGCCATTGTCAAGAAGACCGAGTAGCTTGCTGCTCGGCGGCGTTGATGCGCAGCTGAATCCTCGCAGCGAATAACTAACCGGGGGGTCCCTTTGAAACGGTGGCCCCCCGGTTGTGTGTACGCTAGTCAAAGCGATAGGACATTGGGCGATCGATCGGGGGGCTTTTACCGCTGCTCCGGTCCTGCGGTTAGCCGGAAAGAGGAGAGAAGAGCTATGGTGCAGCCGAGGACTCCACTCGTTAGAATAATTGTGTTGCTGGCGTCAGTTGCTATCGCTTGTGCCTCTGGGAGGGTTGAGGCGCAAGCCGAGCAGCCTGACCGGTGGGGCGTTCTCGACGAAATAATTGATTTGATGGGAAAGCACGCACTGCAAGCGCCGCAAATCGAGGAGGCTACCGATGCGGCGGCACGCGCCGTGGCGCGGATACTAGGTGATCCCTACTCTTATTACATGACGCCCTCTGAGTACCAAAGGACCAAGGAATGGTTCAGGGGGACGTTCGGGGGGATCGGGGTCGCCTTGGCCCTGCGAGACGGGGCGGTGGTCATAACCCAGGTATTTGAAGGATACCCGGGGGATCGTGCCGGCTTGAAGCCTGGCGATGTGATCACGCACGTGGATGAACAACCGGTCAGGGGCCTAACCCTGGAGCGGGTGTCGAAGCTTATCCGCGGTACCCCCGGAACCCGAGTGCGCCTTGGAATTGAGCGAACTGGCCCGGCAGGCACGCAGCATCTGGACTTCGTCCTCGTACGCGACATCATAGAAGTGCCCACCGTTTTCTCGAGGATCCTGCAAGACGATATCGCCTACGTACGCATAACCGCGTTCTATGCGAATACTCCAAAGCAGCTGGAAGCTGTTCTGTCAAAACTCAGCACCACCGCCAGGGGCCTGATCCTGGACCTTCGCGACAACACTGGTGGCCTCCTGGGCGCGACCTTGGATGTGTGTGGGATGTTTGCCCCAGGCGTCCTGGTAATGCGCGCGTATCAGGCGGACGGAAGACCCATCGAGTACCATACTGGTACGGACTACCGGCAATGGCAAGGGCCGGTGGTGGCGCTGGTGAACGGGGGTACCGCCAGCGGCGCTGAGATCGTGGCCGGCGTGTTACAGTGGTACGGGGTCGCAACGCTGGTTGGCACCCGAACCTACGGCAAGAGCACCATGCAGACGCTGTTTCCTCTCAGCAATGGTGGGGCACTGCGCTTGACCACCGGACGGTTTACCCTGGCAAGTGGTGCGGACCTTGAAGGCGAAGGGCTAACACCCGACGTCGTGGTTCCTGCCAAGGCAGCACCAGCGCTTGACCTTCCACTGGGTCTTGGGTTTCAAACCGACCGGGTCCTTAGGAGGGGATTGGTGGGACTGGACGTGCTGCAGCTGCAGGCAGTTCTCGCTGCCCTGGGCTATCAGCCCGGGCCGGCTGACGGCGTGTTCGGTCCAAAAACTGAGAAGGCAGTCCGCCTGTTTCAGTCAGACCACGGTCTAGCGCCCACCGGGCAGGTGGACGAGGCTACGGCCCAAGAGATCCGAAGCGCGCTTCGTGATCTGCAGGATGTGGGTGATGTCCAGCTCGAAACTGCGGTGCAGATCCTGCGTGAAATGCTCCAGGATCACGCCAGAGGGGACGCACAGAAGTAGGGTTGGCGGTGATGGAGCTCATATCTTTGAGAGGAAAGTTTGCCTGCCCGAGACGCGCAATACGCCGTGCCGCCGATGGCCGGGTAACTCGCGGTTCCAGTGCTGGGTCCGGGAGACGCTTGCTGAAAGCTACGTCGGAGAGGCGCCCCCAGAAGAAGTGCCTGGTCCTGTTGGCGGTGGTCCCTGCCCTTGCAGTTGCCCTGCTGGCGGGTTGTGCTGACGAGACGGTTATCGTGGGAGAACACCCTCTCATTTCGCGCCTGCGGGCCAATGAGCGGGCTCTCGGGTTGCCGGAAATCCGCATCACCCTGGCAGATCTTCGCCACCATCCGGGTGAGCCTGCATGGATCCGCCATACCGATGCGACCATACTGGCTACTGCCTTCACCGAGGGCCAGCTATGGGTGTTGGAGAGCACTGGATGGGGCAGCGGGACCAGAGTATGGCTGCGCTGCCTGAACGCACAGGATGGTACTCAGCTCTCCTCCCGATACTTCGGCCGCGGCACCTACCGAAGCGGAAATCTCTGCGCTTTGGGCGAGTGGGTGGGGTGTTTCCTTTACCGCACGCGGAGCAGCGGTGTCCTCATGATCCTCGACCAGGAAGGGCGCACCGCGGCAACCCTGCCCCTGCACGACTGGTCGGAGGCATATCTGTCGCCTGATGGAACGGTCCTGGGATTGCGCCAGTACTCCCGCGAACGGCTGTGGCTGTACAGCTTCCCCTCCCTGCGGCTGCTGGGCCACCTGAGGGTGGCCAAACCCGATACAGTATGCATGACTCCGCATGGGGTCCTGGTCTTGCGTGACGACGGCAGGGCGGAACTTTCTGGCTGGGACGGCCGGCTGTTGTGGACCAGCGAGGGCGCGCCGCAGCAGACCCCAGTGTCGCCATCCGTGCTGTTTGCCGGCGGCAGGTTCGCGGTGACCGGACTTCGGGGCGAGGATCGCCTGCGGGTATACTCCGCCTCGGGAGAGCTGCTGTGGACTTCGGAACTGGTGCCGGGAGGACGGCACCGGCTGACCACTGACGCCGAGGGAAGGTACCTGTGCGTGTATGACGTGGGTCCTGAGGCGGGGGCGGTCATTTTCGACGCCGAGTCCGGTGCCGCAATGTGGCGCGTCGAGTTCCGGGCCGACCAGGATGCGGAATCCGAGCTGGAAGTGACCGGTGCCTGGCTGATGCCTTCCTGCGGCCTGGTGGCCTTCCGGCTGGTGGAGAATCCCCAAACCCACGTCTCGGGCCAGAGACACAGCCTTTGCGTCCTCAGTTGGGATGGCCGGCCCCTCTGGCGGCTTGAGCTCCACCCCCAGACCACGATTATGGCGGACCCCGAGCTGGGAAGAATATTCCTGGTGGATCGGGGTGTCCGCGCCTCGACCGGAGTGGCATCGGATACCATCCGTTGCTACAAAGTCACCGCTCCTTCTCCAGCCGGACCATGAAGGAAGCAGCGAGCATTTGGCGAATTAGCACCTGACAGGTGGCAAAACCCCTGGAGGAATGCTTCGTGCACAAACCCACTGCCCAGGGAGCCCATCGTTTCTGGCTCCTGGTGGCTGTCCTGGTAGCTCTCCTCGTGACCACCGGCCGACCTGTCCGAGCTGCCCTGGATGACGTCACGGGACACTGGGCGGAGGAGTCTGTCCACTGGCTGGTGGCCAAGGGCGTAGTGGTAGGATTCCCCGACAGGCTCTACCGCCCTGACTGGTCGGTGACTCGCGCGGAGTTCGCCAAGATGCTCATATGCGCCCTGGGGTACGAAGAAGAAGCGGAGGTCGCACGGCGGGCACCTTCTCGTTTCCGCGACGTACCTTCTGACCACTGGGCCAGAGGATACGTCGAAGTGGCCGCCGACCTGGGGTGGGTTGAGGGCTATGGCGACGACCTGTTCAAGCCCAACGGCCTCATACTGCGCTCGGAGATGGCGGTAATGATCGGCAAGGCCCTCGGCCTGCAGCCGGCGGAGGGATTGCCGGTTCCCTTCGCGGATTCCGCGGCGATTCCTGCCTGGGCGACAGGGTACGTGGCGGCCCTGGCCCAGCGCGGTCTGCTACGGGGATATGAGGACGGTACCTTCCGTCCCCTCCGGCACACCACCAGGGCAGAGGCGGCGGTACTGATCCTGAGATTGCTGCGGGAAGTGGGCCGGGACGCAGATCTTTTCGGCGAACTTACCTGGGTGGACCCCGACCACTCACGGATTCGCCTGGCACTTGCGACCGACCAGGTGGAGATCGCCATCGCGGGTCGCGGAATCTTCCGCGCCGGACGCAGGGCGGATCTCAGTGCACTCAAGGTGGGCGATCAGGTCGCGGTGGTGCTGGGGCCCGGGGGACGCGCGGTCTTCGTGAGTGCCTCCTTCGCTGACGCGGTAGCCTGGGACGTGACGGTGGACCGACTCAGTCAAACCATTAGCTTCGCGGAGGGGGCCGAAACCAGGCAGATTCCCATCCTTCCCGACGCTGATCTTTATCTCAATGGGCGCTCTGTGGGATGGGATGCGTTGCCCGACGCCGCCGGCCGCGCGTACATGGTTTTCGATGTGCGCACCGGCTGGATCAGGATACTGGACCTGGCGGTCTTCGATGTCGTCGGAGTGATCCGTCACGTGCGGCTAGAGGAGCGTCACCTGGTCGTGGAAGTAGCGGAAGGCCTGGAGACGATCATAGCGGCACCAGAGGTCTTGGTCTTCCTCAATGGCGAGCCGGCCGAGCTCGACTCCCTGCAGGCGGGAGACACGGCGAAGGTGGGGTTAAACGAGCAGGGCCTGGCGGATTACGTGGAGGCGGAGCGCAAACGGTGAGGCGTATTGCGGCAACACGCCAGTTAAGCGTGGTTCTGGTCTTGGTGGTGGCGAGCGTGGCACTGCTGCCGGCGTGGACGGTGGGTGCCGAGGAAGTGCTGCGGCGTGCGCAGGGTCCCGACACCCGGGGTATGCTCCTCAACCTGCAGGAGACGGGCATAGTTGCCCTGCGCGAGGCTACCGCGGCCACCGGCAGGGACGTACTGGTGGCGGTGATCGACACCGGGGTTGACCCCACCCATCCTGACCTCCGGACGACGACTCAAGGGCGTCCCAAGATCGTGGACTGGGTGGATTTCACTGACGAGGGACTGGTGTACACCCTGGAGGCCCCGCTTCCAGCCGACGGGCGCCTGCAGACCCCCTACGGGGAATACCGGATGCAAGGCATTGCCTCCGCCAGCGGCAAAGTTCGGTACGGGGTCTTCTGGGAGCAGCAGATGGACTCCGCCGGGTACGTCGGACAGGACGTGGATTTTAACGGGCTGAAGGTGGACAGATTCTTCGTCCTGGTGACCGACCCGCAACAGCCTGGCGTTTATGAGCGGGTATACGTGGACACCAACGGCAACCACGATCTTGCCGATGAGACACCGCTGGGACCCTTCCGGGAAAGCGGAGGCTGGGCGCGCTTTGGACGGGACGACCCCCGCACTCCAGAGGTGGAGGGTCTCCCCTTCGTGGTGGCCGAGGTGGCGCCAGACGGCAGCTTCGTCCGCCTGGGGTTCGATGGCAACGGCCACGGAACCCACGTGGCGGGTGCCATCGCCGCCTGGGGTGGTTCCGAGGGCTTAGTGGGGGTGGCTCCCGATGCCCAGTTGCTGGTCATCAAGGCGCTCACCTCCTCCGGGCGGGGCAGCTGGGACGATGTCGCAGCCGCCATCCGCTACGCGGCCCAGGCGGGTGCGGACGTGGTGAACATCAGCATCAGTAGCGATGAGGGACTGCTGGGCGGAGCGGATGCTGCATCCCAGCTCATCGGCGAGCTGGCGGCCCGGCACCAGATCGCTTTCGTAGTGGCGGCGGGCAACAGCGGCCCTGGCCTCGGCAGCGCCATGGCCCCCGTGGATCCCAGGTATTCCATCACTGTCGGCGCCTACATCTCCAGGGAACGCTGGGCGCACGATTACGGGTATCTGGTCCCCGAGGACACCCTATGGTACCAGAGCGCGGTGGGACCCAGGCCTGACGGGCTACAGGTCCCCGACCTGGTGGCCCCCGGCCGGGTTACTTCCTGCGTGCCCCGGTGGGATTCGGCCGGCGGCTACGCCACCCTGGAGGGCACCAGCATGGCCGCCTCCCTGGTCACCGGTGCAGTGGCCCTGATCCTGGATGCTGCGGAACGGGTCGGGGTTCGTGCCGATCCCGTCCGTCTGAAGACGGCACTGGTCTCCACCGCTCGTGCTCTCTCCGGGTACTCGGTGCTGGAGCAGGGACACGGGGTGCTGGACGCTGCTGCCGCGTGGAGGGCCCTGCAGGAGCCCGGTGTGGTACCTGACCTGCGGGTGGTGAGCCTCACCGGCATGTCCTATACCCCGGGCAGCCTGCTCACCAAGGGGTACCTGCCCGGCGAGTCGATCCATTATGTCGACAATTTCTCACCCTTCCCGCTGCGCCTGGAGCTGGTCGCCCATCAGCCCTGGCTGCGGGTGGACAAGAGCACCCTCACCATACCTCCCGTCCAGCAGGGTGCCTTCCGGGTGAGCTACCAGCTGCCCGACCGCCCTGGGGTCTACGTGGGGACCATATCCGGTGAGGATCCGTCCACCTGGGGGAAAGACATGGAGCTGGTCACGGCGGTGATCTCGCCGCATGTCTTCCAGTCGGCGAGGAAATTCGCGGTGGACATCCACGGGGAGGTGGCGGCAGCCCGCTACCACCGACATTTCTTCCATCTACCGGCGGGCGTGACCGAGCTCAGCTTCTCCCTGCGCGTCCCCGAGGATGGCCGCGGGCGTCCCGTGGGCCGGGTGCGGATGCACCTGCTCGACCCCTCCGGTAGCCAGGTGGCGCTCAGCGATTACGTGGGCGAGGAACGGGCGGACGGTACGTTCCGCCTGAGCCACACCGTCCGCTACCCGGTGCCTGGGGTCTGGGAGGTGGTGGTATCCAGCCATCCTGACCTGTCCGACCTGGACCGGATGGCCTCGCTATACCATCTGCGGGCCACCCTGGGGGGCGTGGTAATGGAGCCCGCGGACGCGTGCCTGGCGTTCACCGAGCCCGACGCTGCAGTCCTCTCTCTGGATATGACCGCCACCAACCTGGGTGCGCCCTTTACGGGCCGGGTACGGGCGGTGGGGCTGAGCCGGGAAGGGGCGGCGGAACGGAGGGCACGCTACCGTATCGACGAACGGCAGGCCTTCATGCAGAACATCAGGGAGGTGCCGGAGGGCACCGCGCTGTTGCGCATCTCGGTGGGCAACCCTGATCCGCCCGAGATGGATCTCGATCTCTATCTTTACCGATACGATCCTGACCTTGGGCGGTGGGAAGAGGCGGCATCTTCTGCGGTGGCGGGAAGCTCGACGGAAACCATCACTCTGTGGAACCCGCCCGCAGGCCAGTACATTGCTTATGTGGAAGCCTACCGCCTGGAGGGAGCGGTGGGCACCTTCGATTACTGCCAGTGGATCATTCCTTCCTCACCCCTGGTGACGGTCTCCGATACCATGGAGCAACGGGAGCAGGGGGAGGCCTGGCCGGTGACCCTTACCGTCACCGCACCAGATGCGGCCGGACGTTATGAGGCCTGGCTGGCGGTAGAGCGGGTGGATGGACTGCTGCTGGGCCTGGTACCCGTAGAGGTCCAGGTGGGATTGCCACAGCTTCTGGTCCAGCTTCACGGACCCGGGTTGATGCCCGGGGTGCCCGGCCACGTGACCTTCCGGTTCTTCCGCCGGGATACCCTGGAGCCGGCCGACCTACTGGTGGAGATCAACGGCCAGGTGTACCAGGTGCGGGATGGGATCCTCACCGTCCCGGTGACCATCCAGGGCGAATCAGCGGAGTTTCGGGTGCGCGCCCGGGACGAGGCCTTTGGTTTTCTCGATCAGACTTTCCACCTACTGGTGCCCGTGAGGGATCCGGTGCTTGGTGAGCCTGATCCGGAGCTGGACGACCTCCGGCGGAAGGTGCGCTGGCAGAGGTGGGGACGCTGACGAGCGATGATCAACGGTAACCGAGGGGAGGGACTGGTATGAAGCTGTTCCTGGATACGGCCAACCTGGATGAGATCCGAGATGCCCTGTCCTGGGGCGTGATCGCGGGCGTGACCACCAACCCCACCCTGGTGGCCAGGGAAGGCAAGGTGGATTTCCACCAGCACGTGCGTCGTATCGCGGAGCTGGTGGACGGTCCGGTGAGCGCGGAGGCCCTGTCTACGGAGGCTGACGACATCGTCCGCGAGGCCCGGCAGCTGGCGGCACTAGCGCCCAACGTGGTGGTCAAGATCCCGCTGATGCCCGAGGGGCTCAAGGCCACCAAGGTACTGGCGGCGGAGGGGGTAAAAACCAATCTGACCCTGGTATTCTCCGCCTGTCAGGGCTTGCTGGCCGCGCGGGCGGGGGCCACCTACGTCAGTCCGTTCGTGGGGCGCCTCGATGACGCGGGCAACGACGGGATGGAAGTGGTGCGACAGCTGGCGGAGATCTTCAGACTGCACGCCATACCCACCCAGATCATCTGCGCGAGCGTGCGCCATCCCATGCACGTGCTACAGGCGGCGAAAGCGGGAGCACACATCGCCACCGTCCCCTACCAGGTGCTGAAGAAGATGGTGTCCCATCCCCTCACCGAGGCGGGAATACGCAGATTCCTGGAGGACTGGCGGAGGGTGAGGGAATGATGGCCGAGGAGCAGCGTAAAGCAGGGATGGAGAGGGAGCTGGCGTTAGAGTTCGTGCGGATCACCGAGGTGGGAGCCATGGCCGCTGCCCGCCTGATGGGGCGCGGCAACCGGGTGGCGGCGGAGAAAGCCGCCGCCGACGCCATGCGCGCCATGTTCAGCACCGTACAGGTCCAGGCGCGCCTGGTGGTGGGCGGGGGTGAATCCGATGAAGTGGTGGTGCTGGAGCCGGGAGAGGAGTTTGGCACCGGAGATCCCCCCGAGGTGGACGTGGCCATCGACCCGGTGGAGGGTACCAACCTGGTGGCCAAAGGTCTCCCCAACGCCATCTGCGTGCTGGCCGCTGCACCCCGCGGTTGTCTCCTGCAAACTCCCGACATATACATGGAGAAGATAGCGGTGGGACCCCGGGCCGCCGGGGCGATCGATCTGGACGCCCCGGTGGCGGTGAACCTGCGCGAGGTGGCCAGGGCGCTGGGCTGCTCGGTGGAGGACCTCACGGTGGTGGTCCTGGACCGGCCCAGACATGAGAACCTGATCCGCGAGGTGCGGGAGGCGGGCGCGCGCATCAAGCTCATCAGCGACGGCGACGTAGCCCCCGCCGTGGCCGCGGCCATCGAGGAGGGCGGTGTGGACCTGCTGCTGGGCATCGGCGGTGCTCCCGAGGGCTTGCTCACCGCTGCCGCGTTGAAATGCCTGGGTGGTGACATGCAGGCCCGAATGCTCCCCCGCAGCGAGCAGGAGGCCGCACTCATCCGCAGAATGGGTCTTGCGGACATCAGGAGGATCCTCCGCCTGGACGATATGGTGCGGGGCGACGATGTCATTTTCGCGGCCACCGGGATCACCGACGGAGATTTGCTGCGGGGGGTCCGCTTCTCCGGCCGCGGGGTGCTGACTCATTCGGTGGTGATGCGTTCCCGCACCGGCACCGTACGCTTCATCGAAGCCAGACACCATCCGGCCAAAAAACCCGCCTACGGCAGGTCACCGAGTACGAGTGGGTGAAGGTTGCTGAGAACCATGGAAGAGGTGAAACGATTGACGCTGGCCGACCTTGAGGAGATGACGTTACAGGAGCTGTACAAGAAAGCGCGGGAGCTGGAGATCAGCGGCTACAGCTCCATGCGGAAGAAGGAACTGATCTTCGAGATCCTGAAAGCCCAGACCCAAAAGGACGGGTTGCTCTTCGCCGAAGGCCTGCTGGAGATCATGCCTGAAGGTTATGGTTTCCTCCGGCCCAACTATTACCTCCCCAGCGATCAGGATGTCTACGTTTCTCCATCCCAGATCCGGCGCTTTGACCTGCGTACCGGCGATTTGATTGGGGGGCAGGTGCGTCCACCCAAGGACAACGAGCGGTACTACGCGCTGTTGCGGGTGGAGGTGATCAACGGCGAGGATCCCGAGTCATGCCGTCATCGGGCCCGTTTCGACTCCCTGACGCCCATATTCCCCAATGAACGCATCAAGCTGGAAGTGTCCCGGGAGGACATCTCCACCCGGCTGATCGACATCATCGCCCCCATCGGTAAGGGACAGCGCGGCCTTATTGTGGCTCCTCCCAAGGCGGGGAAGACCATCCTGCTCAAGAAGATCGCCAACAGCATCGCTGCCAACCATCCGGAGATCCACATCATCGTCCTGCTGGTAGACGAGCGGCCGGAAGAAGTCACCGATATGCAGCGATCGGTACGGGGGGACGTGGTGAGTTCCACCTTTGATCAGCCGCCGGAAAATCACATCAAGGTGGCGGAGATGGTGCTGGAGCGGGCCAAGCGACTGGTGGAGCACCGGCGCGATGTGGTGATACTGCTGGACAGCATCACCCGCCTGGCCCGCGCATACAACCTGGTCCTCCCTCCCAGCGGGAGAACGCTGTCCGGTGGGATGGATTCCACCGCCATCCACAAACCCAAGCGGTTCTTCGGAGCCGCGCGGAACATCGACGGAGGCGGGTCCCTGACCATCCTGGCCACCGCCCTGATCGAGACCGGTAGCCGCATGGACGAGGTTATCTACGAGGAGTTCAAGGGAACGGGAAACATGGAGCTGCACCTTGACAGACGCCTGGCGGAGCGTAGAATATTCCCCGCCATAGACATCAAGCGATCGGGAACGCGGAAGGAGGAGCTGCTGCTGTCGCCCGACGAGCTGGAAATGACCTGGCTGTTGCGGAGGGCCACCGCGAACCTGGACACCGCCGAGGTGGCGGAACTCCTCATCCACCGCCTGCAACAGACCAGGTCCAACCGCGAGTTCCTCGCTCAAGTCCAGAAGGGCATGAAGGCCTGATTTATTGAATTGCGGCCCCAACCCACGTGTGCTATAATTGTATGGGTTTTCGACGAAGGGAGGCTGTGTCGTGAAGAAGAACATACATCCCCCGTTTCAGGAAACCACGGTCACCTGCGCCTGCGGCGCTGTCTATATCATGGGTTCGACCAAGAAGAACGTGCGGGTGGACATCTGCTCCCGTTGCCATCCCTTCTTCACCGGGCAGCAGCGGGTGGTGGACACGGGCGGCCGGATAGAAAGGTTCGAGAAGAAGTACGGTGGAAAGTACGACGTGAAATAGGTTGCCGGGAGCCATGCACCGCACGGCAGAGCCAGTGGCTCTGTTTTTTTGCCACGGGGGGCGCAGCTTGCGGAGAGCAAAGGAAATCGGTGGCCAGGCGGTCATAGAGGGTGTGATGCTGAAGGATGACCGGCGGATGGTCATCGCGGTGCGGGCCACCGACGGACGCATCGTCACCGAGTCCCGGGCCCTGGCATCCCTGCGGTCCAGGTTTCCGTGGCTGAGATGGCCAGTGCTGAGGGGCGTGGCGGCGCTGGTGGAGACCGTCTCCCTGGGGGTATGGGCACTCATAACCTCCGCCAACCTCTCCTCTGAGGACGAGGGTATGACCTGGGGAGAGACGGTGGCCTCGGTGGGCATTGCCGTCATCATGGCAGTGGGGTTGTTCGTGATCCTGCCCACGGTGGCGGTGGGTGCACTCCGTCGACAGATCGTCACCTCGCCGCTGGGCCTGAACCTCCTCGAGGGCCTGGTCAGAGTGCTGGTCCTGGTCCTGTACGTGGCGGCCATATCCCTGATGCCCGACATCCGCCGGGTGCTGCAGTACCACGGGGCCGAGCACCAGGTGATCCACGCCTGGGAGCGAGGAGCCCCCTTGACCGCCGCGCAGGCCGCGCGCTTTCCGCTGACTCACCCCCGATGTGGTACCAGCTTTTTGTTGCAGGTAGCGTTGGTCAGCGTGTTCGTGTACAGCATCTTTGGCTGGCCATCCCTGGCCGCCCGGCTGATCCTGCGGCTGTGTGCGCTCCCCGTGGTGGCGGGGCTGGCCTACGAAGTCCTGCGGTGGGGAGCCAGGGGGCCCGCCGGGAGAAATGCCTGGAACTGGCCAGGGAAACTGCTGCAGAGGCTCACCACCCGGCGGCCCGATGACCATCAGCTGGAAGTGGCGCTGGTGGCCCTGCGGGCGCTGGTGGGAGGAAAGGGGACCTGAGATGCTGGACAAACTGGAGGCCGCGGTGAAGCGGTTCCGGGAACTGGAAAAAGAGATCGCTGATCCGGAGGTGCTGGCCGATCATAACCGCTGGCGCGAACTGGTCAGGGAGCACGCCCGGCTCGGGCCGCTGGTCGATGCCTATTCCGACTACCGGCGGGTCTGCCGCGAGCTGGAGGAGGCCAGGGAGCTGCTACAGGAGAAGCTGGACCCGGAATTCCGCAAGCTGGTGGAGTCGGAACTTGATCAGCTGGCGGAGCGGAAAGAACAGCTGGTCCGCCAACTACGGGAGCTCCTGCTGCCCCCGGACCCCCGCGACGAGCGCAATGTGATCCTGGAAATCCGGGCGGGGACGGGGGGCGAGGAGGCGGCTCTGTTCGCTGCCGACCTGCTGCGGATGTACGTGCGGTACGCGGAGAGAAAAGGCTGGCAGACGGAGATCTTGAGTTCCAGTCCCACCGACATCGGTGGCTTCAAAGAGGTAATCCTCATGGTGAAGGGTCGGCGGGCGTACAGCCACCTCAAGTTCGAATCAGGGGTACATCGGGTCCAGCGGGTGCCCCGCACCGAATCTCAGGGACGCATTCACACCTCCACGGCCACCGTGGCGGTACTGCCGGAAGCGGAGGAAGTGGAGGTGGAGATCAAGCCGGAGGATCTGTCCATCGATACCTTCTGCGCCAGCGGTCCCGGGGGACAGAGCGTCAACACCACCTATTCGGCGGTGCGGATAACCCACCTGCCGACGGGCCTGGTGGTGACCTGCCAGGATGAGCGCTCGCAGCACAAGAACAAGGAGCGGGCGCTGAAGGTCCTCCGGGCTCGGTTGCTGGCCAAACTGCAGGAGCAGCGAGACCGGGAACTGGCGGCCCAGCGCCGGGCGCAGGTAGGTACCGCTGAGCGCTCCGAGAAGGTCCGCACCTACAATTTCCCGCAGAACCGGGTCACCGATCACCGCATCGGGCTGACGCTGTACCGGCTGGAGAGCGTGCTGGACGGAGACATCGACGAGATTGTCCAGGCCCTGGTCGAACACGACCAGGTGAATAGATTGGGGAGCGTATCTTGAGATGACGGATCGACCACTGCGTACGGCCGGAGATGCCCTGCGATGGGGCAGCAGCCTGCTCCGGGAGGCGGGCCTCGGCGATCCGGGGCGGGAGGCGGCGATACTTCTCTGCAGCGTACTGGAGTGTGACAAGGCGGTACTGTATGCCTACCCCGAACGCAAGCTGTCGCCCGGGGAGGCTTCTCTGTTCCGACGCCTCATCCACCGCCGCTGCGCCCGGGTACCGCTGCAGTACCTGACGCGACGACAGGAGTTCATGTCGCTTTCCTTCCACGTGGATGAGCGCTGCTTCATCCCCAGACCGGAGACGGAGTTGCTGGTGGAGGAGGCGCTGAAGCACCTGGGTGAAGACGGCGCGGGAAAGCTGGCGGTGGACCTGGGGACGGGATGCGGGTGCATAGCGGTTAGCCTCGCTTACTGGTGTCCCAACCTGAGGGTTTGGGCCTGCGACGTGAGTGCGGCGGCCCTGCAGGTGGCGCTGCGGAACTGCCGGGCGCACAAGGTCCAGGACCGGGTGCGGCTGGTGAAAGGCGATCTCTGGGCTGCTTTCGCCGGCTGGGACCTGGAGGAGCGGGTGGACGTGGTGGTGGCCAATCCCCCCTACGTGAGTGAGGAGGAACTGGCCAGCGTCCAGCCGGAGGTGCGGCACGAGCCACCCGAGGCCCTGGTGCCTCCGGTGTACGCCACCGAGTTCTACCGGCGCATCTTCGAAGGCGCTGCGGTTGCCCTGAAGGACGGCGGATTGCTGCTGGTGGAGACCGCGCCCTCCCTGATCCCGCAGCTGGAGCCCATCCTCCGGCAGCAGCCGGTCTGGATGGAGGTGCGGGTGCTACGGGACCTGGCGGGCGCGGAGCGGGCCTTAGCGGCCACACGGGAGTGTCGGAGGTGTGTGGAGCGACCACCGAGATGCCGCGAACTAGGGTGTGGAAGGTGGACCGCGACAATCCAGACCCGGCATCGGTAGAGGAAGCGGCGGCGATCATCGTCCAGGGCGGCCTGGTGGCTTTCCCCACCGAAACTGTCTATGGCCTGGGGGCCGATGCCACGTGTGGACCAGCGGTGGCGCGGATTTTCCGCGCCAAGCGGCGGCCCATGGACAATCCCATCATAGTGCACGTCAGTTGCCCGGACGAGGTGTTGCCGCTGGTGCAGAAGGTTGACCAAACCGCCGAGGCGTTGATGAGCAGGTTCTGGCCTGGCCCGCTGAGCATCCTGTTTCGTCGTTCCCGGCGCATTCCACCGGAGGTGACCGGCGGCCTGGACACGGTGGCCATCCGCTGTCCGGATCATCCGGTGGCGCTGGCCCTGATCCGCGCCGCCGGGGTGCCCATCGGTGCGCCCAGTGCCAACATGTCAGGTCGACCCAGTCCCACCACCGCTGAACATGTCCTGGAGGACATGGAGGGGCGCATTGAGGGACTGCTGGACGCCGGGCCCACCGGTGTGGGTCTGGAATCCACGGTGGTGGATCTCAGCTGCAGGCCCCCGGTCATCCTGCGCCCGGGGGCCATCAGCCCGGAAGATCTGGCCCCCTATTTGGGGGAAGTACGGGTAGCGGATCGGTCCGCGGGGCCGCCCCGGTCGCCGGGCACCAAGTACGTACACTATTCTCCTCGGGCCAGGGTGGTCCTGGTGGATGGAAGGCCGGAGCTCCTACCGCCCCGGGTGGCGGAGCTGGCACGACACTACTCAGAGCGCGGAGAACGGGTGGCGGTATTATGCCGATCTGAGAATGTCGACTGCTACCAGGGTGCGCTCACCCTGGTCCTGGGCCCAGGGAACCGACCGGACCTGGTGGCGCGGCAGCTGTTCGCCCGACTGAGGGAGGCGGATCTCCGGGGGGTGACCGTGGTGGTGGCCGAAGGTGGCTTTCCCCGCCGCGGCCTGGGCCTGGCCATCATGAACCGGCTGGAGAAGGCCTCTGATGAGAAGATCACGGTGAGCGGCGGTGATGGCCATGGTTGGGGGTAACTGCCCGAGACGCATACTCTTCGTGTGCACTGGCAATACCTGCCGGAGCGTGATGGCGGAAGTGCTGTTGCGCCGGGCGCTGGAGCGGAGGCTGGGCCCTGATGCCAGCTATTTCGCCATACAATCCGCGGGCACCGCAGCCATCGACGGTTGCCCGGCTTCTGAAGGAGCCAGACAGGTGCTGGAAGAAGCGGGATTGGAGGTCTCCGAGCACCGGGCGCGGGCATTGGATCGCGCTCTACTGGAGTGGGCTGATCTAGTGGTGGCTCTTTCTGACAGCCACCGCCGGGCGATCCAGACCATGACCGAAGGTGAGGATCCGCCGGTGATCAAGCTGGCCGAGGAGGACGTGGAGGACCCCATCGGCAAGGATGTCGAGACCTACCGCCGGTGCCTGCGAATGATCGAGGCGGGCGTGGAGAAGCTGGCCCAGAAGCTCAGCTCCGCCCTCAAGGAGGCCCGACGGGAGACCGCACGTAACGAGGGTACGGATGACGAATCCGCCGACCGCCCGTGAGGTGATCCCGCGTGGGAGGCGGTCTGCACTGGTCGAGGGGAGGGAGCCGATGGACCACAGAGCAACGGGCCCGGGGAGCTCTACGGCCAAGTTGGCCATTGCCCTGGCCAGCGATCACGCGGGTTACCAGCTGAAGGAACATCTCAAGGGCCTGCTCGTCCAAGAGGGCTGGAAGGTTAGCGACCTGGGGGTTTACTGCCCGGACCCGGTGGACTATCCCGATCTGGCCGTCGAGCTCGCTGGCCGGGTGGCGAAGGGGGAGTTCGACCGGGGCATCCTGGTGTGCGGGACCGGCATCGGGATGTGCATAGCGGCCAACAAGATCCCGGGCATTCGGGCTGCCCTGTGCGGGGACGTATACTCCGCCCGGGCGGCCCGGGAGCACAACGATGCCAACGTGCTGTGTCTGGGCAGCAGGGTGACCGGTCCTGCATTGGCTTGGGAGATAACGCGAACCTATCTGGGCTGTGAATTCGCTGGCGGGAGGCACCGAAGGCGTGTGGCCAAGATCGAGGAACTGGAGAGGAAGAATCGATGAACCTGGAGGAGATAAGAAGCCAGGTAGGGCTCTTGACGAAGGAACTCCTGTCGGTGGCCCGGCTTGAGCCCGGGGACATAGTGGTGGCGGGCTGCAGCACCAGCGAGATCGTCGGGCGAAAGATCGGCTCTGCACCCAGCAGCCCGGTGGCCTCCGCGGTGCTGGAGGGGATCCTGGCCCAGCTGGAAGGCACTGGCCTTCATCTGGCGGTGCAGTGCTGCGAGCACCTCAACCGCGCGCTGGTGGTAGAGTGGGAGTGTTTCCGCGAGCACCGGCTGACGCGGGTTTCGGTCAGACCGGTACCCAAGGCGGGAGGAGCGCTGGCCGCCATGGCTATGGAACGATTTCGACGGCCGGTGGTGGTGGCCGCGGTTCAGGCGGGAGCTGGCCTGGATATCGGGCACACGCTCATCGGGATGCATTTGAGGCCGGTAGTGGTTCCCGTTCGCACCTCCGTGACCCACGTGGGGCAGGCGCCAGTGGTGGCCGCGCGAGTCCGCCCACCGCTCATCGGGGGGGAACGGGCAGTGTATGACCAGGACGATCCGGGGAAGTAGGCAGATGAAGGCTGTGCTGCCTCGGGCAATGGGGGGTCTCCCCAGGGGACATCAAACCGCACCCGCCGATGCGGGCGGGTTTTTCTACCCAGGGCCAGCGTTCCCACCAGCGGTCAGTGCGGATTGGGGCGGGAGCGTTGCCCACTGTCGGCCGGGGGAGGTGCTTGCTGGGTGCTATCACCAGGAGGAAGAATAGTTACTGGTCGAGTATTATGTGAACCTGCCGCAGCTGGGGCTCGCGGGGTCCGGCCAGGCGTGCCACTCTTCAGGGAGTTGGGGATCTGGGCGGGGACAACTGGTGTGACCGGAGATTCGGCAGGAGACAGCACATGATGGATGAGAGACCTCCCTGGGATGAGTATTTCATGTGCATCGCGCGGGTAGTGGCGCAGCGGTCAACCTGCCTCCGGCGTCAGGTGGGGGCCATTGTGGTCAAGGATCGGCACATCCTGTCCACCGGGTACAACGGTGCTCCGGCAGGCCTGCCTCATTGCTCGCAGACCGGCTGCCTTCGCGAGCAGCTGAAGGTACCCTCCGGTGAGCGCCACGAGTTGTGCCGGGGACTGCATGCGGAGCAGAACGCCATAATCCAGGCAGCGCTGTACGGGGTGAGCCTGAAGGGCGGGATCTTGTACACGACGGTGGCTCCCTGTACGGTGTGTGCCAAGATGATCATCAATGCCGGTATCCGCACGGTCAAGTACGCGGATGGGTATCCCGACCAGTTGGCGGTGGATCTGATGCGCCAGGCGGGGGTAGTGCTGGAAAAGATGGACCACGACCAGGCCAGGGCGGCGGAGGAGGGCGACTGAGGTGGACGTGGTGGGGCTGCCGCTGGGCTTAGCAGTTCTGCTGACGTTGGCGTTCACACCTGTTGCCAAGCGCCTGGCAGTGCGAGTTGGGGCCTACGATCGGCCGGTGGCCCGCAGCGTGCACGCCCGTCCCATGCCCCACCTGGGGGGATTGGCCATGTTCGCTGCTTTCGCCCTCACGGTCGTGGCCCGGGGCACGGGCGGCCGGGAGATGTGGGGGATTCTCCTGGGCGGTGCGGCGATGGTGGCCTTGGGCATCGTGGATGATTTCCGTGGGATCCACCCCGCGGCCAAGCTGGCCGGTCAGGTGGCGGTGGCCCTGCTGACGGTATGGTTCGGGGTCCGGATAGAGTGGATAACCAACCCCCTGGGGGGCATGTGGTACGCGGGTGCCTACAGTATCCCCCTCACCGTCCTGTGGATGATCATCGTCATCAACACGGTCAACGTGGTGGATGGACTGGACGGTCTGGCTGCCGGGATCTGCTCCATCGCTTCGCTGACCCTTCTCTTCGTGGCCCTGCGGGCGGGACAAGCCCACGTGGTGACGCTGACCGCCGCCCTGGCGGGCTGCGCGCTGGGCTTCCTCCCTTACAACTTCAACCCGGCCAAGATCTTCATGGGGGATGCGGGATCCATGTTCCTTGGGTACGCGCTGGCCGCCATCTCGGTGGAGGGAACGCTCAAGAGCGCCACCACCGTGGCTCTGTTGATCCCGGTGCTGGCCCTGGGACTGCCGCTGTTCGACGTGTCCTTCGCCGTGGTGCGCCGGCTGCTCAACGGCCGACCGATATACCAGGCTGACCGTGAGCACCTGCACCATCGCCTGCTGGAATTGGGTTTGACCCAAAGGCAGGTGGCGCTGGTGATGTACGGGGTCAGCGGGTGCCTGGGGCTGGGGGCGGTGCTTATCGGTGGCGGCAACGCGCGCCTGGGCCTGGTGATCGTGGCCATGGTGGTGGTGCTGTCACTGGTGGTGGCCAGTCGCCTGGGGCTTCTGCAGATCCGGCCCAACCGCCTGGGGCGGCACTGAGGAGGATTTCCGTGAGGAGCAGCACCCACCGGGCTAAACTGATGGTCATCTTCGGCACCCGACCTGAGGCCATCAAGATGGCTCCGGTGATCGCCGCCCTTCGGCAACGGCCGCATGCATTCGAGGTGACGGTGGTGGTCACCGCCCAGCACCGCGACATGCTGGACCAGGTGCTGGAGTATTTCGGACTGGTGCCCGAATACGACCTGGACGCCATGACCCCACGACAGAGCTTCACCCGGCTGACCACCCGGGTGTTGTGTCGCCTGGAAGAAATCCTGGCCCGCGAGCGTCCCCAGATGGTCATGGTGCACGGCGACACCCTGACCACCTTCCTGGCCGCGCTGGCTGCCTTCTATCAGCGCATCCCGGTGGCTCATGTGGAGGCCGGCTTGCGCACCGGCAACAAGTACGCGCCCTACCCGGAGGAAATGATGCGCAGGCTGGTGGCCTGCGTGGCGGAGCTGAACTTTTGTCCCACCGTGGTGGCGCGGGCCAACCTCTTGGCGGAGGGAGTCCGCGAGGAGGCCATCTTCGTCACCGGTAACACCGCCATTGATGCGGTGCTGGCCACTGCCAGGCGGGATTACCAGTTCCGGGACCGGCGGGTGCGCCAGCTGCTGGAAACGGGCAAGAGGCTGATACTGGCCGAGGTACACCGGCGGGAGAATTTCGGTCCCCCCCTCCGGCGCATTTGCCGGGCATTCCGCCTGGTGGTGGAGCGGGCACCCGACGTGAGCATGTTGCTGTCCGTGCACCGGAATCCGGAAGTGATGGAGGCGGTGGCGGAGATGGGGCAGCATCCCCGCATCACGCTCACCGAACCCCTGTCCTATCCGGAATGGGTGAACCTCATGGCTCGCGCCTACCTGATACTGTCTGATTCCGGGGGGGTACAGGAGGAGGCTCCTGCCCTGGGCACTCCCGTTCTGGTCCTGCGAGAGGTCACCGAGCGGCCGGAGGCACTGGTGGCCGGCACCGTGGCCCTGGTGGGTACGGACACCGAGTCCATCGTTGCCGCCGCGGTGCGCCTGCTGGAGGACCCCGAGTCTCGGCGCCGGATGGCCTCGGCTCCCAACCCGTACGGGGACGGGCGTGCGGCGCAGCGCATCGCCGATGCCCTTGAGTATCACTTCGGCTTCCGGCCCCGACCTCCCGAGCCCTTTCGTGCCCCGCAGCTACGGTCGCGCTGAGCTGCAGGCTGCAGCAGGATTCGTACCCGGGGTGTAGAACATATCAAGCCTGTGAGCCGGGTCTCCGGCCTTTCGTTAGGTTGTCAAGGGTATACGCCTGGGGTAGAATATCGGTGTGATTTCGCGCGAGGAAGGGGTTTCCTGTGCCCTCCCGCGGGCGCTTGCAGTTCGTCAGGTACCTGGCGCTGCTCACCGAGCTGGGCCTGTCGGTGGTGGTGCCCACCCTGCTCGGTGCACTAGCTGGCCGCTGGCTGGATGACCGGCTGGGCAGCGCGCCGCTGCTACTGGTGTTGGGCCTGCTGTTGGGGTTGGCGGGGGGTGCGCGCAACGCCTACGGGCTGGTCAAGCGTTTGATGGATAAGGAGGATCAGTAGGAGTGGTGGCCGGAGGCCTGGCGGCGCGAATAGCGAAGAAGGCGGCCATTCTGGCGGGCGCGTCGGTGGCGGCAGCCCTGCTGCTGGGGTGGCGGCAGGTGGCAGTGGGAGTCGTGCTGGGGGCGGGCCTCGCCCAGCTCAACTTCTACATGCTGAGCCGAAGCATCACCCGTGCTCTGGGGATGGGCCAGCGGGCAGCGTTGTACAGCTTCAGTCAGTACCTGGTCCGCTACCTGTTCACGGGGGCGGTTCTGGTGCTGGTGGGTACCAGGTCGGTCCACGCTCTCGCCGGAGCGGCGGCGGGACTGCTCACGGTGCGGGTGGCCATCTTCTGGCACGTCTGGCGAGAAGGACTGGAGACCAGCTGAATCCTGGAGGTAGGTTCGATTGCAACCAAGAACCTTCACCGTCCCGCCCCCCCGCGAGGTATTCCGGGTGGGGCCAGTGGTGGTCACAGAAACGGTGGTCAACACCTGGCTGATAATGGCGGTGGTGATTGTTGTCGCCTACCTGCTGGCCCGCCGGTTGCGTCGGATACCGCGAGGCGCCCAGATGGTGCTGGAAATGATCTACGAGGGCGTGGAGTCCCTGGTGGTCTCCGCCATGGGACCCGGCCGGCGAGGGTTCTTGCCCTACGTGGGAACCCTGATGGTATTCATCTTCCTTTCCAACATCAGTGGTCTCTTTGGTTTGCGGCCGCCCACCGCCGATCTCAATACCACCCTGGGGCTGGCGCTCATCACCTTTTTCAGCATCCACTACTTCTCCATAAAGACCAAGGGCCTCAGGGGATACTTGCGCAGCTGGCTCGAGCCCATACCCCTGTTCCTGCCCTTCAACATAACCGGGGAGCTGGCCAAGCCCATTTCGCTGTCCTTCCGACTGTTCGGGAACATCCTGGGAGGGTACCTCATTCTGGGCCTCGTATACTTCTACGCGCCCGTTCTGATCCCCGTGCCCTTCCACGCATATTTCGATCTGTTCGTGGGGTTTCTGCAGACCTTCATTTTTGCCATACTTTCCATGGTACTGATTGCGCTGGCCATGGAGTGAGGGACCAGTGCGTTGACATTTGAGGAGGGGATGGCGTTGGTAGATGGAATGGACCCCAAGGCATTTGTGCTGGCGGCATCGGCGCTGGGCGCGGGTGTGGCGATGATCGCGGGAGTGGGCCCGGGAATCGGCCAGGGATACGCGGCCGGCAAGGCAGCGGAAGCTGTGGCCCGCCAGCCGGAAGCCCGCTCAGTGATCATCCAGACCATGCTGCTTGGCCAGGCGGTGGCGGAGACCACGGGCATATACTCCCTGGTCATCGCGATCATCCTGATGTTCGCCAACCCGTTCATCCGCCTGCTGTGAGAAGCAGACAGGGCGGGAGGAGGCCCAGATGGTTGAACTGAACTGGACGCTGGCGCTGCAAATACTGAACTTCGCCGTGTTGTTTCTGGTCCTGCGCCGGATCTTCTGGCGGCGGATCGCGGAAGTGGTGGAGGCTCGCCGGGGGGAGATCGCCGACAACCTCCAGAAGGCAGAAGCCGCCAGGAAGGAAGCGGAGGAGATGCGCCGATCTTACGAGGAAGAGATGCGCAAGCTCCGCGAAGAGGCACGGCAAATCCGCGAACAGGCCAGGCGCCAGGCCGAGGAAATGAAAGAACAGATCATCCGGCAGGGCCGCGAGGAGGCCCGGAGGATTCTGGAGGCGGCGCGCTTGGAGATCCGGCAGGAGAAGTACAAGGCGCTCACCGAGCTCCGGGACGAGGTGGTGGACCTCACCATCATGGCGGCGGAGAAACTCCTGGGTCGGGCGGTGACCGCCGACGATCACCGGCGCATGGTGCGGGAGCTGGTGGAGAAAGTGGGGAATGGCGATTGAGCATTCGACCAGACCCGGTAGCCCGGAAATATGCCAGGGCGCTGCTGGAGGTGGCGCGGGACCAGGAGTTGATCGCGGCGGTCAGTGAGTCCCTGGAGCGGGTGATATCGTTACTGGATGGGCTCCCGGAACTGGAAGTGGCCCTCAAGCATCCTCGCGTCGGCCAGGAGGAGAAACTGCAGCTGTTGGACCAGGTTGCCCGGGATGCGTTACCGCTGGTGCGCCGACTGCTGGAACTGTTGCTTCGCAAGGGACGGTGGGGCAGGCTTCGAGCGGTGGTGAGCGAGTTCGAGCGCCTGCGGGCGGACTTGCGCGGGGAGGTACTGGCGGAGGTGACGGTAGCCCATCCCGTGGGCCGTGCGGAAGAGGAAGAGATCCAGCGGGCGCTGTCTCGCCTTTTCGCCAGGCGGGTGACGATCCGGACCTCCGTGGACCCGGGGATGATTGGCGGGCTACGGGTGGTTCTGGGAGACAGGATCATCGATAACACGGTGGTACGCAGGCTGCAGATAATGCGCCGCCGTCTCAAGGAAAGGCCCTTGGAAGTTGAGGTGAACTGAGGTTGAGCGTGAAACCGGAAGAGATATCCAGCATCATCAGGGAACAGCTGAAGAGGTATGAGATCGAGACGGAAATGGTGGATGTGGGCACCGTGCTGGAGGTGGGCGACGGTATTGCCCGCGTATATGGGCTGAACTCTGCCATGGCCAGCGAGCTGGTGGAGTTCCCGGGCGAAGTGTACGGCATGGTGCTCAACCTGGAAGACGAGACGGTGGGATGCGTGATCCTGGGCCCGGATCGGCACATCAAGGAAGGGGACGTGGTCAGGCGGACCGGCCGGGTGGTGGAGGTGCCGGTGGGTGACGCTTTGCTGGGCCGGGTGGTGAACGCCCTGGGTCAGCCGCTGGACGGGCTGGGGCCCATCGAGCCGGAGGGGTACCGACCCGTGGAGTTCAAGGCCCCCGGGGTGACGCAGCGCCTGCCCGTGGATACCCCCCTGCAGACCGGATTGAAAGCCATCGACTCCATGATTCCCATCGGCCGGGGCCAGCGCGAGCTGATAATCGGGGACCGCGGCACCGGTAAGACGGCGCTGGCGGTGGACACCATCCTGAATCAGCGGGATGAGGACGTCATCTGCATTTACGTGGCCATCGGGCAGAAGGCCTCTACCGTGGCCCGGGTCATCAAGACCTTCCAGGATTACGGCGCCATGGACTACACCATCGTGGTGGCCGCCACCGCCAATGAGCCCGCTCCCCTACAGTACCTCGCACCTTACAGTGGCTGTGCCATGGGGGAGCATTTCATGTACGCCGGCCGGGACGTGCTGGTGGTGTACGACGACCTGTCCAAGCACGCGGTGGCCTATCGCACCATTTCGTTGCTGTTGCGCCGTCCGCCCGGTCGCGAGGCCTACCCAGGAGACATCTTCTACTTGCACTCGCGGCTGCTGGAACGAGCGGCGCGGCTGAACGACGAGATGGGTGGGGGCTCTCTCACCGCGCTGCCCATCATAGAGACCCAGGCGGGGGACATCTCCACCTACATACCCACCAACGTCATTTCCATAACCGACGGGCAGATCTATCTGGAGACCGACCTGTTCTTCGCGGGATTCCGTCCGGCGGTAAACGTGGGTCTATCGGTGTCCCGGGTGGGCGGTAAGGCGCGCATTCCGGCCATGAACCGGGTGGCCGGTCGCCTGCGGCTGGATCTGGCGCAGTACCGGGAACTGGCGGCCTTTGCCCGCTTCGGGACCGATCTCGACAAGGCCACTCAGGCCAGGCTGGCACGCGGCGAACGCTTGATGGAGCTGCTGAAGCAGCCGCAGTACGCGCCCATGCCGGTGGAGGAGCAGGTGATGGTGATATTCGCGGGAACCAGCGGTTTTCTGGACGACATTCCCGTGGAGAAGGTGGGCGAATTCGAGCGAGGTTTGCGGGAATTCCTCGCCACCAATTACCCGGAAATCGGCAGGAGAATACGCGAGACCAAGGACCTCACTCCTGAAGACCAGGAGGAGCTCAAGGGAGCCATCCTGGAGTTTAAGCAGCAGTTCCTGGCTCGACAATGAGCGGCCGGTAGAATACGACCATGTACTGCTAGCGCAACCGGAGCAGATACGGGGGGATCGAGACCGTGGCGACGGTCAGGGACATCAACCGGCGCATCCGGAGCATTCAGAACACCCAGCAGATAACCAGGGCCATGAAGATCGTGGCTGCCACCAAGCTCCGCCGTGCGGAGGCCAACGCCAGACAAGGGCGCCCTTACGCGGATGGCATGCGAGAGGTGCTCCTGGTACTGCGTCGCCACCACGCGCCGGATCTGGATCCCCTCATGGTTGATCGGGGACCCGGTCCGGCCTGCTTCGTGGTGGTGACTGCCGACCGGGGACTATGCGGGTCGTACAACGCCAATGTCCTGCGCATGGCGGAGGCGGCACTCCGTAAGGAAGAGGCACCACTGGTGATTGCGGTGGGCAGGAAGGCGCGGGACTACCTGAGACGCCGCGGGTATCGACTGGTGGCCGAGTACACCGGTTTGGGCGACGAAGCCCGCTGGGAGGACGCCCGGCGAGTTGGTGAGCGGGTGGTGGCGCTCATGAGAGATGGCCAGTGCGCGGCCGTGCACCTGGTGTTCACCAAGTTCGTGAGCACCGCGGTGCATCGCCCTCAGGTGCTGCAGGTACTTCCCCTGCCCGAAACCGAGGCGGGGCGGCGGGAGGGCCCTGCACCGCTGGTGCTGTACGAGCCCTCGGCGGAAGAGGTGCTGCGCGCGCTGCTGCCCAGGTACGTGAACACGGTGCTTTTCCACGCTTTGTTGGAGTCCAAGGCTTCCGAGCATGCCGCGCGGATGATCGCCATGGATTCGGCTACGGAGAATGCGCAGGAGATGATCGACCGGCTGATCCTGGAAAGAAACCGCGCCCGGCAGGCGGCGATCACCAGAGAAATCATTGAGATCGTCAGCGGTGCCGACGCCTTGAAGAAGCAGGGAGGTGTTTGAGTGCGCGTTGGTCACGTGGTTCAGATACAGGGCCCTGTGGTGGACATAAGATTCCCCGACGGCCAGCTTCCGGAACTCTATAACGCGGTGCACATCAAACTCACCGAGGAATCTCGCGTGTTGGGAGCCAGGACCACCGGCGGGGACGTCCTGGTGGTGGAGGTCATGCAGCACCTGGGAGATGACCGCGTGCGCTGCGTGGCCATGGACTCCACCGATGGGCTGGTCAGGGGTATGGAGGCAGTGGACACGGGCAAGCCCATCACCGTGCCGGTGGGGCCGGGCACCCTGGGACGGATATTCAACGTTCTCGGCGAGCCCATCGACGACCTGGGCCCCCCGGAGGCAGCGGACTATTATCCCATCCACCGTCCTTCTCCATCCCTGGCCGAGCAGGAAACCGCCACCGAGATCCTGGAGACGGGCATCAAGGTGATCGATCTCATTGCTCCCTATCCCCGGGGCGGCAAGGTCGGACTGTTTGGGGGCGCGGGAGTGGGCAAGACCTTCCTCATTATGGAGCTCATCCACAACATTGCCGTCGAGCACGGTGGATATTCCGTGTTCGGCGGGGTGGGTGAGCGCACCCGCGAGGGCAACGACCTGTGGCTGGAGATGAAGGAATCGGGCGTCCTGAGCAAGACCACCCTGGTATTCGGCCAGATGAACGAACCGCCGGGGGCCAGAATGCGGGTGGGTCTCACCGCCCTGACCATGGCCGAGTACTTCCGGGACGTGGAAGGTCGGGACGTATTGTTGTTCATCGACAACATCTTCCGCTTCGTGCAGGCGGGATCGGAAGTCTCCGCCCTGCTGGGGCGCATGCCCTCCGCCGTGGGTTACCAGCCCACCCTGGCGCAGGACCTGGCGGCCCTAGAGGAGCGGATCACCAGCACCAAGCGGGGTTCCATCACCTCCATCCAGGCCATCTTCGTGCCCGCCGATGACTACACTGACCCCGCGCCGGCCACCACCTTCCTCCACCTGGACGCCACCACCAATCTGGACCGCAAGATATTCGAGATGGGGCTGTACCCTGCGGTGGATCCCCTGGCTTCCACCTCGCGCATCCTGGATCCGCGCATCGTGGGGGAGGAACATTACCGGGTGGCGCGGGGAGTGCAGGAAATCCTGCAGCGGTACAAGGAGCTGCAGGACATCATAGCCATACTGGGCATAGATGAGCTGTCGGAGGAAGACAAGATAGTGGTTCACCGGGCCCGCCGAATCCAGCGCTTCCTCACCCAGCCGTTCTTCGTGGCGGAAGCGTTCACCGGCCGGGAGGGCTGCTACGTGCGCCTGTCCGACACCATCCGTGGCTTCCGGGAGATCCTGGAGGGCAGGCACGATGACCTACCGGAGCACGCGTTTTACATGGTCGGTACCATAGAAGAAGCGGTGGAGAAAGCCAGGAGGGAGTGAGCCATGGCCGACACCATGGAGCTCCGGGTAATCACTCCGGAGCGGGTGGTGTTCAGCGGACAGGTGGAGATGGTGGTAGCGCGGGCCGTGGACGGAGAGCTGGGCATCCTGCCGCGCCACGCCCCTCTGGTTTGCGTGCTTCGCCCCGGTGTATTGCGGGCCAAGCAGCAGCGGATCGAACTTCGGATGGCGGTTTCCGGGGGGTTCATGCAGGTACGGCCTGACCGGGTGGTGATCCTCGCTGATGCCGCGGAGCGGGCCGACGAAATCGACATTGCCCGGGCCCTGGCCGCCAAGCGGCGCGCCGAGGAGCGTCTGCGGTCGCAGCGGGGGGATATCGATCATGCCCGCGCCAAGGCGGCCCTGGAGCGGGCCATCGCCAGACTGCGGGCGGCGGGAGAGATGTGAGGCCCTGGTTTCCGCCGTCCATTCTCTAGCTTGGGCGCATACCTGCCCACAGCGGGCATAAAGATAGATGAGCTGGAAGGGGAGCGGGGTATGCGCGCATACTTGGCCGCCGTGGGCGGGTTCGTGTTCCTCACCGTGGTTCTTCTTCCCACCCTCCTCGTCCTTCCTCAGGGCACCACGCCGCCCGAGCCACCCACCCTGGCTTCGGTCCCCCGGCTGGAGGTGTGCGTCTTTCGCACTGCCACCGGGCAGCTGGTGAGGGTGGAGCTGGAGGAGTACGTGCTGGGTGTGCTGGGGACGGAAATGCCGGCCAATTTCGCCATGGAGGCCCTGAAGGCGCAGGCCGTGGCCGCGCGCACCTATGCCTGCCGCCGCTTGCGGTATTTCGGTGGCCAGGGATGTGAGCGACATCCCCAGGCTGATGTCTGCGACGATCCCAACCACTGCCAGGGGTGGCTGCCCACTCAGGCGCTGCTGGACCGCTGGCCGTCGCATGAGGCCGCGCGTAACCTCAGCAGACTGGCCGAGGCGGTGGCCGCCACCCGGGGGCTGATCCTCACCTACCGGGGTCTCATCATCGATCCCGTCTACCACAGCACTTGTGGAGGGCACACTGCTGATTCGTCCAGCGTGTGGGGTCGTGCCGAACCGTACCTGGTGGGGGTCCCTTGCGCCTGGGATAGGCATTCGCCCCATTATCGCACCGAACGACGCTTCCGGTACCAGGAGCTGGCGGCACTGCTGGGCGAGCCGGCGGTACCGGTGTGGGCATCATCGGACACCACGCCTGCCCTGGCCGCCGACCGCTCGGGGAGGCTGATGTTCCTTCGCTGGGGCGACCGCACCTGGTCGGGGACCCAGCTGCGCCAGCTGCTGGAACTGCCGTCCACCCGCCTGGTATGGCGGGCGGAGGAGGACGGCGTGGTGATCATCACCTACGGGTCAGGCCACGGGGTTGGGCTTTGTCAGTACGGGGCGGACGGCCTGGCCCGAGCCGGCTACGACTTCAGGCAGATCCTCCAGTATTACTATCAGGGCGTGCAGGTGGTGCCTCTCTTCGGGGAGTGACGCGCATAGGCGCCGTTGCAACGGGGAAGAATTTACCACGAGGTGGTCTCCGTGCGGAAGCTTTGCGCTCACCCCCTGCCCTGGATGCTGGCCGGCCTTCTGGTCGTTGGGGCGGTGCTGGGCGCGGTGGCCGCGGCGCTCCGGTTCCGCACCGCTGTTGCCTCAATGCAGCCCGCATCGCACGCTGCTCAGGACGCTTCGGAAGGCCCAGCTCAGGGCCAGCCGGCAGTTGCTGCTCCTGCCCCCTCGGTGCAGGAAGCCGAGGTGGAGGTTCCTCAGAGGCTTTTGTGGCCCATTTCCGGCAGGCTGATCAGGGCCTTCGGCTGGCAGTACTCCGGCACCTTTCGGGATTGGCGCTGGCACCCAGGAGTTGACATCGCGGCCCCTGTGGGGACGCCGGTGCGCTGTGCGGCAGCGGGACGCACGGTGGCTGTGGGGACCAGCTGGGAGATGGGTCTGTGGCTTAAAGTCGAGCACGGCGGTGGGTTAGAGACGGTGTACGCCCACCTGGGATCGGTCCGCGTGGGGGTGGGTGATCGTGTCGCGGCCGGCGACCAGGTGGGCACCGTGGGCGAGCCTGGCCCGGGGGAGTGTGCCGACGGCCCGCATTTGCACTTCGAGGTACTCATCGATGGGAAGGCGGTTGACCCCATGGCCTGGATGGAGTGACGACGGAACTTTTTGATCCGGGGCGGTCATATACATGTACTAGCATCGGGGCCGGTGAGGAGGAGGCCAGTTGAACGAACTCATCGCGAAACGGGCGGTGGAGGTGGGGGAACATATCTGGGAAACCGGCGCCACGGTCAGGCAGGCGGCCCAGGTTTTCGGAGTTTCCAAGAGCACCGTCCACAAAGATGTCACCGAAAGGCTGCCCCAGATTGATGCCGACCTGGCGCGGAAGGTCAGGACGGTACTGGATCAAAACAAGGCGGAACGACATCTCAGGGGTGGGGAGGCCACCCGCAGAAAGTACCGGGCGCGGACAAAGAGGGTAAGTTCCACGGGCCGTAGAACCTAGCAAGTGATGCCAGGCGTCGAGGAGGACATCGGCAGTGGAACTCCGGCCGGATATCGGGGTGGATCTGGGGACCGCGACGGTATTGGTATACGTGAAACGGCGGGGGATCGTGCTGAACGAGCCGTCGGTGGTGGCAATGGAGCGGGAGAGCCGGCGGCTGGTGGCCATTGGGCAAGAAGCCCGGCGCATGATAGGGAGGACGCCGGGCAATATCGTGGCCGTCAGGCCCATGCGGGATGGGGTCATAGCCGATTACGAGGTCACCGAGGCCATGCTGAGACATTTCCTGTCGCGTGCCTGCGGGTCCAGACTGTGGTTGCGCCCCCGCGTGATGGTGTGCATCCCGTCGGGAGGCACCTCCGTGGAACGCAGGGCGGTACTGGAAGCCGCAGTGCGGGCGGGGGCTTATCGGGCTGCTCTCATTGAGGAGCCGCTGGCGGCGGCGTTAGGGGCGGGATTGGATATCATCGAGCCCAGCGGGCACATGGTGGTGGACATCGGCGGAGGCACCACGGATGTGGCGGTGCTGTCTCTGGGCGGGGTGGTGCTCAGCGAGTCATTGCGGGTGGGGGGCGACGAACTGGATGAGGCCATCGCTCGGTATCTGAGGAAAGAGCACAATCTGATGATCGGGGAGAGGACGGCGGAGGAGATCAAGATCCAGATCGGTACCGCTTACCCCGGCAACCGCGACCTGACGATGGAAGTGCGGGGGCGAGACCTCATCACCGGTCTCCCCAAGACGGTGGAACTGAGCTCCAGTCAAACCAATGAAGCCATGAGAGAGCCCTTGGGGCAGATCGTGGACTGCATCCGCTCCGCGCTGGAGCGTACGCCCCCGGAGCTGGCGGCCGACATCATGGACAAGGGGATCGTGCTCACCGGCGGTGGAGCCCTGCTGGATGGCATGGCCCGGCTCATCGCCGAGACCACGGGAGTTCCGGTGAACGTGGCCGACGACCCGGTCTCGTGCGTGGCCAGGGGCACGGGCAAAGCGCTGGAGGCGTTCCAGACCTATCAGGATCACATCCTCCAGCATCAACCCAGCAGGAGATGGTGACATGAGCTGGCAAAAAATTTTTTGGCAGATTTGGAAGGAATTTTGACCAAAACGTCGAATGCACCAAGCACCGAAAATTGAGGGACGTCTTCCCGAAAGGGCAAACCCGTCGAGAGGCGGGGGCGCAAAGCCACGGGTCTGGTGATACCAGACAGCCGGGTTGCCGAAGGAGATGTCGGATGCATTCATGAGCTTGGCGTCTCTCGGCCCCGGCCGAGGGACGATGCTTTTGAAGGGGGTTTGGGAATTGCAGCGGGGATTGTACGCGGCCGCGGCCGGCATGTGTAGCCTGCTGACGCGACTTGATGTGCACGCCAACAACCTGGCCAACGTGAGCACCACCGGTTTCAGGAAAGATGTTCCCATCCAACGGTCCTTTCCCGACATCTTTCTTTCCCGCTACCGCGATCCGGCAGGCATGGTGACCGCCGCGGCACCCGTGGGTTCCATCTCCCTGGGGGCGGCCATCGAGGAAATACTGTTCTCGATGCAGCCGGGAGAGCTTCAGCGTACGGGCCGACCTCTGGATCTGGCCCTGGAAGGGGAGGGCTTTTTCGTCCTGGAGGATGCCGAAGGCGAAATCCTTTACACCCGGCGAGGTGATTTCGTGCTGGGTGCTGACGGAACGTTGCAGGACCCCTTCGGCCGGAGGGTGCTGGGGGAAGAAGGGCCCCTGGTGTTGAGCGGCCCGCCAACTATAGCCCCCGATGGCACCGTGAGTCATGAGGGCAGCGTGGTGGGGCGGTTGCGGCTCCGCTGGCTACCTCCGGAGGCCCTGGTCAAGGTCAGTCCCAGCGCCTTTGCCCGGCGCGATGGTGGCCCCGAGCCGAAGGTGGCGGAGGTGACCATCAGGCAGGGATATCTGGAGATGACCAACGTGGATCCGGTGCGGGAAATGGTGGCGCTCATTTCGGTGATGAGGGCGTATGAGGCCGCCCACCGGGCGATCAGGGCACACGACGAGCTGTTGGATCGTGCCGTCAACGAGATCGGCAGGGCATGAGCCGGGGCCGGACCGCTGCAGCGGGCTCCAGGGTTACCGAGTGACGAAGGTTACCCACCAAACGGGAGGGAGCGAGATGATAAGAGCACTCTGGACGGCAGCCTCGGGCATGGTGGCGCAACAGCTGAACGTCGACACCATCGCCAACAACCTGGCCAACGTCAATACCACCGGTTTCAAGCGCATGAGGGTGAACTTTCAGGACCTGCCCTACGAGGTCGTCCGCGAGGCAGACGCCACCCTGGCCGATCAAGTGTTGCCGCAGTCGATACAGGTGGGACATGGGGTACGGCCGGCGGGGACCTACCGGCATTTCTCCATGGGCCCTCTTGAGCAGACCGACAACCCTCTCGATCTGGCCATACAGGGAGAGGGCTTCTTCAAAGTCCTGTTGCCGGACGGCACCGAAGCGTATACGCGGGACGGCAGTTTCCGGCTGGATGCGCGGGGGCGGATCGTGACCGCCGATGGTTTCCTCCTCCAGGTCCGGGGAAGGGGGGAGGTACCCGCCGATGCCACTGAGATACTCATATCTCCAGAAGGTACCATCACTGCAAGGGTCCCCGGCGAGGCCTCCCCCCGTTCCGTGGGGGAGATACCGCTCTACCGGTTCCGGAATCCGGCTGCGCTGCACAATCTGGGACAGAACCTGTACCGCGCCACCCCGGAGGCGGGGGAGCCCACCGAGACTGCTCCCGGTAGTGGGGGGACTGGACGTCTGGCCCAGGGCTTCCTGGAGAGGTCCAACGTTCAGGTGGTGGAAGAAATGATCAATCTCATCGTGGCGCAGCGGGCGTACGAGATGAACAGCAAGGCCGTGCAGACGGCGGACGACATGCTGGCCGTGGCCAACCAGCTCAGGCGGTGAGCCTGAGCTATGATTGAGCGGCTTGGCGGTCACGGGCACTCCAGTTCTTCCGCTGCTGACGCCCGGCTGTATCGCGCGTGCCGGGAATTCGAAGCCCTTTTGTGGAGGCAACTATTGCGGGAGATGCGAAAGGGGATTCAGACCATCGGGTCGGTGGCGGGTGCAGAGCATTACCAGTATCTGGCGGATGAGGCGCTGGCCGGGAAACTGGCCAGCGCCGGTGGCTTGGGGTTGGCAGACCTGCTCTACCGCACATTACGCCGCAGGCTCTGATGGAATCGGCCGCAAAACTCAGGGATACGCACGAGGGGTCGGGCTTGCACAGGGAGTCCGACCCCGTCCTGTTGAGATGTGGTGGCGACTATTTATGAATGACTTGCGCGCAGATGACAGGAAATCGCCTGGCCCTGGAAAAGGGATACACCGTGGGGATAACCTCCCGGCCCTGCCGGACTACGCGGAGGGAGGGATTGAAGGTGTCTACGCCCGCCCCGTGGGAGCTTCTTCCCCATCGTTACCCCTTCCTCATGGTGGATAGGGTGCTGGAAGTGGAGCCGGGACGAAAGGCGGTGGCGCTGAAAAACGTTTCCATGAACGAGCCGTTCTTTCAGGGTCACTTCCCGGGTACTCCGATCATGCCCGGAGTGCTGATCCTGGAGGCCATGGCGCAGACCTGTGCGGTGGCCCTGGGTGGAGGAGGTGACTCAGCGGGGCGTTTGGGGGTCCTGACGGGAGTGGATCAACTGCGGTTTCGGCGTCCGGTCAGGCCTGGTGATCAGCTGGTGCTGGAAGCGGAGTTGCTGAGAAAGAAAGGGCCGATGGGCAAGTGCAGAGTGCGGGCAATGGTCGGAGATGCGGTGGTAGCCGAGGCGATCATCCTTTTCGCCGAGGTGGAGGCGGATCAGCTGTTGTGAGTAAGAGCAGCATCCCCGGCCCGGGCGGTCGGGGCAGCTAGATTGACAGCATTTTGCTTTCGTGTTAGGATACTGGTGTTTAGACAATCAAATAAGCAGAAAAGCACTCATCGAGAGTAGGCGGAGGGGCCTGGCCCGATGAACCCTCGGCAACCGGCTGTGGCGGCGCCAACCTCATCCAGCGTACGCCCGGCATCGGTGCCAATCCCAGCAGAAGTGCTGCCGGGGCATCTCGTCCCGGACGGCTGCAGTTCTGGGGGATGAGAGGATGCATCCTTGAGCCTCTTCTGTGCGTCCGCGGACGGAAGAGGTTTTAGTTTGTATGGGGGTGATGCCCACGAAAGCCATCACCGTGCTTCACGCCACCGCCATCGGCAGTGTTCCGCATCGAGAGGTACGGGACGTCTGCTCCGTCATTACTGCATACTTCGGGGTTGTTCCCTTCTGGCCGCAGCTGCCGCGCAGGGATCCGCGCGAGGACATGTACCGCCAGCTGGTGGACGGTATCCCGGGGGTACGCGAGGAGGGGCTGCGGGTGTGGGTGGATACACGCACCGACCGGGAGGCAAATCTCTTACAGGCTTACCGCGCGCACCTGGATGGGGACCTGGACGCGGTGGGGGTGGATCTGGACCGGGCCACCGGCCTCAAGTGGTTCATTGGTTCAACCCTGCCGTCGCAGACACGCCTCTTCAAGGGGCAGATGGCGGGACCGGTGAGCTTTGGGCTGGCGTTGCGGGACGCAGAAGGCCGGCCCCTGATCTACGACGAGGAGTACATGGACGCGGTGGTGCATTTGCTTGCCCTCAAGGCCACATGGCTGCAAAAGCAGATGGCCCTGACCGGCTTTCCCACCCTCATATTCCTCGACGAACCCTACTTGAGCACCATAGGGTCCGGACACTTCGCCTACGACCGCGAGCGGGCCTACGGATGGATTCGTGAGGTGCTCAGCAGCATCTCCGGGCTGCGCGGGGTCCACTGTTGCGGTAATACCGACTGGGCTGCTTTGCTTGACTTGCCGCTGGACGTGCTGTCCTTTGACGCGTATGAGTATCTCGATACCCTGCTACTGTACCCGGATGCATTGCGGTCTTTCCTGCTGCGGGGAGGGATCTTGGCCTGGGGTATGGTGCCCACTACCTCAGCAGCTCTGGCTGCCGAGGATGTGGAGGGATTGGCGAATCGCCTGCTGGAGGCCATGGAAAGGTTGGCGGCCAAGTGCCGGCTGGATCGCGCCCAGCTGGCGGCCCAATCATTGGTTACCCCGGCATGTGGCTTGGCGTCGCTGTCGGTTTCGGAGGCGGAGAGAGCTCTGAAGCTGACCAGGGAGCTCAGCAGCCGGATTCGTGCCCAGCTCGGGGTGGCGGGATGTGAGCTCTGTCTGATAGGGGGGGAGGATGGTGGTTCGCGCTAGGCATCTCTTAAGAAGGGATCGTTTCTTCTTCACTTCTGAGTCGGTCACCGAAGGACATCCGGACAAGGTAGCTGATCAGATCTCCGACGCCGTGCTGGACGGCATCCTGGAAAAGGACCCGTTGGGGCGAGTGGCGTGCGAGACAACGGTCAAGACGGGCCTGGTACTGGTGGTGGGGGAGATCTCCACCGAATGCTATGTCGATATACCCGGGATTGTGCGGCGCACTCTTAGAGAGATTGGATATACGCGGGCCAAATACGGCTTTGACTGCGATACCTGTGCGGTACTCACCGCCATTGAGGAGCAGTCTCCGGACATCGCTGCGGGCGTCGACCAGGCCTGGGAGGCGAGAACGGGAGCTGAAGATGCTGACGAGCTGGATCAGATCGGCGCTGGTGATCAGGGAATGGTATTTGGGTTTGCCTGCACCGAGACTCCGGAGCTCATGCCCATGCCCATATACCTGGCCCACAAGCTGGCCCGTCGGCTGGCCGAGGTGCGGAAGATGCGCATATTGCCGTACCTCCGCCCGGACGGCAAGACCCAGGTAACGGTGGAATACCGAGACGGGGAACCGGCCCGCGTGCATCTGGTGGTGGTCTCCGCTCAGCACCGACCCGATGTGTCTTTGGACGTCATCAGAGACGACATCGTGCAGCACGTGGTGCGCCCGGTGATCCCGGAGCACATGCTGGATGAGGAGACTCAATTATTCGTCAACCCCACCGGGCGATTCGTGACGGGAGGTCCGATGGGGGATGCGGGCTTGACCGGGCGCAAGATAATGGTGGATACCTACGGTGGTTACGCACGCCACGGAGGGGGTTGCTTCTCCGGCAAGGATCCCACGAAGGTGGATCGCTCGGGCGCGTACATGGCGCGGTACGTGGCCAAAAACATCGTGGCCGCCGGTCTGGCCGACAGGTGCGAGCTCCAGGTGGCCTACGTCATCGGGGTGGCCAGGCCGGTATCCATAGTGGTGGAGACCTTTGGCACCGGCAAGCTGCCGGACGCGGAGATCGAGCAGCTGGTGAAAGCCCATTTCGACTTCCGCCCGGCGGCCATCATCAGGAAGCTAGATCTACGGCGACCAATCTACCGCCAGTTGGCGGTCTACGGCCATTTCGGGCGCTCTGATCTGGACCTGCCCTGGGAACGAACTGACATGGTGGAGGTGCTGCGTTCCGCTGCTGGACTTGGGGACGCCCGATGCCAGGAGGCTGCTGCATCGAGGGATTCGAGCAGCTGAGGCCATTGACTGCACCTACGCCCGCGAGACCGCATACAGTAGGCTGAGGAAAGCGAGGAGGGGATCGCGGGTGAGCCAGTGGATCCAGGGGCTGGTGGTGCTGCTCGCCCTTTGTGGCCTGTGGTTACTGGTGGCCACCGTGCGCCGACAGATGGGGGGTCGAGCCGGCGAACGGTCATGCAGCGTGGTGGTCCTGGTGAAGGATCGCCCGGAGATCCTGGAAGACTTTCTTCGCACGGCGGCCGGCTGGGTGGCGCGGGGACAGCTGTGCCTGGAGCCCGTGGAGCTGGTGGTGGTGGATGCGGGATCGGCGGAAGAAACCACAGCACTGCTCACAAGGCTTAGCAGGCGGCTGCCTGCCACATTTGTGAACCTGACGTCGCGGCGGGCCGCCGCGGCAGAGATGGCCCTCTTTCTTGCCCGACATCCCAGGGTGCTGCTTTGCGATTTGCGGGCGCAGCCCGCCGCGTGCGCGGTGGCCGAAGCGACGGGAAACGCTACAGATTCCATGGAAAAAAGCAGGGATTGGGATAGTCATTGGTGAAATCAGGGGTTAACCGCTGGGGGAAGAGGAGGAAGCCTTCGTGGCTAGCGGAAACCGCCTGGCCGACGCGTATTTGGTGGCACTGGGGGCTGTAGGGGTTGTCTACCTGGGGTTTCATTTCGGCCACCTGCGTTGGGCAGAGGCGGGACCTCTGGCGTTGTTCGTCCTGTTGGGGATCGGGGTGGAAGCTTTGGTGATCCAGGTGCCCGGGGGGCCGCGCTTGACGGTAGCCTTCCCTCTGGCCCTGGCCTCCTACATCCTCTGGGGCGAGCCGGCGGCCCTGGTGATTGCTTCCGCGGGCAGTCTGGTGGGCAACGGTATTATTCGCCGGCGTCCCTGGCGGGTCACCCTGTTCAATTCTGGACAGAGAGCCCTCAGCGTGGGGGCAGGGGCTGCGCTATGCCGGCTTTTGGTGGGACGGGTGGATCCCCGGGTAGCGGCCGGGTTCCCGGAAGCTTTGTGCTTCATGCCCGGCTACTTCGTCGTCAACCAGCTGCTGGTCAACGCGTACTTCATCCTCCGCGATCCTGGTCAGCATCATGTGGAACGCTGGCGCGAGGTCGTCAGGTGGGATCTGTTGAGTTATGCCTTCGGTGTGCCGGTGGGGTTCCTGTTCGTCCTGCTGTACCGGCATTACGGTGTACCTGGCATCATCGGGGTGTATCTGTGTCTGCTGGCAGTTGCCTACAACTTGAGGTTGCAGCTGTACCTGCACGGGGCCAACCGGGAGCTGACCGTGCTGCACGAGGTGGCCCAGCAGATGACCTCCAGCCTGGATCTGGACCGCGTCTTCGGCATCGTGGTGGAAGCAGTGGAGCTGATGGTGGGATGCGACAGCTGCGTCCTCTTCTTGCGAGACTCCTTACGGCAGGAGCTGTACCCGGCGGCTAGCCGTCTGCCGCAAGGTGACGAACTGGGCGGGGATTTTCGCATCCCCGAAGGACAGGGTATCATTGGCAAGGCCGCTGCGGATGGAGAGCCGAAGCTGGTGGAGGATCTGTTGCGGAAGCCCGACGCTGGTGACGAACTGCCGGCCAGCTGGCAGCCGAGATCGTTGATGGCCGCTCCCCTGCGGGTGGAGGGACAGACGGTGGGCGTCATCGCGGTTGGGCATCGCGAGCCGGGACGCTTCAACCGCGATTCCCTCAGATTGCTCAACATACTGACCCACCAGGCGGCGGTGGCCATACAGAACGCCATGCTCTATCGCCGCACGCAGCACTTGGCCATCACCGATCCCCTCACCAACCTTTACAACTACCGATACCTGTACATGAGGCTGGCAGAGGAGCTGCGGAAGGCGCGGATGGCCGAGCAGCCGGTAGCCCTGATCTACCTGGATCTGGATGATTTCAAGCAGTACAACGATGCGTACGGACACCAGGTGGGAGACGGCATCCTGCAGCAATATGCCTCCGTCCTGCGCAGCGTGATCCGAGATACCGATGTGGCGGTGCGCTATGCGGGGGACGAGTTCGTGGTGATCCTGCCCAACACCGACCGGTCGGAAGCGGAACGGGTGGCCCACAGGATTGCGACAGCGGTGGCCAATCATCGTTTCGACGGGGAAGCAAACGGCCGTCCGGTTCGTCTGTCGGTGAGCGCGGGGGTGGCGGTGTACCCGCATGACGGGCATGATGAGCGGGCCCTGGTGGCCGCTGCCGACCACGCCATGTACGAGGGAAAGCGGAAGCGTGCTGAGGGAGGGCAGGGGGAAAGAAAGGACCAATGAACGACTAAAGTGATGGTGGCCGGCGACCGAATATGATTAGGGAGGGGTCGTCGGTGAACCTCAGGAACTGTTCCCGCTGCGGGAAGCTTTATGTTTTTTCGGGGCAGCAGCTCTGTCCTGACTGCTTCAAGGAGCAGGAAGATGATTTCGAGAAGGTACGGGCCTACCTGCAAGAACACCCCGGCGCCAACCTCGAGCAGGTCCACCAGGCCACTGGGGTGGATCGATCTACCATCCTGCACTTCATGCGTACCGGACGTCTCACCGCCCGGGAAGGATTTGCCAAGGAGCTGTGTTGTGAGCGCTGCGGGAGGCCCCTTGCCTCGGGAAGGTTATGCACAGAGTGTCGGAGCGAGCTGTCCCGCCGGTTGAAAGATGCAAGCCACGAGCCCGCTCGAGGTCGCGTGTATCTGGTCGATCGCATCATGGACAAGCGGCGGCAGGAGAGTTGATCCGGGAGACGAGCTAAAGTAAGCGAGGCCGGAAGTCGATTACTGAATAAGGGACCGTGCTCTGCGGTGAAGGGGGGATGGCGGAGTGATGATCTCCAGGAGCCAGCTGCAGAGCATCTTGCTGGCCTACGCCCAACAGTTGCGGGCAGTAAGGTCGCCAGGGGAGCGCTCGCGGGAGACATCAAGCCAGGAGTCCGCTGACCGGGTGGTGCTCTCGGCGGATAGCGAGGAGGTAAGGCGCATCGCCGAGTACATCCGGAAGCTCCCCGACGTCCGGGAGGATAAGGTGGCCAAGGTGCAGGCTATGCTCCGCGAGGGTCGCTACCGGGTCTCGGGGCGAGAGATTGCGGAGCGGATGCTGGAGAGGATGCTCGCAGATCGGTTGCGTTGAGCGGAGAGTGGGTGAGCTAGGGTGAGCAGCATCAAGCTGCTGGACATGGCCGAGCTCCTGGAGCAGCAGCTGGAGGTATACCGCCGACTGCTCGAGCTGGGCAGGCGAAAGCAGCGGGTCCTGATGGACGGAAACGTCGATGAGCTGGACGCGGTGGTGTCGGCGGAGGCGCTGCTGATAGAAAGGGCGAGTGAGCTGGAGAGCATGCGCCTTTCGATGCAGGAGAAGGTGGCCGCGGCCCTGGGGTTGAGGGGCGGTGACGTGACCCTGGCCCAGCTGGTGGAGGCCAGCGAAGGGTCGGAGGCGGAGCGTTTGTACCGGACAGGCATGGCGGTGCGCGATGTTCTGCACGAGCTGGGTCGGGTGAACGAACTCAACGCCCAACTCCTGAAGCAGTCGCTGGCCTTTGTGCGATACTCCTTGCGGGTCATGGGTCTTGAGGGTGGGGGCTACGATCGACGGGGTCAGCCGACCTCGCCGGTAGTGAGCTACGTGGACCAACGAGCTTGAGGAGGGACCGCTTTGCGGTCGATTTTCTTCGGGTTGGAAATCGCGCGCAGGGCTCTGGATGCCTACCGGCAGGCGCTGGAGGTGACGGGGCACAACATTGCCAACGCCGGCCGCAAGGAGTACTCGCGACAGGAAGTGCGACTGCAGGCAACGCCTCCGGTGGAGATCCTGAGTCCCCTGGGTAATGGTGAAACTCAGTTCATGGGCACCGGAGTCGCGGTGGCATCCGTGGAACGGCTGCGCAGTGCCTTCATCGATGCCCAGATGCGGCACGAAAGCAGCCGCCTGGCTGCTTGGGAGGCAGCTGGCGATGTGTTAGCCCAGGTAGAGGTGATCATCAACGAGCCCAGCGAAGCCGGCCTCAGGTCGGTGTTGGATGGATTCTGGTCGGCGTGGCAGGACCTGGCCAATAACCCGGAAAGCATCGCGGTCCGGGAAGCCCTGAGGCAACAAGCGGACACCTTATGCACCGCCTTTGCACACTACCACCAACAGCTGTGGGCGCTGCGGCGCGACGTGGATGCCAATCTGCGGGCTCTGGTAAGCGAGATAAACTTGCACGCCCAGCAGATAGCCGCTTTGAACGCGCGCATTACCTCCGGGGAGGCCGCTGGAGGCACGGCCAACGACCTTCGTGATGAGAGAGACTTCCTCCTCGACCGCCTGGCGCGACTGGTGGACGTACAGGTGCGGGAGGGCGAGGACGGGGCGGTGCGCGTCTATGTGGGTGGGGTTAGCCTGGTGGACGGTGAGGAATGGTCCACCTTAGAAGTGGCTCACTCGGAGGACGATCCCCAGGTACAGCTGAGATGGGTGGATATCGGTCAGCCCGTGATGTTGCCGGAAGGCCAGATCCGAGCCCTGGTTGAAATGCGCGATGAGTTCCTACCGGAGATGTTGTCGGACCTGGATCAGCTGGCCTCCGCCCTGTGCAACCGGGTGAACGAGCTGCACCGAGAGGGCTATGGCGCAGATGGCCTGAGCGGACGGGACTTCTTCGTTCCCGGAGGGACGGCGGCAAACCTGCAGCTGAGCGGTGAAGTACGGGCGGATCCCATGCATATCGCAGCTTCGTTGACCGGAGAGATCGGTGATGGCGCGAACGCCCTGCGGATCGCGGGCGTGCGGATGGAAGATCTCGTAGGTGGCACCGTAGACGATTTCTTCCGTTCTCTGGTAGCTCGCACCGGCATTCGCGCCCAAGAAGCCCGGCGCATGCAGGACAACCAGAAGCTTCTGGTCCGACAGCTGGAGAGCCGCCGTCAGTCGATCTCTGGGGTTTCCCTGGACGAAGAGGTGGCCAATCTGATCAGGTACGAACACAGCTACGCAGCCGCAGCGCGCCTGATGACTGTGCTGGATGAGATGCTGGATATCCTCATCAACCGTCTGGGGATGACCGGCCGGTAGTAGGCGCAAAGAGAGGTGATCAAGTTGCGCGTGAGCCATAATTCTCTCATTGACCAGATTCTTCATACCCTGGGTCAGGTACGAGACCGGCTGGTGACCCATCAGCAGCGTCTGGCAAGCGGCAGGACCGTCAATCGCCCCTCAGACGACCCGGGAGCCGCGATAACCAGCATGCGGCTGCAGAGCGCGCTGCGCGACGTGGCTCGCTACCAGGCCAATGTGGAGGACGCTCAGCGGTGGATGGAGGTCACTGAAGGGGCGCTGGCCAGTGCTGTGGAGGTACTGCAGAGAGCACGAGAGCTGGCGGTGGCGGCGGCCAGCGACACCATACCCCAGGAGTCCCGAGAGGCACTGGCGGCGGAGGTGGTCCAACTGGTGGATCACCTGGTGGAGATCGGCAACACGTCGTACGCCGGCCGCTACATATTCGCCGGGCACCGAACTAAGACCAGGCCCTTCGTGGCCGGCGCCGACCCGCTGGATCCCGTTACTTACCAGGGGGACAGCGGGGAAATCCGCAGGGAGATCGGAGCAGGGATAACTCTGGGGATCAATGTGGTAGGCGATACGGTGCTGGGTGGTGCCATTGCCGCGGTGCAACAGCTGGCCGCCGATATGTACAACGGAGATACCGAGGCCATATCAGAAGTGCGGCTGGCGGAGCTGGACCAGTGCATCGATCAGCTGCTGGGTTGCCGGGCGGAGCTGGGCGCCAAGGGGCAGCGGCTGGAATTCGTGGCCCTCCGCCTGCAGGAAGTGGCGTACACATTCCAGCGGCTGTTGTCCGACACCTTGGACATCGACGTGGCGGAAGAGGCGGTGCACCTGAGGGCGATGGAAAGTGCTTATCTGGTGGCCTTGAGCGCGGCCGGCCGCATCATACAACCCAGTCTCATTCATTTCCTGAGGTGATGACCGATGCAAGCTGCCGAAGCACACCGCCTCCACGTACTGGATACCACCCGCTTCGGACGCATCGAGGTGCCTCCTGACTCGGTTTTGGAATGTCCTCGAGGGTTGATAGGCTTTCCGGGTCATCGGCGGTTTGCCCTGCTTCGGCGCCCTCACGACTACCCGCTGGCCTGGCTACAGTCGCTCGACGATCCCGAACTGGCGTTCGTGGTGATGGATCCCCGCTATTTCCGCCCTCAATATCGCCCGCCCGTGCGAGCAGAGGTGTTGCAACTACTTGGAGCATCGGATGAGGATGACCTGGAATTCCTGGCTTTCGTGGTGGTGCCTCGGCAGCCCGAACGCATGAGCGCCAATCTCCGGGCTCCCCTGGTGGTATGCCGTCAGACCCGGAGGGCGATCCAGGTGATTCTGGATGACGGCTGTCCGTACCGGGTGCGTCATTACGTATTTGACGAGATGCAGGCGTTGGCTCAGGGAGGAGAATGTGTCGCCAAGGAGGGCGAGACCATCCATGCTGGTGCTGACTCGCAAGGTGGACGAGAGCATTCTGGTGGGGGATGATGTGGAGATAATCGTGGTGGAGATCCGGGGCGACCAGGTACGGTTGGGGATCTCAGCGCCCCGTTCCATTCCCATCTATCGAAAAGAGCTCTATCAAGAGGTAGCAGGAGAGACGAAGCTGGCGGCGCGCAACGTCCCCGCCGACGTGTATGCCGCCATGTCCGTATCAACATTCGGTAGGC